>JAGZHZ010000047.1 GCA_018366495.1 Clostridiales bacterium
CTCTATTATTTACTAGGGTACAGCTTTGGCAATTCATCTCACCACTTATCCCTCTACGGGCTTGAAGTGGGAGTATTCTTGCTAGGTCGTTTGATAAAAAGAAAGAAATAAGAAAAAGTAAGGGAGCGCCGCCAGGTTATCGATAACCGGGCAGCGCTCCCTTTGTCTAATTGTTTTTTGCTGGATCTTATTTATTTTTATGTTTTGCAAGGAATTTCTGAATACGATCAGTCGGATTCAGCAGGGAGCTGATAGACGCATCGTGATTCAGCGTATCAATAATATAAGCGATATATTTGCTCATATCACAATTTACATAATATGGTTTTGATAACAGTTCAGGAGTCTGATATACAAGGTTTGTGGTGAGAACGAAGTCGAACAGTCCTTCTTCATAAGCCTGATCAAATTTGTCCATACCGTTTGTGAACAGACCAAAAGTAGCGCAGATGAAAATACGTCCTGCTTTTCTGGATTTTAATTCTTTTGCAACATCAATCACACTTCCGCCGGAAGAAATCATATCGTCAATGATGATCATATCTTTTCCTTCCACATCCGTTCCGAGGAATTCATGAGCTACAATCGGGTTTGTACCGTTTACAATGTGTGCATAATCTCTTCTCTTATAGAACATACCCATGTCAACGCCCAGGACGTTTGCCATATAGATTGCACGACCTGTGCCGCCTTCATCCGGGCTGATTACCATCAGATGCTGAGGGTCAAGAGAAATGTCAGGAGCAGCTCGGAATAAACCTTTGATGAACTGGTATGCAGGCTGTACAGTCTCAAATCCATGCAGAGGGATCGCATTCTGAACACGAGGATCATGAGCATCAAACGTGATGATGTTGTCAACATTCATGTCAACTAATTCCTGCAGGGCAAGCGCACAGTCGAGAGATTCACGGCTGGTACGTTTATGCTGACGGCTTTCATATAAGAATGGCATGATGACAGTGATTCTTTTTGCTTTTCCTTCCACAGCTGCGATGATACGTTTTAAATCCTGAAAATGATCATCCGGTGACATATGGTTGACATGACCGCACAGAGAGTATGTCATACTGTAGTTGCAGACATCCACTAAAATATATAAGTCATCGCCGCGCACAGATTCTTTGATGATTCCCTTTGCTTCGCCGGAACCAAAACGAGGGGTTGCAGCCTGAATGATGTAATTATCTCTCTGATATCCCTCAAATGCAACGGTTGCGGCATCTGTGTGGTTTCTTTCCTGACGCCATTTCACAAGGTAAGCATTGATTTTTTCACCGAGTGTTTTACAGCTTTCCAGCGGAATAATACCAAGAGATCCGACAGGAATAGTTTCAAGATTGCGTTCATCTGTTGTTTGCATGATATATTCTCCTTCATTGTTTAATAATAATTCAATAACTGGCTATTTTAGTTTATCACAAAGATTTTTATGGTCAAGCTTTTCTTCCTGATAATTTTTTCTGAATGCGGATATCATCCCCAATCAGCTTGCACATCGTGTAGTTGCTGGTGATTCGGGAAAAAACACGTTCGGAATAAGTGTCAGAAAAACGGTTCATAGGAAGATTAGTGGAAATAATCGTACTTTTTTTGCGGATCAGACGTTCATTGATGCAGAGAAAGAGCTGAGAGGAGACAAATGCGTTTGTCAGTTCTGTGCCCAGATCGTCAATGATCAGCAGATCACAGTCAAAAATATACGGATAAAATTCCATGGCGTCCTCTTCTCTGGAAAATGTATATTTCGCAAATAAATCAAAAAGCTGAAATGCCGAGAAATAGATAACCGAATGAGAACGGTCGATTAACCATTTGGCGATACAATGCGATAAAAATGTTTTTCCAACACCAGTGTCCCCATAGAAAAACAGATTGCCGGGTGTTGTGTCAAAGGAAACTAAAAATTCTCTGCAGTCGGCCACCACTTTTTTGGCAGTGTCCAGAGCGGACAGTTTTGTGGCAGGATTGATGATATCTCTTGAATAATATTGGAAAGAAAACTTGGAAAAATTTTCTTCTTCCAAAATCTCACGCACATTAGACTGCATATAGAGCAGATCAATTTCCTTCTGTTTAAAACAATGACATTTTTCATTCCCGATGAAACCGGTATCCTTACAGTCAGGACATTTATAATGAAGTTCCAGGTAATCAGCAGGAAAACCATGATGGACAAGAAGGTCACTGCGTTTGGCAGAAAGAGAAGCAATCTGCTCTTTTAAATCATTCAGCGCCGTTTCCTCTCCAAAGAGCAGCTTTTTGGCGCGGCTGACACAGAGAGAAGAAATTTCGCAATCAATTTCGGCCAGCTGCGGGAGCGCTTCATATGCTTTTTGAATACATTGGTCCTGCCGGTGTTTGTTTTCAAACTGATCCTGCTGATAGGTGCGCAGGATCGCATCATATTGTGAATTTTTTAAAGACAAAGAAATCTCTCCTTAAATAATATATTTTAGTTTTTCTATATCAGAGATATTTAACTTATCAGAAAAACGTTGACACTCCCCATAGCTAAAGCAAGGGGTTTTACGACATATTTGATAACTATGTTCCAAAAAAGTTCAGCTTCAGTCGGCATTTAAAAGCTGTTTTTCGAGCTGATCAAAATCATACTGACGCTGGTGGAAATTGTTGAAGCGGTTATTGGATGAGGCGGCAGGCGCCTGAGGAGCAGCGGACGGGCGTTTTGCTTTCTGCTGTTCTTCCGTGACCTTTAACTGCTCCAGACTCTTGATCCCGTTTGCCTGCCAGTCAGAAAGAATTCTCTCTGTGTAAGAAAATTTTGGCTGGTGAATGCGTTCAATCGTTCTGCTGCATGCTTCTATGATTAAATCAAGAGGAAAATTATATTCTTTCAGCCAGCGCGCCATATAATCAATCTCAGACTGGACAGGATTTCGTCCGCGGATTCCAAAAGCCTTCAATATAGAATAATAGTTTCTCATATATTGCATACTCTGCTTTGCATCAGAGACGGTAGAGATTCCTTCTTTTGCCCAGGACAGAGCTACGCTTTCCATATAGCGATAGTTTCCACAGCCTTTTGAGACGCAGTATTCAATCAGATATTCGATCAGATCAAGAGAAAAATGAAGTCCATCGTAGAAGTACAAAATAGTAGAGATCTCCAAAGGATCCAGAGTTTTTCCAAGATATTGCTCTGCGATAAAAAGGAGCTGCTGAATTTCTTCCTTTGACTGCAAAAAAGCAAGTTTCTCCGGCGTCATCTTTTTGATCTCCAGCTCCTGCACAGGAGGTGCGCAAGAGGCTGCAGCGGAGGAGACAGAGAGGGAAGAAGAATCTGTTTCTCGGGTCGAATTTTCACGGGATGGAATATCTAAAAAAGTAATATCTGTGATCCAGCCTGTCTCGCTTTTGGTCAGGCGCAAAAGCCCCAGTTTTTCCCAGTAGGCAAGAGCGCGCTTGATATCTTTTTCCGTATGATCCAGAAGATCTGAGATGGCAGCAAAAGAGATTTCTTCTCCGGCCTGTGCACACCGCAGCAGATAAAGATACAATTTCACATATTCCCCATTTGCTGAGGCCATATATTGATCAATAAATTGATTTTGCAGGATCGTTGTATTTTTTGTTTGATTCGTGTGTATAAATAATGGGTTCATGTGGTCACCTTCTGGAAATAATGAATTCAGTTCAATTATGGTCTAATTAGTATACCACAACTCGAATCAAAAGAGAATATCCAGTTTTTAGGATGATACGCAGAAAACCACGGTTATTCTGGTATTGAGGAGGACAAAAGAAAAAAATCCACATACTGTTTTGACAAGTCCCTGAGTTTTGAGAGGGAAAACAAATAAAACAGTATGTGGATTTTTTATCAGGAAATACCCAGTAAATTTTCACCGATTTTAACAACGTCACCTGCGCCCATTGTGATCAGAAGATCGCCAGGTGTACAGTTTTCTAAAAGGAAAGTCTCAATCTGGTCAAAAGAAGGGAAATAGTGGACATCTGTGCCCAGATGTTCGATTTTTTCTTTTAATGTCTCAGAGCTGATTCCCAGGTTATCCGTCTCTCTGGCTGGATAGATCTCAGCGAGCACAACATGATCGGAAAGAGAAAGTGCTTCTGCAAATTCATCCATCAGCGCCTTTGTGCGTGTGTATGTATGAGGCTGAAATACACACCAGATCGATTTGTGAGGATAATTCTTTGCTGCCTGTAAAGAAGCTTTGATTTCTGTAGGATGATGTGCATAATCATCAATCACTGTCACATTTCCGACACTGCCTTTGTACTGGAAACGGCGGTCTGTGCCATGGAAATCAGATAACCCTTTTTCAATGACAGATTCATCAATTCCGAGCAGACGACAAAGTGCAATCGCAGACAGTGCATTTGAAACGTTGTGGATGCCCGGCACACTCAATTTGAAATGGCCTATGCACTCGCCTCTGTAAATACAGTCGAAAGAGGCATGGGCAAATTCATCAAATGTGATGTTAGAAGCATAATAGTCGCTTTCCCCCTCCTTGCCGTAAGTGATAACACTGCATGGAAGTCCATCCGTGATTTCCTGCACATTCGGAATTTCACCATTAATGATCAAAGTTCCATCTTTCGGAAGAAGCTCAGAGAAAAGACGGAAGGAATGACGGATATCATCGAGATCTTTAAAGAAGTCGAGATGATCGGCGTCAATATTCAGGATAATACTGATCTTCGGATAAAAATGAAGAAAACTGTTTGTGTATTCACATGCCTCTGTCAGGAATACCTGAGAATTTCCGACACGAATATTTCCATTGATAGACTGCAGAATACCGCCTACAGAGATCGTAGGATCCAGATCAGCAGCAAGGAAAATCTGAGAAATCATAGAAGTAGTAGTTGTCTTTCCATGTGTTCCAGATACAGCGATCGGCGTTTCATAATTTGACATGATCTGGCCCAGAAGCTCTGCGCGAGTCAGCATTGGGATGCCTTTTTGAACAGCGGCTGAAAATTCAGGGTTGTCAGGATGAATGGCTGCTGTGTAGACGACAACATCTGTTCCATCTTCGATATTTGAAGCACTCTGACCGTAGAAAACTTTTATACCTTTTTCTTCCATCCATTTTGTCAGAGGAGATTCCTTTGCGTCAGAGCCGGAAATCTGAAAATGACGGTCGAGCAAAATTGAGGCAAGACCGCTCATGCTGATTCCCCCGATTCCTATAAAATGAATATGAATCGGACGGTTAAAATCTATCTGATACATTATGAGTCACTCCTTTACTTTTATAAGATTTTATATATAGAAAAGCAGAAGACAAATCACGAATTATATTACACTGTACCGCATATTCCATCTGTGTGTGTTTCGCACTTTTCCGTAGAGTTGTTCTATTTCGATTATATACTAGAGCAGCGATATGCGCAACTTATTTGCTTTGATTTCCTATACAGGATAAAAAAATGGAGTTTCAGCCTTTTTTATGTCTGCAAAGAAAACATGAAGAAAAGGTAAGGATTACTTTGGAAAGATTCCAAACAGAAGGAAAAAAAGCAGATTTAAAAGGAAAATTGACGATTTAATATGAAAAATTATGTAAAAAATATACAAAATATAGAATGAAAAATGAAAAATAAAGGGAAAAAGATATAAAAGTGTCGAAAAATGGAAAAAACAAGGTTAAAAGTAATTAATGAATTATGATAAAAAGATGTAAAATTTTTCGATTTTTTTGTAAAAAATGTTCACTATTTCAAAATTATGTGATATAATAAAAAAATAATAAATTACAACAAGAGGTGATAGCGTGATTAAGAAAGAAATGATTGCAATGCTGCTTGCAGGCGGACAAGGAAGCCGTCTCGGTGTATTGACAGCAAAAGTAGCAAAACCAGCCGTAGCTTTTGGCGGAAAATATAGAATTATTGATTTCCCGCTCAGTAACTGTATTAATTCTGGTATAGATACAGTGGGTGTATTGACGCAGTATCAGCCGTTGCGCTTAAATTCTCACATTGGAATTGGTATTCCGTGGGATTTGGACAGAAATATCGGCGGTGTGACTGTTTTACCTCCATATGAAAAGAGTACAAACAGCGAGTGGTATACAGGTACTGCAAATGCAATTTATCAGAACTTGGATTACATGGAATCTTTTAATCCGGACTATGTATTGATCTTATCCGGTGACCATATTTATAAAATGGATTATGAGGTGATGCTTGACTTCCACAAGGCAAGTAATGCAGATGTCAGCATTGCCGTTATGCCGGTGCCGATGGAAGAGGCGAGCCGTTTCGGAATCGTCATCGCAGATGATAAGAACACAATCACAGAGTTCCAGGAAAAACCGGAACATCCAAAGAGCAATCTGGCATCCATGGGTATTTATATCTTCTCATGGAAAGTTTTGAAAGAAGCGCTGATTGCAATGTCCGATGTAAATGGATGTGACTTTGGAAAACATATCATTCCATATTGTCATGAGAACGGCAGAAAGCTGGTTGCTTATGAATACAATGGATATTGGAAAGACGTAGGAACATTAGGTTCCTATTGGGAAGCAAATATGGAACTAATTGATATCATTCCTGAATTTAACTTATATGAAGAATACTGGAAAATTTATACAAAGAGCGATATTATTCCTCCGCAGTATGTTTCTCCGGAAGCCAAAATATTCAGAAGCATCATCGGAGACGGATGCGAGATTTATGGAGAAGTTGAAAACTCTGTTATCGGTGCAGGCGTTACGATTGAGAAGGGCGCTGTGGTGCGCAATTCCATTATCATGAAAGAGACCACCATTGGCGAAGGAGCAGTGATTGACAAGGCGATCATTGCAGAGAATGTAGAAATTGGAAAGAATGTTGTCCTCGGTGTGGGCGAAGAAGTTCCAAACAAGGTGAAACCAAATATTTACTCCTTCGGTCTTGTGACAGTCGGAGAGAAAACTTATATACCGGCAAATGTAAAAGTCGGCAAGAACACAGCAATTTCAGGAAAGACAACACCGGAAGATTATCCGGATGGCGTATTGGAAAGCGGCGAAACTTTAATTAAGGCAGGTGGAATTTCATGAGAGCAGTAGGTATTATTTTAGCAGGCGGAAACAACTATAGAATGAGAGAATTGTCAAATAAGAGAGCTATTGCTGCCATGCCGGTTGCAGGAAGTTACCGAAGCATTGATTTTGCGCTGAGCAATATGACAAATTCATCTGTACAGAAAGTGGCTGTCTTGACACAGTACAATGCAAGATCTTTAAATGAACATTTAAGCTCATCAAAATGGTGGGATTTTGGAAGAAAACAGGGTGGATTATTTGTATTCACACCAACAGTTACGCATGACAACAGTTTCTGGTACAGAGGTACTGCCGATGCAATCGGACAGAATCTGGATTTTCTCAAGAAATGTCATGAGCCATATGTAATTATTGCTTCCGGAGATGGTGTATACAAACTGGATTATAATAAAGTTCTGGAATATCATATCGAAAAGAAAGCGGATATCACTGTTGTATGTAAAGATATGGAACCGGGCGAAGATGTCACAAGATTTGGCGTTGTCAGAATGAATGAAGACTGCCGAATTGAAGATTTTGAGGAAAAACCGATGGTATCTTCCTCTCATACGATCTCCACAGGTATCTATGTCATCCGGAGAAGACAGCTGATTGAGCTGATCGAGAGATGTATGCAGGAAGACCGCCATGATTTTGTAAAAGATATTTTAATTCGATATAAAAACTTAAAGAGAATCTATGGATATAAGATTTCTACATATTGGAGCAGTATTTCTACAGTTGAGTCTTACTATAAGACAAATATGGATTTCCTGAAAAAAGAAGTGAGAGATTATTTCTTCCGTCAGTATCCGGATGTCTACTCAAAAGTGGACGATCTGCCGCCAGCAAAATATAATCCAGGATCAGAAGTGAAGAACAGTCTTGTATCCAGCGGATGTATCGTAAACGGATATGTAGAAAATTCCGTTTTATTTAAGAAAGTATTTGTTGGTGATAATTGCGTGATTAAGAATTCAATTATCCTGAATGATGTCTATTTAGGGGACAATACACATATTGAAAACTGCATCGTAGAGAGCCGTGATACAATTCGGGCAAACTCCTACCATATCGGAGAAGACGGAATTAAAATCGTGGTTGAGAAAAATGAACGATATGTATTTTGAAAGATGATGTAGGAAAGGGGCCTGGAAGTTATGAAAATTACTGATGTTAGAGTGCGCAAGGTCGCAAAAGAAGGAAAAATGAAAGCAGTTGTTTCTATCACGATTGATGATGAATTTGTTGTTCATGATATCAAAGTGATTGAGGGAGAGAAAGGTTTATTTATCGCTATGCCTAGCAGAAAAGCTTCCGATGGAGAATATCGCGATATCACACATCCGATTAACTCTGAGACGAGAGAACGCATTCAAAAAATTATTCTGGAACAGTATGAAGCAGCTGTAGCAGAAGCGGCGGAAGCAGCGGCAACAGAGGCAGCTGAAGCATAAATAAAAAGAGTTTTTACATATAGGTAAGAAATAAAGGGATGTATGCGGGCATATTCAGAAATATGGCTTGCATACATCTTTTATTTTTTTATATTTTCTTGAAAGGATTTTATTTATGAAAACTTTAGGAGAAAAACTGAAAGAAGCCAGAGTAAAAAATGAAATGTCTCAGAAAGAAGTATCAGAAAAGCTGTTTCTATCTCGGCAGTCCATCTCAAAATGGGAAAATGATTTGTGCCTGCCTGACTTAGAAAATTTTAGAAAAATCTGCCATTTATATCAGGTTGATTTTAATGAAATTTTAGGAGAAGGAGACGGTATTGAAAGCATAGAAAAAGAAAGTGAAAAAAATGAAGAAGAATTGACGGGGCAAGAAGACATAACAGAAATAACAGAAAGAGAGCAAGAGGTAAAACAGAAAGAATTGACACAACAGAAAGAAAAAACAGATTTGAGATTATTTTGTATCCCATTTTTTTCAGTCTGTATCTTAGTCTATTCTCTGATAAAAACGCCAAAAAAGCGGGATCTGATAATAACGTCAAAAAAGACTATAATATGTTTTTTTATAAATATTATAGTCTCTTTTGCAATCATACTTTTGATTTATCTGATGTTTCCGGCGCCGAATATCACGACTTCTGTGATCTATTAAGTGACAGTCAGTGTGAAACGGCGAGAATACTCCAAAGGGACGAAAGGAACAGGAGTCTTAGGATCGGGAACAAGCAATGCGCAGATTTCATATTTTCCTTCCTGATCTGGAGCAGTAAGCTTGATTTCACCGTAGGAAATATAATTGTCACGAGTATCAATACATAGATAATCTGCATTATTAATAGAAGCCTGCTGGTAGTCCATGGTCACGAGCAACAGACAGGATTTGGCTTTTGGATAAGCATTTCCGATTCGGTAAGCCAATGAGAACTCTTCTCCTTTTTTCACTGTTAATTCAGCGGGCGGAACTTTTATTAGATCCGTATCAGCTGAAAAATCAGTGTTTATCATAAATGCCATGCGATCAGGAGAAAAAGGAATATAATGCAGCGGTTTTTCTGAAATCAAATCAAGATCCACAATATTCTCCGGTTGATTCTGGATGAAATAATCATATGACGTGCCATACATTGTTGTACCAAAATGAGTATCGCTCTCATGAAGATCCACTCCTATGAACATGGAAATAAGAAACTTATAATTAGCAGATGGGCGGATTTCGGCATCTATTTTAAAAGGGATTACGATGTTGGCGCCGTCTTTGACAGAAATTTTTTCCTGATCATATTTTGGATCTAAAATATGAAGAGGCACACTTTCATAGTTCAGATACCCTTTTAAAGTAATGCAGCGATCTTTGCCTGAGTTCTGTATGGAGGCATAAAATATCGTTTCATCTGTGACATTTTGAAAAATACCATTTTTTGCTTCATCTTTCGTCTCTGCTGTGAATACGCCAAAATAAAAACTATTGTCTGAGACATAAAGCGGTTCTGTCTCGATTTCAGGAATTTCTGATTCTGCATTTACAGAAATTCCTGAAAAAGTAATGAATAATATAAGTGTAAATAGAAAACAATTTTTAAATGATACCATATTTTTCACGTTAATTCCTATCAATAAGATTCTGTAATTGTTGTTCCTGTCCAAGATGAAGAGGCAGTGTCCTGTATGCGATGTTCACTTGTGAAGAGAACATTACTTTCTGTACGCGCAATGATTGCTGCAGAAGTCACGGAAGAAGCATTATTCTTTACAGCCCAGGAAGTATAGTCGGTTGTCCCGCCGCTGTTTACAGATATTCTGGCTTTAACCTCATACGCTATTGATCCGGCATGAGTCTCTGTCATGGCATATGCCCAAGGTTTACGACCTAAAGGATTCTGAGATACTAATGATCCTACTCCCCAAGAGGCATCCTTCGTTTTGTCCATTATAACGGCAGTTTTTTTATGAATCCCTATATCTCGATTTGCAGATACTGGCTCTTTAGCGGAACTTGGAATCATGCAAATGCTGGCAGACATTACTATGAGTAACAAGAATTTTTTCATTTTCATTTCTTTATCCCTCCTTTCGGATAAGTTTTCAGGCAGATATCATTTCTATCATTTTCTAGTCAACCTCCCTCCTTTTATCCGTTTTTGTCTTGATGAAACGGAATGATATTTTTTTGATGAAATGAATAGAGTCCTGAAAATGTATAACATTGATAATTCTATTATTTATTCAGAAGTCAAAAAAGTAAAGAATATGGTCGTTTACCTGATGTAAATGATAGTTTACATCGGAAAAAGAGAAACTTGTTTACATGGTGAACCATTTGACAATTTAATTTTGTTGTGATAAACTATAGTTGTAACACATGTGGCTAATAAGATATAATCTTATGAAGAAAAGAGGAATGAAACTATGCCACAGTATTACGATGATGAA
>JAGZHZ010000012.1 GCA_018366495.1 Clostridiales bacterium
GGAAGTGCGCCTTTTCAGCGTATGATTCTAGCAATTTATACACAACAAAAGCAAAAAGAGGGATGTGAAAAAACTCAATCGAGTTTTTTCACATCCCCAAAAGCCGATGTTGTTTCGATTTTGGTAGTTCTCAAAATGGAAACCACCACTTTACTCCAATGAAGTAGGAGTGGTCATTTTGTCCACCACCACTTTATGGGAGTAAAGTAGCCGTACTCAAAATGAGAACGGCTACAATGGGGATGCTACTCTTTTTCTCTCTGCGCCACTTGCTCATAGGCTTCCTTTTGGACAAGTAGCCCCGCCGAAAAGCCGTATTTGAAGTGGCTTTCGTTTTCCTCGCACTGAGCGATTGCCATTTGCTCCCGCAGTTCTTCAACCAGAGCATAGTCCTCTTTGCTCAGGTGTTCCGATAAAGTATCCATCAGAGCTGCACTGGCTTTGGTGGCCTGCTTGAACCTCAGTGAATCAGCGACCACCGTTTCACAAGGATAGAACCTGCCGTTAAACATTTCTTCCAGAATCATGCGTCCACCTCCCTCAGGCAAAAATCATCTCAGAGAGGATGATTTTCTCTGCCCGACTGCGGATGCTGTTCATGGCTCCGACCCATGCAAGCTGGTCACAGGCTTTCAGTTCCTCGGTGACGCCCTCCGCATCCTGCATCTGCGAGATGATACACGCCAACCGGTCATCGGCCTGCTCGTTCAGGTCAGCAAGATATGTCCAGAGTTTTCCCGACAGAAGCAGTTCATTGTACTGGCCGGGGCAGTGTTCTTGCAGAAACGCCTTGTGCATCCGCCCCCACCGCCCGATGGGGCGTTTTTCCTCCGGCAGTTTCAGGTCGGGGATGTAGTAGTCTCCCATCAGCGTGTAGCCGATGCCGTTGTGGTGGATTTTCTTTGGTAAATGCTCCATGTTCGACCTCCTGTATTCAATTTTTTCAGAATCCAGTTGATCGTGTCCCTGTTCATGATAAATTCAAGGCAACTGAACTCTTCACGAACAAGTATGGCACATTTCTTCCTGATCTATGGAATATACTGGATCACAACGTATATCGGATTCAAGCGAAACATCAATGAGGAGAGTTCCGCTTTCTGACTTTCCTTTTTCGGAAACCTGAGGTGATATTTTTTAATGAGAATTGCAATTATTGAAGACGATGAGATCACTCGTCTTGAACTTTCTAAACTGTTGGAGGGGCATGGATACGACACTGCCCTTCTGACAGATTTTAAAAATTTGGCAGCAGAATTATCCCATTACTGCGTTGACTTAGTTTTATTAGATATCAACCTGCCCTTTGAAAATGGATATGAAGTCTGCGAAAAGATCAAACAATCTGCCCCTGTGCCGATTATCTTTGTCACAAGCCGGGATACAAATGCGGATGAGTTAAAGAGCATTCAGGTTGGAGGAATTGATTTTATTCCTAAACCATATGACTCCTTTATTCTGCTGGAAAAAATCAAACGCGCATTAAAGCTCTCCGATCCTAATAATTTCCGTGAAATTACAAAAAAGGACTGTACGCTTGACCTTCACCTTTCTGTTCTGAAATATCATGGCAAGAGTGCAGAATTGACAAGAAATGAATTTCGGATCCTATATTACTTTTTTATGAATGATGATAAAATTATCAGCAAAGATGAGCTGCTGGAACAGTTATGGAATGATAAATATTATCTGGATGAAAATGTTTTGCTTGTCAACATGACACGTTTAAAAAAGAAATTGCGTGAGATCGACATTAATCATCTTTTAGAAAATATACGCGGAAAGGGCTGGAAACTTTGAATTTTTTTGCATTTTTAGAGGAAAAGATACTGGAGCTGATCTTTCAGATTTTCTTTCTGATATTTACTGTATTTTTGCTTTTCTTCTGCGGGGTGGACAGTTTTTATATTTTTTTACTGATTCTTCTCTTTGTCACAATACATCTTCTCTTTCAGTTTTTTCTGTATCGCAGGAAATTAAAAGAGTACAACAAAATCATCCATTTAGCGGACAGTCTTGAGGAAAGTTATTATATTGCTGAAATTCTAAAAAAGCCAAGAGATTTTCAGAATGCCGGATACTATTATGCACTGAAAAAAGCATGTAAGGCGATGAATGACAAGATCAGCGAAATCATGACAGAGAAACAGGAATATCAGGAATATGTGGAAAGTTTTGCCCATGAAATCAAAATTCCAATCGGAGCTTTGTCGCTGACTTTTGACAACTGTAAAAATTATACTTTAAAAAAAGAGACCGATAAAATTTTTCAGCTTGTAGAACAGATGCTTTACTACGCCAGAAGTGAAAATACAGAGAAAGATTATTTTGTAAAACAGCTGAATCTGGAGGATGTGATGCACAGTGTCATTTTAAAATTTCGTCGCCCGCTGATGGAATTAAAAGTGATGGTAGACCTGCATGATATGAATCACATGGTATACACTGACGAAAAATGGCTCATTTTTATTTTCTCACAGATCATCCAGAATTCGATTAAATATTTTAATAAATCTGAAAATAAGCTGACTATATACGCTTCGGATCACGATACAAACATCTCTCTTGTGATTCAGGATAACGGCTGCGGCATCAAACAGTCTGAACTGGGAAGAGTATTTGAGAAAGGCTTTACCGGATCAAATCGAAAAAAATCAAACTCAACTGGTATGGGACTGTATCTGTCAAAAAAATTATGCACCAGACTTGGTCTGAAATTAGAGATTGCCTCCGAAGAAAACGAATATACGCGTTTGACTATTCTATTTCCAAAAGGAATCTTTCATTCCTTTTCCGAATCATGATTTTTCGATGCCGTTCTGTATACTGTCCTATGTCAGTTTCTACTGAATAAAGTTACAGGTATTCCTGTCTTATTTGTTAAAAAAAATGTCGGATCTCTAAGGCGACTGAACCGACCTCCCAAAAGTTAGATTTTTTAGGTCTAACTTTTGGGGGTCGGTTCATTTTCATCTGAGATCCGGCATTATTTTTTTTTATATTTATTTTATTCTGTATCGATTCATTTCATGACGAAAGTCACAAATTTTTCTGAGATCTCCATAAATATTTTTTCTCATCAGCATTCCCGCTTAAAATCGGGATCTTGTATGGCTTCTGCTTTATTTTTTCTCTTCTTTCCTGCTTTCTTTTACCAGTTTTACAACCGTTCCAGAAAGTAAGAACAAAGCGATCAGGTTCGGGATCGACATCAGTCCATTAAATGTCTCCGCGATACTCCAAAGAAGTCCTAAATCCATTGTTGCCCCGATAATGGCAACAAGAGAATAGATAACCATGAATGGTTTGATCATTTTAGAAGAAAATAAAAATTCTATGCATCTGGCTCCATAAAGTCCCCATCCGATAATTGTTGAGAATGCAAAACAACACATTGCAACTGCTGTAAAAATAGAAACCCAGTTTCCATATGTGGAAGTAAAACCTAAAATTGTCAGCTCTGCTCCTGCCGCTTCACCATAGTTTACTGGCACACCGCTGCATAAAATGACAAGCGCTGTCAGTGTACAGATGACAATCGTATCTGTGAAAACTTCAAAGATTCCAAAATATCCCTGCTTTACTGGATTTTTCGTATCTGCACACGCATGTGCAATAGAACCTGTTCCAAGTCCTGCCTCATTTGAAAAAATTCCTCTTGAGACACCTTTTTTCATACTAAGAAAAAAGCTCCCCACGATTCCTCCCGTAACTGCTTTAGGATTGAATGCCCCATATACAATAGAATAAAATACTTCCGGCACATTTTGAATATTTAAAATCACAACGCCAAGTCCTAATGCGATGTAGAGCAGCGCCATAAAAGGAACTAATTTTTCTGTCACTTTTCCGATTCTCTTAATTCCACCTAAAAGAATTACTCCTACCAGAACAGCCAGAACAATTCCCATCACCAGATTGAATGTATCCACAGCAGACTCTGGAAGAATATGATAATTTAAGAGAGCAGAATTGATGGCTGTTGTGATGGTGTTGACCTGTGTCGCATTTCCGGTTCCAAATACAGTCATCACTCCAAAGATACAGAAAAGTATTGCCAGCCAGTGCCATTTCTTTCCAAGACCGTTTTTGATATAGTACATCGGACCGCCGATATAATCACCGTGTTCATTCTTTTCACGATAATGGACAGCCAAGGTTACTTCGGCAAATTTTGTACACATTCCAAGCAAAGCAGAAACCCACATCCAAAATACTGCTCCTGGACCGCCGATTGCGATTGCACCTGCCACCCCGGCAATATTTCCTGTTCCAACTGTACCTGCCAGAGCTGTACAAACTGCCTGAAACGGTGTCAATGCTCCATCTGAAGCATTTTTCTTTTTAAATACCCTGCCGACAGTTGTCTTCATCGCATAAGGAAACTTGCGAATTTGCAAAAAATTGGTGCGCAGTGTCAGATACAGCCCGACACCGATAATGCAGATCATGGCGGGGACACCCCAGACAAAATCATTGACTGCTTTATTGATTGTCTCAATCATCTGTAGCATAATTTTAAAACCTCTTATTTCTTAGTATAGAAAAACATCTCTGCAACCATTGCAGTATTTGACGCAATTTCGCAATAAAACTGCGATCTTTTCCGCCCTTATGTTTTTAAAAATGATATCACATTCTGAAACACTTGTCTATTTTTTTGTATTTTTTCTCTGGTTTCTATCTATTTTATACATTTTTATGCAAAATGCCGCTGGATTCCTGTTCTTTCTTTTGCCTATATTTCCTTTCTCTTTTCTCCTTGTCATCCGCCAAACAGCCGTCATCTGTTCCAAAATTTAAAGTTATTTCGCAAAAACCCCATTCGCTTTATCTTATGGGGAGTTCACTCAAAAAGCTCTCCCTTCTATAAATCGCTGTAGTTTACTCAAACCTTCCAATCATTTTCTTCATCGACAATAGTCCGAAATCATACTATAATTTTTTTGTCCGATTTCATACCAAAAACAGTCTGGAGGAAATATGCCATGAATATCAAAATCTCTGAATCTCTGAAACATTTTAACTATCTGCAGAGTGAATTAGACGCTGTATACCACGAGGCTTCCCTGAAGCTGGGAATGTCTGACAGTTCTATGATTATTTTATATACCCTCTGCAACGAAGGCGGAAGCTGCCTTTTAAATGACATCTGCATCTTAACGTGCCTGAGCAAACAGACGATCAATTCAGCCATCCGCAAACTGGAAGCTGAGGACATCCTTTATCTGAAGGCCTCCGACGGAAAGCGCAAACTTGTATGTCTTACTGAAAAAGGGAAACAGCTCTCTGAAAAAACTGTCGCAAAAATTATTGATATTGAAAATCGAATTTTTGACTCCTGGTCCTCTGAAGCAAAACAGCAATATTTTGGCGCCATCCAAAATTATGTGGCTGCGTTTAAAGAAGAGCTTAAAAATCTTTAACCACCTTTTCTTTTCATCGTACTTTTTGAATCTCTCATGACTCAAGATCATGAGCATTGTCAGCTCCCCATAATTTTGCTGAAGCTGGAAGCTTATTTATAACATTTTATTTTTTATTATTTATCTATGACATCGTCTCTCCTTTGTTTTAAACTTTGGAGAGTGTCAGCTATATTTCATTTATCTATTCTGGAGGAAATATGACCATTCAATTATCTGATCACTTTACATATAAAAAATTACTGCGTTTCACATTTCCATCCATCATCATGATGATTTTTACCTCCATCTATGGTGTGGTGGACGGTGTCTTCGTCTCTAATTTTGTAGGAAAGACACCTTTTGCAGCTGTCAACTTTATTATGCCTTTTCTGATGATACTGGGCGCTGTCGGATTTATGTTCGGTACAGGAGGAAGCGCCCTGATTGCAAAGACGATGGGGGAAAACAAACTGAAAAAGGCAAATGAACTGTTTTCTCTCTTTGTATATGTCTCTTTTGTTTTAGGTATCGTAATCGCGGGATTTTCTTTTTTCCTGATCCGACCAATTGCACAGCTGATGGGTGCGAAAGGAATCCTGCTCGACCAATGTGTTTTATATGGCCGTATCGTTATTTTAGCTGTTCCAGGTTTTATTTTGCAGATGGAATTTCAGAGTTTCTTTATCACTGCTGAAAAACCGAATCTTGGACTGTATGTCACTATAATATCCGGAGTGGCAAACATGATTTTGGACGCCCTTTTTATGGCTGTATTTCACTGGGGACTTGCCGGCGCCGCAGCTGCGACAGCATTAAGTCAGACACTGGGCGGAGTGATTCCTCTGCTTTATTTTTCCCGAAAAAATACGAGTCTGCTGCGTCTGTGCAAAACCAGATTTGACGGAAAAGCGCTCTGGAAAGCGTGCATCAACGGTTCCTCGGAGCTGATGTCCAACATTTCCATGTCACTTGTCAGTATGCTTTATAATATACAGCTTATCAAATATGCCGGTGAAAACGGAGTGGCAGCATACGGTGTTCTGATGTATGTCAATATGATTTTCCTTGCTATCTTTATTGGCTATTCCATCGGCACAGCGCCCGTCATCAGTTATCACTACGGCGCTCAAAATCACAGTGAGCTGAAAAGCCTGCTAAAAAAGAGCTTTCGGATTCTGATCCTTGCCTCCCTCAGTATGCTGGCGCTGTCTGAACTTCTGGCAAGACCGCTGTCTCAGATCTTTGTCAGTTACGACGCAGATCTGCTGGATCTGACCGTCAGAGGATTCGGCATTTATTCCTTCTCATTCCTTTTTGCGGGCATCAATATTTTTGCTTCTTCCTTTTTTACTGCTCTGAATAATGGATTAATCTCAGCACTGATTTCTTTTTTGCGTACTCTTGTATTTCAAGTTGCTTCCGTCTTGCTGCTGCCTTTGATCCTTGGAATCGACGGTATCTGGATTTCTATTGTCGTGGCTGAATTGATTGCCTGTGGAGTTTCTTTAGCCTTTATTATGAAAAAAAGAGCTGTTTATCATTATTGAAACTGAAAAGCGAAAGGCAAACCGTTCTCAGATTTGCCTTTCGCCATAATAAGCTTCCTTTTATCAACTTCCGGTTTCACAAAGAGACTCCTCTCTTAAGTAAAATTAGAATCATTCGTTTTCTCTTCCGGATCATATTCCATAGAAGAAAATCCATCCCATCACCGCTACAAAAACCACAAGCACAGCCGCAGTTATAATTTTCCCCGTGCCGGACTTCCTTTGTTCCGCATCAGATATTTTCTCATTCTTATTCTGAAAGAGGTCTCCCGTTACTTCCTTTGCCCTGTCAACATCATCCTGACTTACAAAAATATCTTCTCCAAACATAGAATTTCCGGCATAAATATCCATTACTTCAGCGCTTCCTATAGGTTTTCGATAAGATGGAATTCGATTTTGTTTTAAAATATCAATCATCATCTCTGCTTCAATCCTGCTTCCAACAGAGCATAACTTTACTGGTCTGCTTTCTCCCATAATGACACCCCTTTTCTTTTTCACTCGCTATCTTTGTACTTCTCTTCTTGCTTCTTCAAAAGGCGTTCTGTACATTTTCCAATAGCCAAAGAGATCAGGAATCCTGTTATCATAATTCCCCCGAAAAACATACCTGCATATTTTCCAGCCTGTATCTCTTGTGCACCCTTTCCGCGGATGGCAAAATAAAAAATGACGCTGAAGATGCCAGAAAAGATGATGATGTACAAAAGATGATCTTTTATTGTTAAAATGCTTCCTTTTTTTAGAAATACCCCTTCTCTCACACTTAAAAGAATATAAACGATTCCCCCGCCTGTCATTGCCACAGTTTCTCCTGCAACACTTTTTAAGTCTCCACCAAAGAATATCATCTGGACTATAATGCTGACTGCACAGATTGTAAATATCGCCAGAAAAGCAATGGAACCTATATGGTTTATAATCTGTTCCTGGCGTTCATCAAGATATTTTTTCACAGCCTAATCCTCCCAAAACAACTCGTCTAAAGTTTTTCCTAATTCACGACAGATCGCAATACAAAGTTTCAATGACGGATTATAATCTCCCGCTTCAATCATTCCTATAGTCTGTCTCGTCACTCCCGTTTTCTTTGCCAGATCAATCTGTGAAAGCCCCTTTTCCATTCTTATCATCTTTAATTTTAAATTTTTCATTTTCGCTTACTCATATTATCCTCTGTGTTCTATCTGCTTTTATTATATTCTTTCTCCTCCGTAATGTCAATTATATATGACATTTGTAATTTTTATTTTACATTTTTTTCTGAATCTGTGGAACAAAATTTTATCGGCATAGTAAAAAGAGCCACTTATCTGAAATGATAAATGGCTCTCAAACATTCTATACTATCTTTTTATTTATGAAGTTTAATTGCATCGATACGTACAATACTGTCTGTACTGTCCACGTTTTTTTCTTCGGAAATCACCAATTTTAAGGTATGTTTTCCTGGTTCCAGTTCTCTGACAGAATATAGGCATTTACTGCCAACTCGTTTTTCTGCATAGGTATCAATAATAGAAACCTCCTGACCATCCAGCTGCACTGACAGCATACCCTGATCTGCATCTACACCGCCATAGAGATCAAATCCAACGCCTTCAAAATCCAGTGTCATATAGGCACCTGGCTTGCTGGCATAGCTTACCAGCTGATCGCTATCCCATATGCCCCAGGTCTCACCATTTGCTCCATAACGCATAATCCTGCCGTTTTTATCCTCTAGGCAAACAACTTTTTCTTCATTAGGATTATTTTTTTCTGCAGAAATCATTACCTGATTGAGCCTTGCCTCTACCTGAGTTTCGTCTGCCTTTGCTACAAGAAATGCCCGTGCTCCAGTCTTTTCATTTTTCTCAAAAGTGGTTCTTCCATCTTCTAAAACGGATACATCGCCCCGTTCCATGGACCAATAATCACCCAGTCCTTCCACAGCGTAAAGGACCGCTGAAAGATCCCAGCTCCACCGGGTTGCCAGTCCCGTATCATCTGTAAGGTACAGGTCATAGCTTAACCGTACCGGATCATCCTGTGCCATTTCGTACCTGCGTTCACCTACGTCCAGATTGATTCCTATCTCAAAGCCGCTGAACATGATTGGAACAGGACAATTAGCTACTACCTGCTGCGCTGCATCAGGATCACAGCTGAAGTTATATTCGGCCGAATTAAAATCCTGAAAGTTTCCGCCCATACAGCTTATAAGTTTTACTTTTTGGCGAACCAATTCCACACCATCCAGATCACTATATTCATCAGGCTGCGAATTCAAAAGTTCCGTTAGATTAGTAAGAAAGCCTACAGAAACAATTGTTACACTGCCATCCGGCTGGGCTGCCAGCACTTCACGATACACATCTACAGCATCCCGCGCATCATTTCCATCCCGTAAGGTAGTCTGATATTTCATGGTTACTGGTTTACAATAGGTATAGCTTTCGGGTGTCACTTCAGAATCCCCCTTGTAAGTTCCCACAGGGATATCCGGGCGGCCGTAATAAATATTAATTGCCTCGGCACAGGAAACACCATAAATACAGGAACTGTCAGCAACAACCGCCAGCAAGTTTGCCTTTCCTTCATCTGCATAAGCATGAAGCATGGCAAGTCCTCCCGCATCATCCACATCATCAGCAATATCGGTATCATAGATAATATTAGCTATCTCCTGACCTGGTTCAGGCCAGGCATACTCATACTGTACATATGGCGTTTGTTCTTGTGCTGAAACTGTTCCTGCAGTCATTCCAAATACAGCAGCCGTTCCTATTGCCATCATTACAAATTTTCTTTTTTTCATTCTGTTCCACCAATCCTTTCTTTTTCCACCTCAATTTTTTTAAAAATGATTCCGTGGAAACTGTTCTCTGTCGTTTGCAAATAAAAAGGGGAAATGAACTTATTTTGCAGAAAACCCGCTTGCCACGGAATCATTTTTCAATGAGGAAGTTTTAAAAAATACATTAAGAAAATCATGATGCAATACAAAACCTGTATCCTTTTATTGAGGTATAAAAGCTATTTTTTTATCTATTCAGCTGCCGAGAAATCTGTGCTGTACAGATCAGCCACAAAATTCCAGTAAGCTTCTCCATCCACATCATAGACGATTGTACATGTTGTTGATCCCTCTGGACCTGTTCCTTCCGGCCATGCCACAGACTCGCCATATGCGTATCCCATATCGGTCACCATTGCTACATCTCTTACATCTGTCTTTGAAATCAGATCTGGACAAAGGAATATTCCTGGAACCTGCGCATCCCATAAGCTCTGTTTGCGCTCTGGATCTTCGGCAAATTTTGGATATGCGTGCTCTTCAATCAGATTATTGTATACTGTATCCCCTGTTTCAACGATATGTTCTACCAGATCCTTTGTCAATTTCTGATTGTAAGAAATATCATGAGGAACGATAACCTGTTTCGGGAAGTTTGCGCGCAGACAAATATCTACGGATTCAGGATCGTAATACCAGTTGCGCTCTGCGCATGGTGTATCATTTCCAGGTACGTCAATCGCACCGCCCATGTAATAAATACCAGCTGTTTTTTCTGCGAATGTAGGATCGCTCATAATCGCCATTGCTACGTTTGTGCAGGCTCCAACAGCCATAATCGTCACTTCGCCCGGATGTTCATTTACTTCTTCTACCATAAATTCCCATGCTGGTTTTTCTTCTGGTTTCAATGAACTATATCCCCATGTTTCATCTTCCAGATCTCCTAAATTATCATAGGAAATGGTATTGCCATAATCGAGTACTTTCTGCATGCTCTTGATTCGTTTCAATCCATTTGCTGCGATTGTGGCATCGTCATGCAGGCCCATAAATGGTATATCTGTTCCTATGTATACTGGAACATCTTCACGTCCAACTGCCTCTAGCTGGTTTAAGATTGCTGTTGTTCCTTCTGCCACTGTCACATTGCCGCCAACAGAAGTGATTCCTGCCAGATCAATCCAGCCTGCTGCATCTGCCTGCAGTAAGATAAACAGAGCGTATGTATCATCTCCGAAATATCCCATATCCGTATCAAAAATAACTTTGTTTGTCTCAGCGTTCGTGACAATATTATAATCGTCCAAAGCTGCAAAAGCCGTTGCAGGTGTCAATAATGTTCCCATAAGACCTGTGGCAAGCGCCATTGATAAAAGTTTCTTTTTCATAGAGTTTCTCCTTTCTTTTTGCTTTCTCCATGCAATATAGTATCCATGCAAAAGGTCCGGTCAAAAATGTTCATGAATGTACTATATTGTTTTTGAGATCATGATACCCCGATTTTTAAATCGTATTTTTGTTTTTAGTTACGTCTTCATGAAAGTCTTTTTGAAACCGGTTTCAAAAAACAGCAACTTCTTTTACTTTTATGCAAATTAATCTGCTCATTATTCATTTTCAATATCTACATTTTTACTTCCGATTCCCTCAAAATTCTTACATGTTTTCTATGATTCCTATACTATCATTTTATATTCTCATTGTATATTGACATATTTTCCGAATTTTATTTTATATTTTTGTATATTTTTAATAATATTTTATTTATACTATATTTTTCAGTCTTTTTATTTTTATAAATATAATTCCATTATTTTTCTTATTTTTATGCATTATTATTCAGAATTATTTTTATAACACCTTAATTTTTCAATTATATTTTTATTTTGAAACCGTTTTCATACAATTTCAGTATTTTCATGCAATATTCTTTAAAAGAAGATATAGCGAAACACATCTTATTACTCTGCCCTCAGATTTTTTTGATCTGTTCCATAAAATTTTTTAAATAATAAATCCCATTTCTCAAAAAAGAAATGGGACTTATCAGATTTTTGTTTTTTTACTTATTTTTTTATTTGTTTCCCGTATTTAACTGTGCAAGCGCTTCATTGATTCGGGCAATAGCCTCAGCTGCATCTGCACTATTTTTTATCATTGTTTCTTTCATCTCTGTTTCCTGTATATCTTTCAGCTTTTCTGCTTCCTCTGCGGCACGTTGTACTGCCTCCCAGGAATCATCTGTATATCCTGCTTTTTCTATTTTTTCAGTATCTGCGATTGCCTGTTCCAAAGCGGCAGATACCGTCATTCTCATATAGTTATAATTTTCATCACGTCTGTACAGATCCGCGCCTGTTTCACCATTCGATACAAGATAGTATCCCTGATCCAGAGATGTAATTCCAAATGTAGCTTTTCCCGGTATCACAGCGCCGCAGATCATAGCACTCTTTCCCGTATCACCCCATTCCTGTTCCTGACAGTCATTTCCGCAGATACATTTCAAAACGGCATGTTTTACCAAAGGATAAGAGTCTGCTATGCCGTCATCGTCGGTATCAATTTTATAATATTCTGCTTTTTCCAAAGCCTCTTTATTATTTGCAGTATTGCTCTGCCCTACTTCCAGCTCTTCCAGAACCGGTTTTTTTTCGCCATCAATGACATACAGTGTCTTGTCTGTCCATCCTGTCTTTGTATTCTCATAAGTATATAAAACAAGGTCTCCCGTATCTCGATCTACATCCAGGTTCTGACATCCATAATTTGTCGTTCCTGTCCATACATAAAGAGTATCGTACGCCTCCAGATATTCGCCGCCTTCTACATCTACATCGCTTGAAATTCCTCTCTCATATGTGAACCGACGCAGGCATTTTCCACGGGACTCTTCTGTATGAAAATCATCTGGATCATAGACCTGAATAACGTTATAATTATTGTCATATCTGTCCTCCCATCCATAGATTCCATAAGCTACAAACAGATATGTCTTTCCACTTTCATCTCCCGGCATATGCCCGAATGCAACGCCGTCAATTCCAGAACATCCAAACTTATGTCCCAAATTTTGTTCATTTTCTGCAAACCCATCTGATTTTTCTGTATCAGTTGTATTTTCGGAGACGATCTCTTCATAGTCATTCAACGGATCACGGAAATCTTCCGTTGGTTCTTTCAGAAGGATGCCGTCAACGCCTTCCGGCATATCTTTTATATCCATTCCCGTCTCTGTTATATTATCTTCATCAAATGCAGCGATGAAAAACTTTTTTCCCGGTTCTTTATATTCCAGAGAACCATAGATTTTCCCATCGTAATATGCCAGATCTCCCAGATGCGCTCCGCCAGGTGTTCCAAAGCTGCCCTCTCCAAAACCCCCGACCGATCCTACAACTTCCCCTGTTTTCATATCTACCTTCGCAAGAGAACTTGTATAAGAAAAATACAGATACTCCATCTCGTCATCCACACAGATTCCCTGCATATGGGAGTTTCCGCCGCACAAATCAATCGTATCATAGGAATAATTGCTGACACCGTATTCCAGTACAATCTGTGACAACGATTTTCCTGCTGTCTCATTCAAAAGCTCATCTGCTTCTTCATATGTCAATACGCCGCCATTTTCATTTCCCTCTTCGGAAGCCGCCTCCGCCACAAATGGAATTCCTCCCATTATAAGTGCTGCCATACAAATCAGCGAACTCGTTGTTTTTATCATCCGTTGTCTTATCATCTTCTTTTTCTGTCTCATAATCTGTTTTCCTTTCACCAAAAAATACGGTTTAAAATACAATCTCTGTTTCCTATTTCTGATGCTGTTTCATCATAAATTTTTATAAAAATGATGTCTTTAAAATGTACGATTTTTCACATAGTTGGACTATATAAGTCCATATCAGCTGATTGATATGTGTTTTATATTACACCCATATCATAATCATTTATCTCAGAAAATACTATCCGTGTTTCGTATTATTTCGGTTAAAAAACAGTAAAACTTTTTTCTATTTTCGGCTTTTTCTTGCCTTCCATTGAATTGATAAGTTTGCCAGCTGTCTTATTCATATAGTCATTGACTTTGTTGCTGCGGTCTCTTGCGATTGCTTTTTGCCGGTTGGTAGCTTTCTTGCCTAAATGCTGTTTATCCTTTATGGATTGTAAACGTGCATTTTCTTTATTAAACCACTGATTTATGGATTTAAGCTTACGTCCGTCAATAACGAATGATTTTCCATCTGCTTTGCAATGCTTTTTATTCCTATCTTATCTCTATTTTATATTCTTTCCTGTATTTCTATATTTTTCCTTACATTCTAAATTTTTTATGCACTTCCTGTGACAGCTCTTTTCCTCGAAATATCATAATCCAGATCAGACTTAAAAAACTGACCCCAGAGCAGATAACAGACGGATAGGACCGTTTCACCACCCCCAGCAGAAGCAGCAAAAATGGAAGCATTCCAAATACGCTGATCTGGACAAAGTAAAACAGATATTCTTCCTGTTCCAGATGACGTATTTTGGCAATGACAGGAACAGAGCACAATACTGCAATGGAGGCAAGCGGAATCACAAAATCTGCCGCCCATCCCTGATATCCTGTATAATAATCCCATAAAAATGCAATCACTGAAATGAGAATCAACTGCCACATACTATTTTTCAGCAGATTTCTCCGCTTTTTATATCCTACCGCCACGACGAGCCATGTGCAGAAGCATCCTGACGCCACAAAGCCAGCATAGCTGACTGCTCCATCCAAAATATAATCTATCATACCGCTCACTACTGCAAGTGCAATACAAAGAAATGAAAAAATCTGAAAAATCTTTTTTCCTGTCTCTTTCTGCTCTCTTTTATAACCCGGAAACTCATTTTCTTCTTCTGCACAGGCCACTCCCTGCTGCCTTAAAATGTTAAAGAAATTTCGTTCTATATTTGTACTTGGAATTTTTGATGTAAATCCCAAAACAAGCTGATCCTTAAAAGAACAGGTGCACAGTTGAAATCCTCCTGTACTCGTAAAGATTCCAAACCGTTCAATATAGTCTTCATATGCTTTTGGCATACGGATGACACCGATATTTGAAAACACAGCTGTGATACTCTTACCGCCGAAATTTGCGCCAATCTGAAGAAATAATGTCTTCAGCTCCAGAGGGACAATCCGCAGGAAAAAATTTTTCTCCAGTCTCACCCAGTCATTCATTCTCATTCCAACCCGCTCTTTTGTCAGCTCCTTTGTAAACTGACTCTTTACATCAGACAGCACATCTTCAAATGTTGTCTGTTCCTGAAAATGATATCCAACCTCAATCCATCCAAAAAAATTTGTCATAGACTGAGAAGGAAAATAATTGCGCAGATTGACAGGAACCATCAAGCTGATCCACTTTCCCATTTTTTCTCTTGGCATCTCTTCATGAATCGCACACAGCATCACAGCTGTCAGGAATACAGTCAGAGATACCCCATATTTTCTTGATTTTTCCAGCGTCTCCTTCACTGAGATTACTGCCTCTGTGATATGCATTTCTTCCTGCGGCAATCGTCTTCCGGGGATTCTTGCAGCAGTCTCTTTTTTCTCTTTTAACCGTGGTATTTTTTCAGAATAATACTGTGAAAAACTATCTTCTTCCTGATCTTTTCCTGTCGCCTCTTCTTCATCTGGCAGCTCCGGAAACTGTACATTCGTATGGGCGCAGATGAGATAATTTTTTACTAATTCCTTCAAAAATTTCATTGCTCCCGTTCCATCTGTCAGCGCATGAAAAACCTCAAAATTAATTCGCTTTTTTTCATAAGACACTTGAAATAAAAGGCTCTTTTTATCTGGAATATAAATCTTACTGCACGGAGGACGGTCTTCCATTTTTACAGTCGCTGGAATCGCTCTCTGTTCCAGATAAAACCAGAATAATCCTTTTCTCAGCACCGCTTGATACAGAGGATATTTTCTGATTGTCTGCTCAAGCGCTTCCTGTAAAAACTCTCCGTTGATATCTTCTTTCAATTTACAGTAAAATCGAAATACCCTTGTATCATTCTTTCCTGTAACAGCTGGAAATGCAAGCGCTGCATTATCTAATTTTCTCCATTGTGAATGTCCTGAGACTGACACGGTTCTGCCTCCCTTCTTAAAAACTGATTGATATAGTAAAAGCTTTCCTCCACATGAAAAAATTTAATTCCAAGAGCAAAATATCCATGAAGCGCTTCTCTGATTCGATGCACTTCTGCATAATTTCCAGCTTCCTGAAGTTTTTTTCCATATGCCTCCCCCTCGTCCCTGAGAGGATCAAATTCTGCAGTCAAAATCAATGTATCCGGCATCCCTCTTAAATCCTGTTCTAAAATAGGGGCAAAATATGGATTTCTCCGATCCTCCTGCGTACTTTGATACAGATTCAGATAATCTTCCATTTTCACACTTGTCAAAAGATAACTTTCTCCATTTTCACGGACAGAGACAAACGGGGACTCCTCTGTATAACAATTATTCAGCGCCGGATAAATTAAAATCTGCCTTTTCGGAAAAAATTCTCTTGTATTTTTTGCCATTGTGCAGACAGCTGCCGCAAGGTTTCCTCCGGCGCTGTCTCCCATGATCGTAATCTGACCCGGATCTGTATTCAGCAAAAACTTATTCGTGTACAGCGCTTTTGCAGCCTCATAGCAGTCATATAGTCCCGTTGGAAAACGGTATTCCGGAGCAAGACGATATTCCACAGACGCCACAATCTGACCTGTCGCTTTTGCCATCTGTGCACACACCCGATCATAATTCTCCACACTCTCTGTGACCCATCCTCCTCCATGAAAAAAGAGCAGTATCGGAAGCGTATGCCCCTTTCCTGTCCCTCTCTTCATCGCCTCCTCTGATGGAAAATACAGGCGAATCGGTATCTGATGATCTCCATTGTAAACCTCAGCATCCAGTTTTTTCACAAAAATTCGCATTGGGTCCAGTTTTTTTAAATCAGCCAGACGCCTCGCCCCCTCCACTTCGATATTTCCGTAGGAGAGAGCCTGCAGTACAGCCCGCATTGTCTTTGATTTCAATAATAATTCCTCGTTTCTTCTTTCATATTTTTTTGTACAAATTCTATCAGTACCGCCATCCGTCTTCCACCATATTTTCGTGACGGAAAATTGATATTTTGAACATAGTATATCGTATTTTTTTTTATTTTACAATGAATCCCTCTTAATACTGTTCAAAAAGAACACCGCAGTCACGATATGCTGCTTCTTCGTGACTGCGGTGTCTCCGCCATAAAAATTTTATGGTTTTTCTTTTTTCTTTTTCACTATAATCTGTTTTAACCCGAAAATACCTGTCTATTCTTCTTCATCTTTTCTATGGCTTCTCTCTCTTAGTTTCATCAAAAGAGTACAGATAACAATACTCAGCTCATACAATCCCAGCACTGGAATTGCAACCATGATCTGCGATACTATATCTGGAGGTGTAATGACTGCTGCAATGAAAAAAATTGCAATGATGACAAATTTTCTGCCTTTTTTCATCCATGTTACTTTCAAAAATCCAAGCTGCGTCAATAATACGGACATGACAGGCAATTCAAAAATAATTCCAAATATCATGAACGTACTCAGCACAAACGACATATAGCTCTGCACACTGATCGACGCTGCAATCTCGCTTCCTGCACTTAAATCCATCAGGAAATATAACATAAACGGCATCATAATCTTATATGCAAATAAAACGCCCAGCACAAAGCAGATCAGACCAAAAATCAGCGCTGCGATAAGTAAAATGTTCTCATTCCTGCGCAGTCCCGGACGCACGAACGCCCAGATCTGATATACAAGAATTGGAAGAGTAATACAGACAGACGCAAGCATTGCAACTGAAAAATACTGCATCAACAGCTCCTGAGGTGCAATAAAAATATAAGTGTATCCATATTGTTCCCCTATTCCGGTCAAGATTGCCACAAGTTCCGGCGCAAAATTCAACCCGATAAAAAATGAGACAACCAGACAGATGACACAGATAATCACACGTCTTCTCAGCTCACGCAAATGACCGGACAAAGTCATATTTTTTTCAGATGATTTCTTTCTCTTCATGTTTATTCTGCTTTGCCGGATGAAGTATCTGTCTCATCTTCCTCAGACATTCCCTTTCGGAAACTTTTTACACTTTTTCCAAACATTCTGGTCAGTTTTGGAAGCTGTGTAGGTCCAAACAGCAGCATGACAATCACTAAAATGACAAGTAATTCTGTAGTTCCAATTTTCATTTTAACATTCCTCCTGATAAATTTTTACTGTTTCTTGTATCCCCTGAATCTCTTTATCAGAGACAGGCTCTTCGCTCTCTGCCCCACTTGCTTCTTCTTTCTCTTCCTGCGTCTTTTCATTCTTGTCTGTATCGCGATTTTCCACAGGTTTTCCAAGATCTGCAAATGGTTTCTTTATTCCATTTACATTTTTGTTAATCTCTTTGTTCAAATCATTTATCGGCTCCATCGCCTCTTTCAAAGGCCGCTTGGCTTCCTCCAGCGGCTCTACAATATTTTCACGAATGTCCTTTGTCGCCTCTGCCGTATATTTCTTGAACTGTTTCATTGCCTGTCCCAATTTTTGTGCATAGTACGGTAATTTATCAGGGCCAAGTACAATCAGCGCTACGATAAAGATAACAACCAATTCCTGAAGACCAATTTTCATAGAAATCTCCGTTTCTCCGCTTATGACAACGGTATATAACTTAAAAAGGGAAGACATCAGTCGTTTGAAAAACTGATGCCTTCCCCTGCATAGAAACGCATTATGATAAAATTTTATCTTTTTTTCAATAAAATTTCTCCCCGCTGACTGCCATCAGCGTTTGCGCTTTTACTTCAGATTACACTCTGCAAGAAAAAAACACGTCTGTCCCATTGACTGTTCTCTGAAATTTTCTTTTTTATTCCTCCGATAAAATTCCTGCATACTCGCGCATTGCATCGAGAGGACCTGTGATTGCTGCTGCTGATGTCAACGTTGTTCCAAAATAACTTGTATAGCGTCCCGCATTTCCTACTGCTTTCAGCGCTACATATCCACGTTTCATCCAATCTTCCATCGTCAGTCCGTCCACTCCGTCGTACTGCCATTTATCTCCGTCTGAAAGTACATGAATCAAATTCTGCATACTCTTTGCATACTCAATGTCCATGTTCATTACTCCAAAACGGTTTACATACTGCCATCCATGGCCGCCTAAAAACAATATTTTAGCTCCTGTCTCTTCCCCTGCGCCCAATCCGGCATCATATGCTGTATAACTCTCTAATTTTTCAACTACAGCGTCGATTCCTTCATTCAGCTGATTTAAACCTTCCACACTGAAAATCCATACGCTTGAACCTGATCCGATTGCATCGCCGCTCAGGGCAATATAAGAAGCTGTCGCATTTGTTGCTCCATAATTATATGTAATCACAGGTGTGGCAATAACAAAGATTGTGGAAGCATTTGTATGTCCCGGACATAAAATCGTATCTACTGTGATATCTCCTACTGGAATCTGATACTCTCCTGGAACGAATGTCTGAAAATCATATTCTGCAAAACGTTCTTTGATTTTATCATCCACGTCTCCTTCCGGGAAGAAAACAGTATAACCTTTTCCTGCAAGTGCAGTTGAAAATCCTACATGATCTCCATGTTTATGAGTAATTGCTATTTTTAAAGTACGGTCTCCTGCAAGCGATAAAACAAGATCACGATATTCCGTGTCAATCTTCTCTAATACCGCTTTATCTTCAGCATCTTCCCCAAAATGTGCTGCTGTCGATGCAGAGCCATTTCCCATATCAATCAGCAACGCTTCTTTTCCTGAAGTGATCACATACATACTTGCTGTGTTATTGTCATTTGTTGCACCGTTCGTCGCCATACTGTCTGCATATGGGACAGCTTCCGTGTAATCCATAATATGATATACGCTAAAGGAAGCGTTCGGATTCATCTCCTCGCTGTTTGCATCAATAACGCTTGCTTCCACAGTAAAATGTCCATACTCATACTTGCTGCCATATCCATCGAATACCGGCGCTAATCCTGCTTTGCCATCTGCCCCTGTCGCCTCTTCAGCCCCCGCTGAAATTCCTGTTGCACCTAATACAGCAATTCCCAATGTACTGGCTGCCGTGGCTTTCAAAAAGTCTCTTCTTGAAATTGTCTTTCCCATAATTGAACCTCCTCCTGGTAACTTAAAGACTTTTGTTTGTATAAAAACACATCTTTTTTAGTTTATACTATTTGATCTTTCTTTCCCCGATCCCTTACATTTTTCTATTATAGCAGAATTTTTGCATAAAATAAAGTTTTTTTACGCTATTATTTTATGTATTTTTTCCATACTTTATTATTTTTACAATATTATACTATAATTTTTCACAGATATTATGATTTTTTACCATATTTTTTATACATTATATTTTGTACCGTATTCTCTATATTTTTCCGTCCATTCTTTTAGATTTTCCAGATAAATATCCGCCTCTTTTCTAAGTTTTTCCTGATCTTTGCAGCTCGCCGGATCATAAATTCCGACTGTATGAAATCCAGCTTGTTTTGCTGTTCTGACTGCATACAGACCATCTTCAAAAACCCATGTATCTTCAGCAGCCGTCCCTAAAAATTTACTTGCCTCCAAAAAAATTTTCGGATCATTTTTTCCAGCGCCCACCTCAGAGCAAGTAAAAATTCGTTCAAAATATTTCAGGAATCCCAGTCTTTCAAATGCTGCCTCTACCAGAAAACGCTCTGCGGATGTGGCAACTGCCATCTTTATATTTTGACTTTGGAATTTTTTCAGAAGCTCCATTACCCCTTTTTTTGCCTGTGCTTTATCTCTGTAAAATTCCAGTACAATCTCATTGACTCCGTCAATAATCTCTTTTGAATTTTTTTTCAGCCCATACGTCTTTCTGACATACTCGGCGCCTTCCATCATAGTCATTGAAAATAAAATATCATTCAAATTATCCTCGGCTGTGATGCCTTCTCTCTGCAGATACCATTTGGCAGCATGATCCCATATTTCCATAGAGTCTAAAAGGGTTCCATCTACATCAAAGATTACTCCCTTCATTCTGATTCTACCATCTCTTTCGTCTTCTCTTTCAGTTCTTTTGTGGCTGCCTCAATATCCTGCTGGGCAAAAATAGCGCTGATTACTGCAATTCCACAGATTCCTGTATGTGCAAGCTGCATCACATTTTCTTTTCCAATTCCTCCGATTGCAATCACCGGAATATGAACCGCTTTACAAATGGCTTTCAATGTCTCATGGCTGACATCCTGCGCATCCGCCTTTGATCCTGTGTGAAATACAGCGCCTACGCCGAGATAATCTGCTCCATTTTTTTCGGCAAGCAGAGCTTGCTCTACTGTCTGGGCAGATACTCCGATAATCTTATCCTCGCCCAGTTTCTTCCGCACATCCCCGGCTTCCATATCACTCTGTCCTACATGGACTCCATCTGCCCCGATTGCTGCAGCTATCTCCACATTGTCATTGATTACAAATGGAACGTTATACTTTGCGCACAATTCTTTAATCTGTTCTGCTTCTTTTAAAAATGCTTCCATATCTAGGTTCTTTTCACGAAGCTGAATAAATGTGCTTCCTCCCTTCAAAGCTTTTTCCACCTGCTGATATAAAGTCTCTCCACGGAGCCAGCTTCTGTCCGTAACTGCATATAATAATAAACTTTCTTTACTGCACTTCATATTTTGCTCCTTCTTCCAATGTTTTTCCATCCATATGATAAATGGCGTCAATAATCTTCACGCGATAGGATGCGTTGCCGTCCCCTGGCTGCATCCTGCTCCATCCAATCTCTCCAGCCAATCCCATTGTGCAGACAGCAGCTGCGGCTGCTTCCAATTTATGTTCTGGATTTGCAGTGATAAATGCTGTCATCATTCCGGAAAGCTGACATCCGGTTCCTGTAATTTTCCCCATTTCTTTTCGTCCATTGCGAATTACATAACATTTCTGACCATCGCTGACCAGATCAATCGCCCCTGTCACAGCTATGATGCTTCCCGTCTTCTGTGCAAATTCCTTCACAAATCCGACAGCGCTCTCTAGATTTTCTTCTGTCACTGCGTCAGCGACGTCTGCATCCACACCTCTTGTCGTTCCGCTTCCAAATGCTAAAGTTTTAATCTCAGAAATATTTCCTCGAATTGCTGTAAACGGAATGTATTTCATCAGTTCAACTGCTGTATCTGTGCGCAGTGCGCTTGCTCCTGCGCCAACCGGATCAAGTAAAATCGCATGACCTGATTCTGCCGCTTTTCTGCCTGCAATTTTCATAGCCTCAACCGACCGCTTATTCAATGTTCCAATATTAATATTTAATCCTCCGCAAATGGATGTGATGTCAGCTACCTCCTCCGGTTCATCCGACATAATCGGGCTTCCTCCACATGCAAGCAATACGTTTGCCACATCATTTACCGTCACATAGTTTGTGATATTATGCACTAACGGCATGGTTCTTCTTACTTCTTCAATACAATTTCCTAACATCGTTTTTCCTTTCTCTTCAGATTTTGGACAGCGGCCGGAAAAATAAAAAACGTTGTGAATATCCTGATACATACAGATTCACAACGTCTTCTTATATGAGCTCCCTACGTTGGCATTATCCAAATCAGGTTATGGGTCAAAGCAATCCAGCTTACTCTCAGCCTGCTCTCTGCAAGCTCCCCGTTTACTTGTTTTTAGTTGATCAGATTTTATCTGTTCTTTTTTATTATACACTATTTTTACATCTTGTGAACTACTTTTGTACAACGGCATCCCAAAAAACTGAGAGCTGTCCCTGTTTTCTCACAAAAATCCTGCAAAAAAATAAGAGCCGCATCCTCTTTCGGGAATGCGGCTCTCTTGCGCCTTGTTCTAAGACAAGTATTTTTCTTATAACTGTGGACCAGCTGGAACTAAAGCTTTTCCTGCTTCATTTCCTTCATATTTAGCAAAGTTTTTGATAAATCTTTCTGCTAAATCTTTTGCTTTTGTCTCCCATTCTGAAGCGTCTGCATATGTATTGCGTGGGTCCAGAATGTTTGTATCTACACCTGGAAGTTCTGTTGGAACTTCAAAGTTGAAGAATGGGATCTTCTTTGTAGGTGCATTTAAGATATCTCCGTTCAGGATTGCATCGATGATACCACGAGTGTCTTTGATGGAGATACGTTTTCCTGTTCCGTTCCATCCTGTATTTACGAGGTATGCTTTTGCACCGCTCATTTCCATTCTCTTAACCAGTTCTTCTGCATATTTTGTAGGATGCAGCTCAAGGAATGCCTGTCCAAAGCATGCGGAGAATGTTGGTGTAGGCTCTGTGATTCCACGCTCTGTACCAGCCAGTTTAGCTGTGAAACCAGACAGGAAGTAATACTGTGTCTGTTCTGGTGTCAGAACGGATACTGGAGGAAGTACACCGAACGCATCTGCTGATAAGAAGATTACATTCTTTGCTGCTGGTGCTGCAGAAACAGGACGAACGATTTTCTCGATGTGGTCGATTGGATAAGATACACGAGTATTTTCTGTTACACTCTTATCTGTAAAGTCGATCTTTCCTTCTGCGTCCAGAGTTACGTTCTCAAGAAGAGCGTTTCTCTTGATTGCATTGTAGATATCTGGTTCAGATTCTTTATCCAGGTTGATAACTTTTGCATAGCATCCGCCTTCAAAGTTAAATACACCGTTGTCGTCCCATCCGTGCTCGTCATCACCGATCAGAAGACGTTTTGGATCTGTTGACAGTGTAGTTTTTCCTGTTCCGGAAAGTCCGAAGAAGATTGCTGTATTTTCACCGTTCATATCTGTGTTTGCTGAACAGTGCATGGAAGCAATTCCTTTCAGAGGCAGATAGTAGTTCATCATAGAGAACATACCTTTTTTCATTTCTCCGCCGTACCATGTATTTACGATAACCTGCTCACGGCTTGTGATATTAAACATAGCTGCTGTCTCTGAATTCAGACCTAATTCTTTATAGTTTTCAACTTTTGCTTTAGAAGCATTGTAAACAATGAAATCTGGCTCAAAGTTTTCAAGCTCTTCCTCTGTAGGCTGGATGAACATATTCTTTACGAAATGTGCCTGCCATGCAACTTCCACGATAAAACGAATTGCCATGCGTGTATCTGCATTTGCTCCGCAGAATGCGTCTACAACGAAGAGTCTCTTGTTGGAAAGTTCTTTTAATGCAATTGCTTTTACTGTATCCCAAGCTTCCTGGGATGCTGGATGGTTATCATTTTTATATTCGTCAGAAGTCCACCATACAGTGTCTTTTGAGTTTTCGTCCATTACAATGAACTTATCTTTTGGCGAACGTCCTGTATAGATACCAGTCATAACATTTACTGCGCCAAGTTCGCTTTCCTGTCCTTTTTCGAATCCTTCCAGGTCAGGTTTTGTTTCTTCTTCGAATAATAAGTCATAAGAAGGATTATATACAATCTCTGTTGTTCCGGTAATACCATACTTAGTTAAATCAATTTTTGCCATCTTCAACTACCTCTTTCTTCGTTAATTTAAGAAAATCCAACCTTTTCTATTTTGATTATACACACTTACTCTGTAAAAAGCAATAAATTTTTTACAATACTGTTTTGTTCTGTTTTTCTGCGTTTTCTTCTTCCTGTTCTATCTTTTCTTTTCCCTCTGTCTTTGGCTCAATCGCACTTTCCAGAAGCAGGCGGATGATATCTACGCTTCCTTTTTCCCGTATTTTTTTTAGAATAGGGTGATCCATAAACCCTGCCGTGACCATGGAGATTCCGTTCAGGATAATAGATTTTCCTGGAACCTCCGATGCACGCAGTTCAATTTGATCTCCATGAAAAACTACTTTAAAAATTCTTTTGATTGCATCCTCCAGATAAGACAGAACAATCGTCAGCACTTCTTTTCCGTCTTCATCCGTGCTGAATCTGCCTTCTGCCGCAATGCGGTAAATCTCCCCATTCAGGTCAAGATTCTGAATTTCTGCTTTTTCCGCGCCCAGCTGGATTTTTTTCTCCTGCTCTCCTTCCAGAACAGACAAGATCAGCTTTCCTTCTTTCATAGAAAATCCAATCTCTCTGATTCCTTCTGTATAATTGTTGTGGAAAACTTGCCCCATCAGAGGAAACAGACCGATATGTGCCGCCGACAGCTGATATCGTTTTCCATCCAGCTCTCTGGCTTTTTTTATCCACGGATCATTTTCCTCTCTTTTTCTTTTCCAGCCTCCCCGCTTTATCTTTTTTCCCCTGCTACACGGATTGGAGAGATTCCATTCCAAATCCTTTAATTTGTTATATTCTCTGAGATTCTCCGGAAGCTGTCCACTTGTCTGATCCGGCTTTGGCAGATACGATTCTAAAATTTCCTGCATCACATTGCTGTTGAAAAACTCTTCATTTCCCCCTGTGGTCGCGACAATCATCTGAATATCAGGATATACAAATACGTTCTGTCCCATCATCCCATTAAAGGTAAAGCTCTCTTCTCTTTTTCCCATCCAGATCTGATATCCATATCCGACAAATCCTGTGTCAGCAGGTGGATCTGATTTCTTCGTGATCGACTCCTGCACCCATTCTTCCGAAAGAATCTGCGTGCCGTTCCATTCGCCCTTCTGCAGATAGAGCTGTCCCAGTTTCGCCATATCCTCAATGCCAAGAAACAGTCCCCATCCTCCTTTGTTGATTCCTCTCGGACATTTCTCCCAGAAAATTCTCGTGATTCCAAGCGGTTCAAACAAGCGCGGTTTCAGATAATCGACAAGCGTCTCTCCTGTCACCTCCGTCACAATGGCAGAAAGCACATATGTATTCATGCTGTTATATTCAAAGAACTCCCCCGGCTCATGGTGCATCGGAGCCTCCAGAAAACTCTTAACCCAGTCATTTCCAGAGATCGCCCCTGTCTCATTAAAGGCAACGCCGCTTGTCATTGTCAGAAGATGCTCTACTGTCAAGTTTTTTAATTTTAACAGGCTGATAAAATTGAGATCTTTTTTAAACAGATCTGCAACCTTTGTGTCCAGTGTAATCTTCTCTTCCTGAATCAAAAATCCGATTGCCATAGATACCACACTTTTTCCCATGGAATATGCGGCGTGCCATAGCTCTGCCTGATATGGATAAAAACTAGCCTCCCCGATTACCTTTCCATTTTTTAAGACCATCACACTATGAAGGTGAAGTGTTTTTTTCTGCGCCAAAGCATCTATCATTTCTCTGATTCTGGAAGAAGATACCCCTTCTTTTTCCGGCGTAGAGCGCGGCAGCGGCTGTTCATATGGAATCTGTTCAGGAAAATCCGGTTTTTGAGGAAAAAATGTCACCTTACTGATTCCCTCTGTTCTGCCTCGTATAATATTCCACATCAGTTCTAATGTCGGTCCTTCTTTTACAATAGCCATAAAAATCCCCCCTTATTTTCTTATTTTTATATTTTATCATACTCTTCTTGTGTTCTGTAAAAAAAATGGATATAATAGAGCAGAAACCAGCGGATTTCTTATTTTTATTTTATCAAATGTGTCATACCCCCCTTTCTTTAGCTATGGGGAGTGTCAACATCTCATATTCTGATAAGATTTCCACCTGTGTTTCTATTATTTTCGTAAAAAGGAGATACCTATGAAATTTATATATCCTGCAGTTTTTAGAAAAACAGAATCTGGAACATTTAAAGCCTTCTTTCCAGATCTCGAATGCTGCTATGCTGAAGGCGATACATTAGATGATGCCATTGATAAGGCAAACGAAGCTGCATATGACTGGATTTCCGTTGAGCTCTCTGAGGAAGGCGCTCTTCCTTCTATCTCCGATGAATGTGATATGGATCTTCAGGAGGGAGATATTGTACGCAATATCTCTGTAAATATCCGTTTTACGGACGGATGGGACGAATAAACTGCACTATCTAATCCCGCCGTCCATGTGATATCCTCAAATTTTTTCTGTTTTTCAGTAAAAAATAAAAACTCCCTGTCATTCTCAATAGATCACTCTATCGAGAATAACAGGGAGTTTCTCCGTCTTCGTCTTTTTATTTTTCCGAATTTTATTTTTCTGTTCCGCAGTGACCGCCGTGATTTCCGCATCCATGATCGCCGCATTTATGGCCTTCACCATGTTCATGGTCATGATGAGAGCAGCGTGTATTCGGGTTGTATGACAATTTTCCTGCCAGGAAAGATTCCACCTGCTCATCTGCATTTCCTGCTGCTCCTGGGAATAATTCAATTCCTGCTTCAGCCAGTGCATTTCTGGCTCCGCCGCCGATTCCGCCGCAGATCAAAGTGTCAATTCCATTTTCTTTTAAAAATCCTGCAAGCGCTCCATGACCCTGACCGTTTGTATCTACTACGTCAGCAGATACAATACTGCCGTTCTCTACTGTATAAATTTTAAACTGTTCTGTGTGTCCAAAATGCTGAAAAACCATTCCATCCTGATATGTTACTGCTATTTTCATTTGAAAATCCCCTTTCTCTGCGATCTCTCCTGTGCCGCCCTCCAACGGTGAAAGCTCATAATTTCCGCCTTCGATTAAAAGGCTTGTCCCTTCCACCAAAAAACGTGCTACTTTTTTTCTTGCTTCCGTATAAAGATTCTGAACGGTGGCACGCCCTACCTTCATTTGTCCTGCACATTCTTCCTGTGTCATTCCCAGATAGTCGAGAAGGCGCAATGTCTCAAATTCTTCTACACTTAAGATCATCTTGTTCGCTGCCGTTTCCCTGCCCTTTGTCAAAAACTCCGGATAAAGAGGCAGACGCCAGACTCTCTTGCTTTTATTTGGTCTTGCCATTCGAGATCTCCTTTTTTATTATCATATGTTAATAGCAATTATAGACCTGTTATTAGAATATGTCAATAATTATTTTCTTTCCAATTTCCACATTTCATAGAATACTTTTCCATATAAAAGCAGTGTCCCTGCCATGATAATGCCGCACGCAATCATCAAACTGTTAACTGCCATATCCGGGAGCTGGGGAAACAACATCAGCAAAAAGACGGTTACATAAGAAAATGCTGTACATACTTTTCCAAACCATTTTGCCCCATCTAATTTTCTGCCGTTATGCCACAGCATCAATCCCCCCATAACAGCCATAAATCCCTCCTTGATTAAAAATAATATAATCAAAGCTTTCATTCCATTAAACCGTGTGCTCATACAAAGGATCAAAACTCCTAGTGTAAGCTTGTCTGCGAGGGGATCTAAAAATTTTCCAAGTTCTGTCACCATATTAAACTTTCTTGCTATTTTTCCATCAAATAAATCTGTCAGCCCTGAAAGTCCGATAATTCCTGCTGCGATATAATAATCGCTCTGTGATTCGGCATGAAGATAAACCCACGCAAACACAGGAATCAATAAAATTCTGATATACCCCATAATGTTTGGAATTGTAAACCAGTCTTCTTTCTTAATCCTCATTTCTTTTCCTCCATTTCTTTACTTTCGATTATTTTCGTCTTTCCTCATCATACCAGAATTTTACTTTTTGTTCAACGCTTTCCCATTATGTACAATCCGTGTTAAAATAGAAATATAATGAACAGAACAGGAGGTTTTTTTATGAATCATACGCTTGAAAATCATGTGATGTCTATCACAGTCTCTGATCATGGCGCTGAGCTGATCAGTATTTATGACAAAGAAAAAGAACGTGAAGTTCTATGGCAGGCTGATGCTGCATTCTGGAACCGCCACGCCCCGCTTTTATTCCCTCATGTAGGAAAGTATTTCAACGATGAATGTCATTATAATGGAAAGATATTCCGAACACGTCAGCACGGCTTCGCGCGCGATATGGATTTTTCCTGCATTGAAAAAACAAAAGATTCCATCACGCATCGTCTCGTTTCCACAGAAGAAACAAGAGCGTATTTACCTTTTGATTTCACGCTCACTGTCACGCACCGCTTATCTGATAAAAATATTTCCATTATCTGGGAAGTAAAAAATTCAGGACAAGATACGATGTATTTCACAATCGGCGGTCATCCTGCTTTCCGTGTTCCGATTCTTCCAGATACAAAACAAACCGACTATTGCCTGCTGTTTCAGACGAAGGCAGACCATCTGAATTATCTTCTGGTTGAGCCTGGAACAGGGACAGCTTCAAGAAAAAAAGTATACGCTCTTCCGCTCGACCACGGGCGTGCTGCGATTACTGCAAATCTATTTGACAATGATGCTCTGATTTTTGATGATAATCAGTTTGATTGGGTCGCAATTGGCTATCCGGACGGTACCCCTTATGTCTCGTTGTCCTGCAAAGGATTCCCAAACTTTGGAATCTGGTCTCTGCCGGGCGCTCCTTACATTTGTCTGGAACCATGGATCGGACGATGTGATGACTTTGGATTTACAGATGATATCTCCAAGAAAGAAAATATTATCAAACTGCTGTCACAGGAAATATTTAACAGCAGTTATGCGATCACCATTCACTAGACAAAACTGCGGCAGCCATTCAGAATTCTATCTGGTTTCTGAAGGCTGCCGCAGTTTATGTTACTGACCTTTTACGGATGACACGTTCCGCACGGACTGTATCCTTGTTGAATCAGCGCATCTCTGCTTCCTGTATATTCCTGACGGTTTTTCTCTTTCATTTTATTTACTGCATTGCATGACGGCAGATGAAATTTCATGGATCTTGTATTTAAGATATACAGATTTTCCTGACCTGCCTCTTGCTGAATCGTCTCTTCCGCCTGGTCTCCCGGAGTAAAATCATTGCATGGTTCCTGTTCCCAAAACAGTTGTGTCCCGTCGCTTTCCACACGGATCGTTCCCTGCCGGTCCGTCCTGTATGTCGGAATTCCCAGATTTTCTATTCTTGCCATTGTTTCCGTCCCCGGATGACCGTAAGAATTTCTGGTTCCGCAGCTGATCACCGCATAGGAAGGCTGGACAAGATCCAGAAATTCCTGTGTGCTTGACGTATTTGAGCCATGATGATTCAGCAGATATACATCTGCACTCACATCAACACCTGTATGCACCAGCTCTGTCTCCGTGTCCTCCCCGATGTCGCCGCAGATCAGGAAACTGTTTTCTCCATTTGTTACACGGATACAGATAGAATCTTCATTTCCATCACTGTGACCGTAGTAAACGGGACCTAAAATTTCCATCTGAGCCGTTCCAAATGAATACACTTCCTCCTGTTGAGGATGAATTTCCATGACCTGATATTGTCTGACTGCCTCCTCAAAAGACTGATATAATTTTGTATCTCCTTCATAGTCCGGTGTCAAAATCTGATTGACGCCAAATTGATGCAGCACACCGATCAGTCCTGCCAGATGATCCGAATCAAAATGAGAAGCCACAACATAGTCAAATGTGTCAATCCCTTGTTCTTGCAGATAGCTGACAACAAAGGAAGACGTCTCTCTGTCTCCTCCGTCGATCAAAACATAATGTCCCTGCGATTCGAGCAGCACTGCATTTCCCTGTCCTACGTCTAAAAATTCCACTCGAAGCTGTTCTCCCTCTGCACAGACATGCTGAGGCATCATGAGGAAGATTGCTGTCATCAGCATCATACACATCATCTGTAAGAACACTGTTGCTTTTCTTATTCTCTCTTTCATTTTTTCACTCCTGTCTTTTTTATGTTCTGTTCTATTGTATCTCTATTTGATCCATTTTTCCAGCCATTAAGGATGGCTTTCTCTTAATGATTACGCATAGCAGCATCGTCTGTTTCTATGAAGTGAACTACTCGGCTACAAGTAACCGAGCTTTTTGCTTCAACCACCACTGCTTGGCTAATACGAAACGGTATTGCCTAGTCTTATGCCGTGTCCACAAGCGTTAGGTTCGGCTAGTCCCTAGCCTACCATAAGTGTTTTGGAATTTACGCTACGGATTTCAGTATGCGAATTCCTTCCTTTTTTACTTTTGGCTACCTTGACCCACCGTCTAAAGCCAGTGGGATTGCGGTAGCCTCATTTCAATAAATAAAACGAGCTTTCATCTCGGATATAAATAACCGAGATGAAAGCCCGAAGTCTTAAATGATCGGAAAGTTTATGCAAAAAAGAACGTTCCAGATGCAAGATCAAATGCGTAGAGCGCACAGCCATAGGCAGCTTCTTCCTCAAACGGAGTCATGGAAAGAGGCATTTGAAAACGTTCAGAAAATAATGTCTGAAGAAGAGGATTTTTACGGAGACCATTTCCACTTCCCATAAGACGAAGTCCTGTCCGATGCGCAGCAGGAAATTGTTCATAAAATTGATATAATTCTTCACAGATTCCTTTTAAAACACTGTAGACAAGAGAAGAAGGATGAAAAGAATCAAAAGTCAGACCAGAAATTGTTCCGCTGCTTTTTGGATCTGTCCGGCTTCCGAGAAATCGTGTGTCAGTCACTGGAATTTTTGAAGAGGAAGCTCCTGCCTCTGCCATTTTATTTATAATGGTATATGGATCAGATGGCACATCAGCAGAAAATTCTTTCAGAAGTTCCATGAAAAAGTTTTTCAAAAGAGCGTAGGCTGATCCGGCACAGAGACTGGAAGCGGTTAAAAGCCATGAATGATTGAGATAAGGACGCACTTCTAAGCCTTCTGGAAGAAAAGAAGGAAGCTCCTGGATGGCAAGTGAAAGCTGTCCTCCTGTGCCAATGTTGATGAGGAGAGTGCCTGGAAGCTGGCATGAACCATAGTAGCTTGCCTGGTTGTCTCCAATCGCAAGAGTTACACTCGTTCCAGAGGAATGAATCCCCAATTCTTTTTCAGAAAGTGCAACGCGCGGAAGCAGTGTCAGAGGGATACCAGCTCTGGAGAGCGCTTCCGTATCGAATGCATTTTTTTCAAGGTCAAATGCCCCAAGACTGGCGGCCATAGATGGATGAAGAAGCGGTGAGGAGCGTCCGCACAGCTTCATTGCGACAAAGTCTCCGATTGTGCAGAAAACGGAAGTATGCTCTGGAATTCTTTCATTTTTCAGATGAAAAAAGCAGGTCGCTATGCCGAAACCAGAAGAGATGTGATATCCGGTCAGCTCTGATACAGCTTCTGCATAGGAAGAAGAGGCAAATGCTTCGTTACCGCTTTGATCCTGCCATGTGTAGAGAGGGGAAAGCGGGTTCCCGGCAGAATCGAGATATAAAATACCGTGCATCTGTCCCGTGATTCCAATGCTGACAGGCACAGGATAATCTTTCAGGCAAAGATTTAAAAGATCTTCACAGATCTGAAGTAAAACAGAAGGGTCCTGAAGATGTTCAAAATGATGAACGGAAGGTAGTGCAGCGCTGTTCGGCACGGATTTTGAAAATAAAAGCTTGCCTGTCACTGTCTCGGCAACGACAGCACAGACAGTGGTAGAACCAAGATCAATTCCAACTGTATACATAAGATATTCCCTTTCTTTGAGACCGGATCTGTGGCACCGGTCTTTTTTATAGTTCTATTATAATAGGAAAAAAAAGAAATGAAAAGTCAGAACAGGAATCCATAGTCAACTTTTACTGGATAAAGTCAGGAGCTAAAATTTTATAAATTTTTAGCCAGAAAACCCACTACCTTTAGGTGATGGGTAGTTCACATATACAAATTCTTTCACTTTTAAAGCTCATCCGCTTTCTGGCGACTGAATGATAAAAAATCAACAGCATAATATGGAAAAACCAAATTCCCCCCATATTATGCTGTTTCTTTCTTGTTTGCTGTACAGTTCGGATCTTATCTCTTTTCCCATTCTTATAGATCGTCCCTTAACCAGATATTATATTTTTCTAAAGTTTCTTTTTTATGAGAACGGCTGATCGGAATAATTTTTTCATCTTTCATATAGAGATTGTTTCCCTTAATGCTCTCCACATGATACAGATTTACCAGAAAACTGTTATGACATCTACAGAACACTTCTCTGCTCTGGTTCAAAATTTCCTCCATCTCACTCAATTTAAAACCGCACCTCTCTTTCCCATTCTTATGATATATGTGAGTCACACGCATGTCTCTCTCACAATACAGAATATTTTTTATGGGCAGACTTTTTTTCATCTGTCTCCATTCCCATTCAAAATTTTTTCTCTCCTGCTGCTTTTGAAAGTGCCCCAGATAATCAATAATTTTAGGCATCCACTCATGCAGATTGCGTTTCACGCAAAAGAAATTTTGCCCCCACATCTCTCCCTCAAGATTCCCCTGAATATAATCTGTCAAGAATACTAAGATTACTTTTTTGTTCTTATCTGCTATCTCCTGTGCTGTCTGAATTCCTTCGTCCTTTTTCATCTTAATATCCTGAAATAAAATCTGAAGTGTATTTCCTGCATCATCCAAATATTCACAGACTTCAGCTCCTGTCGAAAAACCATAAATTTTAAATCTTAAATTCGGATACTTTTCCCTGTTTTCACTCAGCCACTGATTCAAAATATTGATTCCGTTTTGAATCTCCAAAGCATTCTTATCGCAGATCCCAATTCTGCAGACCTTTTCTTTTAGATCACATTCCATCTATTTTCCCCTTCTTCGCAGAAATTTGCAAAACATATTTGTTTTTTATTATAGCATATTTTACCCCCCCCCGCACAATTTTTTTATTTCTCTATTTTTTTCTGCAAATTGTCAGATATTTCTGCTTTTTTTCTATAATCTGCGAAGGTTAAAAATATTTCTTTCTATGTCTGCTGTTTTCTTGGTTTTATTTTTATTGTAGTTTTACTATAATCTACTTCCATTTATTTATCAATACTATTTCCTGAACGGGAAATAATCATCCTGTATAGGAATACAACTTTTGATATAATAAGAATATATCAAAATTCGGAGGTATCTTATGGCGAAAGAATATTCCAAAAATATGACTGATTTCAATCAGATCTTAATCCAGAAGTCCAGTTTCGTCTTTCATGCTTACTTTGACAGAGATATGGACAGTTTTGTTAAATTACTGGACCCTGATTTTGTCTGGATCGGCTCCTATGAATTCCAGTACGCGCGGGGAATAGATCATTTTTTAGAAATCACAAAAGAAGAGCAGGGAGAAATTGCGGCGCAGGTATTTGACGAAGAGTATAATATCCTGTTCCATGAAAAAAGTATATGGATTGTCCACGGATGTTTTTCTGCATCCGCCTGGAAAGATGAAATCACTTACCTCTATACAAGACAGCGGGCTACATTTGTGTGGAAGTATACAGGAGAAGATTTTAAACTTCTGCACCTGCATTGTACCATGGCAAGAGATGTTCCTTTAGAGGGAAATATTCAGAATTCAAAACAACGTCATATACGTTGGTTTGAATATATGCAGAATGCTGAGAAAAACCGTACTTCTCCCCAAAACCATATTCTGATAAAGGATATCAATGGCAGTATCCATTACATATCTCCTTCCGAGATTATCTATATCCATATCATCTATCACATTGCAACGATCTATACCGGAAGCCGAAAATTTGATGTGCGCCAAAGTCTGAATCAGCTTCTTACACAGCTTCCATTTTTAATGCAGATCCATAAGAGCTGGCTTGTAAATCCTATTTATATTGTTGAAATACAGCGCTACTATGTAACCACCGCCACCAATGATAAAGTCCCTATTGGCAAATCAAGATATAATGACGTATGCAAAGCTTTAAAACGTATATAGCATAAAAAGGCTGTGGAGATGCGTTTCAGATCCCACAGCCTTTCTTCATATCTTATTTCAAAAACTCGTCTGCTTTGTGTCCTGTAATATTCTCAACGGCTGTCTCACTCAGGATATTTATTGCCTCCGACGTACTCAGCCTTGCATAATATCCAGAATCCGCCTCCTCTTCTACGTTCTTTTTGTTTCCGACAATCACCGTATATTCTGCCGTTTTTCCTTCTTCATCTGTATAGATGACGGTAAAGGATGTCTTCTCTTTATCCAGTCCGCTCTCCTTTAATTCTGTTTCATTCCCTTTATAGTTTTCACATCGCTCAAATGTCAGTCCGTACAGATTGCTCAGCAATGTGTCGCACAGGGATTCATCAGAAATCTTTGTTTTCTTGCCCTCTGTTTTCACATACCATTCATACTCTTTTTCTGTCTCATTCTCCGACTCATTTTCCGCATCCTCTGCAGTTGCATCAGATGGAGTGGCTGCGGCAGCTTCTGCTTTTTCCAACGTATAATTTCCAGATTCATTTTTGATCTCCACAGATAAAATATTTTCCTCTGTCAAATCTGGAAATTCTTCCATTTCAATCATATCATACAGGTCATTCTGGATCTCATTATACAGACTGCTTCCTACTGTATAGGGAACCTCTTCACCTTCAACCAGCAGATAGTATTCACTGTTGACGCTGTTTCCGATATTCAGGGTTGTTTTGTTTCCGGCTCCATCTGTCACGGTCACAGTCGCCTGTGGTTCTGATAAACCATATGCCTCCAGTTTATCTCCTCCTTCCAGTCTTCTCGTCGCCTCCAGATGAGAAACTGTCTCTTCCAAACTCGTCAGGTAAGACTGTTCCAGCGGAAAATCTTCTGCTTCTTTGTATTTCCATTTCTCATCTTCTTTCACAAAAGCAAGCTGTGCCGTCCCATTGTCATAAGAAATCTCTTTTACTTGATCAAGGTCTGTCACCCATATTCTGTTTTCTTCTGACTCTGCCTGCTCCTGTTTCTCTTTTTTCTGTGCTGCGTAATCACTGTAGGCCGTCACTCCGAAATATACTGCTGCCAGTGCAGCCAATACAACCAATAATGCAATCAAATTTTTCTTTTTGCTCATCTCTCCTTCCTCCTATGCTCTTTTTCTTCTGATCCAGATCACCAGTCCTGTCGCTATCAGTCCAATCGGAATCAGACCAATAAAGATCATTCCCCATGTATTTGGATTTGTGACTGTATTATATGTGATTTCCAGGCTCTTTGCCGGTATTGAAATATTTTCTGTCTCATCAAAATTTGCCGTCACTGCATTCATAAAGATATCTGTGTTGGCAAGATTTGCAAAAGAATCTGTAATTTGAGACTGAATCAGACTTCCTGCACTGATCACAGTCAGGCGTGATTTATCTGCTGAATCACTTCCTGCATCAGACGGTGTCGCATCGGCTGCAGTTGCATCTGCAATTTCCTCTTCAGCGACCGCTCCAATCACATACGTTCCCTGTGTCTTATTTCCTTTGTCATCCACTGCATATCCTGCTTCTGACGTCGTCATGAATTCTTCTACGCTCAGTCCTTCTCTGAGATTTTCCTGTACTGTCATACCTCTTGAATTCAATACAAGAGCAAGACTGTCTTCTTTCATTCCGCTGCAGATTTCATTTGTTGTATCAAGTACAGGGAAGATGCTGTAATAGCTGTTCTGATAAAATCTCTGTGTATCGGCGATATATCCCTCAGCCAGATTTAATCCATACTGATTCATCACAGCTTCCAAATTTGGAAGTTTTTCTGTCTGTGATCCAAGAATAATCATCGCTTTTCCGCCGTCCTGCAGATAAGATAAAATCATCTCTTTTTCGTCGTCTGCCAGATCGCTTTCCGGGGCATAGACCGTCAGAAGATCACAGTCCTCCGGTACCTTTCCTTCTGTCAGCAGATTGACGGAAGCTGTCTCAATATTTCCCTTGCTGATCAGATCGGTGATCGTTCCTGAAAATTCTGCCTCTCCATGTCCTTCTGTTGTATATAATTTATTCCCCTCTTTTTGAGAAACGTATGAGACAGCGCTTGTAATCTGACCCTCGCCGTCAAACTCCGTTTCTTTATATTGACCATAATAGTAATAGGACATCTGGTCATACAGAATCATCTCTCCGAAACCGATCACACGCTGTTTTCCTGTTGCTTCACACTTTACCACTACATTGTTCGCTGTCGTATCATATTCCGTCAGAGCAGAAGGATGAAGGACAGGGTCGATCACGGTCTTTTTGATATGTTTCGATGATGCTGTATAATTGTCAATCAGCTGTTCAATTCTCTGGTCAATTTTCCCTTCTTCCGCCAGAATAATAATCTCTACATCCTGATCCAGATTGTTTAAAACTTCTTTCGTCGTATTCCCAATCGAATAGATCTGGTTTGTGCTGATGTCAATTTCTCTTATATCAGAAGGCAGTTTTGCCACAATCAGATTGATGATAATTACAATCACAATCATTACCGCAATAATTCCAAGGCTGTATGACCCGTTTTTCCATTTTATACTTGCTTTTTTCTTTGTTTTATTTGAATTTTCCACGCTGCTTCCCTCCTAACTCCATCGTCTTTTCTGCACGGACTGAATCGTGAAAAATAAAAATAAAAAGATTAACGATATATAAAAAACAAGTCCGCCAATGTCAAATAAATGGTAGGAAGTAAAGCTGTCCATAACGCCTGTTACCGTATAATTCGGAAGCAGATCTGTGATAAAATTATCAGTCAAAAATGATGGAAGCATACTGGAAATTCCAGGCCATAAATAAATCACCAGAACAATTCCAAACGTTCCTACTGCTGAAATAATCTGACTTTCTGTCAGTGAAGAAATGAACATTCCAATCGCTATGAAGACACTTCCCATCATAAAAAATGCAAAAATACTTGCAAAATCTTCTCTCAGATATGCTGTTCCATTCGCCTTAATAATCAGAGGGCAGAGGCAGAAAATTGCCATCGGAATTGCAAATACCGTTTCCATCGCCAGATATTTTCCTAAAATAATTTTAGGAAGGCTCACTGGAGAGGTCAAGAGAAGCTGATCTGTCTTACTTCTCCTTTCGTCTGAAAGACATTTCATTGTCAGAACTGGAATTGCCATCAAAATGATAAATTCCATCGCTCCAAGGACATAAGAATAGTACGGATATCCCACCAGCATATTATAATAGAGGAAATAAATTCCATTCATGGCTACCAGAAAAGCGATAAAAATATATCCGATCATCGAATCAAAATAAGACTTTAATTCTCTTTTATAAACTGCTTTCATCTTTGTCTGTCTCCTCCTCGATCTGTTCTTTTTTCCTGCCAGACATACCAAAGTGGCGAAGATATTTCGATTTCTCTGCTCCTTTTTTTGCCGCCTCTGTCAGTTCAAGGAAGACTTCCTCCAGAGATGCTTTCTTATACTGCATCGTCAAAATCGGATAATTCGCCTGCGCACACGCATAGAATAATTCTTCTCTGGGATCTTTATTTTTTCCCTCCTGAATCGTAACTAAACAGGAGGATTCTTTTTCTTCCACGCTCCATTTTCCAAGTCCCTGTATTTCCGAAAGCATTTCCTGCACATTTTCTTTTCGGGTCTTTACCTCTAAATATAAAGTTCCCGCATCTGACATCTGCTTTTCCAGATTTTCAGGTGTATCGCTGGCAATCAGTTTCCCACCTGAGATAATCATGATATGGTCGCAGACTGCACTGATTTCCGCCAGAATATGAGAACTTAAAATGATGGTATGGTCTTTTGCCAGTTCCTTAATCAGCTCCCGTATCTCGATAATCTGTTTCGGGTCAAGACCGACGGTAGGCTCATCTAAAATAATGATATCAGGAAATCCTATGATTGCCTGGGCAAGCCCTACTCTCTGACGATATCCCTTTGACAGGTTCCGAATCAGTCGATTTTCCACGTCTTGCAGCTTCGTCATCGCAATCACTTTCTGAATCGCATCTCTCTGTTTATTTCGCTCGATTTTCTTCAGCTCTGCTACAAATTTTAAATATTCTCCCACTTTCATATCCGTGTAAAGCGGCGGAATTTCCGGCAGATATCCAATACTTTGTTTCGCTTTCTCAGGTTCTTCCAAAATGTTATGACCATCAATCAACACTTCACCTTCTGTCGCTCCAAGATATCCTGTCATGATGTTCATCGTCGTCGATTTTCCTGCTCCATTGGGACCTAAAAAACCATAAATCTGACCTTTCTCTACTGTAAAACTCAAATGGTCAACCGCCGTATGGCTGCCATATCGTTTTACCAGATTTCTGACCTCAATCACGTTACCACTCCTCTGTTTCATATTTGCATTTCATAAAAAAATCATAAAGAAATTTTGTGAAATTTTTATGATGAGTCTGTGATGAATTTGTGTTTCTTTTCCATTTTTTCTGACATTTATCGCAAAAAATATGCATGGTCTTCTGAAAAACGACTTGTCGTTTCAGAAAATCATGCATATTTTTTGACTGGAGTGAACTCTCCCGACTCATAGAAGTCAGAGTTCCTTCCTTAAAGCTGTTTTATGTTCTCTAATTTCTGGTTAACTCCCTTTTTATCAGATCTACTGAAAAAATAATCTCACCGCATTTTTCTTCTTTATCCTTATGGTCGATGACAGCCCGAACGGCTGCCTTTCCCATTTCACTCACCTGCTGCCTGATTGTAGTCAGTTCGGGAGTCATGATCTGCGAAAGGATAATATCATCAAATCCTATGATCTGAATATCATCTGGAACTTTTTTGCCCTTTCGCTGGAGCTCTTTCATGATCGCCACCGCTACAATATCATTTGCCGCTATAATTCCATCTATCTCAGGATACGATTTTAGGATCTCACGTCCTGCCTCCCGTCCGGCTTCAAACGTATACTCCACTTCCATGCTTTTCGGCTCTATACCGTACTGACTGCAAATCTCACAGTACCCTGCAAACCGTTCTCTGGCTGTTGAAAATCTCTGAGGGCCCCTCACATGAATCAGATTTCTGCATCCGCAGTGAATCATATATTCCGTGGCAATTCTTCCTCCTTCACGGTTGTCAGAATGAATATATAAAAATTGTTTATTTGTTCTGGCCTCCCGGTCAAAAGCGACGACTGGCGTTGTACTGTTTTTAAAAGCTTCCTGAACATCTTCTGCATTTGACATCAAGATAATCCCTTCTGCCTGCAGCATTTCCAGAATATTCAGGACAGATCGAAGTTTTTCTGTTTCACCATTTGCAAAAAAGATCATCATTCGGTATCCCTGACAGTAAATCTCTTTTTCGATAGCGCTCACCACATCATTAAAAAAAGGATTACGGATATCCGGAAAGATTACTCCGATAATTTTTGCACTATTGTTGTAAAAAGCCCGTGCTAAATCATTCGGCACAAATCCTGTCTCTCTTATCACATCCAATACACGCTGTCTCTTTTCCTCTGCTACTTCAGCTGAATGATTGATCACTCGTGATACCGTCGACGGGGATACACCAGCAAGTTTCGCAATATCTCGCAAAAGAACCATATGTTTTCTCTCCATTTTCGTATAAGATTATTTGGAGATTTTAGCTTTTATGGTGCCGGTACTTATCATGAGTTTCTCTGAAAAAGCATAATCTTTTATAATCTCCAAACACACATTGCTTTTAATTAAACCATATTTTAATTTAAAAAACAAGTCATGGATGAACAGATCAATTACCCCGACCTACGTCGAACGCCTTAGAGAAAGGGGCTTCCTGCCCTGTGGCGTTGGTGAAAAATTTTTTTCTAAAAGATTATGAAAAAATGCACCTCGTATGTTTATACATACAAAGTGCATTTTTTCATTCTAGGAGTTTCATATTACAATAAAGAACAAACGAATGGAAAATTTTCTCTTATTCGCAGAAGCAGAATTCTCCATTTGATATTTCTAATTCCGGAAGCATTCCCGGTCTTGCATCGCCTACATAGCGGTTTCCTGACAATACCGTCACATCAAATTCGCCCTGCATCAGCCCTTCTTCTGTCTTCTGATCCAGTATCACTGTGCTGTCTACATTTTCTCTCACAGTCTTCTTTGCAAAATAATATCCAGAAGTCGCCTCGTCTCTGCTCATCAGTTCAATCTGAATGATACTGTTTTCGTCCATCTGTGTACCTACTTCCAATTCTTTATTGAAAGTGACAGCCAGATCATATTCTTCCGCCTTAAAGTTATAGGTATGTCCTGTCAGTCCTTTTCCAAAACCTGCAAATTCAAATTCAACATGTTCTCCATTTATATCAGCATACATCCAGCCTGTGCCAGATTCAGGACTATAATTGCGTTCTGCGTCTGTTGCCTCCGCTTTTGTCTCAATTTCTGCTGCCATCACACTGCATGATCCTGCAAGCATGGAAGCCATTGCCAGCATTGCTACTATTTTTTTCATCACGGTCCCTCCCTACTTAAAATTGTGTGCCATAAAGATCTGTGACAAATGTCCAGAACTCGTCTCTGTCAATATTGAATACAATCTGAACATTCTTTGATTTATAAGGTCCTTCGCCTGTTGCCCATGTTGCCGCATTTGCATAGCTGTAACTTGAGCTGTTGCAGTCGATCGCCATATCACGGAATTCTGTTTCTGTGATCAGATCAGGGCAAAGGAAGATACCTGCTGTGATTGCATCCCAGCAATAGCTGCTCTTTGTCGGATTTTCAACATAACTGTCATATACACGGTCCATAAATAACTGAGTGATCGGTGTATTGTTCTTCTCTGCCATCATATCGAATACGTCTTTCTTGATCTGAACTTTCGATGCGATATCATGAGGAACCACAACCTGATATGGGAAGTCATTATTCAAACAGATCTGAACAGATTCCGGATCATAGAACCAGTTGAATTCACCTTCCACATTTGCGTTTCCAGGAACGTCAACTGCACCGCCCATGTAGATGATGCCTGCCGTGTTCTCTGCAAATGTAGGATCCATCATACATGCAAGCGCTACGTTTGTACAGGCGCCTACTGCAAAGATTGTCACTTCTCCCGGATTTTCATGAACCTGCTGAATCATAAATTCTGCCGCATTCATATCTGTCTGTGCTTCTGTCTTTGAATAGCCCCAGGATTCATCCAGAAGGTCTCCAAGATCATGATAGTTTGTCGGCTCAACATAGCTTCCCAGCTGGCGATATCCGCCGGTCCACTGGAAACCGCCGGTAAGCGGCGCATCACTTTCCAGATCACGGAATCCCATGATCGGCACGTCTGTTCCAATGTATACAGGAATATCTGTGCGCTCGATTGCTTCAAGCTGATTTAAAATTGCATTCGTACCTGTTGCACAGATTTCATTTCCGCCTACAGCTGTCACACCCAGAAAATCAACCCATCCTGCTGCATCTGCCTGTGCCAGGATAAACATACAATAGGCATCGTCGCCTAAATATCCCATATCACAGTCTAAAATAACTTTGTTCTCTTCTGCTGTTGTGGCAATACTGTAATCCTCCAATGCCGCAAAAGCCGTTGCCGGTGTAAATAAACTTCCCACCAGACCTGTCACGAGTGCCATGGATAACCATCTTTTTTTCATGATAAATACATCTCCCTTCTCTTTTTATCTCAAAGTGATTTTTTCAAAACTGCGTTGTATTTGACCGGTCATGCCCGCAGTCTTGTCCTCTCACATCAGATACGATAAGTTTTTATTCTACCTCTGTTGTCAAAATATCAACGTAGAAATCCCAGAACGCTTCTCTGTCAATGTCAAATAATACGTCGCATTTCTGTACTCCGTACGGCATTCCCTCTCCTTTTTCCACATCACGGTTGCGGGATGTCCACCAGCTCACTACTCGTCCATAGTTCGGACCATAATTTGTATCTACATCTACATAGCGTTCCTGAATGTCTGTTGCAATTTCAGGTTTCAGCCATACAGCAGCTGTAATTGCATCCCATACAAAGCTGGAAGCATTTGGATCTTTTTCAAATCTGCCCGCCTGACCTTCTACAATCAGTTTAGAAATCTCATTGCCCTGTTTTTCTGCAATGCGGTCATATTCCTCTTTTGTATAGAAAACAGCTTCTGCGATATCATTTGGAACAATCAGCTGATCTTTCCACTCGGAATTCAGACATACCTTGATTCCTTCCGGATCATAATACCAATTAAACTCAGCGGATGGACTGGAGTTGCCTGGGATATCTACGGCTCCGCCCATGTAGATCACACCTGCTGCATCTTCTACAATAGTAGGATCTTTGCGGACTGCTAAAGCCATATTTGTGCCTGCCCCGATCACGAAAATTGTAACTTCTCCTGGATATTTGTGAACCTGCTCAATAATAAAATCGATTGCATGCTCATCCTGCGCCGGTGTCTCGGCATATCCGTAACGCGGTTCTGTCGGAAGATTCAGATAATCAGTCGGACGTTCTGACACATCGCAGAAATCCCCCGTCGAAAAATCCCAGTAAGCGCCGCTATACTCCGGCATTCCCCAAATCTGACTCTCTGCCTCCATATTTCTAAATCCCATCAAAGGAATATCACATCCCATATATACCGGAATGTCTTCCCGTCCAATTAATTCCAGCTGGCGAAGAGCTGCCGTTGTTCCAGATGCAACCCAGGAGTTTCCTCCCACTGTCGTCACGCCTAAAAAATCGCACATTCCAAGACTGTCAGCCTGGCTGAGCATGAACATTACAATCGCATCATCGTTTAAGTAGCCCATATCCGTATCGAGAATCGCTCTCTTAACCGGTGCATCTGCCTGTGTCTCTTCTGCATTTACCATTGCCGGAGCCATGACGCTCGTCATCATTCCTGCTGCAAGCAGCATTGATAAGAATCTTTTCTTCATACTTCTTTTCCTCCTGTAGTTGAAACTTTTAGACTGCAGTGTTGGGTCGATCTCCTCTTTACGTCCAGCTTTCATTTTTATTGTTTTTTGAAATCGGTTTCAAAAATTTCAAAAAATATTTTCATAATTTTGAAACCGGTTTCATTTTTTTGTGCTTCCCCCCGTAATAAAGAAATACACCATTCTCACTGTCTTTTTGAAGGCACACACTTTTCCCCCGCTCTTTTTTCGTCATCCTTTTGAAACCCGTTTCAAAGTTTCAGAAAGTTATTCTTTTTGTTGTTGTACTATTTTTCAACATATTGACGAATTTTATTCTCGTTATATCGTGTGTATCCCACATCTTTTCTATGTATCCTATACTAACACTTTCTTTTTATATTGTATATTGACTTATTTCCTAAATTATTTTTATATTTTTTAGTTATTTTTCACATTCTCATATCTTTTGTTTTTTGGTAATTTTTTATGTTTCCATCGCAAAAAAGGACGACTGCAGTTTACATAAATGCAATCGTCCTTCTATACCTATCTTATTTATTCTGCTGTTTCCCCTGTCTCAGATTGTCTCTGACTATGCTTCCTGATTGATTACATCGCTCATGTGATAGTAACCTGCCGGTTTTCCCGCCAGATATTTCGCAGCCTGAACAGCGCCTTTGGCAAATACAGCTTTTGAGTATGCTGTATGTTTAAACTCAATCACCTCATCCATGCCTGCAAAGATCACCTCATGTTCTCCAACAATGTTTCCGCCGCGCACTGCCGAGATTCCGATCTCTTTGCTGTCACGTTTCTGTCTGTTCTGGCTTCTGTCAAATACATAATGATATTCATTTCCAAGAGCTTCATTCAGACTGTCAGCCATTGCAAGAGCTGTTCCGCTCGGTGCATCCACTTTCAGATTGTGATGCTTTTCTACGATTTCCATGTCAAATCCAGCCGGAGCCAGAACTTTTGCTGCCTCTGCGAGCAATTTTAACAAAGTATTCACCCCAAGAGACATATTTGCTGATTTCAGCACAGCCGTCTTTTTGCTAATCTCCTCAATCCGTACAGTCTGCTCTTCGCTCAGTCCCGTTGTACACAATACGACCGGCATCTTTTTCTCTTCACAGTAGTCAAGCAATGCGTCCGTTGCCTTCGGAGATGCAAAATCAATCACAACATCTGCATCCACATTACATTCTTTTAAACTTTTAAAGACTGGATATCCATTGTCTTTGCTGTCTGTGAGATCAATCCCTGCCACGATCTGAGCATCCGAGTCTTCCTTTATGATTCCTGTTATAACCTGACCCATATGACCGTTGCATCCGTGCATAATCACTCTTACCATTCTTTTTATCCCCTTTTTATTTTACATCAATTCCAAATTTAATCAGTTCCTGTTTCAGCATCTCTGCATGAGCTTCCTCAATCTCACACAGCGGAGAACGAAGAGGACCTGCTTCTTTTCCCATCAGATTCAATGCTGCTTTTACAGGGATCGGATTCACTTCACAGAACAGCGCCTCCGCAAGAGGCAGCGCTTTCAACTGAAGTTCACAGCTTTCTTTTACTTTTCCTTCCATGTACAGTTTTACAATATCATGTGTCTGTCTAGGCGCCACGTTGGAGAGAACAGAGATGACACCGATTCCCCCAAGGGACAGAATCGGCACGATCTGATCATCATTTCCAGAGTACAGATCAATACATCCGTCCGCAAGCTGCATCAGTTTTGCCACCTGTGAAATATTTCCGCTTGCCTCTTTGATTCCTACGATATTTTCTACATTTTTCGCCAGTGTCACAGCTGTCTCCGGAAGAATGTTGCATCCTGTTCTGCTTGGAACATTATACATGATAATCGGCAGTTTTACTGAATTTGCAATAGTTGTATAATGCGCAATCAGACCTTTCTGTGTCGCCTTATTGTAATATGGCGTCACAACCAGCAGACCGTCTGCTCCCAGTTTCTCTGCTTCCTGTGACAGATAAACTGCTGTCTCTGTATAATTAGATCCTGTCCCGGCAACTACCGGAATTCTCTTATTCACTTTTTTAATTGCATATTCAATCACACTCAGATGTTCCTCATGTGACATACATGCAGATTCTCCTGTCGTACCGCAAATAATGATGGCATCTGTGCCGCCTGCAATCTGTTCCTCGATCAATTCTCCCAGTTTTTCATAATAGATATCGCCGTTTTCTTTCATAGGTGTCACAATCGCCACGCCAGCTCCTGTAAAAATTGCCATACTTTTTTCCTCCTTAAAATCATAAAAGAATCTCGTCGTATAAAAGTGTATGTTTTCTATGTTTTATCCATACCGCATTCACGCGGCAGTCAAATACTGAAAAGGAACAAAGAATCTCACTTGCAAGATTCTCTGCCTGCGGCAGGCCGCATCAGCGGCATATTTCCATTCCGCCGCAGTGCGGTCCTCGCGGAGCGTTTTTACTTTACCAGAAAATGAAATTTCCTATAAAGTAAAAAAACAGGGTCAGACGGAAGTCTGCCCCTAAAGAATACATGTATTTTCTCCGTATCATTATTCTTTTAGATAGCTCTCCATCACAATTTTGATGACAGTCACACGATTCTTCATCGATGTGCCCAGGCTTCAGGAAGCAGAATCCCTCTACCTTCGGCGTTTTTCCCTTTCCCCAGTCCTCCTCTATCTCTGCCATATCAGACTGCCTACTCATGAAATACGCGACCTCTATCTACTTATGCTCTTGAAGCATCCCTTGATTTTTGTACCATATTATACGCACAATAGGGCATACTTTTCATCCTCTTTTGACTGCTCTCACAGAACATTCCATGAGACTCCGCCATGAATTTATAACTGCCGTAATCTGTACGGCAAATAAGATTTAATACAATGTTTCAAAATAACTATAGCATTATTGAAAACCCTTGTCAACTTCTCTTTTTTTGCTTTTTTTATCTTCTCTGAATCAGCTCCGTCACTGCATCTGCGTATTCCCAGAGAGACTCCTGACGAGGAATACCAGTCAAAATCAGACTCATATTTTCATCTCTGGAAGTGATAAGCGATTTTACCTCTTCTTCTGTAATAATTCCTTTTTCTATAAGTCCAAGCACCTCATCCAGAATTAAAATATCACATTCCTGTGTGACCATTACTTTTTTGGCAAAGTTCCATCCATTTCGTATATTTTGCGCTTCTTCTGCCTGTTCTTCCTGCGTCAGATTACTGAAAGCACAGTCTGCTTTCTGAAAACGAAACAACTTAATCTCAGGCTCCAGTCTCTCAATAAACCGTATCTCTTCGCTCAGTTTTTCTTTCAGGAACTGAATAATAAAAACATTTTTTCCCATAGATGCGGCTCGAATTGCCTGACCAATCGCAGCAGTCGTTTTTCCTTTTCCCTCTCCGCAAAATATATGTACATACCCTTTATCCATCATGCACCTCACATATGCTCGTTTGTTTTATTTTCTATATCATGTTCTGGATTTCCACTGCTATTTTGCCCTTATACTACTACATACCTCAAAATAATGCAAGATTTTATTCCAAATATTCCATTTTGCTTACGGAAACTTCATATGCTGTGCGCCGCTCTGTCACTTCTCCTTCCAGCTTTTTCACATATTCACGGCTCTGGATTCTGCCCCATATCTGCACATGACCACCGACCTCAAATCCTGATGTAAAGCGCGCATTTCTTCCCCAGCTGATACATGGTATATAATCGGATTTGCCATACGGACGATTCACCGCAATCAGCATATCTGCGATTTCCCTTCCAAGAGGCGTTTTTCTGTAGATCGGAGGCTTACAGATATAGCCGTCGAGAAAGATCTGATTACTTTTTACTTTGTCATCTTCCTCCTCCACAAATGTCACTTCTCTTGCAAAGACGGACAGTACCAGTCTGTTTTTCTTTTCCTCATGGCGGTTATAGGATCGGAATTGTCCTGTCACCTGGATAAACTCGCCTTTGTAATCCTGAGTGACGTCGATCAGTCTCTCCGAAATCATAACAGGAATGCGGTCTGCTGATGCGCTGAGACGTTTTATGGACACATCTACCATATAAAACCCTTCTCCAAACACTTCATGACTGAACATGAAATCGGATACAATCTCTCCTACAATCGAAACCTGGTTGTTTTCAATAATCTTATCTGCCATAACAAAATGTGCTCCCTTCTGCTTTTAAAGTATCTTTTTTATCCGCCGTCTGTTCTGAAACGGACATTTGGACTCCGCCTTTGCGTGTACCTCTGGTGTCATTCTTTCCTCACGAACATCCTGACGATCTATAAATATGTTTATTCTCCCATTTTGCACATTAGAACTTTCCTGTCCAAGAATCGTAAGACAGGCTTCGACCATGCATGTCTGATTCGATCGTTTTTTGTGAATCGCACACATTTTTCCCTGTAAAGAATCTGTATCTTTTAACTTCTGCTTGTAATCTGGGCAAAATGTGATAGAATAAAAAAGTTGTTATTAATTATTGTTTATTCGTAGAGTTATTGTAAAAAGGAAGAACAAAAAATGAAAAGAGAAGACATCCGTAATATCGCAATTATCGCCCATGTCGATCATGGCAAGACCACTCTGGTAGATGAATTGCTGAAACAAAGCGGCGTATTCCGTGCAAATCAGGAAGTTGCCGACCGTGTTATGGACTCTAATGCGATTGAGAGAGAACGCGGAATTACGATTTTATCAAAAAATACTGCTGTTTTTTATAAAAATACAAAAATTAACATCATCGACACTCCTGGACACGCAGATTTCGGCGGCGAAGTAGAACGTGTCTTAAAAATGGTAAACGGTGTAATCCTTGTTGTCGATGCATTTGAAGGTTCTATGCCGCAGACCAGATTTGTTCTGCAAAGAGCGCTTGATCTTGATCTGCCTGTTATTGTCTGCATCAATAAAATTGACCGCCCTGAGGCTCGCCCGAACGAAGTGATCGATGAAGTCTTAGAACTTTTGATGGATCTGGATGCCTCTGATGAACAGCTTGACTGCCCGTTCATTTTTGCATCCGCAAAGGCAGGATATGCAGTCAGAGATCTGGCTGACGATCCAAAAGATATGACGCCTTTATTTGAAACTATCTTAGATTATATTCCAGCGCCGGAAGGCGATCAGGAAGGCGGCACACAGGTTTTAATCAGCACAATCGACTACAATGAATATGTCGGACGAATCGGAGTCGGAAAAGTAGACCGCGGTACCATCAAGGTAAACCAGGATTGTCTGCTCGTCAACCATCATGAGCCTGACAAACAGCGCAGAGTAAAAATCAGCAAGCTGTATGAATTCGATGGTCTGAATAAAGTGGAAGTTTCTGAAGCCACAATCGGTTCTATCGTCGCAATATCCGGTATCTCTGATCTCCATATCGGTGACACGCTTTGCTCTCTGGAATCTCCTGAGGCGATCCCATTCCAGAAAATTTCCGAGCCTACAATTGCCATGCACTTTATCGTCAATGACAGTCCACTCGCCGGAAAAGAAGGAAAATTCGTCACATCCAGACATTTAAGAGACCGTCTTTTCCGTGAATTAAACACAGATGTCAGCCTTCGTGTCGAAGAAACTGAAACAACAGAGTCGTTCAAGGTTTCCGGCCGCGGAGAGCTTCATCTTTCTGTCCTGATTGAAAATATGCGCCGTGAAGGATATGAATTTGCTGTCAGCAAAGCAGAAGTTCTGTACAAAAAAGATGAGCGCGGCAAACTGTTAGAGCCTATGGAACTGGCTTACATCGATGTTCCAGAAGAATTCTCCGGTACGGTCATTCAAAAATTAAGTCTCAGAAAAGGAGAGCTTCAGGGAATGAGCATCTCTCCAAATGGAACCGCCCGCCTTGAATTTTCTATTCCTGCCCGCGGACTGATCGGATACCGTGGAGAGTTTATGACAGACACAAAAGGAAATGGTATTTTAAATACAAGTTTCGACGGATACGGCCCATATAAGGGAGATATCCAGTACCGCAAACAGGGATCTCTGATTGCATTTGAATCTGGAGAATCTGTGACTTACGGTCTGTTTAACGCCCAGGAACGCGGTACATTATTTATCGGACCTGGTGAGAAAGTTTACGCTGGTATGGTCATCGGTCAGAATGGAAAAGCAGAAGACATTGAGCTGAATGTCTGCAAGATGAAACATCTGACAAATACGCGTGCTTCCGGCTCTGATGATGCCCTGAAGCTGACGCCGCCGCGTATCTTAAGTCTGGAACAGGCTCTTGACTTTATTGAGAATGATGAACTTCTCGAGGTTACGCCAAAGAGTTTAAGAATTCGCAAAAAGATTCTTGACCCGACGATGCGTAAACGTGCTGCAATGAATCGCAAATAAAAAACTGAAAATAAAAAGCAGACAGTTTTTGCAGAAAAACATAATCCGTTTTCAGCGAAAACTGTCTTTTTTTTAATTCCAGAATTTCCATTTTATTTTTATCTTCTTTTCCCCTTCAAACAGACAATCATACTCATCTTCTGTCAGAATATTTTTTAATTCTTGTTTTTCTTTTTCCGGAACAACGGCATGAATAGTATCAGCAAAGCACAGGTTCGGGAATACGACACACCACCAGTTCTGTCCTTCCGCCTTTCCGATGCACACTCTGAGCGCCTCATACGTTCCAGCTGGAAATGTGCAGTCTCCGTATGTCTTCACAGGAAATTCATGCGGCTCCAGCTTCACCGTCACAGGATAATCATATCCTTCTGTGCGTATCACATTTTCAGCTGTATTTTTAATGTCTTCCAGATGATTTTGAATCGCTTTTCTTGTGCCGTCCAGATCAGAAATACCGTCCAGTTCTTCTTTTAAAAGTTTCAATACTTCTTCTTTTACTTTCATTTTTAATGCCTGATCTTCCTCGCTGTCGCTGTTTGCCAGAACGTGAAAACGGATAATCTCCTTCGCAATTTCTTGCTGCATCGTCTCGACTGCGCGCGTCTGCGAGCGGCATAAAATGACCCAAAACAGAAAACAGATCACTGCCGCTGTGCTTAAAATAAAAAACCGATCCCATCGTTTTTGTATTCTTTTTTCCACGTTCTGACCTCCCTGTGCGTTTCATTTCTATCTTTGAACCTCTTATGACTAAAGTCACAAATGTTCTCACCTTATTTATAAACGCGATCCGTCCCACACATAAAGATGTGGGCTTTTTGCTTTTTCTATTTTAAGGATACCCTGTTTTTTTGTTTCTAATCATCGTATGAGATCTATACGGTCTTTTTTTATCTCTGGAAGGACTGCTTCTCTTTCTTTTCTGATCTCTCCCAGCAGATCACCCAGTGTCATCTCTTTTTCTTTTCCGATATCCGGATTATTTTTATACAGATTTTCCAGATAAAATCCAAATGAAGTATCGCCCTGCAGCGCCATATCAAGAATCTCCTCCCTGTCTTCTTCCTCGCACGAAAAGACCAGCATATTTCTGGCAAACACTGGTTTCTGCTCAAAATAACTGAGCACTTCCTGAAATTTTTCTTTCTGTTCCATCAGATTTTTTCCAAAAACGACTGCCTTTAAATGGCTCATGTCCAGATATTTGTCTGATTGATACTGAAAGCTTTTCTCGATCTCATCCATCGTATCTCCTTTTGTAAGGACAGCTTCCTGTTTTTCTTCCTTTTTGTCACTTCCTTTTTCTCCTTCCAGATCCGGTATCGCATAGAAAACTGCAAGCTGTCCGTCCTCCCACAGTACGACAGCCGCCGTGGGGAAATCTCTGTTTTCCAGTTCCACATTGCTGCACCCTGTCAAAAAAAGAGCGCACATCAGCAATATCACCCCTGCCTTTTTCATTTCTTTCCCCTCTCTTTCTTTTTTTGTGACAGAACAGCCAGCACGATCATGCACACTGCCAGAAGCGGCGCTAAAATACATCCGTTTGCAATCATATATAGTTTCACAGACGTCTCATACGTCCGGCACAAAAAGGCTCCGATACATACAAGCAGACCGCATGCATACGGCACCCATCTCTTATTCTGGCATTCCATCAGATTTTCAGCCATTGTTCTCATCGCAAACATTCCAATCCCCGTTCCTGCGAACAGACTCATCAGCAGCACTGCCAGAAATACAACGTCCCATCTCTGGAGAAATCCTCCCGGAATCGTTACATTTGTCATCAATGTCAAAATCGGCCACGGCAGTGATGCAATCCCTTCCTCTCCAAACACTCCAAGCCCTATCATGTACAGGATGACTACAATGCCTCCCGATATGACAATCCCCGCCGTCATCCTTCTTCTGCCGCCTTTTTTCTTTTTCAGAGGAGGAACGAGAAACGGGATTAAACTGATACTTCCAAAAGAAGTGAATACAAAAAATGCCGCTTTGAGCATCGAGAAATCCCACGGATCATGCCATGTCTGTATTTCCTGTATTTTCATCTCCGTCGCCGCAAAGACACTCATGAAAAACATGGGAATTAAAATCAGCAGAAACAGGATTTCACTCATTCTCCCCTGCTCTTCCAAGCCTGTTTCAGAGGCATAAATTCCGGCAATCACAATCAAAATAATCAGTGCTTCCATCGAATGATCGAACAAAAGATACTGATTTACAATCTTTGTGAAAAGGCGGACAAGGTAAATCAGCTCAATGGCAAGAGATAAAAAGTACATTGCCCCGATCGCTCTTCGCATAAATGTTCCCATTGTCTCCTGAATGAAATCAAAAAAATGGTATCTGGCGCGCCTTCCAAGCCCATACAGCAAAATCCCATATAAAACCGTCAAAGCGATACCTGTCAGCAAACAGATGACAAAGTTTCTGGCTGTTGTATCCTGGGCGAATTCAGGGAGCAGAAGACACATTTTCCCAATCCAGCTGATCACGAAGAGACACTGTACCTGCCGCGCTGTGATTTTATGATTTTCTGAAAACATGGTCATTTCTCCTTCCATCGAAACCGGATTCTCTCTCCCCGTCTTGTAAACACAGGTCTTCTCTTTATCATCCATGGCGGGAGTTTGATCACGCTGTCCTTCCATCCTGCCATCTCGTTGATTTCATCGCTGACAAACGGCATTAAATACGGGATTCCAAAACTTTTCAGCCTTGCCAGATGGGATAAAAGCAAAAACCATGCAAATACAAATCCGGCAATTCCAAAAAAACTACAGCACAAAATCACGCCAAATTTCACGAGACGGCATGCTTCTGCAAACTCTTCATTTGGAATGGAAAAAGAGCAAAGCGCCGTCATCGCCACGATAATCACAACCATCGGGCTGACAAGGTTTGCCGTCACCGCTGCCTGGCCAATAATCAGTCCGCCCACAATTCCTATCGTGTTGCCGATCTGTCCCGGCATACGGATTCCTGCTTCCCTCAAAAGTTCAAATGAAATTTCCAGCAGAATCACTTCCACTACCCCTGGAAATGGTACGCCTTCGCGCGCCATCGACAGAGAGAGAATCAGATTTGTCGGCAAAATCTGAGTGTGAAAATTTGTGACGGCAAGATAAAGTCCAGGCAGTGAGATCGCCAGAAAAGCAGCCACATATCGCAGAAGCCTTAAAAATGTCACCATCAGAAAGTGACTGTAATAGTCATCCGGTGTCTGAAAAAATGAATGATACGTCGTGGGCAGTATCAATGCCTGAGGAGAATTATCACTGAGCAGAACAATTCTGCCCTCCAGAATCGCCATCGCCGCCTTATCCGGCCGCTCCGTTGTCTGATACTGCGGAAATGGAGAATACCACGTCTCCTTTGTCACCTGCTCAATCACTCCCGAGTCCATGACACCGTCAATCTCAAATGATTCCAGTTCCTGCTCCATTTTTTTTACAAGATCTGGATAGGCCAGATCCTCCAAATACACAAGCGCTGTCATTGTATGCGAATGCTGGCCCACCGGTTTTTCTTTTACTTTCAGCCGCGTATCACGGATACGTTTTCTGATAAGGGCACTGTTTATCTTTTCTGATTCTGTAAAAGATTCATTGGAACCACGCAGTACTTTTTCTGATTCAGACTTAGATACGCCAAGTCCGGGATATCCTTTTGTGCCGATTTTAATTGCTTTGTCATATCCATCTATTAAAAACAGGGCGTTTCCTGCAAGCATTGCGCTCATCCCGCCGGAAAGATCAGAAAACTCAGCTGTATCAGCCATTCCCAACGCATTTTGACTTATAGATGGGATAATTTTTTCATCTTCCATCTCCTCCAGCTGTGTCAGCAACTTTCCAAGGGCAGAGTCCTGCATAATCAGATTGCTGATTGCACTCTCCACATAGACAAGCAGACAGTTTACCTGCTTTCTTTTTCCGATCTTCATCTTCTTCTGAATAATATCCGCACAGTCTGTACACATTGTCTTGATTCTTTTTTCATTTTTCTCCAGCTCCTTTGAGATATCTCCCATGAACACACACCTCCTTCTTTGAAATTTTCAGACGAAAGAATCTCGCTTGCGACATTCTCCGCCTGCGCCAGACCGCATGAACGACATATTTTCATTCTGCCGCAGTCCGATCCTCGCGCAGCGTTTTTGTTTTATAGTAAATTTTATTTCCTATAAAACAAAAAAAGCAGGAGATCCATTTTCTCCTGCTTCTTATCTTTTCCCTTTTTTTTAGCTTTATACTTTTTCGTCCATACGGCTTTTCTCAGAAGTTAAGCTGTCAATAATACACTTCCTCTGATTTTCAATATGCACTTTCACCGCATTTCCGGCTTTCACCGGATCGTGTTTTTTCAGCGCTTTTCGGATGGCCTCATGCTCGTCCACCAATGTCTTGTGCATTCTCTTGTCTTTTAAATATTCCATGCGGTAGCGGTACATCTGCTCTCTTAAATTGTTCAGAAGCTGCAGTAATCTGCGGTTGTTTGTCGCTCCGTAAATAATCTCATGAAACTTGATATCTGCCTGCACAGATTCCACCAGATCTTCTCCCATCAGCGCACGTTTAAATTCGATCCCTGCATTTTTCAGTTCCTGAAGCTGTATCTCCGTTATATTCTGGCAGGCATTCTGCACAGCGAGAATTTCCAGCACGCCGCGCACTTCCAGTACATCTTCCAGATCTTTGATGGTGATCTCCGCGACTACGGCTCCTTTTCTTGGAATCATAAGGACAAGACCTTCCAGCTCTAATTTTCGGATTGCTTCTCTGACAGGAGTTCTGCTGACTCCAAGCCGGTTTGCAAGCTGAATTTCCATCAGCCTCTCTCCCGGTTTCAGCTCTCCTTTTAAAATTGCCTGACGAAGTGTATTAAACACGACATCCCGCAGCGGCAGATATTCATTCATATCAACGTTAAATTCATGTCCCATGCAAACCTCCATCTATCTATTCCTACTATTTTTATTTTATTTTCGTCATAAAAAGATCACGGCACCATTTTTTCTCTTTCATTTTGCTGTAAGCATACTGAAATTTCTCCTCATCGTCAAACAGTCCAAATACCGTGGGACCGCTGCCGCTCATCATCGCATTCAGAGCGCCATATCGGATCATATCCTGTTTTATTTTCTCCACGACAGGGTATTTTACTGCCGTAACACTTTCCAGCACATTTTCCATCTTTGACGCCAGCGCATGGAGGTCTCCTTCCTTTAAAGCCTGCATCTGACTGTCAATGTCAGGATGATGTCTCAGCTCATTTGCTTTTAAATTCGTATACACGAATTTTGTGGACACATCCACATCCGGTTTCGCAAGCAAGATAAAACATTTCGGCGCCGCCGGAAGAAATGTGAGCTTCTCCCCGATTCCTTCTGCCAGAGCTGTTCCGCCTTTTATACAGTACGGCACATCTGCTCCGATTCTGACTGCATATCCGGCAAGCTCCGCATCTGACAGTCCCAAATCAAACATTCGATTCATTCCTCTCATGACGGCTGCCGCATCCGAACTTCCTCCCGCCAGCCCTGCAGCAGACGGAATTTTCTTGTCCAGTCTGATAAAAATGCCTTGTTCTATTTTAAATTCATCCGCCATCAGTTTCGCCGCTTTATAGACAAGATTCTTCTCATTTACAGGCAGCCATGGCAGATTACATTTCCCTTTTATTCCCTTTTTTTCTGTTCGATACAGTCGAATCTGATCACACAACTGAAGATTCTGCATAATCATGCGCACTTCGTGATACCCATCTTCTCTTCTTCTGATCACATCCAAACCAAGATTAATTTTCGCAAATGCTTTTTCTCTGATTTCTCTCATGCTCTCAAAACCCTTTCATTGTATACAAAGTACATTATACATTTTTATTCTATCATGTTCCCCAAAAAAAGTAAAGTTTGTGATTTTTTGCAGCTTTTGACAAAAAATCTCCGTATTTCTGCATAAGCCGAAACATTTTTCGGTTTGCCAAAAATACGGAGGTCTTTTTTATACTGCAGTGTCCACCATCTTCACGATGAACAGGCAGTCTCCCGGTTTGATTTCAGATGTTTCCAGGCCGCTCATTTCCTGTATATTTTCCATCGTCGTGTCATATTTTTTTGCAATCTGCCACAACGTATCCCCAGGCTGTACAACATATCCTGTCATACTCGGAAGATCTTGGATTCGCTTCCAGTCCAGTTCTTTCTCTTCGATCTCCTGAATACAGGCAATCGGATACTCTTGAACCACAAATGCGCTTAAGCTGACGTTCACCTTCATCTCGATCTCTTCGCTGTCCATCATAGAGACGGTCAGCTGTTCCAGATCCCCGTGCAGCGAATATTTACACGATCCGTCCATCCCTTCTGCCTCAATTTTCTGCTGGAACGGCACAATGCCGTGAATCACGGCAAATGGTTTTGCATCGTCTGCTGTGATGTATAAAATGGAGACAGATACCGCTCCTTCTGCTCGAAGTCCTTCCGCCGTGACAATGACTTCATCTACTTTCACATCTCCCCTGCTATGACAGATCTGAAGCATTTTAGGCTGACTGTTCTCCATTTTTACATGATTGACTGCCTTGCAGCTTGCCACATTTTTCATCAGCAGACTTTCGCAGACCTCCTCCTGCACAACCGGAATCAGTTGTCTTCCCGGTGTATGTACGTCTTCTAAAATCTGAACGTTTTCTTCCTCATACAGTTTAATGTCAAGATCCAGAACGGCATCTGCCTGAACCATCCGCCCTTCTCCGTCTGTATCATTTCTGACTTCCAGACTGTATTTTCCCATGGAGACTTCCACATCCGACAGCAGTTTCTGAAGGGATTCGCTGCATTCCAGCTGTTCCTGAAATGGCTGGGTCGTCTCAATCCATTGAGCTGCGCTGTTTTCCCCTTCCGGTTCATACAGAAAAAAGATCTGCATCTCTCCTCGCGCCTCAATCTTTCCATCGAGCAGCTTCACCTGAACTCCCCTCAGCTGAATATCGCTCCACAAGACTTCCTGAATATTTGGTTTATTAGAAGGAAGCAGGATCTCCTTTTTCACTCTCAAAATATCTCTTTTCTGACTTTTCATCTGAAGAATCTGTGCCTGCTTCATCTTCATGCTGATCTTTCCAGCGGACGGAATTCCGGTTGCAGCCATCACTTCCGTATTTTCTTCTATACATGCGGCCAGAGTCAGAACAGCTTTTCCGCTTAATTTTCTAGAATTGATCACACTTACATTCAAGTCTTCCACATTCCATTTCAGCCGTACACCGTCACCGCTCTCTGCCCCCTCCAGACGGATCGTCTCCTCAAAAGGTACCGTCGTCTCCATATGGCTGACTCCTCTTTCTTTTGTCTCGGCAATGTAAAGTACATGGATCGAAAGTACGCCTTTTACTGTCACCTGACCTGTGCTGACTTTCAAATCCTCCATTCTGACTTCCCCTGAGGACTCCACAATCGTTCCCACATCAGGCTTACTGTCTGGAACATTAAAATCCTCCTCCAGACTGATCTGACTGACACCACGGCATTTCAGACGGTTCATGTGAATCTTTTTCTTCAATAATTCCATTTCAAATCCCCCTTTTTCTTTTTTGTCTTCTTTCGTCCTGCTCCCTAGGCAAAACTGACCTCTTTATCGGTTTGTTTGATTTTTAAGACAATAAAAGGATAGGACTCAATTTGTTTTATCTCTTTTTTTCGAGCCGGTCCTATCAGAGTTGTGCTTACATAAACCGTATTTTCCAACATAGAACATTCTTCTACAGAAATGCTATATCCCCCTGTCTCCTGCTTTCCATACCCCCTCACGATATACAGATATCCATCCGCCTCATATGTCAGCCTGCATTCATTTTCTTTCTGATTTTCAATCAGCTGGGCAAGCTCTTCCGGCAGATTTTCTGCTGTCACAACCGTATATTCCAGAGCAGTTCTCTCAGGTTCCTCCTCTTTTTTGGAGCATCCTGCCAGCATGGCACAGAGCAGCAGCAACCATATCCATCTTTTCAACTGCATACCATCCCGTGTTCTTTATTCTATTCATATTCTTTTTTCTATTTTTTATTCCTAAGGCAGTTCGGTTTCTTTTAATCCTGTTTCTTTCTTAGAAAAAAGAGATAGAGTCTTCATGGTTCCTTACTAAGCAAAAAGATAGAACTGCCTTCCTCCAGATTGAAACTGGTAAACTACCGATCACCTAAAAGTAATAGGTTTTCTGGCTATTGTTTTATAAACGCTCTGCAGCTGATGCGCCGTCGTCCTTTCCGTAAAAATATGACCTGCCAAAGACTGCACAGGCATGATCCCCATCAATGAATTTGTCACAAAGCACTCATCAAATTTTTTGATCTGCTCCGGAAAAATCACACTCTCCTCCACGTCTGTCTCACTGATGACAAAGCGGCGCATCACTCCTGGCAAAAGTCCGCATTCCTTTTTCGGTGTGTACAGTTTTTCCGCCTTTCTGAAAAAGATATTCGTTGTCGTTCCCTCGCAGATCTCCCCTCTTGTATTTAAAAAGATCCGTTCATCTATTCCACTTTGTACCGCCCTTCTCTTTTCCAGAATACAATCCCCATAGTTCATTGTTTTATGATATGTCAAAGGCGATGTCTCGTTTCGCCGGACAGAACTGAAATCCATCTGAAATCCCCTGTCATACTGTTCTTTTGTATAATGATTTTTTCTCGTCACAAATACAAGATTTTCTTTTGATGCCATGATCTTCAAAACGGTCTGTCCTATTTTCTCCGTGTGCTGTCTGATCTGCTCCTGTGAGACTTCATGCCAGAATCCCATAAACTGCATCGCCTCACGCAGTCTCTCCAGATGCCATTCCAAAAAGACAGGATATCCGTCTTCCACCGCAATCGTTTCAAAAGCTCCAAGCCCAAACTGATATCCCTCATCTAATAAAAGCTGCATCCATTCTGCCCCCTGTTTTTCTGTTTTACTTTCTGTTTTATTTGTTTCAGATTTCATTTTTTCCAAGATACCGCTCTTCCATTTCAGAATAAGCGGCTATTTCATCGCTTCCAGAACAGCTTTCGCCTTCTGCAGCGTCTCTTCATATTCAAATTCCAGCTCGGATTCATATGTGATGCCTCCGCCTACGCCCAGATCATACACTCCGCCGCTGTACAGCGCTGTCCGGATTACAATGTTGAAATCGCAGTCTCCATCCAAAGTCAGATATCCGATGGAGCCGGTATAAATATTTCTTCTGCCATGTTCCAGCTCATCTATGATCTCCATCGCGCGCAATTTTGGCGCGCCTGTAATGGAACCGCCTGGAAATGCCGCTTCAATCAGATCCATCACATTGCAGTCTTCTCTCAGCTCTCCGACTACATTTGATACGAGATGGAAGACCGTTGCATACGTTTCTACTGTAAACATTTCTGTCACCTTTACGCTCCCCGGCTTGCAGACACGGTTTAAATCATTTCGTTCCAGATCCACAATCATCAGAAGTTCACTTTTATCTTTCTCTGAATTTTCCAGCTCTGCTTTCATTGCCTGATCTTCTTCTTCTGTGCTTCCTCTTTTTCGTGTCCCTTTGATCGGTCTTGTCTCAACATGTCCCGATTTCATCTGGAGGAAACGCTCCGGCGAAGCGCATACAATCTGAAACTGTCCATAGTTCAGATAGCCTCCAAACGGAGAAGGATTGATTGCTCTCAGTTTTTGGAATACTTCATACGGCTCTTTCTCACTTTTCACTCTCAGATGCTGTGTCATGTTCGCAATATAGATATCTCCCTCTATGATATAATGGATCATATCGTCGATTGCCTTTTTGTACTCCTCTTTTTCAAAATTTGGGCTGACTTCAATTTCATATCTCGGTGTCAGATCAGGCTGTCTGTATTTTTCTCTGCCTTCCCTGATTTTCTGTTCCATCTCTTCTATACTTTCTGTTTCTGCCCGTCTCTTTCCATTCGCAACAAGCCATACCTGCTTGTTTTCCAAATCTTCCACAATAAATTCATCGTAAAAGTTCAGGACACAGTCCGGAATCTCCACATCAGACGCATCTTTTGCCTGCACGCCTTCCTTTTCTCTTCCATATTCATAAGAAAAATATCCGATTGCTCCCGATACAATCGGCAGGTTTGTCTCATTTTCTTCTCTGTGGTCCGCCAGATATCGCTTCGTATATTGTTCAAAGCTCTCCGTCTGCAGTTTCCCATTTACTGTAAATCCATCTTTTCCCTTCACCAGTTTCAGATATGGATTTCGCCCTAAAATGGAATATCTTCCCATCTCGTTTTTCAGAGATGAGTCCAAAAATACCGTGTCGGTCTCTTTTTCAAATTCACCAAAAAACTGTGCAATCGGCGCATATTCTTCCAATAATTTTATTTTTCTCATCTTTCTGTTTCCTCCAGCGTACTTTTCAAATTTTATAAGATTGATTCTTTCCGACGCCATTGCTCGCATATTGTATTAAAGTTATCCAGCATCTCATGACCGTACTGCGTCAATACTGCCTCCGGATGAAACTGAATCCCATACACAGGAGCATCTTTTCTGGAAATTGCCATGATTGCGCCGTCTTCTGCCCTTGCGTCAATCTGTAAATTTTCCGGCAGATCCGATTCCCGTATGACAAGAGAATGATATCTTGTCACCTTGAAAGACTCTGGAAGATTTTGAAAAATTCCTTTTTTATTGTGATGGATTGCCGTCACTTTTCCGTGCATCGGTCTTTCGCCCTTTACAATACTTCCTCCGCACGCATAGCCAATCACCTGATGGCCAAGGCAGACTCCCAAAATCGGTATTTTATTTGAAAATGTCTGAACAATCTGGATAGACTCTCCAGCGCTTTTGGGCGCCTTCGGGCCTGGAGAAATGATAATCCCTTTTGGATTTATCGCTTCGATCTCTTTCATAGAAATTTCATCGTTTCTTTTTATTAAGACTTCCTGCCCCAGCTCTTCAAAGTAAGCGACAAGATTATAGACAAAAGAATCATAATTATCAATCATTAAATACATACACGGTTTTCTCCCTTCTCCCTTAATTTTTGAGCGGACGTACCGCATGACAAACGCCCGCACAGATACACTTCTTGTGTATTCCTACGAATCGTTCATCCCGAAGAGATTTCAGGGCCGTAATTGTAGTTTTTCGCATTTTATTATACTACATTTCTGTCAATATTCACAATAATTTTTTCATTTTTCTGCGTCCCGATGATTGCTTTCCTATATACTATTCAGTATAATAAAGTTAATATGGACAAAGGAGATTTATATATATTATGGCTACTATCACAACAGAACAATCTGAAAAAGAAAAAAAGAACCCCAGAGTGTCGGGAATTTTAGTCCATCCTACCTCATTTCCTTCTCCTTACGGGATCGGAGATCTCGGAAAGGGAGCGTATGAATTTATTGATTTTCTTGAAAAAAGCGGACAGCATCTCTGGCAGATTCTGCCGCTTGGTCCTACCGGCTTCGGAGACTCTCCTTACCAGGGATTTTCTTCTTTTGCCGGTCAGCCTCTAATCATCAGCATTGACAATCTGATCGAACTGGAGCTTCTGACAGAAAAGGATCTGTCAGATATGCCCATCTGGGACCCACGCAAAGTAGAATACGGAAAAGTTATTGCTTTCAAAACGGAACTGTATCACAAAGCATACAAATCTTTCCGCCATACGCCAAATAAAATGCTTCTTGAGGAATTTGACGCTTTCCTGCTCGCAAATGAATCCTGGTTAAACGATTACTGTCTGTTTATGGCTGAAAAAGACGCGCATGAAGGCAAATGCTGGATTGACTGGGATGATGAGATGACAAATCCGACGGAGGAGCAGAAAAAACTTCACGCCGCCGCTTTAAAAGATGAGATTCGCTATTATCAGTTCATCCAATTTATTTTTTATCGCCAGTGGGCAGAATTAAAGACATATGCAAATGAAAGAGAAATCAAAATCATCGGTGATATCCCGATCTTTGTCGCATATGACAGCGCAGATGTCTGGGCAAATAAAAAACTGTTTAAGCTTGATTCCAAAGGATATCCAACCTGTGTTGCCGGTGTTCCGCCTGACTATTTCAGCGCAACAGGACAGCTTTGGGGAAATCCTCTCTATGACTGGACCTACCACAAAAAGACGGGATATCAGTGGTGGATTGCACGCATCAAACAGCAGATGTCACTTGTCGATTATCTGAGAATTGACCACTTCCGTGGATTTGAGGCATACTGGCAGGTTCCTGCTGATGAGGAGACTGCCATCAATGGAAAATGGGTTAAAGGTCCTAATGAGGATCTCTTTCTCGCTGTCCAGGAAGCGCTTGGGGAAGATCTCCCTATCTTTGCTGAAGATCTCGGTGTCATCACACCTGAGGTGGAATGGCTGCGCGATATGTTCCACTTCCCTGGCATGAAAATTTTACAGTTCGCTTTTCAGGGTCTTGGTGAGAGCGACTATCATCCACACCAGTTTACTCATACAAACTGTATCTGTTATACGGGAACACATGACAATGATACAACAGTAGGCTGGTATCACAATCTGGGTGAGAAAGAAAAAGATAAACTGCGCCGTTATGCCAATACAGACGGCAATAATATCAGCCTTGATCTGATCCGTATGTGTATGGGAACGATCGCCCAGTATGCAATCTTTCCAATTCAGGATCTGCTTCAGCTGGGCAGTGAAAGCCGCATGAATACGCCGGGCGTTGCCGCGGATAACTGGACTTTCCGCTATGTCTCAGAAGATCTTGCTCCATACCGTCTGGAATGGCTGAAACAGAACACAGAACTGTACGGAAGATAGCATTTTCCCCAAAAGTATCGCTTTCCAAGCGGACTATCAATCTCAAAAAAAGGATCTGTATATATGATACGTTTTATTTTAGTTGTTATTATTGTTGTAGGTTTTTTAATTTTATCCATACCGCTTCTTTTCATTGAATGGCTGATCGGAAAATGGAATCCGCACGCAAGAGATCTCTCTTCTCTTCGTATCATCCAGTTTATGTTCCGCGTGATTCTAAAAGTTGCAGGCACAAAGGTGACGGTGATCGGTGAGGAAAATGTTCCAAAGGACCGCCCTGTCCTGTACATCGGAAATCACAACAGCTATTTTGATATTCTTGTCACTTACTCACGCTGTCCAAACCTGACAGGTTATATTGCAAAAGACTCTATGGAAAAAATTCCGCTTCTTTCCACCTGGATGAAGCGCCTCCATTGTCTGTTTTTAAACCGCACGGATATGAAAGAAGGTTTAAAGACCATCCTTGCCGGTATTGAAAAAGTCAAAAATGGAATCTCCATCTGTATTTTCCCAGAAGGAACAAGAAATAAGGAAGATCATCTGGAGCTTATGCCATTTAAAGAAGGTTCCATGAAAATTGCGGAAAAGAGCGGCTGCCCAATCGTGCCGATGTCCCTGAACAATACAGCGGCAATTTTTGAAGATCATTTTCCAAAAATTCGCCCGACCCATGTAATTTTAGAGTACGGCAAGCCAATCTATCCAAAAGAACTTTCTAAGGAAGATCGTAAATTCCTGGGCGCTTACACGCGAAATATCATCTCTCAGACTGTTCTGAAAAATGCAGGAATCGAGCGTAAAAGTGACGATACGACCCAAAAAAATTAGTAGTTCTGCTATTAAAAATTGAAAAGAAAAAAGATATGCTCTGATGGATCTCTCTCCGCCAGAACATATCTTTTTTCTTAATTATCTTACTTCTTCAGTTCAGACACAATCTGATCAAATTTCATAAAATGGGAAGCCTTTACAAGAATAGTATCTTTTTCTTTCAAAATCTGAGGCAGAGCCTGGAGCAATTCCCCGACAGTGTCAAATTTTTGTACTTTTTTATCCGGATTTTTCTCCCAGATTCCCTCGGCAATATTTCTGCACAGTGTTCCGACGCATAAGAACAGATCAATATTCAGGTCTGCGGCATATTTTCCGACTTCACGGTGAAGTTCCTCCTCGTCTGCGCCGAGTTCCCCCATATCTCCCAGAATTGCCACTTTTCTGAAGAGCCCATCCTGAAGCGCTGTCAGAGACGCTTTCATGGAAACAGGGTTTGCATTATAGCAGTCGTCAATAATCGTATAACGGTCGGTCTCAATCAGATGGAACCGTCCGCTGATCGCTTCCAGTTTTTCAATACCATCGTGGATCTCTTTCAGCGTAAGACCTAGAGAAAGACCAACAGCCGTCGTTGCGAGAGCATTCTGTACCATATGGTATCCCGGAATTGGAATATCCACCTGAAAGCTCTCATCTTTCGCATGAATCCGGCACCGTATCCCTTTCAGTCCCAGATTTTCCAGTTCATCCGCATATAATTCCCTCTTTGTCTCTATCCCGAAGAAATGAGGCACAATTCCTTTTACCTGTGTCAGTCCTGACAATTTATCGTCGTCCCCGTTTAAGACGATCGTCCCATTCTCAGCAATAAAATCAAATATTTCTGATTTTGCTCTCAAAATTCCATCTCTGTCATGCAGATATTCCAGATGACACTGTCCAATATTTGTGATCACGCACACATCTGGGCAGGCAATCTCGCTTAATCGATGCATCTCTCCAAAATCGCTGATTCCCATCTCCAGAACAGCGATCTCATCGTCCTCACGCAGTCTGAAGATTGTCAGAGGCAGCCCCAGTTCATTATTGAAATTTCCAAGTGTCTTAAGCACCTTATATTTTTCACCAAGCACGGAAGCAATCATTTCTTTCGTGCTTGTTTTTCCGACGCTTCCCGTAATTCCGACTACTTTTATATCGAGCTGTTTCCGATAATAGCGCGCCAGTTTTTTAATCGCTGTGAGACTGGATTCCACTAAAATATAAGGTCCCTGCGGATTTTCCAGTTTCTGCTCTGACAGAACGCAGAGCGCTCCCTTTTCAAATACTGCTGGTATAAAAGAATGACCATCGACCCGTTCTCCCTTAATCGCAATAAACAGACAGCCTTCTTCTGCTTTTCGGCTGTCTGTCGTGATGCTGGAAACTTCGATGTTCTTTTTGCTCTCTTCTCCGTAATACACTCCACCGCATACGTCTGCCATGCGGATCAAAGACATATTTTTCATCTCATTTTCCCCATTCTGTTTTTATATTTTTTATCTTTTCTTTTTTAAGCTCTCTTCAAAGATACCTCAATCAGTTTTTCACACAGATCTGCATAGCTCATTCCGAGTACGGCAGCTTCCTGAGGCAGAAGGCTGGTCGGTGTCATGCCAGGCAGAGTATTCGCCTCAAGACAATACATTTTTCCCTCTTTATTCATCAGAAAATCCATTCTCGCATAGCTTTCCAGTTTCAGTGTATGATAAGCTTTCACGGCATATCCCTGCATCTCTTTCGTCTGTTCCTCTGTCAGAACTGCCGGACACGTCTCCACTGTACAGCCTGCCTGATATTTGTTGTGATAGTCATAAAATCCCTGAATCGGCGCAATCTCAATCACCGGATATGCTTCTCCATCCACAACGCCGACAGAAAATTCACGTCCTGCGATATACTCCTCAATTACAACTTCTTCCTCATAGGAGAATGCCTCTTCCATCGCCTGCGAGAATTCCTCCTCTGTATTTACAATCGAAACGCCTACACTGGATCCTCCGCAGCTTGGTTTCACAACGCATGGCAGATGTATGCCATATTCTTCGGCGCTCTTTTTCTCTTCTGCTTTTACAGCGATCACACCTGTTGGTGTCGGAACGCCGCTCTTTGTGAAAAGCTGCTTTGAGAGTCCCTTATCCATTGCAAGGGCGCTTCCCAGATATCCGCTGCCTGTATATGGGATGCCAAGCAGATCAAACGATGCCTGTACTTTTCCATTCTCGCCATTCTCACCATGAAGCGCTAAAAATACAATATCAGCCGCCTGACATAATTTCAGAACATTCTCTCCGAAAAATTGTTTTCTGTTTTTCTTTTCTTCTTTTACAGTACCGTTAAATTTTTCTATGTAGTTTACAGCTTCCTCTATACTATACTCAGCTGGAAACGCATTTTCCCAGTCCACCTGTTTCATTCCGAAATAAACATCCAGCAGAATTGCCTGATGTCCTTTTTCACGCAGTGCCTCACATACTTTTTTTCCTGAGACAATCGAAACTTCTCTTTCTGTACTGATTCCTCCTGCTAAAACAACAACTTTCATTTTGTTTCTCCTTTATCCTTTCCTGGAACTAATAGCAGACAACTGCTGTTCCCACTTCTATATTTTCAAAGATAATACCTGCCAGATCAATCGGTGTATTGATACATCCATGCGATCCCACCGTGAGATACAAATCTCCTCCAAATGCTGGCTGCCATGTGGCATCATGGATTCCCACTGCTCCGTCAAACGGCATCCAGTACGCAACAGGCGTTCTGTAGTCTTCTCCCACAAGAGTTGCATCTCTTTCTTTTCCTTGAATTTCAAAAACTCCGGTAGGGGACGCCATTCCTTTATTTGGATTTCCTGAGACAATGCCCGTTGAAACGAGCAGTTCTCCGTCCTTATAGAACCACATATGCTGTTCGTTGTAGCTGATTTCTACATAAGTATCCCCTATATCATCTTCTCTTGTTCCATTTGCTTCCTTAATATATGCCGGAATACGTTCAACCGGCTGTCCTTCCTCAATAATTTTAATCAGCTCTTCTGTCTCTGTCTCCTCATCGAGCGACCAGCCATATCCGACTCTCGGCACCTGGATCGTCTCGCCGTAACTTGTGACAAAATCTCCGACGGTCTGCCAGGTATCATATTTTTTACCTAATTCACGCATGTATTCACGCACTTTTTCACGATTCACTGTCACCTGATAATTTTCATCAATATCCAGCCACTGAACAATCGTATTTGTGTCCAGCAAAAGAGGTTCATTGTCTATCGTGTATTGTACCGATACATTTTCATATTTTTTCAGAGCGTCCCTCTTTTTTGTCAGATCTTCCATATCTGCTGTAAAGCCAGGGTCTATATAGCATCCGCTCTCTTCCAGATTTAATTCTTTTTGTCCCGTACGAATCGCATCAAACAAAGCCTGCTCAAATTTCTCTTTGTCGATCACTGTTCCCGGTTCTGCTTCCACAATCTCAAGTCCATTTCCATTATTGGCGATATGGGCATCTTTCGGCTGAACCATCTGTTCATCCTGCATACAGCTTAAAGAATTCATTTTTTCTCTCAGCAGTGTCTCATCAAAAATCCCATTTGGCTGCATCTCATATGTATGCGGCATAACGTATGCCGGAAGCCATAAAAATGGCCGCTGCTCATCTTTTATCTGTTCCACGCTTCCGTCTGAAGAATAAGAAAAATTAATTTCAGATCCGGTAATCACTTCTTTGACATTTCCTCTCTCGATCAAAGTCAGCGAGTAGTCCTGCATCTCATTTGCAATGTCGGACTCTACCTCTGCCACTGTCTTCGATGAGTAATCCACATTGTTAATCACTGATCCAGGAAGAAAACGATCTTGAAAATATAAGGTCATTCCCAGATAAATTAAAATCAGTACCCCGAAATAGATTGAAAACCCAATGATTAGTTTTTTCTTCTTCATTTGCAACCCCTTATTTTTTTTATCTTGTTACCATAGTTCTATAGAAAATCTCTTCTTATTATTCCTGAAAGATACGATTTTCTTATTTATTGTAACATGGATCTTTTAAAAGTAAAGGTATCATTCATTTTCTCAAAAATTCTTAATATATGTAACAAAAAATTCTTTTTCTCACACGATCAAAAACGGCTGATCCGGTATCACCCGTCAGCCGTTTTTTCGTGTTATAAGACACTTTTTTATTTTGTCTCCAGAATTTTATCAATGCTTACTAATTTTACGCTCAATACAAAAACTTCTGCTGCCATGGCAAGCTCTTCAGGTGTAGGAAAGGACGGTGCAATACGGATATTGCTGTCATCCGGATCTTTACCATACGGGAATGTCGCACCTGCATTTGTCATCACAACGCCTGCTTCCTTTGCTTTGGCAACAATCGCCTTGGCACATCCTGGAAGAGCATCAAAGGAAATAAAATATCCTCCTCTTGGACGAATCCAGTTTCCGATTCCAAGACCGCCCAGCTCTTTCTCCAGCACATCCAACACGGTCTCAAACTTCGGTCTTAAGATATCTGCGTGTTTTTTCATATGCTCTACCATTCCGTGAATATCTTTGTAAAAACGAACGTGGCGAAGCTGGTTTAATTTGTCATGACCGATCGTCTGAATCGTCATCTGCTTTCTGATATTGACCAGGTTATCTTTTGACGCTGCGATGGCTGCGATTCCAGATCCTGGAAAACTTACTTTAGAAGTAGAACAGAATTTATATACCATATCTGGATTTCCAGCTTTCTTGCACTCTAAAAGAATCTCTGGCAGATAATCCTGTTTGTCTTCGTATAAATGGTGAATTCCATATGCGTTATCCCAATAGATGCGGAAGTCCTTTGCAGCCGGCTGAAGCTGTGCAAATCTTCTGACCGTGTCATCAGAGTAAGTGATTCCCTGAGGATTTGAATATTTCGGAACACACCAGATTCCCTTAATACTTTCATCTTCTCTGACAAGTCTCTCTACCATATCCATATCCGGACCTGTAGGAGTCATCGGCACATTGATCATCTCAATTCCAAAATATTCGGTGATCGCAAAATGGCGGTCATATCCTGGAACCGGACACAAAAATTTAACTTTATCTAATTTAGCCCATGGTGTGCTTCCCATAACACCATGTGTCATAGAACGTGCTACTGTGTCAAACATGACATTCAGGCTGGAATTTCCATAAATAATTACATTTTCCGCCGAAACCTCCATCATATCAGCAAGAAGCTGTTTTGCCTCCCGAATGCCATCCAGCACACCGTAGTTTCGACAGTCAATTCCTTCCTCACATTTCAGGTTTGAACTGCTGTTCAGTACATCCATCATTTCCATACTGAGATCCAGCTGGGCTGCAGATGGCTTTCCACGAGACATATCTAATTTTAAGCCCTTCGCCTTTACTTCTTCAAAACGCGCTTCTAATTCGCTTTTCTCCTGCTGCAATTCTTCTCTGCTCATTTCACTATACGTCGGCATATCAATCCAATCCTCCTGAATGTCTTTTTCTCAAATACATTTGTGCGTCTCACAAACATATTTGTTTGCTATCTGTTATTGTATTACTGTGTCTTGGATTCGTCAAGTATTTCACAGGATTTTTTCTATTTTTTTATCAAAATTCCCCCCTATATCTGTCTTGATACTGTGCCAGACGCACTGCATCTTCGATCTCCAGATCCCGCTCTCCGGCCAGTGATTCCAGATGATGACGAAATTCATGGCGGATTGTATGATCGAGCTGGCGTCTCCAGACTTCTTCCGGCGCATTTCCATACACTTGCAGAAAAGACCCATAATATAACACAATATATCTTCCAAAATAATAGTCCCTGTGATATTCTCCCATGATCACAAGTTCATCTCCTACACTTTTGGGATGTACTTTTCTGTTCGGATCAGCCTGAACGCCTCCATTTAGTTCTTTGAAAAAAGATGCCGGCAGTTCAGCATTGATTTCTTCCGCAATCTGGCAAAATTGATCAAAATCAACCATGCGCACCCCCTCTTTCGTCTTCTGTTACTCCTTCTCGTTCTTCCAGAAACCTTCCTGTCCAAGCTCTGCCATCTGTACTCTTCCCTTAAATAGAAGTTCCGGATTTTTTATGCTGACTCTTGTCTGATCTGGAACAGAAGAAGTAATGAATGCGTTACTTCCTATCACGGCGCCTTCTCCTACTCTCGTTTCTCCTCCCAAAATAGAAGCGCCTGAATAGACAGTTACATTATCCTCAATTGTCGGATGACGTTTCTTGCTGCGCAACTTCTGACCGCCTCTTGTCGAGAGCGCTCCGAGCGTTACGCCCTGATAAATTTTTACATAGTCTCCAATCACGGTCGTCTCACCGATTACAACACCTGTTCCATGGTCAATAAAGAAATATTTCCCGATTGTGGCTCCTGGGTGAATATCGATTCCCGTTCTATTATGAGCGTGTTCCGTCATAATACGCGGAATCAGCGGCACTCCTGACAGATACAGTTCGTGCGCAATACGGTAAACTGTGATTGCATAAAATCCAGGATATGACACAATAATTTCATCTGTATTATACGCAGCCGGATCTCCATCGTATGCAGCCTGCACGTCCGTAGCCAGAATGTCGCGAAGCTGAGGAATTTTTTTTAAAAACTGCCCTACAATCTCTTCTGCCTCGTCCTCTATAGTTTCCAGTTTGATTTTATCCCCGCTGATCCGGTGCTGAAGCGCCCGCACTACCTCTTTTTTCAGCCGATACTGAATCTCTTCCAGCAGTTCGCCAACATGGTATTCCACAGAACAGCTTTTTAAATTGCGCATCTCAAAATATCCCGGAAATAAGACATATCGTATCGCGTCAATCAGTTCTACGATCGTCTTCCGATTCAGCCGGTTTGTTGAGTCAATGTTGCAGATGATGTCATGCTGTTCATAACTTTCTAAGATGGATTTGACCATTTCTGATAATTCTTCTTTTTTTTCTTTCATGTGTCCCTCCCTGATTCTGTCTTTTATAGAAAATCTTCTCTTGTCTGCAATGCTCTGCTCGCTCAGAAAAGATCTTCTTTTTTTATATTTGTATAAAATATGATTTCTTTTTTCTTTTGTGTCTTCTTTCTTTTTGTAACTTTCTTTGTTATCCCTTACCTCACCAGACCTGCCAGCTTTATTGCCGTCTCTACTGCTTCCTGAAGACCTTGAATCAGTGTTTGAAATTTTTCCAGATCCAAAGCTTCAATGTTTTGGCTTAAAGTATTCAGATTATTTACCAGATTCTCCATATCAAGCTTCTCAATCTCTTCTGATGCTGGTTTTAAATTTTCTAAAATCTCCTCTGCCTGCTGCATTACCTGATCTGTCTGATTGCTGGCGCTCTGTATGCTCGTCATCGTCTCATCTGCCTTCTGTCCCAATGCAGAAAGTGATTCTGATACCGTCTGCACTTTTGGATATCCGAGGAAGATAACTGCCCCAATACCCATAATCACCAGCAGCAAAACTGCCATGACCACACGCATACAGTTGAGCTGGCTTTTCAGATATTTGTTCTGCTTTCTGATCTCCTCAAGCAAATCATCCTTTTCTTCCATATTAAAATTATACTCCTTTTCTTTTTTTGTGAGTTTATTATAATACACATGATTCTGAAAAAAAAGGGGGGCTTTTCTCAAATCCAATCTTCAATCTTTCCATTGACAATCGCAGAGAACATCCGCTCGGAAGCGCCCGGATACTTTCGATTAATTTCTTTTATTAAAATTTTGATCTCTTCTCTCTTTGTCTTTCCATCCGCCGGACATGGATTTTTCAGCACAGGCAGTTTTTGCTTATTCTGAAATCCTTTCACTTGTGCCTCATTCACAAGCATCAAAGGTCTGATGACAGTCAGACCGCTATCTTCCATCTTCGTGACAGGAGGAAACGCGTAGAACCGACTTTGAAAAATTAAATTCATCATCATAGTCTCTGTAAAATCATCTTTGTGATGCGCATATGCAATCTTATTGCATCCCAGTTCCAACGCTTTCTGGCCTAATGCGCCTTTTCGCATTTTGGCGCACAGAGAACACGGATTTGACTCTTTTCTCTGTCTCATCACAATGTCTCCGATCTGCGTATCCACGCGGTAAAATGGAACATTCCACTTTTCGCATAATCGTCTCATCCCATCGTCTTGAACATTTCCATATCCAAGATCTATATAAATTGCGCAGAGTCGAAATTTTTTCGGATAAAACCTGGAAATTCCAGAAAGTGCACATAAGAGCGCCAGGCTGTCCTTTCCTCCTGACAGCCCCAAAGCTACATGGTCGCCCTCCTCAATCATCTCATACCGGTCCAGCGCCTGCCGCACCAGACTCATCATTCTCTGTAAATCCATCTTATTCTGTTCTTCCTTTTCTGTTCTTACAGCACAGGCTGCGGAATAAAAATCCCGCAGCCTGTATTTTATTTACCATTTCTGTTTACCATGCAAGCACTTCATATCCATTTTCCGTGACTAAAACCATAATCTCCCACTGTGCTGACATTGAATCATCTTCTGTATAGATTGTCCATCCGTTTTCTTCATCTTCATAAATTTCATTTGTTCCTGCATTAATCATCGGTTCAATCGTAAAGACCATACCTGGAACTAAGACCATTCCGGTGCCTTTTTCTGTCACATATCCAACCCACGGATCTTCATGAAATTCCAGTCCGATTCCATGACCTCCGATTTCTTCCACTACAGAGTATCCGTTTTTCTTGGCATGGTCACAGATTACAGCGCCGATATCCCCCAGAAATCCCCACGGTTTTACCTGCTTCAGCCCCAGCTCCACACATTCTTTCACAACGTCAACCAGCTTTCGATTTTCCGGGCTGACATTGCCGATGCAGAACATTCTGGATGAATCTGAAAAATATCCATGATAGATCGTTGAGACATCCACGTTGATGATGTCCCCGTCCTGCAGCACTACATTTTTTGAAGGAATTCCGTGACACACTTCATTATTAATGGAAGTACATACACTCTTCGGGAATCCGTCATAATTGAGCGGCGCCGGTATTCCTCCTGACTCGGTCGTAATCTGATACACCCACTGGTCAATCTCTTCCGTCGTGATCCCTGCTCTGATATGTTCCTGCACATAGTCCAGAACTTTTACATTGATCTCACTGCTCTTCCTCATTCCTTCGATCTGTTCCGACGTCTTTAAAAGCTTTCTGGGCGGTACCAGATATCCCTGAGATTCCAGACGTGCCATTTTCTCATCCTGAGATTCATGACATATTTTATATTTTTTTCCGCTTCCGCACCAGCACGGATCGTTTCTTCCCAGTTTTTTTTCCATAATCATGCCCCTTTATATACGCTAAGGATTTTATTTTTCTTATCCTTGCATTTCTCATTATAGCACTGATTTTCTGAAATACAAATTTTTCTGTCATATCAGATTTGCAAAAAAAGAAGCGCCGATTACCGTAATTAATCCTGACACTGCAATGGCCAGACTGCTCATCGCCCCTTCCACTTCTCCTAATTCCATTGCTTTGGCTGTTCCGACGGCATGGGCGGATGTTCCAAGGGCAAGTCCCTTGGCAATCGGGTCATCAATTTTAAAAATTTTATATACAATCTCTGCAATCATATTTCCAAGAACTCCGGTGATAATGATAACTGCGACAGTGATTGTCACTATTCCTCCCAACTCTTCGGATACTCCCATTCCAATCGCTGTTGTGATTGATTTTGGCAACAACGTCACATAATGTTCATGAGAAAGCCCAAACAGCTTAGCCAGAAGAAAAACGCTGACAAGACTCGCCGCAACTCCAGATAAAATTCCTCCCAGCACAGCTTTTAAGTTTTTCTTTAAAAGCCCCATCTGTTGATACAGCGGTACCGCTAAACATACGGTCGCCGGAGTCAGCAGATAGCTGATATATTTGCCGCCTTCCTCATACTGCTCATAGTCAATCTGAAAGACGGTCAGAATGCCCATTACACAGATAATTGCAATCAGAAGCGGATTGAACAATGCCATCTTAAATTTCTTTTTTAAAATCAATCCCAATTCATACGCTAAGAAACTGATCACCGCGCCAAAAAAGATCGTATTCTCTAATAAACTTTTCATTTTCTTCCTCCTGCTGCCGCTTCCTCTTTATACTGCCCTGCTGCCATTTCTCGATCCGCTTTCCTGTTCTTGCCTGAGCGAATCATTTTCTGAGTTACTTTCCCTGTGACCACCATGACAAAGACGGTCGTCACAAAAGTGATCACAGCTACCGGTATAAAGACTGGTTTTAATGCATCCCATGACGTCAGCAGTCCCACGCCTGCCGGAATAAACATTACAGGCATAATCTCAATTAAAAACTCAGATGCTTCTTTTACCTGATCGACCTTTAAAATATGGCTCTGCAGCAAAAGAAGCATGAGTACCAGTCCATATACGCTCGCAGGGATCGGCAGCGGTATAAACTCGTGAAGAATTTCTCCCAGAAATGAGAGAAACAAAATAATGCTGAACTGTTTTAGAAATCTCATATTCTCTCTCCTTTCAACTGGTATATCCAGCCGAATTATAGAAAGAACATCTCTTTTTGTCAAGATGTTCTTTTGAAAAGAAAAAGATTCGATTGTTTCTATTAATATATATATTCTGGCTCAAGTAAAGCCATTAATTCTTTATCGTGATGATATACTAATTGCGGTGTTATATCAAGAAGCATTGTTGCCCCGTTTTCACGATCATATGCTTCCCATTCCGGCATTCCTTCCGCTTCGGGAACACCATTTCTTGCAAAACTAACCCATGCCTGACTGATCTGATCAGCTAACGTCTGTACCTCTGCATCCTGCTGATCGCCAAGATTCTTAAAGACAAATGGTATTTCAGCTCCATGATATGCCCCCATCTGTCCATCATAAGTAAACACATAGGAATATACGGCTGCTCCATTTTGATCTGCTTTATGGGACATTATTTTCAGCATAGGCAATCTAATGAGAGAATCCACATTTCCTGCTCTGGCAGGATCTTCATTTGGATATGCTGCTTCGTATACTCTGGAAACTTCATCTGAAACTTCTGTGCCAGCAGGCATAAATGCTGTCCATTCATTTAAATTACTTCCAATTAATAATGGAATATCTTTTCCTGCATCTGCAAAAGAATCTTCTGTCACAGGATTCGTCGGTATATAGTCGCCGTCAACTACCGGTCCCCATTCCATCGCATATCCTTCTGTCAACGGAGCTGGAATTTTAAATTCTTCTGCTGTATCCTGAAGCGCCTGATTTGATGCCTCCATTAAATCACCTGTGGATACATTCTGTAAATCTTCAATATTTTCTGCTGAAATATTCAAATTCTCCAAAATACGCTCTGTAAGTTTTAAGCTGGCTTCTTTTGAAGTAAATGTTACACCCAGAGTATCTGTCGCCCCACTTTGGACAATTCCCTTATGGAAAAGACCTTCTGCATACGGTGTGGTCATAAGAGCCAAAACCTTTGCTCCGCCGCCAGACTGGCCAAAAATAGTAACATTATCCGGATCTCCACCAAAATGTTCTATATTGTCTTGAATCCATTGTAATGCTGCCGCAATATCCATTACACCTACATTTCCAGAATATTGATATTTTTCTCCGTAAGCTGAAAGATCCAGATGTCCAAAAATATTCAGGCGATGATTTACGCCTACCACAACAACATCTCCGCTCTGACTCAAATTCGTTCCATTCACAGAACCATCATTTGCCGTACCAGTAGAAAATCCGCCTCCATGTAGCCATACCATGACTGGTCTTTTCTTTCCATCCTGAATTCCAGGAGTCCAGATATTCAGATTCTGACAATTATTGTCTGTACCTTCCCTGTCGCCTCCTGCCGCCATTCCCATAATTGCACCCTGTGGCGACATGGAACCGTAACTATCTGCCATTCTTACGCCCTCCCAAGGTGTAACTTCACCAGCTGGAACAAAACGCTCTTTTGCTTCCGCATACGGAACACCCAGATATTGATATATCCCATTATTCTTTGTCCCCTGAATCTTTCCGGCTGTTGTCTGTACAATTCCTTCTGTCGCTGCATCTGGTGCTGTTGCTTCTGACGTCGTTGCTTCTGATTCAGCAAAAACAACGCCCGCCATAGATCCAGCCATACTCCCAGAAATCAGCATTCCTGAAATTACAGCTACAGCCATCTTGTTCCATATTTTCTTGCTCATATCCACTTCCCCCTATTCTAAAATAATAATAATCCCGTCAGATATTTATTTTTCATCCTCTTTTATTCTGAATAACGCTTACAGATGTTTTATACTATTTTGTGTTATCTTGATAACCAGTATAAAATATTTCTCTTAAAAGTACAGTGTTAATCTTGCAATCCAGATTGCAGAATATGAAATCTAAATATTTACAACAAAACATCGAAATGATAAAATAATTAAAAAATTAAACTTTTTTAATTATGTTCCAAAATAACAGAGGAGGAGTCAAAAATGGTTGATTTTTATATACTTGAACAGTTTATCACATTTTATCATACAGGAACATTATGCGATGCGGCAAAAAAACTACATATATCACAGTCTACCTTAACTCGAAGTATGCAAAAATTAGAATCTGAATTTGCTGTCCCATTATTTAAACGAACAAAAAACAGCATTTCTTTTACTGAAACCGGACAACTTGCTGCCGAAAAAGTTATACTATTTTTAAAACAATACAAAACAATGTTGTATCAAGTTCGCGATTTTGACCGAAAAAACCATACTATTTCTATCGGTTCCTGCGCTCCGTTTCCGCTTACTGAACTCATCCGACAAATATCGATCTCCTATCCTGACGCCTCTATTTCTTCTGAACTGAAGACTATTTCTGCATTATATAATGGTTTGAATGATGATACATATCAACTGATTGTATTGCCATATTGTCCGAACGACGATCATTATTCTTTTCACATCCTATGTAAAGAAAATCTTTTTTTTCTTCTTCCCAAAAAGCACCGCTATGCAAAGCGCAAATCATTGAAGATCTCTGAAATGGATGGTGAAAATATCCTTCTATTTCAACATATTGGATTCTGGTATGATTTGGTAAAAGAAAAAATGCCAAACTCCAAATTTTTGATGCAGCCAGATTTCTATGTTTTTCAAGAATTAATTGCCAATTCTAATATTCCGATTTTTGCTACTGACGCCTATAAAAGTGACAAACCTGATTCTGATCGTGTCTGTATCCCCATTGCAGATCCTGATTTCCATGTGGATTATTATATGATATGCAAAAAAGAGAATACAGACTGTTTCTGTACTCTCTTTCAGAATTACTAATGATTAAAAAAGCAAAAAACTTCAAGATTTTTATATCCTGAAGTTCTATAGAGGCGTCAACCAGATTTGAACTGGTGATAAGGGTGTTGCAGACCCCGGGAAAAAACCTCGGAACCCTCTAAAACTCTAAGGTTTTCCTAACTGTCCACCTTATATCCACCCTAATTTTCATGTTGCTTTCATGCCATATCAGGTATTTTACTGTGCCAAATCTATGCCACTTAGCACCCCTATGGGCATATTATATACATTTTAGTATCTTTCGTCTACAATTATTTTACTACAACTACAATATTATATGGAGGTTTATCGTGAATTATCAATTAGAGTTAAAACAAATTGTGGATTTTCCACGCTGCCGGATTTACCGGGAATTTATACAAACCCTTATGAAAGACAGAAGCATCCGTACCAACGGAGGTTCCTGTCTTTTTTATTTTCTCATTTTATGTTCTTATGCAAATTACAGCTCCTCTTATCGGAACATCGAACACCTTACTTACAAAGTTGTTCCTGGCGAATGGATCTGTTCTCTTAAAGAACTACAGATTCACTTCCGCCAAAAATTCCAGCACCAGGTCATATCCATACTGGATACCCTGGTTGAGCAAAACCTTTTAACTTACTCACTGCACGAAAAAAATAAGATTATCCAATACAAGATCAAAAACTGGCCAAAAGATAATACTGCCCTTTCCTATAATTACCCATGCAAAAAAGACATCGGGTTTTTCTTTTTTCCAATCGCAGATGTTCATAAACTAATCGGACTGGGAAAATGTTCGGAAATGGATGCTCTTTTGGATCTTTGGATTCATGCAGTCTATAATGATCCATCTGTGCAAGGCTCTGATGCCGGTCCGGTAGTATATTTTCGCAATCAGACTGGAAATCCCTTGTTCAGTTATCAGGAACTTGCCAGACGTTGGAAACAGTCGAAATCTTCTGTGTCCCGTCTGCTTAAAAAACTTGAAGATACCGACATGATCACACTGATTTCCTATTCCGGGAAACATGGCAGCATGGT
>JAGZHZ010000013.1 GCA_018366495.1 Clostridiales bacterium
ATTCATCATCGTAATACTGTGGCATAGTTTCATTCCTCTTTTCTTCATAAGATTATATCTTATTAGCCACATGTGTTACAACTATAGTTTATCACAACAGGTATTGGAAGCCTGCCTGAAAGACTATCTGTCAAAACTCTACGATGTACAGCCTACAGACCGTATCTTCCCTTACGACAGAGGCTGGGTCGGCAGGCAGATGAAGTATGGCTGCGACCACTCCGGAACGCAGAAAATCAGGGTGCACGATGTGCGTCATACCCACGCCAGTCTGCTGATTGATATGGGCTGCACACCGCTTCTGGTTGCAGAACGCTTGGGACACGAAAGGGTACAGACCACCATGGACACCTACAGCCACTTGTATCCGAACAAGCAGACCGAAGTAGCCGATCAGCTTGATGCGATGGCTGAAAAAAATGACGGCTACAAAAACTTGGCTGATGTAGCCATTTTGTAGCCAGTAAAAAAGAAGAATCCCGAAAAACCCTGTGTTTTCAAGGTTTTTCGGGACTCAAAAGCCTATTTTAATTTATTCCCACTCGATTGTAGCGTTTGGCTTCGGACTCAGGTCATAGCACACTCTGTTTACATTTTTTACTTCTTTCATAATGCGGTCTGTAATTTTCAGCAGCACTGGCCAATCAATCTGCTCGATCGTTGCGCTCATCGCATCCACTGTGTTAACTGCACGGATGATTACTGGATATTCAAAGCTTCTTGCATTGTCTCTTACTCCTACTGATTTGAAATCTGGAACTACTGTAAAGTATTGCCATACTTTTTTATCCAGTCCTGCATTTTTAAATTCTTCTCTCAGGATCGCATCAGATTCTCTGACTGCTTCCAGTCTCTCTTTTGTAATTGCTCCAAGACAGCGCACGCCAAGACCCGGGCCTGGGAATGGCTGACGATATACCATATCATTCGGCAGACCTAATTCAATTCCGCACTGACGCACTTCATCCTTGAACAGCTGTTTCAATGGCTCTACCAGCTGGAACTGCAGATCTTCCGGCAGCCCTCCTACGTTATGGTGAGATTTCACCATCTTAGCTGTCTTTGTTCCGCTCTCCACGATATCAGGATAAATCGTTCCCTGTCCCAGGAAATCAATTCCTTCCAGTTTTCTTGCTTCTTCTTCAAATACACGAATAAATTCTGCACCGATGATTTTTCTCTTCTGTTCCGGATCTTCAACACCCTCCAGTTTTGTCAGGAAACGTTCAGAAGCATCGACATAAACCAGATTTGCATCCAGCTGATTGCGGAAGACTTCCACAACACTTTCTGATTCACCTTTTCTCATCAGCCCATGGTTTACATGAACACATGTCAGCTGTTTTCCGATTGCTTTAATTAAAAGTGCTGCAACAACAGAACTATCCACACCGCCAGAGAGCGCCAGCAGTACTTTTTTGTCGCCAACCTGTTTTCTGACTAACTCTACCTGATCTTCAATGAAGTTTTTCATGTTCCAGTTTGCCTCAGCCTTGCAGTCTTCAAAGACAAACTTTTTCAGGATTTCCATGACTTTTTCTTCATCTTCCGGAAATGCTTCTAATTTCTGACTGCACAGAGCCAGTTCATGTGCAACTGCCATAACAGGATATCCGCACTCATAAATCTCATGATTTACATCAATGCGCTCTCCATCTACGATGTTGTTTGGTCCGCCATAAATAATGACACCCTTTACATTAGGCAACGCTTTTAATTCTTCTGCGGTGATATCATGAGGATAGATTTCACTGTATACACCAAGCGCTCTGATCTGTCTTGCCAACACTGTATTCTCTGTGCTTCCCAGGTCTAAAATTACAATCATGTCCTGTTTCATTTTATTTTGTCCTCCATTTTACTGTTCTTACTATACAGTTTGCCAGTAAGTAATTTTCTTTACAGAATATCTCTTTTCCAGAAACACCCTGCTTTTATTACAAAGTTTTTTGTAATAGGAATTTTTCATTTTTTCGGTTTAAGAAATTTCCTATGCGCTTATTATATCATATCTTTTTCCATTAATCAGCACATAGTTAATAGCTTTTTCACAAATTTTATATCTTCCAAAAACAGATGCTGTTCATTCCTTATTATTATAAAAACAGAAAACATTTTCAAAATATTTTTTTAACAGCCTTTTTCCTGAAAAAAATCATTTCTTTTGCTTTACTAACTTCCTCTAATCTGCTATAGTAGCAATGCAAAACAGTTTTTTGCATATTTTTTTTAAATATACTATAAATAAAAGGAAGTTTTTTTACTATGAAACGTGCAAATGATCTGGGACGGGATCCTATTCCTTCCCTCGTCCTGAAACTCGCCATTCCAACTATGATTGCACAATTTGTCAATGTTCTTTACAGCATCATTGACCGTATGTACATTGGCAATATCGAAGGAATAGGAAATCTTGCTCTTGCCGGTGTCGGCATCTGCGGTCCGATTGTTTCTCTTTTGAGTTCTTTCGGAACTCTGATCGGTCTGGGTGGTTCTATCTTAATGGCTATGAAACTTGGAGAAGGCAATAAAAAACGTGCTTCTCAGATTTTGTCAAATTGTTTTTTGATGCTGACGGTATTTTCTCTTTTTCTGACCATTCTTTTCCTGATCCTAAAAGACGATCTTCTGATGTGGTTTGGGGCAAGTGATATTACCTTTCCCTATGCAAATACATATTTGACCATCTATACTGCCGGCACTTTTTTCGCTTTGATGGCTATGGGGCTAAATTATTTCATCACCTGTCAAGGCTTTTCTAATGTCGGAATGGCCACTGTTGTAGTCGGCGCATGTACGAATATTGTTCTGGATCCAATTTTTATCTTTGGTTTCCATATGGACGTTGCCGGCGCTGCTCTCGCCACTGTGATTGCACAGTTTGCTTCCTGTGCTTTTGCAATCGGATTTCTGTTCAGCAAACGTGTGCCTGTCCGAATTTCTTTTGGAAATTATTCCAAAAAAATCATGAAACGCGTACTGACACTTGGTCTGTCTCCGTTTTTGATTCTTGCAACGGACAGCATTATCATCATTGTCCTGAATACAGTACTTCAAAAATATGGCGGTCCCAGCGAAGGCGATATGCTGATCTCGTGCGCCACAATCGTGCAGAGCTATCTCATGCTCATCACCGGACCTATGCTTGGCATCAGCGGCGGAACCCAGGCGATCATCAGTTATAATTACGGAGCTCGTTCCTCTGCAAGAGTAAAAAAGGCAGAATGGCATATATTAAAACTCTGTCTTATCTTTACCACCATCATGTTTTTATTTTCACGAATTTTTCCGCAATATTTTGTCTCTGTCTTTACAAGCGATCCTGCTTATCAGGAACTGTCTGTCTGGGGTATCAAAGTATTCACACTGGCGATCATCCCTCTCAGTTTTCAGTATGTATTTGTAGATGGGCTGACAGCGCTGGGATGTACCAAAATTTCCCTTTATCTTTCTCTGTTTCGGAAAATTTCATATGTATTATTTACCATTTTTATTCCGATGTTTTTTGCAGCTAAAGACGCTTTTTATGCACAGCCGCTTGCCGATCTTCTCAGTTCCATTCAATCAGCCATCGTATTTCTGATTGTCTTGAATCCATATTTGAAGAGAAGGGAAGAAGAGGCTCCTGTCTCAGAGGCAGAACATATCACATCTTCTGTTTAATTTCTTTAACTAAAAGGGAGGGGAATTTATATGAATCACACTACTTCTTCCATGACAGAGGGGTCTATCTGGAAAAAAATTACTTTTTTTGCTCTCCCCCTTTTCATGAGTTCTTTATTTCAGCAGCTGTATAATGTAGCTGATTCTCTAATCGTAGGAAATTTTTTAGGAAGCGACGCATTAGCCGCTGTCAGTTCCTCCGGCAGTGTTATCTTTCTGATGATCGGTTTTTTTAACGGTCTCTCTGCCGGGGCCGGCGTCGTTGCTGCGCGCTATTACGGAAGTAAAAGCAAAGAGAATCTTCAAAAAGCGATTCATTCCACATTAGCGCTCGGCACCGTCTGCGCATTGTTTTTGACTGTAATCGGATTGTTTTTGACACCGCAGATTTTAATCTGGATGGATACGCCAAAAGACATCCTTTCCAGTTCTATCGTATACCTTCGGATTTACTTCCTTGGTTCTCTTGGTTTTGTGCTGTACAATAACTGTGTCAGTATTTTTCAGGCCGTCGGTGACAGTTATCACCCTTTGATCTATCTGATTATTTCTTCTGTCACGAATATTGCACTCGATATCCTTTTTATTGCAGTGCTGAAGCTGGGAATTGGTTCTGCCGCCTGTGCTACGGTTATTTCTGAATTTATAAGCTGTTTTTTATGTCTTCACAAACTTTCCAGAAGTCCGGAAGAATATCGCGTATCACTGAAAAAAATCCGTTTCCACCGGTCTGTTCTGAAACTAATCGTCTCAAATGGACTGCCGGCAGGATTCCAAAATTCCATTATTTCTTTTGCTAACGTTATTGTACAATCCACTATCAACAGTTTCGGAAAAATGGCTGTGGCCGGATGCGGTTCTTATTCAAAAATTGAGGGGTTCGGCTTTTTGCCTATTACCTGTTTTTCACTTGCTCTGACCACATTTATCAGTCAGAATCTGGGGGCAAAAAAATATGACCGTGTAAAGAAAGGCGCCATGTTCGCAATCCCATGTGCCGTACTCCTTGCTGAATTCGTCGGAATCTGTATCTATGTGCTTTCTCCTGTTCTGATCTCTGCATTCAACAGCGATCCGGCAGTGGTTGCCTACGGGGTAGCTCAGGCGAGAACCGTCACACTTTTCTATTTTCTGCTCTCCTTTTCTCACTGTATTGGTGGAATTCTCAGAGGGGCAGGACGTTCTACCGTGCCAATGCTTGTCATGATGATCTGCTGGTGTGTCATTCGCGTCACTTACATTGTCGTGGCTGTCCGTCTGAAGCCTGTCATTGAAACAGTATTCTGGGCATATCCTTTAACTTGGGGATTGAGTTCAGTTGTCTTTTTGATCTATTTCTTAAAAGTAGACTGGATGCACGGAAAAGAATTTTAAAGTTTTGATTTCAGTGCAAAAAAGGATGCTGCAAACATCTTCTCTGATCTTTCAGAGATCTTTGTCTGCAGCATCCTTTTCTACTTTTTTATCGGTGTACACATATCCATCACAACTATTTCCTGATTATCCGGCATCATCACATTTTGTGTCGAATGGTCAATCAAGGACTCAGCTGTTCCAAAAATCTGCTCCTCGCACTCTGGTGTTTCTGTTTTTTTGGCTTCTCTTTTCTTTTCCAGATACATAAAAACAATCAGCGATATAACGATAATCGCAAGTGAGATATTTTTCAGATCTATCATACCTTATCCCCCATTCACATTTTAAAAACCCCCGTTTTTATTGAATACTGCTTATGTCTCCACTGTATGCCCGTTCTTTTTATCTGCATCTTTATGGTTAACATAATAATTTTTATACATTTCTTTTATAATATAGATATTATCGCAATAATTCTCCCATAAATCAATATGGTTCTATGAAATTTAAGAAAGCTAAATGATTTCCTAAAAAATATATATAAATTTTTAAGAAACGAAATGACACGTTTACAATGTATCGAAATACTCCTTCATCTCCCCCACTGTCATTCCTGTATTTTTTTTAAATACTTTATAAAAATAAGTAGGATTCAGATATCCGACTCTTTCTCCGATGTCCTTGATTCGTACATCCTTTTGTCTCAGCATCAAGATTGCCTCCCGAATTCGTATATCTGTCAGCATCTCTACAAATGTACTGTTATTTTTCTGTTTTAACAGCCGACTCAGATAAAAGGAACTGATACCTGCATGTTCTGCCACTTCATCAAGTGAAATATCATTCATGTAATTCTGTTCCATGTAAAGAATCGCTTTTTCCTCATAAGAAGTATGTTTATTCTCTTTTTTTATCTTTCTCTGAAACTGTTGGATGATCTGGACTGCCTGTGTCATCATTTCTTCTTCATTTCTGCACTCCTGCATTTTTCTCAACATATCCTGATAAGAGAACTGACAGAACATATCCAGCTCATTTTTATCATGAAGTTTTTTGTATACATCCATCAGAAATGAAATTATTTCCATCTGTATACTTTCTCTGCCCCAGTTTCCTTTTAAGATCTGTTCCAGTTTCTTTTTTAATTGCTCATTGATTTCTCCAATTTCATTATCCAGAAGTTTTGATACGATTTCTTCCACAAACTCTTCCTGGAAAATCACCTGCCTGCTGATTATATTTTCCTTTTCATAAAAGATTACATGCTTTGCTGACTGTGCTGCTGCAATTCTGCTCTCACGCAGCGCTTCCCCCAATTTTTCAAATTCATATTTCCATCCGCTCACTCCGAAACGCATCTGTGTCTCTTCCTGCTCAAAAATCTTTTTATTTAATACCTGCAGCAGATTTTCCATCCATTCTCTATAGTTTTCTTCTGTAATCTGATTTCCGGCTATCAAATGGAGATATAGTACATTTTGGTGTCGTCTTATCTGAAAACGACAAAATTTTTTTAATTGTGTGCGAATGATCTGTTCTATCTTTTCCAGACGTATATGATCTCTTTTCTCTGTCGTCACTGCTGTCACAAATACACTGCCTCTGTACACCATCTTTTCATTTTTTAAATAAAGTAAAAAACTTTTTTCGTTCGGTGTTCCTAAAATAATAGAAGACATCATCTCTTCTTCTATAATCTCTTTCATCTGATCTATCATCTCAGTCGAGACTCTTGTTTTCTGGTCTGCCTCTTTTTCCTGGTCTATCATCTGGCACACCCTCTTGATTGTCTGACAGAATTTTTCCTGATCGGTCGGCTTTAAAATATAATCGCACGCTCCCAGCACAATCGCTTTCTGTATCAATGTAAAATCACTGTATGCCGTATTGATAATCATTTTAACAGAAAGAGATTTCAATTTTAAAATTTCAAGTGCTTCCAGCCCGCTCAGCCCCGGCATATTAATATCGACAATCGCAATATCCGGCTTATTCTCTGTGACACTTTTGATTAAATCTACCCCGTTGTATACACTTGGCAGAATTTCAACGTCTTCAAAATAATTTTTCATCATCATTTCCAATCCCTGACACTCAATCGGCTCATCATCTGCTATCAAAACACGATACATTTTCTCAAAACTCCTTTCCGACACAGATTTCACCTGCTTTCCCACGGCATCCTGATCACAATCTTTGTCTTTACCAGCGGAATGCTTTCCATCTCAAATGATGCCTTATCCCCATAAAATAGTTTAATCCTCATATATACATTTGCAAGCCCTATTTTTTCTCTTTGTATCTTTGGGCAGTCGAGGTCTTTTCTGATCTTCTCTATCTGTTCCCGTTTCATTCCATATCCATTGTCCTCCACAGAAATCTCTCCGATTTTTCTTTCTTGGTCATATTTTGTTTTTATTTTAATCCGGCCATCTTTCAGATATCCCCCTACTCCATGCGTAATCGCATTTTCCACTAAAGGCTGAAGAATCAGACATGGTACCTGTATCTGATGAAACCGCTCGTCCAGATCAAATTCAAAAGAAATTCTGTCCCCAAACCGCTGTTCCTGAAGATAAACATAATTTCCCAGCATTTCCATCTCCCGCGCCAGCGTCACAGATTTTCCCATATAATCTAAACTGTATCTCAAAAGTTGAGCCGTCTTCTGAAGCAGAAAAACAGTCTTGTCTGAATCCCCCATATATGCCGTTTTTGAAATCATATTTAAGGTATTAAATAAAAAGTGCGGATTCATCTGCATCTGAAGTGCCTTTAGTTCACTTGTGCGCAGTAAGTTTGTAATTTGAAGATTTTCCAGTTCTTTTTCATGGAGTGCTACCTTTGCGCTTGCATTCTCTTCAATCTCCTGCATCTGCTGTTTGATCTTTGCAATCATGGTATTAAATGCATGAACCATCAGCTGCATCTCAGCATCTATCTTCTCTCCTGGAATTTCCACACACTGAAACTGTAAAAGTTTTCCTGACAAAATTTCACCGGATGCCTTTGTCAGCGCATCAATCGCAATATTAATTTTGTTTGCCAGTTTTCTGGCATATGCCATTCCTATGCTGAGCAATAAAATAAGCATTACAGCCAATTCTGCATAATAAAAATGTTCCCTCTCATTGATCATTTTTCTCTCTGCGCCGATGTCTTCTATCATTTCCATCTCAAGTGTCTTAAACTCATCGTAGATCATCTGGTAAACTTTCTGCATTTTTTCATATTCCTGATTGATCTTTGAAGCAAGTTCCGGCTGCATTCTCTCTTGCTGTACCTGTCCCATATATTGATATACGCTTTCTAACGATTCTTCATATGTCCGAATTAATCCTTTTACATCCGTCACATCTCTCCTGAATACAGTATTCTCTTTTCTGCTGTTCAGTTTACTCAAAAAATCATTCATTTTTTCTCGACAGGATTCCATACTCTCTTTTTCTTCTTCACTGCCTTTTTGTGTATATGCTCTTACATGCCCATTCAATTCATCCAGTTGAAAATAAAACTGATTCAAATTTAAAAGCTGCGCCATACTTCTGTCATAATTTCGCTTTATCGTCACATGAACCATGATCGTGACAACATTCAGTAAGATTGCGATTCCAAGGGTAAGTGCAAAAAACTTTATGAGTCTTTGCTTCGTCGTTGTATCCGTTTTTTTTAATAAATGTGCCATTGTGCCCCCCTGCCTTTATTTATCTCCATCTCATCTATGTTCCCTTTCTTTATACTTTTTATTTCTGTATAATCGACAGGCAAAACGCTCTTGTCTTCCAGTGAATCTTTGATCGCTTCTGCTGCCCGATATCCCATTTCATAAGAATTTTGATAAATGGTAGAATATAATATTCCACTTTCAATATCTTCTCTTTTCAGCTCGCTGACTCCGAATCCTACTACTTTCAAATCGTCATACTCTCCCTTTGCATCTTTTATAATCTGTGCAATGCTTGTTGTTCCATATCCTTCTGCGCAGAAAACAGCAGTCAGATCCTGTTCTTCCTCCAGCATTCGTGAAATCCGTTCATTCAGAACCCTGACATCTGAATTTCCTTCCAATATCTTTCTAATCTTTAATTCTGGATACTGTGCAATCGCCTCCTGAAATCCTTCCAGCCGTTCTTTCTGGTTTTGCGCCTCCATTTTTGAGACAATCACAGCAATATTTCCTTTTCCCTCTGTGATTTCAATAATATCATTCCCTGCCATCTTCCCCGCTTCATAATTATCTGTTCCGATATAGCAAAGCTTCGGCACATCTTCCATATCGCTGTCCACAAGAACTACGCGGATTCCTTCCTCATCCGCCTTTTCAAGAAGGGCTCGTACTTCATCTGATTCTCCCATTCCTGCAGTCACAATTCCATCCACTTTAGCATAGATTACACTCTCAATCGCCTGAATCTGTTTTTCTATCTCCATTTTTGTAAATCCCACACATTTTGTGCTGATTCCCAGATCATTTCCCGCTTTCGTGAATCCGTTTGCCATGCTCCCCCAATACGCCTCGTTCGCAAACGGTGCAATCAAAGTCACTCTTGGCTTTTTCTCTTCTATTTTTATACGTTCTTCCATCGTTCCAAATATTGCTGCATTGACTGCCAGAAAAATAACCAGCAGGATCACAATTACTTTTTTCACCCTGATGTCCTCCCTCGTTTCTGTTCTATTTTAAATTGATGCAACGCAAGTTTTCATGTTATATACAGTATACTATATTGTTTCCCGACAGACAGATGGTTTCTATATGAATATCCCTAAGCATATCTATTATAATACAAAATAAAAAAGCAGAGTTGTTCTCCACATGATACCGCAACTCTGCTTCTTTATTTTCATCTATCTTTCTGCTCTTTTTCTTTTGACTGTCTGGTTCTGTTTATGTTTTTATTCTGGTGTGTATGGTGTTTCCTGCTGCTGTGCAAACAGCCAGTCACGAATTGCATCATTTGCAAAAGATGGTCTCCATGACCAGTGAGGATTTGGAACTGTTGTTCCGGCAATATATTCTGTATACAAAACATTGGCGCCTGATTCTTCTGCTGCTGCAAGCTGCTCTTTTGCTTCCTCCTCTGATGCCTCTCCTCTTGCATAACCATTCCAGCCCTGTTCATCCATTCTGCGTTCTACTACCGCTCCCTGTGCTTCCAGATCGGCAATATTATCTCGGAATCCATTCACGCGCTCTTCCGAATCGTCACTTGACACAAGTGCCCAGATTGGCTTGTCTGCAATCTCTGCAAGTCCTTCTTCACTATATACATCAGCGGAAGCGATATTGATCTGTGCAGCATACAGATCTGGATACGCTGTACTCAAAGCCCATGTTCCGCGTGATCCCATGGAAAGACCTGTTCCATAGATTCTGCTTGCGTCAATATCATATTCCCCTATCAGTTCGTCAATCACATTTTTTACATTTTCCCCGTCCTGATTCGGACCATATTCTGGATCTTCCTCAGTTCCATTGTTCTGAGACCAACTGTGACTTGGAGACTGCGGCGCCAATACAAAGCACGGATGTTCTTCCTGTGCATCTTCTCTCGCAAATTCAAGCGCACTCGGATTTCCCATAAGCTGCGTCTCATTATTGACCCCATTACTTCCTGACTCTCCAGCTCCATGTAAAAATACAACGAGCGGAAGCGCTTCTTCTTCGCCTTTTTCTTCATATCCTTCCGGAATATACAGACGGTATGGAAGCTCACTGCCATCTTCCGGATTTGTATACGTTAATTCTAAGAATTCATCCACAAGTAAATTCTGCTCTGCTGTGTTTGTAAAGGAACCTGCCTCCACAATATCCCCAGATGCCAGTGTCACATTTGCTGTCTGCTGAATCGTCAGATTGATCGGCAGTCTCATATTTTCCCCGTTTGCATACAAAAGCGTTCCGCCTTCCCCTGCGCCCGGCGTCAGATCTACGCTCAGTTCCACGAAGACATATTTTCCCTGTGCCTCCGCTTCCCCTTTTTCTCCGCTGTTATTTACATACACCTTGCTGATCTTTCGTCCCGGAACCTTGTAAGAAGAAAGACTGACTGTTCCTGCTGCAACTTCTCCCGGATATTCAATCATCACACAGGTCACTGCCTGTCCATCCTCCAGTGTCTCTGCGATTGCTGTCACCCCTGTCAGTTCCACAATATCTCCTGTCTCCTCTGCACTGACAGAAAGTCCCATCACCATCATGCCTGCCAGTAAACCTGCTGCCGCCTTATTCCACTTCATAATAAAACCCTCCTTTTTTGTTTTATACCATGCTGTTTTCGATGGCTTTATTATATCATCCTCTTTTTCTTTTTTTTGTTCTATATATTTGCTTTCTCATGTCAATGTTTGGACAAATAACTGTACTATTTTGCTGTGCTTCCACTTTTTTGCACACATTGTTTTTTGTATTCACGGAAATCCCGTTCTATTTAAATATCTGCTCATCCCTTTTTCTGCACACATTGTTTTCTGTATTCTCGTGGAGATAGCCCAACTTTTTGTCTGAAAACGTTTGAAAAATAAGAAAGTGTCTCATATCCGCAATCCTGGCTGATCAGACTGATTGGCAGATTTGTCTGTCTAAGCAATTTTTTTGCAACGGAAAGTCTTTTTTTCTGAATATATTCTGACAAAGTGTCTCCCGTTTCTTTTTTAAACAAGGTAGACAGATATTCCTGGTTAAAACCGGCAAATTCCGCAATCTCCTTTCTTGTAATCTCTCGTGACAAATGTTCTTCAACATACAGCTTTATCCTCTCAATCATATCGGAATTTGTCTGTCCTGCATTTTTTTCCTGCTCCATTTCTTGTTGTTTTACTGGAAGCTTCTGCTGTGCCTTTTTTATTGCGCGCATCAGTTCTTCATTTTCAACTGGTTTCAGCAGATATTCTGAAACGCCAAGACTGATTGCCTTTTTTGCATAGTGAAAATCAGCAAAGCTGCTTAGAACAATACTGATACAGCAAATTTTTTGTTCATTTACCCATTCAATTAAGTCCAGTCCGCTGCCTCCCGGCATCTCAATATCGCTGATTAGCAGATCAATCTTTTCCCGCTCTAAAATCTCCATTGCCTTGTTCATTGAAAATGCTTTAAATATAAAATCAATCGAAAATTCTTGTCTGTCAATGATTTTTTCTATTCCATTCACAACTGGAACATTGTCATCCACGATCAACAAATTCATTTTTCTTTCACCCTTTTCCATTCTTTATACTGCCTCTCAATCTCACGCTTTACTTCCTCTGCGCCCGCCATCTCCATCTCAGAAAGCATTTTAGGAAGATATACTGTATAATCCAGCATTCCTGTCTCCAATCCATAAATATATTTTTCTGCAATCTCATTTAATTTTTCATTTTGCTCTCTTACATTTGTATCATCGAAATAAAAACCTGCAGACTCTGCTGTCTTTGCATTTTTTTGAAATTCTTCTGTCTCTTCCCATAAATTTGGGTCGTTTCCATGCCATATATAAGAGAGCATCTGATTTGGAAAACTCCATCCCATATTGGGATAATAGCCAGACAGATCTGATGTCACCCCCTCTGGAAAATCAATCGTCCCATCCTCCAGAACCGTATAATGCATTCCTTCTATTCCATAGATTAAAAGATTAACAAGTTCTGCATCACTATACAATAAATTTAAAAATTTCATTGCTTCTTCAGGATGTTCACATTCCTTTGTGATCCCCCATGGTGAAATCCGTACAGAAGAGTTTGTGATATATGGCTCCAGAAGAGGAACAATCACCATCTCCTGTCCTGAACTTACGCTTTCCTCCCATTCAATTCCTGGTTTGCACGCACAAAAATAAGAAAATAATTTTCCTGCTTTTACCATCTCAGACCCCTTTATATTCTGTAAAGGCAATTCTTCTGGCATATATCCCAATTCATACCATCTCCGAATCATCCCTATCCATTCTCTGTAGGAATCTGTATCATAAAAGTTGACGACTTCTCCTTCGTTTTCCCAGCTGAAATCAAAAATGGAATTTGGAATGGAATCATAAAAGCGATACCGTAATAAGAATCCATTCTGTGTCCACAGAGGTGATGTCATAATTAAATCTGGTTCCTGTTTACTGATAAATGAAAATAATTGATCCACATCTTGTAATGTATGAATCTTTTCTGGATCAATCTGATATTTTTCTAAAATATCCTTTCTGAAAGCAATCCCTGCCGATGCTGCGCAGTCTGCTTTTGAAGGAAGAGTATATAAATGACCATTTTGCTTTGTATTCTGAATCTCCTCCCTAGAGACTTGTTTTAAAATATCTTGTCCATACTGTTCCAGCAGCTCATCCATTTCTTGATATTCAAATTCCCCTGTAATCTTTGAGGCAATATCAATGATAATCCCTTCTTTTTCAGCCATTATTTTTTCTTCCGTCTGTGTCATAGGAAGAACAGGAATAAAACGGAGATGGACACCTATTTTCTCCCAAACCATCTGATCTGCCTTTTCAAAGATAAGATTGCAGTCCTCTGGTATCTGAAAATCATATCGTATCATCACATTAAGCGTAACTTCTTCTTGTGCATTACTGACACTTCCTGCCCTTAATATCCACATCAAGGTCAAAATTCCTGTATACATTTTTGCTTTCTTTTTTCGTTTCTGTCTCTGTTCTTGCTTCTGCGCCATCTGCATTTACCATCCTTTCACCTTCGGAATCTTCATCTCAATATGTGCGCCTCCCTCTTTTCTATTTGAAAAAATAATGCCTGCTTTCCCATGATATAAAATAGCTAATCTTTGAGTGACATTGTAAAGTCCAATTCCTCCATCTTGTTTTGAAGTTGTAATCTTTTTTCCCTGATTCAGTTCCTGTAAAATATTTTCTGGAAAACCATTGCCATTGTCATCCACACATAAAATAAGATATGCTTCTCCATTCTCTTCCTTTTGAATTCCCCAGATTCTGATTTTTACTTTTTCATTCAAAGAATGTTTGATTGCATTTTCTACCAGTGTCTGAAGCGACAGGATTGGAATTTCTTCTTCATACATTTCCTCTTCTACCTGTATTTCATATTGAAATTCTGTCTGCTTTTTAATTTTTTGAATTTCAAAATAATTTTGAATATGTTCCAATTCTTCTTCCAGAGAAATGAAACTGCCTCTGTACAAGATATAGCGAAAATGTTTTGAAAGACATAATGTCATTTTCTGTACCATCTCATAATCTTTTGCCTGAGCAAATCCCATAATTGTTGTCAGCGCATTCAAGAAAAAATGGGGCTTGATCTGCATCTGCAAAAGCTGCATATTTGCCTCCTGCTTTCTCAGTTTTTCCTCATAGATATCTATTTTCAGGTGTTCAATTTCTGCTGTCATAGAATTCATTGCCTCATAGACCTCACTCAGTTCCCTATCCAATCCTTCCGGAATCTGATGGGAAGAAAAATCCCCGTTCTTGATACGGTTCATCTGCAATGTCAAATTTTTGACAGGCTTGATCAGTCTGACACTCAGATAAACAAGGTAAGCTGCCAGAATCAATACAGAAAAACAAACCAGCACGATCAAAACTCTGTTTAATTCTTTAAATGACCGAAAAACTTCTTCTCTGTTCAAAAGAGCTGTAATCTCAAACGATCCGTCTGAAGATGCTTGTTCCACAGGGAAAAATTTTTTCTGATCCTGTTCTTTAAATGAATTTTGCCAGATTCCTTCTTTATCTTCCAGAAAAACAGCTTCTAATCCGTCAATCTCCTGTTTCTCAATTTCTTTTAGGAAATTATCTGCTTTGATCCAGCAGCCCCAGACAATTCCTCCGTTCCGTATTGCCAATAAAAAATAATGGTTTTCCCCCGCTTGAAATTTCTGATATCCTTTTTCAAATGGATTTTCCTCTTTTTCTATCTGCGCGGCAAATTTTTCCACATACTGTGCCGCCTGACATTGTTGGCAATAATCACTGTTGACATTGCGGATAAATCGAAATGTTTCTTCTTTTTGCAAAAAAACAGCATCGATCATCGGGTGAGTGAAAATATCTTTTGCATAATAATAATTCAACTCTGAAAGCGCATTCAGCCTGACATATTCAGACTCTGATTCCAGCTGCTCCAAAAGTTCCCCAGGAACATCTGTGGTCGCCACATATTTTCTGATCGTCTCAAGTGTCACCTCCATCTCAGAAATATATGGTTTTAAAATCTGTCTGTTTGTAAGGATCAGCTGTTGTTCAAATAAATTCATCGCCATCGAAACACTTCCTGCAAAAAGTCCGATAATCGGCACGATAAACGCAAGAGCCCAGACAAGCAGCTTCACATTTAAAGAATGAACCATTTGTTTCTTCATAAATAAACTCCTTTCGCCTGCTGCTGCATGTATCTTTCATCATACCGCATTTTTCATTAAAATTCACTATGAATTATTTGGTTTTCCTCTTTTCTTTTTGCAAGTTTCACATATACAACTAACATTTTCACAAATTTTTCTAATATTATTGATAGAAATTTCTCAACAAAGCCGTTATAGTATTCTTATCTGAAATGTGCCTGTACAGAACGGAAATGTACTGCACACAAATTTTTTTAAGAAAGGAATGTATAATTATGAAAGCAAAACTTTTAAGAGCAATCCTTGTATCAGGCCTGGCTATTTCCTGTGTTGCTCCTTCCCTGACAGTCGGGGCAACCGAATCGGATGCGGATGATCTGTCTGTTTTCGAATCCGGAGAAACCGTTGTGGACGACAAAACCATGGAATATCGCCTGTATGATCCATCAGACAACGGATATGAAGCAGAGTCTTATCCACTTGTTTTATTCCTGCACGGCGAAGATGCAGTAGGCGATGACAATGAAGCGCAGCTGACTGCAAACCGCGGCGCTACTCTTTGGACAGAAGAAGGATTAGCACAGCAGAATCCAGTCTATGTTTTAGCTCCGCAGTGCCAGGATGGAGATTGGACGACAGAAGAAAATGTTGCCCTTGTAAAACAGGCTCTCGATGATGTGATTGCAGAAAACAATGTAGATCCAGATCGCATCTATGTACAGGGAATGTCAATCGGCGGAACCGGCACATGGAAAATGCTTCTGGAATATCCTGACGTATTTGCAGCCGGAATACCGATCTGCGGACAGATTCCTGAAGAATATTATGAGAATCCAGACGTTTTCAAATCACTTGTAAATATGCCGATCTGGGCATTCCACACCGCTGACGATGATGTGATTCCTGCTGAGGAGACTGCAAAAGCCGTTCAGGCATTGAAAGATGCTGGAAGCAAGTGTATAAAATACGAAGAATACTCCGCCGGCTCCATCACACCTGCGCATGAAGTCTGGAACCGTGTCTATGATATCGGAACACCATACAACTGGCTGATGGTTCAGTCCCGCGAGAGAACACAGGACAACACATTAGATCCTTCCTTACTGTTCAGCAAGAAAGAAATCAGCGACACAGTAACACGCGTCTGTGACTACGAATTAGGTCAGATTTATGTGATTGAAAATGAAGGCGGCGTTCTTTTGATTGACAGTGGAATGGGCGGCATGGGTGAAGCTGATCTGTATGCTTATATCCGTGATGAAGTGCTGAAAAACAAAGATGCCGAATTTGATCTTCTGCTGACACACAATCATGTCGATCATGTACTTGGAATTCCTTCTCTTGTAAATTCAGGAAAACTTAAAAACATTTATATTCACGAAGCAGATAAAGAAGGTCTCGATGAGTGGATGACAAATCTGAAGGTCGATCTGGGTGATTCCTTAAAATTCCTCAAAGAAGGGGATACTGTGACTGTAGGAAATGAAACAATTGATGTTCTGGAAGTTCCTGGTCATACACCTGGTTCCATTGTATTCTTCTACAATGATTATATCTTTACAGGTGACGCCATCGGTTCAGGAGATTTATGGCTGAATGGTGAATACGTTGAAAATTATCTGCCATCTATCCATCATTTTCTGGATGAAATCAAGGCAAGAGGAAACTCATTTGAAATTCTTCCAGGTCATGCTGAAAATAAGACTCCATTCTATGTACAATATGTAGAAGATATCGGCGCCTGTGCAGAAGGAATCGTGGACGGAAGTCTTCCTGTCGGTGTCTATACAAGAAGAGTAGGCGCCTATGCAACATATAACTCTGGAAATATTTACTTTGATTCTTCCAAAGTAAAAGCAGAATAAGGTTTTCATTTTTTCTAAAATTCATAATACATGACAAAGCTGCCATGAGCGCGAATTTCATTTCGCCTCACAGGCAGCTTTTCCCCGTTCAGTTTTCAAAAAATCAAAGGCCTGACGAAAGTAAAAATTCTTCCGTCAAGCCTCTTTTTGTTTTATATATCTGTCTTATACATCCCTGACCTTGTTTATCTCAAAAATCTCTTGCGCTATGGAATGTTTTTCTATATTCTGTCGTCTTTACTGATTTTTATTCTACAACAAACTGGAAATATGCGTAGCTCCATACAGGGGATCCTGCAAATTCTTCATCTACTTTAATATAGACATTGTATGTTCCCTCGCTGCCTTCCACCGGTGTTCCGGAGATTACAGCATTTCCGTCGCTGTTAAAGCTGATTTCCAGTCCTTCTGGCAGATCATCACCCAGATCGCTCAAGTCAAACTGCGTCAGCACATTGGAAAATCCGTCAGAGATTGAGAAATCTTGAGAGAATTCTTCACCTGTTTTTAACTGGAATACGGTTCCAACCTCCGGAGTCACAGACAGAGCGCCTTCTACATATAATTCAAACTCTGCCGTCTTCTGTTCTTCGCCTTCTGAAGCAGTAACTGTAAACTCGTAAATACCTGAGCTTTCTGCTGCCGGCTGTCCCCACAGTTTTCCGTCTTCATCCAGAAGCATACCTGTTGGAAGTTCGCCTTCTGTAATTTCATATACAGCATTTTCTCCTGCTCCCGGAACTTTTACATATGTTTCTTTATAATTGTACGTTGCTTTTGCATGATTCAGTTTGCCATCCTGTGCAGCATTTTCCTCTGTCGAAGCAGATGGAGCTACTTCCTGTGCATCAGCATCTGTGCTGACGGTACCTTCTTTTTGAACGGTAAGCGTCAGAGGCGTTGTAGCTGTATTTCCCTTGTCGTCTGTCACCTTAAATACAAGTTTATATTCTCCTGCTGTTCCCACTTCAGGTACTCCGCTTAATTTGCCGTTTGGAGCCAGTTTCATTCCTTCTGGCAGTTTCTCTGAACTTTCGTCCAGTGAGAATGTATAGCTGACTGCATCAAAATTGCTGTTTGCCCAGAGCGGATTTACTTTTACCAGGCTATATTCTTCACCTTCTGTTGCATTTACAAGTGTTGTTGTCACAATGGCAAGATCTCCTACTTCATTATGATAAGAAGGATCTACTGCCAGACTGCTGTGAAGCGCACGGTTCAAAACATTATAAGCGTTGCGAAGCATTACGTCACGGTTAATCAGACCATCATCCCAGCACTGTACTAATTCGTCATAAATGCTGTAGCGTGTATGTGTGCCGCTCATGATCATATCATTTCCGGCAAGCATCTCATATCCAGAGATTGCGATATCATCGAAATCACCCCAGTCTGTCACAACAAAGCCTTCAAATCCCCATTCTCCTCTGAGGATATTTGTCAAAAGTTCAGGGCTTCCTGCACATGCCTGGCTGTTTACACTGTTGAAAGCAGACATTACATTATAAACATCGCCTGTCTTGACTGCCATCTCAAATGGTTTCAGATAAATCTCACGCAGAACACGTTCCGGCACAATTACATTAATTGCTGCTTTTGATGTCCCTTCTGCCTCACTTGTTAAAGTATACAATCCACGGCGGAACCATTCCTGATCGTTTGCCACAAAATGTTTCAGACACACGGATACTCCAGCCTGCGATACACCGGAAGCCAGTGCTGCCGCACCTTTTCCGGACAGTACAGGGTCTTCTGACCAGTATTCCTGATTACGTCCCACGAGAGGATTGCGGTGCAGGTTGATAGATGGAGCCAGCCAGTTATCCACATTGTTCAGAATCATTTCTTCGCCCTGGTAAACACCCATCTGATACAAGCCTTCTGTATTCCATGTACAAGCCTGAGCTGCCGGTCGAATCCATCCTGTGTTTGTTCTCACACCGTCGATTGTCATTCCTGTACCGCTTCCGCCGTCTGCATATCCCTGGGAAGGAATGCCTAAACGAAGGATAGCGCGGGAAGTTCCGGCGCCTACATTCTGTTTTGTAGATACTTTTCCAAGACCGATGTTTGGTTCATCAGAAGCATACAAGTCGATCTCTGGATCACGGTTTCCTTCTTCGTCCAGATAGGTTGCGCCTGTACCGCCGCTTAAGAAAATTGCAAGTTCTTCATCTGTCAGCTGTGTCACAAACTGTTCCAGAGAAATTTTGCCCTGTACAACAGCCTGGAATGTATAGACTGGTGCGTCTTCCGGAAGTTCTTCAAATGTATAGACAGGATTTTCTTTTACTTCTAATTTCTGATCTACATAAGAAGCATCAATCTCTACTACTTTTGCAGATGCAAGTTCTTCTGCTTCTCCTTCATAAGTAATCGGATCTGCATCCGCATATTTGAGCCGGCGGCTTTCATATAATTCTTTATTTACATCCTGCATGGACAGCTGATTGCTTAACTGTTCTACAATAATTTTTTCCGGTACGGAAATTTTTCCTGCCACATGAGTATTTCTGGATGAATTTCCTACACGGATGATATATTCGCCTGGCTCTAAGACATAAGCTGCAAGTTCTTCGTCGTAAGAAGCGATATCATAGAATGAGATATCCAATTTCATCGTCTGTTCTTCTCCGCTCTTTAACTCTGCTGTCTTTCCAAATGTGACAAGGTTCTGGTATGCCTGTTCCAGTTCACCCTGTGGTTTGGAGACATACACTTCCATGACTTCTTTTCCAGGAACCACATCTTCAGCGGATTCATTTCTGATGGTAGCGCTTACCGTAAAGTTCTTTGTCTCTTTGTTTGCCGTCACATCCAGATTATTGAATGAAAATTCGGAATAGGATAAGCCGAATCCAAATGGATAAGCTACTTCTTTATTGAATGTGTCAAAGTAACGATATCCCATATAAATGTACTCTTCATATGCACTGATCGGGTCGTTCTCTGAGAATTTGCGTGATCCATATTTTGACTCATTTCCTTCCCAGTCATATCCCTTGTCTGCATAGGAAGTATATCCAAAGTTTTCTGCTGTCGGATGATCCTCATAATGGTATGTGAGCGTATCGTTCAATTTTGCGGAAGGATTGACATTTCCAAATAAAATATCTGCCATGGCAAGTCCATGGAACTGTCCTGCGCCATATTCTACAAGGAAAGCGTCGATGTCATATTTCTCAAACTGAGCCATATCAATCGGGGCTGTTCCTGTATAAATCAGCACAACATCTTCAAATTTGTCTGTCACCTGCTCAAGCAAAATACGCTCTGAAGCATTCAAATACCAGTCTCCTGGCTGCGGAACAGGATTGCGGTCCATCTCCTCCACACCTGTGGAACGGGAAAGATATACAACTGCTGTGTCTGCATACTCACTTGCCTCAGCCACGATGCCATCGTCTTTTATTTCTCCGTTATCCAGCTTGATCTCCGGTGTCTGAACTGCCGATGTGCGGTTCCATCCGCTTCCTGAAGAAGCATTCTCTCCCCACTCATCCGGATATTCTTTTTCCTGATCCCAGCCGTGGTCAATTACTGTCGTGGTGTATTTTCCCCATGGGCTGTCTACTTCTTCTTCGCTGAGTTTGCTTGCCACATAATCAGCAAGCGGCTGATAATAGTCTGCCTTTATTTCGTTCAGTCCGTCTATCAAAGTTGCAGTAAACGCTCCGGTTGCGCCGCCTGATCCTCCCCCGGTAGGCGGCTGAATCTGACCTGTCCCGAATACTGCAATTTTATTTTCTTCCACATCGAGAGGCAGAATGTTGTCCTCATTTTTTAACAGCAGGATCGCCTCATTCTCTAACTGTCTTGCGTGTTCCTGATGTGCCACCTGCCAGTCATATGTCGGCTGCGGTTCCACTGCTGCCATGGAAGTAGTCGGCACAATCATTGCCGCTGACATGACGGCGCACAATGCTTTGGCATACTTCTTTGTTTTTCTCATTTTCACTCCTCCTTTAACATTCCTGTTACCAGTTGGCAAAATCTTATCATATATTCTTTTTGTCCGATATAAGGATTCCGACTTCCTGATAATACAAATCCGACCTTTTGCCGGATCGCCCCCATTTTTTCTTCTTTTATGGTATACTTTTTTCAGAAATAATTCTTTTTGCACATTCCTTTCTCTCATTCTGTCTATAATACAAAGAATAAAAGGATAGGAATCAAACTTTGCAGTTTTTACAATGCGATCCTTTTGATCGGTCTGGAGGAATTTATGAGAAGATTACTTTTTATTTTCACTGGTGTCCTTCTGCTTTTAACTGGCTGTCACGCTCATGAGAAAAAAAGTTCGGAGACGGCAGAGATCCCGACAATACAGATATGTACCTATAAAAAAATGGATATCGATTTTCCTGACAGTCAGATGGTTATAGATCAGATTAATGACTATATCGAGCCTCTGATCCACGCCCAGATTGAAGTGACCTTTCTTGCCGATACCTTTTATACGAGCCGCATCCATCAGATTCTCGATTCCAGTCAGCAGCTTGATCTGTTTCTCCTTTCCAATGGAAATGAGCTTCGGCAGCTGTATAAAGATGGGACGCTTTCGCCTCTGAATGATTTGCTGACTCAGTATGCTCCTGATCTTATTTCTACAGTGGGCGAGGAATATATGCAGGGAGGATACGATGCAAGCACACAGGAGTACTATGCGGTTCCCACCTGTCGGGACTACAGTCTCCGCCCTGGTCTTGAATACCGCAGTGACTTGGCGGAACAGTATCATCTTGATATGGAAAATGTCCATACGCTGTCGGATCTCACAGAAATATTTGCCTCTCTCAAAGAGCAAAATCCTCTTATCTATCCGCTTGCCCCAAACAGCATCTACAGAAACTGGGATATGCTTGGAGACGGTCTGGGCGTCTTGATGTATGACCGGATGGACACAACGGTTGTGAATCTTTATGAGACAGAGGAATATCAGCAATATCTTGCTTTACTCCGCGACTGGAATCTGAAAGGATATTTATATGACACCTCAGACAATCCCGGAAGTAATGCCTATTACCTGAAATCAGGATCTGTCTTTTCCTGTTTTGCCAATGGGAAACCAGGATTTACCGTACAGGAAAGAAGGGATCTCAATTGTCCGATTGGATTTACGGCTCTGGAAAAAGATTCGATTTCCACAGACCGGATCGCATGCTGGATGTGGGCTGTTCCGCACAGTTCCGGATATAAAAAAGAAGCCATCCAGTTTTTAAATTTATTATACCATGATAAAAATCTTGTCAATCTTTGGACATATGGCATCGAAGGAATCCACTATCAGATTCTGGATGAAGAAAAAGGTACGATCGGATTCCCAGAAAATGTCGATTTTTCAAACAGCGGCTATCCTCTGTTTACAGAATTTGCCAGCGGCAATCAATATCTTGCTCATATATGGGTGGGAAACCCGCCTGCGATCTGGGAAGAAATGAAAGAGTTCAACGATAATGCAATCCGTTCCAGAGCATTTGGTTTTCATTATGATGACGCTGCCGTGAAATCAGAAGTGATCGCGTGCAAAGCAGTAGTCAGAAAATATAAAAACGGTTTTCTGCATGGCATTTATGATCTGGACACCGTTTTGCCGGAATTTATTCAAAAATTAAAAAAGGCCGGCATTGACCGGATTATCGCTGAAAAGCAGCGCCAGCTCGATGACTGGCTTGCCGGGTAGCAGAAAGGAAAGGGAACCATTATGGCAGAGACTTCAAAACATCGTTCTTTTAAATTTGTTTTATCGGCAAAACGGATTCTGATCGGAACATTGATTGTGATTTTTTCTATGATTATTTTTGTAGTATTTCGGATGCAGCATCTTGCAGTCTCCTTTGCATACGATCAGATTTCTTCTTCCAATCAGGCGGCGCTGAATTTTTATGCTCAGTCTTTAGATGAATCCGTCGCCCATCTCGATCAGAATTTTTATAGTCTGCTGGCCGATAATCTGAATATTTCTCTTTTAGAAATTCAGACAGAGGAATCAGAAATCTTCAATCTAAAGATGCAGCTCGGTGAAGATCTAAGACGGCTCTATGCCTCAAATGATCTTTTAAACAGCGTGTTTTTATATTCGCCGTCAGGGACAGGAGAAGAATTTATTTTTTACAGCACGAAACTGCTGGCCGCATCAGATGCCGCTCCTTTTAAGGACTATGTGATTCGCACATGCGAAACTTCCATGAAAGGAGAAAAGTTTTCCAGCCCGAACTGGACGGTTCACACTATCAATGACGTTCCTTATCTGATGAGAATCATCTGTATGGATCAGACATTCTGCGGCGGTTTTATCCGACTGGATACCATTCAAAATCAGATTGATCAGATTTATCACAGCTCGCTTGGTTCTTCTGTCATCCTGACAATGGACAATCAGCTCATCTCCGGCGACACCCGTTTTTCCGAACTGCCGGATGACCCTGACTCTATTTTGAAATATCACGGAGAGGACTATATTTTTTCCTATGTCCATCCTGATATCCTGGAGTTAAAAATCGGGATCGCTGTTCCCACAAAAAATGTCTCCAGCCAGATGAACTCCGATCTGACAGGTTTTATCAGTATCTCCGCCATCCTGATACTTCTCGTTTTGTTTGTGTATATCTGCCTCTTTTTCATGTACCGCCCGTTCTTATATCTTGCGGATTCTATGAAAATTGTGGCAGATGGAAATCTCCATTTCCGCATTACAAAACACTCTTCTGTCCACGAGACCGCTAAAATCTATCAGACATTCAATGTGATGCTCGATGAAATTGAACATTTAAAATCAGAAGTCTATGAAAAAGAGCTGGAAAAAGAAAAAGTTACGAAACAGTTTTTAAAAATGCAGCTGAAATCTCATTTTTTCTTAAATTGCTTTAATATTATTTATTCTCTTGCAGAGACAAAACGATATGAATTGATTCAAAAACTGACGATCTGTCTCGTCAAATATTTCCGTTATCTCTCCCTCAGCAATGAGGAACTGGTAAATTTAAAAGATGAGATTGATCATATAAAAAATTATATGGAAATCCAAATGATGCGCTTTCCCGGTCAGATCCTCTTCTCCTGTGATATCGAAGAACAGCTGTATTCCTGCAAAATACCAATGCTGATGCTTCAGACTTTTCTGGAGAATGCAGTGAAATATGGCATTGATTTTTCTGTCCCAAGTCCCATCACGCTGTCTGCTGTCTCCGAGGAAAAAAACGGCACAGACGGCATTCTGTTCACCATCACTGACTTTGGAGAAGGATTTTCGGAAGAACTCTTATCTTTTTACAAGAAAGACGATCTGTCCGTGCCATCCAGCCAGGAGCATGGAATCGGTATTATCAATGTCAAGAAACGCCTCCGCCTGATCTACGGCGGAGCAGAAAATATTTCCATTGAGAATCATCTGCCGTCAGGCGCTCAGATTAAAATTTGGATTCCAAAAGGAGAGGAAAGGTAAAATGTTTCATGTTTTAATTGTAGATGATGAAATTTTTTCTGTCGAAGCCGTTCTGTGCGCAATCGACTGGAAAAGTCTTCATGTGGATAAAGTTTTTTCGGCATACAATATGAAGATGGCAAAAAGCATTTTTGCAGAACACCAGATTGACGTCATGTTATGCGATATAGAGATGCCGCGCGGCAGCGGCATTGAACTGGCTGCATGGGTAAAAGAATATTCGCCAAAAACAGTCAATATTTTTCTCACCTGCCACTCTGATTTTCAGTATGCAAAAGAAGCCGTCTCACTCGGTGCGTTTGAGTATCTTTTAAAACCGATTGAATACCCAAAACTGCAGGAATATCTTGCGCACGCTCTGGAGGAATATCAAAAACGCATGGATCTGAATTCTTATAAAGATAAATGGTTTTTCCATCATGAGATTGTGCAGGATAAATTCTGGAGCGATCTCCTGCTCAGAAAATCGGACCATTCTCCTGATTTTCTGTTTCATGATGCGAAAAAGAAAGATATCTTTCTGTCCGATCAGGCCGAGTATCTCCCGGTATTGGTCTGCATCCAAAATTATCAGGAACTTTCTGATTCCTGGTACGGAAATGATCTCGACTTCGCATTCCGCAATATTATCTATGAGCTTCTGGATCTGGAAGAATGTTATACTGCTGTTGCCGCAACATCTCTGAACGAAAGAATGATTCTGCTCAGCCCTTCTGTGAATGATGCAGAACATATCAGATCAGCCTCTGATTTTCTTTCCCTGATCAAACCGCAGTTAATCACGTTTTCCAAAGCCTTTCAGCAATATTTTCACGCAAAGCTCTCCATTGTGATTGGGAAACAAGTTCCATTTTTACTTTTGCCTCAGGAATATGACCGTCTGCATGAAAAGATATGCTGTGCTGAAAAAGAAGATTCCTCATCCCAGATTTACAGCCTTCTGGATTCCTCCCCAGATCTGCTTTCAAAATTAAATGAATGGGTTGATTTTGTTTTTTCTAACCGTCCGGATCTGCTCATCTCTGAATTTGACCGTCTCTTCGGCGAAGATTTAAAAGGCGCCGTTCGATTTTACGACACGCTTGTGCAGGCGGTCTTTATCGAATTGCTCAAGAAAAATATCAGCGCCTATACCATCTTTTCTGACGAACGGCTCCGCCTTCAAAAAAACAGAGCAACGCCCGAAAGTATCAAAATGCTGCTCTGTAATTTGTGTATGGCCATTTTTGAAAAAACACAGAAAATTTTCGCCAATGATACGGTTGTCGACCAGGTTAAATCTTATATCGCCAGAAATCTGTCAGATGATCTCTCAAGAGAACAACTCGCCAGACAGTTCTTCCTCAACCCTGATTATCTCTCCCGCCTCTTTAAAAAAGAGACCGGATATTCTCTGCAGTCATATATCGTGGAAGAACGCATCAAAAAAGCAAAATTTCTGCTTGAGACAACAGAACTGTCCATCAGTGAAATTCATGAGCAGTCTGGCTTTGCAAACAGTTCTTACTTTTCCAAAATCTTTAAAAGAGAGACTGGACTGACCCCTCAGGAATACCGCCAGCAGATCCAGATAACGTAGTTGGCGACAAAACAACGTAGTTGGCGACAAAGGACTTGAAATCGTGAAATTGTTCAATTATAATGAATTCATCTTGAGAAAAATGTATATAATCACTAATAACTTTTTTATTTATAAGTGATTATGTATATTTCGGAAAAATTGGAGGAATGAAACATGAAAAGAAGTAACAAAAAAAGACTTCAGAAAGCTGCATCTGCTGCTATGGTAGTTGCAATGGCTGCATCTTCTATGTCTACTGCTTTTGCAGCAGATGCTTCTGCTGGAAACGCTTCCGCAGCAAAATATAACGTGATTGAGACAGAATGGGGATTCAATAAAGTAGAACAGGACGGCGGAAAAACTTTAAGCTATTCCCCTGAATCAGGCGTTACTTTACTGGAAGATGATGGATTTGCTTTTAAGGATTTAAACAAAAATGGAACACTTGATACATATGAAGACTGGCGTCTGACTACAGAAGAAAGAGCAGCTGCACTGGCTGATATGATGGTAGCTGACGGACGTGAAGGTATCGAATCCATCGCCGGCTTAATGCTTTACAGCGCTCACACTGCTGTACAGTCTGAGACTGTTTCCGGAACAGAGATTGATTCTCGTGCGCGCACACAGGACGGAACAACTACAATGGATGCGATCACAGAAAACAAACTGCGCCATGTTCTTGTTACTTCCATCGCAAGCCCTGAAGTCGGCGCTAAATGGAGCAACAACCTGCAGTCTATCGTAGAAGGTATGGATTATGGTATCCCTTGCAACAACAGTTCTGACCCTCGTCATACTGCAAAAGCAGACTCTACCGAACAGTACGTTGCAGGCGAATCAGGAACAATCTCTCAGTGGCCTGGAACAGTAGGTCTTGCTGCTACTTATGATCCTGAAATCGTAAAACAGTATGGTAATATTGTAGGTATTGAATATCGTGCACTCGGTATCGGAACAGCTCTGTCTCCACAGATCGACCTTGCTTCCGAGCCAAGATGGAGCCGTGTAAACGGAACATTCGGTGACAACGTAAAACTGACAGTAGATCTGTCCAGAGCCGTTGTAGACGGATATCAGTCCACTTATGACGAAGAAGGAAATGACCTCGGATGGGGTTCTGAATCTATCGTGGCAATGATCAAACACTGGCCAAGCGGCGGTCCTGAAGAAGGCGGACGTGACGGTCACTATGGATTTGGTAAATATGCCGTATATCCAGGAAATGACTTTGAAACACAGCTTAAAAACTTTACAGAAGGCGCTTTAAATCTGGACGGCGCTACAGAAATGGCAGCTGCAGTTATGCCATACTACACCATCAGCCATGGACAGGATCCGACTGGCGAAGATGTAGGTAACGGTTTCAGCAATTATATGATCAATGAATTACTCCGCGGTGAGTACAACTTTGACGGTGTTGCTTGTACAGACTGGATGATCACAGCAGACGCTGATAACGACGCTGTATTCCAGGGCAAGTGCTGGGGTGTTGAAGATATCTCCGTTGCAGAACGTCATTATAAATGTCTGATGGCTGGTATGGACCAGTTCGGAGGAAACAACGTAATCGGACCTGTTATGGAAGCTTACGACTTAATGGTTGAGCGTCAGGGACAGACATTCGCAGATGAAAGATTTGCTGAATCTGCAAGAAGAATCCTTACAAATATCTTCAATTTAGGATTATTTGAAGATCCATATCTGGATGTAGATGAAACAGTTGCTACTGTTGGAAATCCTGAATTTATGAAAGCCGGATATGAAGCACAGCTGAAATCCGTTGTCATGGTTAAGAATAAAAACAATGTCATCGCTCCATACGATGAATCTGCTGAGAAGAAGACTGTTTATGTTCCAAGTTACACATCTGTTTCTACAGATGAAGAGACAATGGTAGTTACAACTGTTGAAAAACCAAGTATTCAGGTACAGGCTCTGTCCAAATACTTCAATGTGACTACAAACCCAGAAGAGGCAGATCTGGCTATTATCGGAATGGACAGCCCATCTACAGGTTCCGGATACAGCACAGAAGATCTGGAAGCCGGCGGAAACGGATATGTTCCGATCTCCCTGCAGTACAGCGATTACACAGCTGACACAGCAAGAGAAACAGCTATCGCAAACGACCCTGGAAAGACATTCATCGATTCTGAGACAGGAGAAATGGTTTACACAGATACTGTTGAAAACCGTTCTTACAAAGGAAAAACAGTAAGCGCTTCCAATGCATATATGCTTGATACTCTGAAAGAAACAAAAGAAGCAATGGGTGATAAACCAGTTATCGTTTACATGAGAGAAAACAAACCTGTAGTATTCTCAGAAGTAGAGCCTCTGGCTGACGCTATCGTTATCGGATACGGCATCAGCGATCAGGCAGCTGTAGAAATTATTGCAGGCGCAACAGAACCATCCGGATTACTTCCAATGCAGGAGCCAGCTAACATGGAAACAGTAGAAGCTCAGTGCGAAGACGTTCCTATGGATATGGAATGCTATGTTGACTCTGAAGGTCACACATATGATATTGCATTTGGTATGAACTGGTCTGGTGTAATCAACGACGAACGTGTAGCTACTTATGGACCAGATGCTCAGTAATCTATCTGACAGGAAATAAAATAAAATAAACATTAAAGAAGCTGCTGAAGACGTAGAGCTATCTACGAAAACAGCAGCTTCTTTTTTATTTTTTTGTTCCATACAGCCTTTCATACAAAGCTGCAAATTCTTCGTCACACAGATCTAATTCTTTTTCCATTCGATAAGGCACGCCATCTTTCACTCCCTCACAAACCCTGCACGGTCCGTCCATATAATATCCTTCATAATGATAATCCGATGGCTTTGCATTGCAGATATATTCTGCCAATGCGTCTGCAGCTTCCTTGCTTTTCTTGTCCATCCTCCCTCCAATGGAAGGCCCGGTCGCTTCGCTGTAAACAGTCAGCCAGATATTCTCTCCTGTTTTGGATGTCACTTTAATGCTGTATTCATATTGTTTTTCTACATTTTGAGTCAAATACAAAGGTTCCCCGAATAAGGTCATCAGCTTTCCCAGAACCAGCACTTGTCTGTCAAAATACTCTGAATCCGAAAAATCTTCATAAATCCCGCAAATTTTGCTCCGCTCAAAAGTATACTGTTCTTTTTCTGCTTCAAATGTAAATTCCATTTTATCCGTCTCCTATTGTCTGTTTCTTTTTACATTTATCTGTTCTGTTTTTTCAGATTTCCTGCATCCATCTCATAGACCTCATCGCATAAAACCTTGATATCTTCTGCGTTATGACTTGCCAGAATCATAGTCTTTCCTTCTTTTTTCAAATCTTTCAAGAGTCTTCGGATCTCTTCCACTCCTCTGTGATCTAGTCCGTTAAATGGTTCATCCAGTACTAAAAATTCCGGGTTCTCCATGATTGCCTGCGCAATGCCAAGTCTCTGCCGCATTCCAAGAGAATATTTAGAAACCTGCTTTTTCATATCCGGATCCAGCCCTACTTTTCTCATCGCTTCTTCTATACCTGTGCGGTCAATCTTTTTTCTCAAATCAGCTAAAATCTCCAGATTTTTTCTGCCTGTCAATCCAGATAAAAATCCTGGTGTCTCAATGATTACCCCCAGACTTTCCGGAAAATCAATTTCTTTTCCGATCTCCTTTCCACCCACCCAGATTCTTCCGGATGTGGCAGGCAGAAGACCACAGATACACTTCATAAATACTGTTTTTCCTGATCCGTTATTTCCCACAATCCCGTAGATTTTGCCTCTCTCAAGCTGTACAGACACCTCTTTGAGCGCCCATTCCTCTCCGAATTTTCTGCTGACCTGATCCAGCCGCACATATATTTCACCCTTCATGGTCAAAATCCTTTCTATTTTCTCTGAACCCCCGCTCTTTATCTAACAGCAGACGATTTCTGTTTTTTCTTAACTGATCTCTCTCAGATCCTTTTTCAGCAGTTCTCCGTGAATTCCTGTCACTGCCACAAATACGGTCAGTACAATCATCCAGCCGATCCATCCATTTTCCGTAATCCATACCCCCGGAGACAGCCATGGAAGCTGTTCAAAATATCGCTCCTGAAGCAGAATTAAAAAATAATAGCATACAAGTGGAATTCCCATTGTCAGATAAAGCGATCGTGTCAAAATCGCACATATTCCCCCCAGATTTGCAAATGCTGCACTGATCAGAACTGCCCTCAGCCACATACCGCATACCGCAATCCCTTCCTGAAAGCCGCCATCCGGGATGACTGCCGAAAGAATTTCTCTCCCTGCTGCTATCCGCAGTACTGCAGTTATCCCGAAAGCTGCTGCAAAAATCATACCTGTATGGCATAAAATATGACTCACGCGTTCTCTTTGGTATCGCTTTCGGTCTTCTCTTGTGATATACATTTTTAAAAATCCACTTTGTTTTTCACGCAGATACAAATCTGCCCCTGAAAAGGATGCCGCGACTGGGAGCAAAAATATCATGCTTCTGGAAGAAAATCCATCTGAGACCATCTGCCATATCGTCCCCTCCTGCCAGCTCTGCATATCTCCGTCATTTGCCGCTTTTCCAGCCAATATTCCAATCAGTACAGCAGCAATTCCGATCCACACTGTCTTCTCTGAAAAAATTCTTTTTATTTGCCTTCTCATCGCTTTTCCCTTCTTACTCCCTGTCTTTAGATGACTCTGCTTTTTGAGAGCGGATATCGTTTTAAGACTCGAAATGACAAAAATGCCAGAATACACAAGATAAGAAAAAATACCATGCACGACTGTCCCACAGTCGGCAGATGATCGTACCCAAAATTGTGTCTTCCATAGACCGCATGGTTTAGCGGACTGATCCATCCTGTCGCTGTACGCACTTTATACATTTCAAACGGCTCCAGTCCCATCATCTTTCCCAAGATTTCAGGGTCCATCAAAAATCCATACAGACTGTAGCACAACCCTGCCAGAATACCTGCTTTTTTCCCAAATGCCATATTGCAGAGCAATACCAGAAATCCCATCGTCAGCGCATATCCAAACAACAGCATAATCACCTGAATGGCACATCCATACGGCTGAATACTTTCCATCACCCGCACAGTGGACGGAATCTGCATCTCTCTCCCCATCTCAGAATATCCCAGCAATGCAGCCGTTTTACTCCACATATTTCCAATAAAACTGTCTTTGGCACATAAAACGCAGGTGACAATCATCATAAATCCCATGTAGATTCCCGTCACAGAAATGATATAAATCAGCTGCGCTGTAAGCCATCTCTTCTTTGTCGTTCTGATCAGGTAAAACATAGAAGCATCACTTAATTTCGGCAAATCAGAAAAAATTAAAAGCAAAAGAAGCGCTGAGCAGAGCACTGCCGTCGTATCTCCGAAAGTCCAGATAAATGGCTCTGCCGCCTGCATCGGTGTCTGAAAATACGTCACAATTCTCATCACTTTTTCACTCAGCAGAAAGCTTAAAACAATTCCGAGCAGAAAGGTCAGAATCACTTTTGGATTGCGGAAAAATCCAAGAAAATTAAATTTTACAACTGCAAAAATTTGTCTTATCATAGCCGTATCACCACACCATAAATCAGTATCCCAGACTTCTCTTGATAATCGTTCCATCGATCGCATTGATCGTCATCTTGCTGTAATATTCCAATCCTGTCTCATACTCGTACGTCTCATTCTCCCAGACCGTTGTGTTCTGCTCTCTTCCATAAAAATCCCATACCGGAACAAGCAATCCTTGGCCATCACCGCTGAGCGGATCGTAAATTCTGGCATACCCAAGCGTCACTTTTTCAATCTGCAGCTTTTTCTTAATATATCCATCATCTCTCATATTTGCATTCTGAATCTGAATCATCTCTTCAAAGATCGCAGCAATCTCAGAAAATGGTTTTAACTTTACATTTTCTACAGTGCACTCTCCCACATCATATAAATTATAACAGTGTACCTGCTGCACCCCGTCTTTATTCACAACGATTTCCAGATTTTCATATGACCATGGAACCGTGACATCGTCGTCCATGCTTGCATAGCCTCCGCCCATATCATCGTCATATGTCACAGGAAATCCATTTATTTCTCTTGTATAACAGATTTTCCATCCGCTGTCCAGGATTGTGGTCTCTTCCGTTTCATCTGATCCATTATCTAATCTCACGTTTAAAATCTGTTCTCTTGCTTTCATGTCTTCCAGACCAAGCGCTGCAACTTTTTCATCCGCCATCTTCTTTGCCTCATCGGCTGTAATCCCAGCCATTTCCTCAATCATTTCTTTTGTTGTATTCTCCGGCAATTCTCTGGTCTCATTTACATTTGTCCACATATACGGATGACGGCCGTAACCGGCAGGACCATTTTCATCAATCTGCTGCACTTCCATGACAATCGGCATGGCTAATTCTGTTTTTAAAAAAAGCAAAAATTTTTGTCCATCCCTCTCAAAAACTCCCATGAAACGCTGATTTTCCATCTCAGTTGGAACTTTTGGAATCACAAGTTCTTTTTCGCCGAATTGTTCGTAACGATCGATATCATATACGCCATCGGCGCCGACAAATGTTTCTGTGAACGTATCCACAAGCGTCTGATCAAACGGTTTTTGTGACACCTGATATACATTTACAGAAGAGACATCTGGAACATCCACCTGTGCGCTGCAGACCACTTCAAAATTTCCGTCTGCTGATGTAATCGTACTTTCATACCGTTCAGGAACGCCAAGATTTTTTCTCAGCTCATTTTCATCAGTCTCCTGATTGACCGGTTCCTCTGCGGTATCCTCCCCGTTTTTCTGTTCGGTATCCTGTTCATACTGTGCAATGCTGTCCTTCCCTTTTTCTCTTACAATCTGTTGATCTGGCGTTTTCTGACACCCTGTGAGACACCATGCAGTCAAAATCAGACATAAAAACACTCTTCTTTTTTTCATAATTTTCACCCAGCCCTATTCCTTTCTGTTTCAGGAGGAGCGCCATCTCTCCTTTTTTAATATTCATCCTTTGTTTCGGCTGAAAATTTCGTTCTTCTTTCTGTATCATACTGCTTTTTGTTTTATCAAGTCTCCAACAGATTGTAATCAATTTGTAAATTTTTCTCCGTCGTTTCTCTTTTTTCCTTTCTCCTCAAACACAAGCGTCACGGTGCTGCCCTTTCCTTCCTCGCTTTCAATCTCGATTCTGGCATGATGTAATTTTGCAATCTGCTCACACAGGGCAAGTCCAAGGCCGGCTCCGCCTTCTTTTCTTGATCTCGACCGGTCCGCCATATAAAATGCTTCTGTCAATTTTCCGATTTCTTCCTTCGCAATACCAATTCCAAAATCCTGCACCCAGATTTTATTTTTTTCTGCTCCCAATAAAATGGATGATCCCTCCTCAGAGGCACGATACGCATTTTCCATACAGTTGATCAGAAACGTAATCAGAAGATCTTTTTCCCCTGTGATCCATATTTTTTCCATTCCCTTTCTGATTTTTATCTCAATTTTTTTCTGTTTCGGCTGCGCTTGAAAAATCTCTTTTGCCTCCCCAAGAAGCTGCTCTGCATCATAAGTCTCAAATATCAGCGTGCCTTCCGCATGGTACAGTCCTGTCAGTTCCAGCATCTTCTGAGACAGTCTGGAAAGGCGTTTGCTCTCTGATTCTATATACTGCAAAGCTTTTACTCTTCTTTCTTCAGAAATACGCACCCGCAAAAGGGTCTCCGCATATCCCTGAATTGCAGTCATCGGCGTCCTGAGTTCATGGGCAAGGCTCCCCATCATCTGTCTTTGCGATTCATTTAAATCAGACAGCTCTTTGATATGATCCTGCACTTTTTCTGCCATTTTATTAAAACTTTCCGATACTTCTCCTATCTCATCCTTTGCACAGATTTTTGCACGCTCTTCATACTTTCCAGCTGAAATAATATTGGCTGTTCTTTTCAGATCATAAAATGGCTTTAGAATTCTTTTTACAATCCCATACAGCGCGGCATTCATCACCAGAATCAAAATTCCAGACAAAAGAATACCTTGAAGAAATAAATCTCTCAGGCGACTGTAGATTTCTGTCAGATCCTGATACTGAAAAATCTGATATTTCTCTCCCTGATACTCGACACTTCGCTCCATCAGAAGAAGATTTGTTTTTCCCGCTTTTGTCTGCACATATAAAATATGGGGCATATCTGGAACTTCTTTTATGTCTGAATCCCAGAATAATTCTGTTGAAAATTCATACGGTGTCATATTCCACACTTCTTTTTCTCCCTGATACAGGGCAGTGCGTATCTCAAAAAATTCACGGAAACAACTGATGAACACAGGTGTATTCATCTGCATCTCCATCCGTCCCGCCTTTTTTAGGAGTTCATCCATCTGCCGATAAGAATGTTCCAGCTTTTCTCCCTCCAGCTTTACTTTATTTTCCATCATCGTCTGATTGCTCTGAAATAACAGATACCATAAAATAATCTGCGAAAAAAGAAGCAGCGATACGGTCGCTGCCACTGAAATCTTTGTCACTAATTTCATATTTATTCCCCCTCCAGTCGATATCCCACTTTCGGAATCGTCTTTATCACATCTCCAAAATCCAGTTTTTTCCTCAACTGTGCCACATGAACATCCACTGTGCGTGTTTCTCCTTCAAACTCAACGCCCCACAGTCCTTTTAAAATCTGTTCTCTGCTCAGGGCGATGTTTTTATATTTCACAAACATCATCAGACATTCAAATTCCATTGGTTTTAAAACCACTTCTTCTCCGTCTTTCAGGACAAGATGGCGTTCTGGATAAATCGTAACTCCATGAATCTGGATAGATTCCTCTTTTTTTACTGTCCGTTCCAGAACTTTTTCCATGCGCACCAGCAGCTCCAACATCTCAAACGGCTTTACAATATAGTCGTCCGCACCACCTTTTAACCCCTTTACCTTGCTTGCAATATCACCCTTTGCTGTCAGAAAAATGACCGGAATATTCTGCCGCTGAAGAAAAGGAAGCAGTTCAAACCCGTCCATTCCAGGAAGCATCACATCCAAAAGTGCGATATCATACGCCCCATTTTGTTCCAGTTCAGCCGCCGCCTCATCTCCGCGAAAAAACGGAACCGTCTCATATCCTGCCACTTCCAGATTCATACAGATCAGATCTGAAATTGCTGCCTCATCCTCAATCACAAGTACTTTTCCTCTCATTTTCTATCCCTCTCTTCTATATCAGCTTGTCCTAGCAAATGTCAGAAACCTGTCAGCTCTTTGATATCTGCTTTTTCTTTTCGTAACACTGCGTTTCTCCCAGAAATGCTTCCGCTTTCTCTTTTAAAAACAAAACCAAATCTTCCAGGTCAAACACCTGCAGCTCCCCTTGTTCTGTCTTTGCTGCTCTCATAAAGCTTTCCAGTTTTGAAAATATCCAGTCTGCGCGCATCCTCCATTCCTTCGGTAAATCCGCCTCATATTTCCGCTCCAGATCCAATCTAAAGCGTTCGATCAGCACATTGTTCATCTTTGTAAAGTCTCCGTAATAATACATATCAGAGAAGTATTCTTCTCTTGTCACATACAATCCCGTTTTATGGATTTTTGCTTTCACAATCTGACAGATCTTTTCCTCTTCCTCGCCTTTTTCATTTAAAAATGTCACAATCCTCGGCATATATTCCTGAAAAAAGCAGGAATCAATATAGAGATGATAATAAAATCCCCACCAGAAGGGTGTTTTCTTCATCCCCTCAGAAGCGCGCAGAAAATCAGAAAGTTCCGGATATCGCACACTGTTTCCTCCTGTCTTCGGGTCACGAAAATGTGTCGTCTCTTTATTCTCCACTGCATCTGGAAGTAAATTTCCAATCAGAAATTTCTGTCTCCATTCCTCATCATATCTTTCTTTTCTCTGCGCAAGCCACAGCTTTGCCGCTGTTAAGTGAACAATATAGCCCGGCATACCTCTTCTCCTCTTCTCCTTTTCTCATTCAAATAATTCTTTCTGAATCTCAAGAATATGCAGTTCATGCAATGCGCGCGTCACCGCTACATACATTAGTTTTGCCGTCTCCGGCTTTTTGATCGCCTGATCCAGTTTTGGATTCCACAAGATAACGGTGTCAAATTCAAGGCCTTTTGTATATCTGACCGGCAGCACCATCACACCTTTTGAAAATCCGTTTTCCTCGCCGTCCGTCAGTGTAATTCTGTCTTTTAACCGTTCTTTTACTTCTCTGCTCTCCTCCTCATTGCGGCATACGATCGCCACTGTTTCATATCCCTGTTCCTTTATTTTCTGAATCAAATCCGCTGTATACCGTGCCGCTTCCTCTTCATTTTTCAGGATCTTCTTCTCTACAGGAATTCCATGCCGGATCACAGGATCAATTTTATACTGCCCCGCTGAAGCTTTCTCCAGAATTTTTCCTGCAAACTGTGAGATTTCAATCGTATTTCGATAACTTTTGGAAAGCAACCGAAACTGATCTTTCTGATCCGTCAGAAAGACCCCTTTCAATTCCTCCCAATCATTCATTCCCGTCTCATAGTTAATATTCTGGGATACATCCCCCATAATCGTAAAATAACATTTCGGCAGAATCTGTCTCAGCACATAATAGACGCTGATTCCAAAATCCTGAGCCTCGTCGAAAAACAACTGTCCAAATTCTTCATCGTCTTTCTTTCTCATGATGCGATACCAGATGAGTGCAAGCGCCGCTGTGTCATATACATCGCATTTTCCTTTTGAGACTGCCTGTATGTGCCCGTTCATCTCCACTTTATGTTCTTGTCCATACGCAGTCAGAAAGGATGTATAGATTGTAAAAATGGAACCGGAAGGTTTCTTTTTCTGAAATGTACCACGATACTGCGCCTGTTTTTCTTTCATCCGCTCTCTGTCTTCTTCATCCATCAAAAATGCAATCCGCTTCCTCATCCGCTCTTCCAGAAGTTTCAGCAGCTGCATCACGGAGAATCTTGGATTGTCATCCCGCAAAGACATACAGCTCTCCTGTGTCAGAATCACACCCAGTTCCTCATCTCTTAATTCCTTTCCGTCCACAATCTCACAGCGCAGCAGCCGCAGATACTGTTCCAGTTCCATGATAAAAGAAAGAGTGCATCTCTCCTTTGCGGTGTCGTCTGCCGGTACCATCTGATGTTTCTTTTTCCATTCTTTTCCCAGAATATGTACAAACATCTGATCCATTCTCATATGTCTGATATTCGGCACATCCAGCTCTGGCAATCCGCTTGTGATATAGTTCAGCAGTAAGTCGTTGCTTCCCACGATGCAAAATTCATTCGATGTAAACCACTGCTCATAATTGTACAGAATATAGGAAATTCTGTGCATTGCCACTGTTGTCTTTCCGCTTCCTGCCACTCCCTGCACAATCACATTTGCAAACGGCGATTCCCTGATAATTTCATTTTGTTCTTTCTGAATTGTGGCAATGATTTCCCCCAGCACTGCATCTTTATTTTTGGAAAGATACTGAACTAAAAGCTCATCGTTTGACGCCACATCGCTGTCATAAAACCCTTTCAGTTTTCCGTCTTCGGTGTCAAAAGTTCGTTTTAAATGAAGATCTACCGGCATTTTCTCCCCGTCCGGAAGCCAGTAATACCCCGATCCCAGCTCATTTTCATAGTAAACGCTGGAAATCGGGGCTCTCCAATCTGCAATCAGCACATCTGTTTTGTCCTTTCGGATACCATTTTTTCCGATATAGATTCTCTCCTGTGTCCCTGCTGTTTCATCTGTGTAATCAATTCTGCCAAAATAAGGACGTGCCAGCGCCGCTTTATGCTTTCGCACCTGATTATGCGCATTTTCTTCCATACTGCTCGCTGTCATAAGCTGATCGTACAATTCCAGATCTCCTTTTCGAATCATTTGATACAGCTCCTTGACTTCCTGCTGCAGTTTCTTTAAATTTCCCTTGTATTGCATCAGATTTTCACGGATCAGGGATCTGCATTTCTCAAAATGCTGCTGTTCTTCTTTCCATTCCTGTTCTTTTTTTGTCATCTTTTCACCTCATCTTTCTCACCCGTCGAGGATCTATTATATCAAAAAAAGTTGGAATTTCCAGTGTTTTTTTCTTATCAGGCTTCTTGCAGATGCAAGAAGATGCAAGAGAGAATTTCTTTTTCTTTTTTTGTTTTTGTCTCCCAAATATAATTGAATTGTCGCAGATTCCTTCTTATCATCCCGAAATGTAATCTCTTTGACGAAAACAAGAAGTTTCATAATATATTGGCTAAAGCGCAGACCTTTTACAGTCTGCGCTCATATGCATTTCTGGCTGTTCCGTCCGATTTCAGATAGATCACGCCGCAGTATAAAAAATGATTCTTGGCAATCCAACTCTGCATGATATGATTATCACGGTGTGTGTCAATACGAATGGATGTAATTTTGTTTTCACGGCAGTTTTTTATGATCTCTTTCAGCATCGCTGTTGCGACGCCGTTCTTTTTTCTGCTTCGATCCACTGCAATTCGATGGATTACCGCATACGGTTCCTCACTTTGCCATCTTCCTTCATAAATCTCTTCATAGGAAGGCTCTTTTTCAAACGAAAAGACAACCGTTGCAACAATCTCTCCGTCTTGTTCCATCACAAAATTTTCTCTCCGCCTGATATCCTCCCGCACAATCGCCTCGTTTGGATATCCTTCCTGCCATTGGTCGACTCCCTGCGATTTTAAGTCCTCCTGTGCCTGATGAATCATCTCCATGATTCTTTTGACATCCCGTTCATCCGCCCTGCGAAAAATCATCGTGTTTCCTCCGCTTTTTTATTTTTCCAGGAACTGTTCTCCGTATCCGTAATGTTCCACAACATAGTCAAGATCTTTGTCGCCGCGTCCGCTTAAACATACAAGAATGGAACCCTGTCCCATTTCCTTTGCTTTTTTCATCGCATATGCCACTGCATGGGAGCTTTCAATCGCCGGAATAATACCTTCATATCGAGATAATTTAAAGAAAGCATCCATTGCTTCCTCATCGCTGATTGTCGTGTACTGAACTCTGTTTAAATCATGTAAAAATGCATGTTCCGGTCCTACAGAAGGATAATCCAGACCGCTTGCGATCGAATAAACCGGCGCCGGATCTCCATTTTCATCTTTCAGCATGATGCTTTCAAATCCGTGCATGATTCCTTTCTCTCCATATGTCATGGACGCTGCATGGTCTCCCAGTCCGCTTCCTCTTCCAAGAGGTTCCACACCGACAATCTCCACCGGTTCTTCGAGGAATGGAACAAACATACCGATCGAATTGCTTCCTCCTCCGACACACGCCGTCACTACATCCGGCAGCAGACCTGTCATTTCTTTAAACTGATCACGGGCTTCATATCCCACAACAGACTGGAAATCACGCACCATCAGAGGAAATGGATGCGGTCCCAGTGCAGAACCGATACAATAAATCGAATCTTTATAATTCTTCGCATAGGACGCAAATGCAGAATCCACTGCTTCTTTTAATGTCTTCAGCCCATGTGTTACAGGCACTACATTCGCTCCTAAAATTTTCATGCGTGTTACATTTGGAGCTTGTTTTGCAATGTCCACTTCCCCCATATGAATCTCACATTCCAGGCCAAAAAATGCGGCTGCCGTTGCCAGTGCAACGCCGTGCTGTCCTGCTCCTGTCTCTGCGATCAGACGCTTCTTTCCCATAAATTTCGCAAGCAGACCTTCACCCATACAATGATTTAATTTATGTGCGCCTGTATGGTTTAAGTCTTCTCTCTTCAGATAGATCTGACAATTTCCAACAAGTCTGGAAAGACGTTCACAGTGATAAACCGGTGTCGGACGCCCCTGAAATTCTCTTCTGATTCTTCGCAGTTCATTGATAAACTGAGAGGAATGGCAAATCGTCTGATATGCCTCTGAGATCTCCTCAAATGCTGGTTTTAATTCTTCTGTCAGATATGCCCCGCCGTACGGTCCGAATCGACCTTCTTTATCCGGATAATTTCTCAAATACGTTCTATAGTCCATTTTTCTTCTCCTATTCTGCTTTTCTAACACTTCTGTTTTTTGTGCGCATACATATGTTTTATTATATCAGATATCTCTTTCTTTTTCTACATTTTTATCGCAAATCCACAGCCGATGCGCATAAAAACAGCGGAAAACTGGAACCAAAATCTTTTATAAAAAGAAAAATCCGGATGAATGTACGTTTTAATTGAACATTCATCCGGATCTGCATAACCTTATATATACAGCTTAAAATTCCTTATTCAAGACATTGTCTTCCTGTCAGCCGATCCACAGAACGACACATCAATTTTTCAAATACCTGTCCATAAAGCGCTCCGAACGCATTATTTAAAATGCGGTAGAACACGGCTCCGGGCAGTCCCAGAATCCCTACTGCCACAGCCATAGCTCCCAGTGAATTAAACACTGCCTGCCACTGGTAACTGGCTGACAATCCAACGCCGATACCGCCCAAAATACCGATCAGCGTATAGTATGAAGGCGGCAGAATCATATACAAAAGCAAAAACGCTGCGCCTCCCAGAATGTTTCCAGGAATTCTTCCTTTCACTCTCTCTTTAATATTCTGGCGAAATGGAAGCAGCACAGACATAGCGGCAATTCCTGCCCACATAGCTCTCGGCAAATGCATGAGCGCCGCAAAAAACAGAACGCTTGAAACGCCCAGCGTAACTGTCAGCTGCCATCTTGTTCTGGAAGAATGGATGTCAAATTCCTGAATCAGACTCTTCAAATCTCTCTTATACGTCTGACGGCGGTGATTTCTGTAGTACACAATCCCCGTCAGGACAGCCCCCGTTCCTATCGCTGCCAGACGCATCCAGTACGCCTGCCCTGTCACGTCGTATCCATACAGTAATAAATATCCCAAAACCAGTGTGGACTGATTTGCCATCATCACATTATGGCATCCCAGCACCATCAGTAAAAAGATACATATGACATTTGTCATCAATCCAAATACAGCATTCCCTGCATTTGCAATTCTGGGACCAAATGCTAAAACTGCGAACATCACCCCAATGGCTCCCATAGCATGAGGCACTCGAATTCCCAAGTCTGCAAACCGAAATACCATGATGCACAGCAAAACTACAACGCCTGCAATGCTGTTATCATTTCCAAATATGGTACTGTACGCAATGACAAATGCCATGCAAAAAAGCAGCGTAATCAATATTTTAAACAGATACACTGCGCTGTGTCTAAATTTTTCTCCAAATCCACTGGCATTCTTTATGACTGCCTTCGATCCTGCCTGATTTAACTGTAATTCCTGATAAAATGTCATAAATCCTGTCCCCTTTCCGCTGACCAATGCGAATACTGACTGCCCGCATCCTCACTGGTTCTAAACTTTGTTTGAAGTTCGGGGAGAAATTATACCAGTATATGACCACTCTGTCAATATGTGCCTTTTGTTCTGTTATATACTAAAAACCCGGCACAGTGTATCTGTGCCGGATTCCATCTACGTTCCAAATTTTAGTAAGAGTAGTAAAAGGCGCTGTGAGATATAATTCTCAAGGTCTTATGAATCAATCGTGTGATAAGAGACGTTTCGGAACAAAACCCGATCTGAAAAAATGCCGTTCAAATTTCAGCTTTGCTGAATAAAAAATCTCATTTTTCCAGCATGGATTATAAAGAAATTCTTTCTCTGGCAAAACCTGGAGATTTTATTTATATGGACCCTCCATATCAGGGAACTTCTCACTCTGCAAATAGCAGTGGAAATGTTCCTAATCATCGCTATATTCAAGGAGTAGATTTTAATGAATTTGTCCAGGAGCTTCAAAAATTAAATGAACGCGGAATAGATTTTATTGTCAGCTATGATGAACAAACTGGCGATAAAAAAATCAGCAGAACTTTACCAGATTTTCTCAACCTGACACATATCTATATCAACGCTGGTATATCTGCTCAATCTACTTTAAATGGAAAAAAAGAGACTACTTATGAATCTTTGTATTTAAGCAAAAATATAACGTTCTCAAACTGTGAAAAATTACCATTAAACTTTGTTTTGTTTAAGAAGAAAAAAAACTTGATTTATCAGGGAGGTGATTGCATGGAAATATCAGAAGAATTTAAAAAAGTTCTGGATGCTGTTACAAATAGAAGAGCAAGAGTTGTAATTGATACTATCTTGGAAAAAGGATATTGCACTACAGAAGATTTGAAAAATCAAGGTTATGAACATGCACCCAGAACAGCAAGAGATGTCAGAGAGCTTGGCATACTGTTAGAAACATTTAAATCCAAAGACTGCAGCGAAAAAAGTATTGCTGCATATAAATTTGGAAGTTGGGAAGATGCAAAAAAAACAAATCTTTTATCTAAAACAAGTGGCAGAACACAGCTTTCAGGTCAATTAAAAGATGCACTTGTTAAGCGCTACGGCTGTAAATGTAATTTATATGGCGAAGAGTACCCTGAAAGACTGCTACAGCCTGATCACAGGATTCCATATGAAATAGGAGGAGATCCGGATGATATGATGCGTACGGACTATTTTATGCTCTTATCCCCTTCTGCTAACAGAGATAAATCCTGGGCATGTGAGCACTGCCCAAATTGGATTACAAAAAATAAAAGCATTTGTCAGTCCTGTTATTATGCATTTCCAGAAAAATATACGCATATCGCTGGTATTCAAGAAAGAAAAATAAATATCATTTTCCGCAATCAGGATATCGACCTGTATGATCAAATCGCAAAACAGGCAAATATGGAAAATATCAGTATTCAGGATTTTACAAAACGGATGCTTGAATACTATACAAAATTATGCAACAAAAAATAAAGTAAATCTTTTATTCTCCAGGAAACTATTTTTCTTTTTCCAAACCGCATTATCAACCATTTTCCTCTTTCTCTTCGCTGTCCACTTTTCTCAAGATCCTGCATGGATTGCGTGCCTCCACAACTCTTGGCGGCAAATCTTTTGTGACGATACTTCCTGCGCCTATCACAACGTCATCTCCGATCGTTATGCCGGGTAGAATGAGGGCGCTGGAGTTGCATTCCCACTCTCTACAATGCAGGCATGTACATGGACACTATCAGAGAGGTGTTGTCAGTGCAGAAGAGTCAAAAGAATTACAGACTCACAGCTGGTATGCTCCTGCTGCAAACACACACAGAAGCCCTATGGGCGGCCGTAACTTTGAATATTATTCCGAAGATCCTCTTCTTGGCGGAATGGCTATGGCTTACACAGCACGCGGCGCAGAAGAAAACGGTCTAACCTGTATGCTGAAACATTTTGCTGGAAATGATCAGGAAACAAACCGAACTGGTATTGAAACTTATATGTCAGAACGTGCTTACCGTGAAATCTATCTGAAACCTTTTGAGTATGCTGTAAAAGCGGGTGCAAATGGTATTATGTCCGCATTCAACCGTCTGAACACAACATGGTGCGGTGCAAGCCGTCCTTTACTTTTGGATTTGCTCCGCACAGAACGGGGATTTGATGGATTTGTTGTTTCTGATGCCTGGGTTGGCGGATATATGATTTCTACAGACGCTGTTCTGGCTGGAAATGATACCATGCTCGGTTTCGGAATTGGCGGAAATAATTCTGCTGAAGATTTTTCCGCTGCATTTGAACAAGATCCGGAAGGTATCCGTGCGGCTCTTGAAGAAGCTGCCAAAAATATCTGCAACTATGTAATGACTACTTACGCATTCTCTGAAGTTTGCGGCAATACAGATAATATTGGACTTGATGAGCCAGCAATATATCCTTATACAGTAAAATAAAAAATAATGATATTCGAGATAATGATTTCTTATCATCTATCCGATTTTTGATTCATCCACTTTTATAGCACAAAAAGGTTCTTTGCCATTTTTATATTGCAGAGAACCTTTTTGCATTTCTGTTTATTATCTACTCTTTTTTGTCTTTCATTTCTGCTATCAACATTCCATTCCCTAAAGGCAATGGTTTTTTATACGGTATAGCAAAATGATTTTATTTGTGCGGAATCTTTCATTTTAATATTGTAAAGTTAATATTCATAAAGCAGTTCAAATTCTCCTGATCCGATCTGCGTTGCATACGTTTTCATGACATCTCTCCTGTATCCTGTACGCCATCCCACACTGCTGCTGCTGTCTTCTGTAATTTTTGTGATAGTAAAATAAGCCATATCATCTACAATATCCAAATAACGCACAAATGTCTCTCCTTCTCCCGAATGACCCCCAAGATCTGTATAGCCAAGCTGTATTGCTTCATCTGCAGACAAAATCTCTGTATATTCTCCGCTCTCATCCATCAGTGTGCTGACGCCCCCATTCATACAGACTGCATCGCCGATATTACTCAGCGTAAATGTTTCAGGATGGATTGTCCCGTCATTCAAATCGATTCCATACACATCTTCTGAAACCCAGGAATCCCAGAATCCGGCATTTGCATATCCATCTCCCGTATAGAAATACAATACAGCATCTTCTCCGTTCTTTTTAAGATACAATTTGGGAAAATTCACTTCTGCCTGTCTTGGCTCTGCAAGTGTTTCTACTTCTCCGTCATAGTCAATTCGATAGATGCCGCCTCCAAAAAATGTCATTCCTGTTCCGCCATAAATACCGCAGCTAAGATATATTCCTTCTTCCTCCACCAGCGCATCTCCGATACTGATTTCACCCATAGCTGCGTTTGGAATCTCCACTTCTCCGATTTTTTGTTCATCCAGACCATCTGTCCGGATACTGTAAAATTCCATCTTATTTTCTGCACGGATTCCATAGTACAATTCCAGTCCGTGAACTCCCAGAAATTCTGCATATACTGGAGCAAATGTAATTCTCTCTCCTTCCGGAGTAATTCCAAAAAGACCACTCTCATCACTGGAACAAATTACCGTGTGGCTTTCAGCATCCACATCCAGAATGTCCACTTCTTCATATGAGGTTACTGGTGTACCGTCCGTCTCGCATACTCCCCAAGAGTCATCTTCCTTTTCATAAAAAATACAGTCATCACAGATAAACAGCCGTCCGCTCCCTGTATCTTCTAAAAGAACCATCTCTTGACCGCTCGAAGTGCGGCAGATCAGTTCATTTTTCACTCCGGGAACTTGAGCAAATCCGCCAAGCAGTCCTGTCTGTTCCACACTTTCCGGACGCATCTTCCAATAGTAGGTATTGTCCTTATACTCCACAAACCTTCCGCCATTATTATGAACCACATTTTCTGTCTCTTCGTGGCAGACATAAGAATCCCATGTGGCTTTCTGTGCAAGAAGCTGCGTCGCCATAGAAAGATTATCCCCTGAAGAGTATTTAAAAATATATCCCACCGGCGCTGTAGCCAACGCCTGATGATATCCTATTCCATAATCACAGGCAGCTATCTGAATCTGTTTATAAATATTGAAAGCTTCATCGAATTTGACAGCCGATTCAAAATCCTGATTTGATAATAAATCCAGCTCTGCTGATTTCAGCGTGCTCCACGCGTGAATTGCAAGTACTCCCGTGTCAATCAGCATTTCACCATAATATGCGATATCATCACAGTTCAGCAGCAGATTAGAGACTGTAATTCCATTCACAAGCCCCTCTCGGATTGCTTTTCCAAGGCTCCACTTTTGCATGGAATCATCCCATAAATCACTTGCGAGGCTGATGCCGAACTGTATTGTATGTTCAGCTCCTGACTGGATTCCTTTTGCGGCAAGAGCTTCCAGCATTTCATCCTCTGCTGCTTCTATCTGGGAGAGAATGGCATAGATGGACCGTGACAGCTCATTTGCTTCCTTGGAATCTGTCTTTGCAGCCGAGTCAGCAATCTCCTGCCATACCTCCTTCCATTGTGAGATCGTTTTTTTTCCTGCATTGTACAGCAGATAGGCATCCACCACATCATCATATGTGGATGCTCCGATCTCAGAGATTCCCTGCAGAGCTTTCAGACCCCACATTGCCTTCATCAGAGTATCCTGCTCACCTTCCAGAAGTTCTTCATTAATGGTTTTTTTCACCTTTTTCAGAGCATCCTGATAGCGGGTCTGGATTTTCTCTTTTGGGACGCCTTTGAGATCCTGAATTGTAATCAGTATCTGATCGATCTTATTTGCCACCTCTTCTATTTTTCCAAGTTTCGCATCTTTGATATCGCCTTCCAATTTTGCCATATCACCGATTGTCTTTTTTGTCTGTTCCAGAATTTGGATGATTCCATTCAGATAGTTCTGCTCATAATTTTTTTCAAAAGTTTCCTCTGCCGCTGTACTCTGCATTAAATAAGAAACAATCAAATCATATTCATTTGTCAGATTTAAAGTGTCCAAAGTTTTTCTGTCTGCTTCTCCCTTTCCAATCAAAACAGCAAATGCAGAAATCTGCGCCCATGTCTTGTTCACAGCATTCAGTCCTGCCTCTTCATATGAGAGTGCTAACTTTCCCGCTAAACTTCCCACTGTTTCCTGCACAGTCTGATATTCCTCGCTCTCGCAAAAATCAAGATGCTGTCTGACATACTCTTCTTCATATGTTATCTCTTCTGTCTCAGCTGTTTCACCTGCCCATGTCTGTTCGCCTGTCGATTCTGCAAATACATAAGGAAATGTATTATTCATCCCTAATGCAGCAGACAGAATACCTGAAAGAATAAAAAAACAGATTGATTTTTTTAATTTTTTCATTTGTTTTCCTCTTTTTCATATATATTTCTTTTTCATTGTATCACTTTTTTTCTGTCCTGCAAGAAACTTATCCTGTCTCTGAATTTTTTATACTCTCAAACTTATATATTTTTTTGCTGTCAGAAATAATTTCTTGACACATTATATTTTTCAAAAAAAGCAAAGATATAATTATTGACCGTATGTTCTATTTTTATTATAATAAAATCAAGAAATATATCTTTTTAATCATCTTTTTTATTATCGAATTTTATCTTTTAGGAGGTGCTAAATGAAACAAGAGGAAAGAACCAGGATTACCTATGAAAAAATATTAGCTGGCGCAATAAAAGAGTTCGGAACAAAAAGTTATGAAAATGCCTCTTTAAATACGATCTGCAATGAAAATCACATCGCCAAAGGGCTTCTCTATCACAATTTTAAAAATAAAGATGATTTATATCTTCAATGCGTGAAAATATGCTTCCATGAGCTCGTTGAATATCTGCGCAGTGTTCCTTTCTCAGAAGAAAATACGATTGATAGTTTTAAAAATCTGTTTCAGCACCGTCAGATTTTTTTTGAAAAAAATCCTTATTATGAGAATATCTTTTTCTATGTCTTACTGCAGTCTCCTGCTCATTTACAAAATGAACTGCTCAAGATTCGCCGTGAGTTTGATGAATTCTGCATGATACATTACAAAAAATTAGTCAAGAATATTCCTCTCAGAAAAAATATCAGCGAAGAAGTTGCAGTACAATATTTTATTTTATTTCAGGAAATGTTCAACGGATATTTTCAAAAAAATCTACAGACATACGACAATTTTCATACTGTCATCCAAGACCATGAAATGAGTCTTTCTCAGATATTTGACATCTTTCTGTACGGTATTGCTGAAAAATCAACTGATTGTATATAGAAAACATTTTTTATTTCGATATGGAGGTGTTACTATGAAAAAATCATTTTCTCTTTTCCTAACGGCTATGTTTCTTTCAACTGCCGCTTCCATGAACAGCCTTGCAGCTGATTCAAATGATGTCTCATCACATGCAGATCTGTCCAATATTCAGAATGATCTTTCTGTTTTATCAGATTCTTTCCGTCCGATCGGCAGTCTGGGGGAACAAAATGCGGTGCAGCATTTAGAAAAACGGTTTTCGGATATGGGTTATACGGTTACTCTGCAGCCTTATACAAACGATCAGGGATTGACAGGAATGAATGTGATTGCTGTGAAAGAAGCTGCTGATCCTAATGCGGATATCTTTATTTTATCTGCTCATCATGACAGCGTTCCGACTGCATATGGTGCAAACGATAATGCTTCGGGAGTCACTGCTCTTCTTGCTGCAGCTGAAAATTTGAAAGATATGCCTTCTGATACAGAAATCCGATTTATTAGTTTTACAGATGAAGAAAATGGAAAAAATGGTTCCCGTTTCTATACATCTTCTCTTTCTTCTGAAGAAAAGGAAAGAATGATTGGCGCTGTCCAATTCGATATGCTTGGAGGACTTGGTACTTCTGGATCTTCTGTCTGTACTGCTGACGGTGAAAGTAATTGGGTCAGTGATTTTCTTCAGGAAAAAAATTCTAATCTTCCTTTAAAAGCAGAGACTGACAGTGACCATGTCTCTTTTCAGCTGAATGGTATCCCTTCCGTCCTTTTAACTCAAAATGGACGAGGATATCTGTATCACTCTGTTGCTGACACCTCTGATCAGCTTGATCTGAATGAAATATCAAAAGCAGTCGAGACAGTTGTCTCTGTTGCTGAGGAATTGATGGCTGAAGAGACTCCTTCTTATCAGACTACTGCCAGAGAACAAGGTAATAACTATACTTATCGACAGACTCGTCAAAATGTTATTTATTTTAACAGTTCTCTTTCTACCACAGAAGCATATATCGGAGCTTCTGGGGAACATGCGGATCATTGGGAACAATCAGGGAATGGCTGGACGGATTCATACGATACTTATCTCTATTCCATGACATGGTTTGATGCAGACTTTCCTATGAACACTTATTACGAATATCGCAATGGTTTTCTGGAAAGTATTAAAATCCGACCTGAAGAAACAGGACACACTTATGAGGAAATCTATGCTTTAATAGAAGCAATGTATGGCGCCCCTGTTTCTGAAAAAGAAGATAGTATCGGCTGGGCTGATCCTATTTACAGTAAATATATTACGCTCTCTTCTGATGATAAGGGATGCTTTGTCAGTGTCGGAGGATATTCTGTTGGTCTTAGCAACGTCCTTTCTTCATATCCTGTCGAGCACGGAGAAACGCAGATCAGTGATCCGGAAGATGCAAAAATCTGGGATGTTTTATGTTCGATTCTCCCGCTGGAATCTCGTCAGAAAATCACTCAGTTTAATCTTTTCACAGATGGACACAGTAATATTCTCGCATATACCTCTCCTATACGAGAAAACGATATCGCAGATAACACGCGCTTTTCCATCAATATTGATTATTATGACGTATATGACGAAAATGGCGCGCCTCACGACTGGAGCAAGCTGATTAATACCATCATCCACGAATATGGTCACGTTTTACTGGAAGATGAAACACAGATTGATCTCTCTGTCGGAACCGATACTCACGATCCTGCCGGCTTTATAGAAGGTTCTTTCCGAAAGAATTTCTATGATACCTTTTGGTCTGATATCGAAACTACTGGTGTGAATGATTATGAACTTCATCCTACGAACTATGTCAGCCGCTATGGTGCAAATTATTTTCATGAAGATATCGCCGAAACCTTTGCTATCTTTGTTTTAGGAGATTTCCCAGAAGGAGATACCATCGCTGAAGATAAAATACGATTTTTCTGGGATGATCCTGAAATGGTAAACCTGCGCGCCGCTATCCGTGAAAATATAAGTTTAAACCATTAATTTCATATAGCTTGAAAATAAATGCCGGGCATTTCTGAACGGATTTCTAAAAGTCAGATCTAAAAATCTGACGATTGGGAGATCGGTTTATTCATTCAGAATGCTCGGCATTTTATATTTTTACAACTATGCTATTATTTCAACCTTCTCTAAAACTAGCTAAAATCGCAATTGCTTCAATTTTCTCTTCATCTGTAAACTGTTCGTTTGCACCAGGAGATGCAATGAATGCAATATTGCTGCTGTAATCAAAAGCAAATTCTGCCACATACGGTCCTCTTACATCATCACGCACTCCTGTTTTTGATTCCGGCAATACGGCATAGCATTCACTTCCGTCTATATCTGTAAACTCTGCATCATTTTGCATATCCAGTATTCCTGTCTGTTTCAGTTTTGCTACCATGAATTTTCCAAGATAAGAAAGGTCAGTAGCCTGCACATATCCCGGAACAAAACTGGATTCCGCAATCGGAGTAACCTCCACGCGCGCCATAGAAACAGCTGAAAATCCTCCTTGGATATTCTGAGCAATATGGGAATACTGTACTTGAGCTCCATTTTCACTTGTAAGAGTTACATTTTCCCCGTATGGTGTCACCTCTTCCTGTGTAACTGTCCAGCCATCCGGATATTCAAATGTAAATCTCGGATATGTAATCATGTTGACATCCGGAAAACGTGTTGTATAACTGTGGTTTAACTGCACATTTTTCAGCTGCTCTTTGACCTGTTTTTCTTCTTCTGTTAATTCTCTCTCCACGATTTCTATATGGTTTCCGGAAGGGATTCCATATCCGCCGTCCTGACCGGTTGCAGCCAGACACTGGCTCAAAAAGTCAATATTATATTTTTCTGTCTCAGAGAGCATTGACAGATCAAAGCCGGCATTTGGAGTGTACCACGTTTTTGCTGAAAATAATTCAACTACCTCCGGCGTCTGAAAACAATATCCATGTTTTGCATAGATTTCATTAATGCCATATTGGTATACCCATGCCTCATATTGATTGGAAAATCCTTGAAACTCAAATTCCGAAGACTGCGGAAATAAATAGCCTGCGGCATCGGATGTACCCTCATAGTTCACAATGTAATTCGGCTCCTGACTCAGGTTTACTTCTGCTTTTGCAATCTGTGGATATCCAACAAACAGCATACAAAAAACTGCAAGCAAAGCAAACAAAGAATGTTTCTTTTTCATAATTCTATACCCCTTTCCTGTCGATAAGTAAAATCTTTCAGAGTCCATCTGACCCTGTTCTATTATTATACTCTAATCTACAGAAAAGGCAATGAGACAATCTCATTTTATAAGTCAAGAATATCTCTAACTCTCGCTATAAAGGATTCAATGATCCATCCCGCACGCCGTGGCAGATTCGATCAGACATCGATCATTCATCACTGCGTCATAGAAGCGGAATCCACCGGAAAAGTTGTATGCCTCATATCCGTTCCCGCTGAGAATTCGGACTGCTATGTAACTTCGCAGACCACTCTGGCAGATCACATAAACCGGCTTGCCTTTTTCAATTTCACTCATCCGATCCCGCAGTTCATCCACCGGAATATTATCAAATCCCTCGATATGACCTCTGCTGTATTCTCTCTCTGTTCTGACATCCAGCAAAATGACGCTTCCATCACGAGGCAGGTTCTTAACATCTTCCAGATGGAACTGATTTAATATTTTCCTTGAAATATTTTCAATCATAAATCCAGCTATATTTACAGGATCTTTTGCCGAAGAATAAGGTGGCGCATACGCCAGATCAAGCTCTTTTAATTCCACCGCCTTCATTCCAGCATGAATTGCCGTCGCCAGCACATCTATTCTCTTGTCTACACCTTCATATCCTACAATCTGAGCGCCAAGCAGACGATATGTGTCTTTTTCAAACACTACTTTCATCGTCATTACTTTTCCCCCCGGATAGTATCCGGCATGACTCATCGGAGAAAGAATTACTTTGTCCACATTCAGACCTGCTTTTTTCGCATTCGTCTCATTGATTCCAGTTGCCGCCGCAGTCATGTCAAACACTTTAATAATAGAGCTTCCCTGAGATCCTGTATAGCGGCTGTCTCCCCCACAGATATTGTCGGCTGCGATACGCCCCTGTTTATTTGCGGGACCTGCCAGAGAAATCAAAGCATCCTGTCCCGTAACGTAATGTTTTACCTGGACTGCATCACCGACTGCATAAATATCAGGAATCGATGTTTCCATACGGCTGTTTACTACAATACTGCCTTTCATTCCCAGTTCCAATCCTGCCTCTTTTGCAAGATGAGTATCAGGCGTAACACCAATCGCCAAAACAGCCATATCCGCATGAATCGGCTCTTCCCCTTTTAAAAGAACCGTAATTCCTCCATCTTTCTCTTCAAATCCTTCTACAGTATGTCCAAGCGCCAGTTTTATGCCGTGGCGGCGCATTTCATTGTGAATAAATGCAGCCATATCGGAATCAAATGGATTCATCAGCTGTTTCGGCCGCTGCACAATGGTCACTTCCATTCCCAGCTCCCGCAGATTTTCCGCCAGCTCCAGACTAATAAAACCGCCCCCTGCAAGCACAGCAGACTTTGGATGATTTTTATTGATATATTCTTTAATTCGCAGCGTATCCTCCACGGTCCGCAAAGTAAAAATCTTGTCTATTCCTGTACCTGGAATTTCAGGCTGAGTTGGTTTTGCTCCTGGAGAAAGAATCAGCTTGTCATAACTTTCTTCAAATTCTTCTCCCGTTTCCAAATTTTTAACAGAAACCGTCTTCTTCTCTGGATGAATTGCAATTACTTCATGATGCACTTTCATCTTAACTCGAAAACGCGAATAAAAGCTCTGTGGAGTTTGAAGAGTTAAATCTTCCTGATCGGTTATAATATCACCTATATAATAAGGTAAGCCACAGTTTGCATAAGATATAAAACCAGAACGTTCAAAAACAATAATCTCTGCCTGCTCATCCAATCTGCGTATTCTGGCTGCAGCAGTTGCCCCGCCGGCTACTCCGCCTATAATTACAACTTTCATCTTATTTTTCCACCTTTCCTTTATAGGAAGCAATTCCTCCTAAGTTTTTTACGTTACTATATCCCATACTTTTCATGATGCTGACTGCCTGACGGCTTCTGGCACCTGAATAACAATAGACAAAAAACGGTGTATCTTTTTTATTTGTAACTTTTTCTATATTTTCAATCAACTGAAGCGGTACATTTTTACTTCCCGGAATATGTCCCTCTGTATATTCCTGCGGCGTGCGCACATCCAGCAGAATCGCTCCCGATGTTCCTTTATACTCCGTGATCCCCTTATTAATATCCGATCCTGTCAAAAAATCAAACCATCCCATAAAATACCTCCGTATTCTTTTATCCTTAAGATCTTTTTATCCTTAAGATCTTGCCATACCGTCCACGCTTAGCACCACTCCTGTGATATAAGAGGCCTCGTCCGATGCCAGAAATACAAATGCATTTGCAATGTCTTCCGGTTGTCCCAGACGGCGCAGAGGAATCTGATTAATCATAGGTTCAATCACCTCTCTTGGAACAGCCTTCATCATGTCTGTCTCCGTGATTCCCGGAGCTACTGCATTCACTCGAATCCCTTTCGGACCGAGTTCACGCGCCAACGACACAGTCAGCCCATTCACTGCAAATTTAGACGCTGGATAAGCAAACCCACTTGGCTGTCCTGAAATACTAACCATGGAAGAGGTGGAAAGGATAACGCCTTTACCGCGCGCAATCATACATTCACTTGCCACACGAGTCGCATTAAACACACCCTTTACATTTAAATCCATTACTTTGTCAAACGTCTCCTCCGTGTATTCTGTAAAAGGAGTACTTTCCGATACACCGGCATTATTGACAAGAATATCAATACAGCCATATTTTTCAGCTGCTTTTCCAAACTCTTCACGGACAGAAGATAAACTGGAAAGATCTGGGCTGATGCCGTCCACAATTCCGTTCGGATATTTCTCTTTCAGCAGTTCCACTGCTTTGTCAGCAGATTCCTGTGAACTGGCTGTGATAATTACTTTTGCACCTTCTTTTAAAAATTTATCTGCAGTTGCAAAACCGATTCCACGACTTCCCCCTGTAATAACAGCAACTTTATCTTTTAATCTCATATGTGTATCCTCCTTTTTCTCTTTAATATTTTTCTTCATCTATTCATTATTTATGTATTTCCTATTTATCGTTCTTTTTTTATTTATTATATCATTATATTACAAGATATTTCTGTGATATCATCACTCTTTTTTATTTTTTACTTTACAAATGAGCTGAGTCATTGTCCCCATCGGACAGTAGACACACCAGCTGCGCGGTTTAAACAGAATCATCGTCACAAATCCAAGAACAGTGGAAGTCAGCATCACACTATAAAATCCAAAAGCAAACTGTACTATCCCAGGATGAAATACCGTTCCGTGATATGCCCAATTCCATGGCAGTTTAAACGTCCACAGAAGTGTTACCACTTGCCTTAAATCCTGTGCCCCCGAAAATACCAGATATGTATTCCAGATCATCTGGAAAAACATGGTAAAAAAGAATACCAGAAATCCATAGCGGAACCACTTACTCTTCATCCATTTTGGAATATCTTTCTTTCGTGAAAGGCCAAATCGTCCTCCAAGCACTTCAAATAACTGCCCTCTTCCGCAGTAACGGTTGCAATATCCTTTCGTCCCTTTTGAGATGGAAATAATCAATGGAATGAAAAAACACAACAGTCCAAGCCAGGCAAACAAAATATTAAAAAATCCTAAAATCAGATATGTTAAGGATACAATCCACAGATAATCATACCAATGTTTTTTCATGCTCCTGCCTCCTCTATCTGTATCGCAGATGCCGGACATTCTTTTGCACACTTTCCACATCCTACGCATTTTTCCATATTAACTTTTGCCATAATCCCTCTCCAGATTTCAATGGCGCTTTTTGGACAAACCTTTACACAGCATCCGCAGGCAACACACTCGTCTGTCTGCACAAAAGCTTTTCGTTTTTTTCTGATCTTTTTTTCCACCACAGTTCCTCCTACATTTCAAAATAGAAATCATCCATTTAAGACCTTTTTCGCTCCAATTTCTACTTTTCTTTTATTAAATTTTATCAAAATAAAAACGTTTTCTAATTGATCTTAATGGATTCATGGATGATTTTTTCGTTATAAATATAGCATACTACAAAATAGGCGTTGAATCTGTGATTTTATCACAAAAAATACAGCCTGCTCTTGTAAGAACAGACTGTACTTCCATTTTCATCTTTATATTATTTTTTCTTATTTCAGACAACCTTTTATGCTATCGGTTTGATCTCCATATTTTTCGGGAGTGTCAAATTCAAAATGATGGATACGACAAACACAACCGCTACCACATTTGCTGAAAATACAGACTGTAATATTTCAGGGAAAATATGCCAGATCTCTGTTTCACTTGCAGCTGTAAATCCAATTCCAATGGAAAGCGACAACGCTGCGATTGTGATATTTCTCTGTGTAAATCCTGCTTTTGCAAGCATCTCAATTCCAGATGTGAGAATTGTTCCAAACATCATCAGCGTGCATCCTCCTAATACAGATTCCGGAAGTGATGCAAAAAAGTTTCCGACTGGCGGAAGCAATCCTGCCAAAATCATACAAACTGCTCCTGTCATGATTGTAAATCTGTTTACCACTTTTGTCATCGCAATCAATCCAACATTCTGTGAGAAGGATGTAACTGGAGGACATCCTAAAAGGGAAGAAAATGCTGAAGCATATCCGTCACAAGCCAGAGAACCTGTTATCTCTTTCACCGAGATTTCTCTTTTCAAACCACTTGATGCCATCGCTGTTGTATCTCCAATCGTCTCAGCCGCTGAGACAAGGAAAATAATTGCAACTGAAAAAATCGCTCCCCAGTGAAATTCTGGCACATACGGCATTAATTTTGGAAGTGAAACGATTCCACCTGATAAAATAATGGAAAGATCGACTTTTCCCATAAAAATCGCAACAATATATCCGACAATCAATCCAACTAAAACAGACAACTGTTTTAAATATCCTTTTGCCTTAATATTCCATATCAGACAGACAATCAATGTAATTGTTCCCAAAATCAAATTCTCTGCTGAACCAAAGTCCTCTGTATAGCCGCCTCCGAATGATCTGGCCCCTACAGTAAACAAAGAATATCCTATTGCTGTTACAACGGAAGCTGCCACGATCGGAGAAATAATTTTTTTCCAGTATTTTGCAAGCAATCCAAGCGTTCCTTCTAAAATACCGCCCACCAGAACTGCTCCGATCACCGCCGGATATCCATAATTTGCTGCCACTGTACTCAGCACTGTGACGAATGTGAAACTAACTCCCATGACAATAGGAAGTCTTGATCCTATCTTCCAAATCGGATACAACTGGATCAAAGTGGCAATTCCGGCTACAAACATCGCATTCTGAAGAAGGATTGCCACCTCAGCCTGTCCCAGTCCTCCGGCTGCTGCAATGATGGTGATTGGCGTCAGATTCGATACAAACATCGCCAGAATGTGCTGAAGACCAAAAGGGATTGCTTTCCCAAGCGGAACTCTTCCATCCAACTTGTAAATGTTCGCCACATCTGCTGTTTTGCTGTTTTTCATAAGTACTCTTCTCTCTCCTTTTCTCTGTACTCCTTTTTTCTACTCCTCAATATGGGATTGCTGCTGCAATCACGAAAAGTATTTCGTCAAGTATTTTAGCATGAATGTCGAAAAAAAACAGTATTTTTAATAATATTTCTTGTGGACAAAGTTTAATTGCAGCCGAGTAGTTCACATAGAATATCTTATTAGAAGAGACAAATTTTTTTGTTTGAAAGCAAATAGAAAAAAATATTTCTGTTTGGGAATTTTGGTGCTTGCAGCTTTCATATACTCTGTTCCTATTCTCTTCTTCAGAGAATATAAAAAAACCACAAAAATTTCTCCAAAAAATTAGCACTCACCTCTTGACATTGCTAATATTGTGTGCTATATTACATATAGAACAAAGAGAGCAAATGGAACAAGAAGAATAAATAAAAATGTTTCCTTTCTCTTTCGTTCAAAAAACTATTTACTAATATTTAGCGACATCGCTATTGTAAAATACCCACCATGAATTGTAACCTTTTCAAAAAGATATGCAGTTCCAGATGGATACTATTTGAAAGGAGAAATGACTTATGATGATGCCTAGTATTTTTGGAGAAGATTTATTTGATGACTTTATGAATTTCCCATTCGAAGGAGATTTCTTTGGTGGTAAAAATCCGTTATATGGAAAACATCAGAAAAATTTGATGAAAACAGATATTCGTGAGACAGAATCAGGATATGAACTGGATATCGATCTTCCTGGATTCAAAAAAGATGAAATCAATGCCAAACTTGAAAATGGCTATCTGACAATCTCCGCTGCTAAGGGACTAGATAAAGATGAGCAGGATAAGAAAGGTAATTACATCCGTCGTGAACGTTATGCTGGAAGCATGAGCAGAAGTTTCTTTGTAGGAGAAGGTGTTACACAGGAAGATGTCCATGCTAAATTTGAAGATGGTATCTTGAAATTGTCCGTTCCAAAAAAAGTTGCAAAAGAAGTAGAGCAGCAGAGATATATTTCCATTGAGGGCTAATGCCCTCAATGGCTTTTTTTATTTCCCCGTATCCTCTTTTTTATTTTCTTTTCCCTGTTTCCTTTTTATAGAAAAATAAATACCCGCAACAGCTGCCATCTGCAATGCTGCCGCCGCAATCAGAGTGTAAAATATAATAATGCTGAAATATGCCGCCACAGCTCCAACCAGCACCATACACATAGAGGTGATTAAAATCATTGGCATTCCAGACTTTTTCAAGAATATTTCTATATGCTCCTCATTTTCGCGTGCATATAATAACGCCAATTTTTCTTCATTGCAAATCGCATTACCCAGTTTAAGCAGATAGATACACGCCAAAATTCCTATTCCAATCAAAATGACAATCTGAAACCCGATCGCAACTTTCTGTGATATACTCTTCTGTACCATATTGCGAATCATAAAATAGTCATATGCGCCGATCAGTGCGACAACCGCGATGAATCCTTGCAAATAATGCATTCTATTTCGTACTTCTTTTTTGAACTCTTCCATTTTTCCCTCCCAATTTTTTCTGTTTATTCAGATACTTTCATATTCAGTATAATAGATTCCATTCTGTACGGCAAGAGTAGTAAAAATGTATTTCATTAAAAAGAGGAGACAGCCAGATCGGCGCCTCCTCTTTTTGCATTTAAGATTTATTACTTTTCCAAATTTTAGTGGTGGAATAAGCGGATTCCCGTAAATGCCATCACCATATCATATTTATTACATGTTTCAATAACAGCGTCATCACGCACAGATCCGCCTGGTTCTGCAATATATTTTACACCGCTCTTCTTTGCACGTTCAATATTATCGCTGAATGGGAAGAACGCATCAGATCCAAGAGCAACGTCTGTCATCTGATCTAACCATGCACGTTTTTCTTCTGCTGTAAACACTTCTGGTTTTACTTTGAAGATTTTTTCCCAAGCGCCATCAGCTAATACGTCCATATATTCCTCTCCGATATAAACATCAATCGCATTGTCTCTGTCTGCACGGCGAATATTATCCACGAACTGAAGGTTTAATACCTTTGGACACTGACGTAAGAACCAGTTATCTGCTTTCTGTCCTGCCAGTCTTGTACAATGTACACGGGACTGCTGTCCTGCTCCAATACCGATTGCCTGTCCACCTTTTGCAAAACATACAGAGTTAGACTGTGTATATTTCAGAGTAATCAGGGAAATAATCAGGTCAATTTTAGCTGAATCAGGCAGATTTTTATTTTCTGTCACAATGTTGGCAAGCAGATCATTATTAATAGGAAGCTCATTTCTTCCCTGCTCAAATGTAATGCCAAATACTTCTTTGTGTTCAATTGGAGCTGGTTTATAAGATGGATCAATTTCAATTACATTATAATTTCCATTTTTCTTCTGTCTTAAAATTTCCAGCGCTTCCTCTGTATATCCAGGAGCGATCACACCGTCAGATACTTCTCTTTTAATCAGCATCGCTGTATCTTTATCGCAGACATCAGACAGAGAAATAAAATCTCCAAAAGAAGACATTCTGTCTGCGCCTCTTGCTCTTGCATAAGCACATGCGAGTGGAGAAAGCTCTCCCATGTCATCTACCCAGTAAATTTTTGCAAGTGTTTCATCTAATGGCAGTCCAACTGCCGCACCTGCTGGAGAAACGTGTTTGAAAGAAGTAGCTGCTGGAAGTCCTGTCGCTTCTTTTAATTCTCTTACCAGCTGCCAGCCGTTGAATGCATCCAGAAAGTTAATATATCCCGGTCTTCCCATCAGAACTTTAATCGGAAGTTCCTGTCCATTTGCAAGATAAATTTTGGATGGTTTCTGATTTGGGTTACATCCATATTTCAGTTCTAATTCCTTCATTTCTTTTTCCTCCTGCTTTTATTTATTTTTATTTACAATTTTTGTCTCATATTTCCCTGTTGCAATATCAATATAACGCACAAACAGAGAAACCTTATTATCCTCGTTTAAGCTTTCCCACAGAAGATTTGTGAAAGCTTCAATATCATCTGGAATAGCAACCAGTTTTGGCTCTCCTTCAAAACTTGGAAGAGGATTTCCGTCACATTTATATGTATGAATAAAATGTCCTTCTCCTGCCACGCAGTTTTCATATGCAAATGTATAACGATTGCAAGCTTCTGGATTTCCATTGTTGCTCTTTAAAATGGACATTGCATAGCTGTATTTTCCATCTTCAATGTGCATAACACCAGAAATACGAGGTGTATAGTTTGGAGCATCTGGCTCAAATTCTCTGCTGCGCAGAGACTGCTCAAATGTCATCTGTCTGTCCATTCCTTCATAAATGGTATCTGTCTGATCTCCGTTTGTCACGATTGTTTTATTTCCCAGAACACGTACCGGTGCATAGATAATTAAGCTGGGATCTGTTAATTTAGACGGATCAAATGCCTGTGTGCGGATTCCCTCTCCGTCCTCCACAAAAATACGGTTTCTGCTGTTTTCACTTCTTCCCATGATAAAGTACGCAGCGACTGCTTTCGTTCCGTCTGCTGATTTTCCGATCACAATTCCTCTTCCCGGATAAGAATTTTCTTTTAATTCTTTCTCGATTGATAACATCTCCATGATCTCTCTCCTTTGCATCATTGTTCTGCTTGTTTTTCGTTTCAGGGCAAAAAAATAAGCCTAATCCGCGAGCGATTTCTGCCCAGACGGTCGGCTTTTTCTTAACTTATACTCCCTGTGGTCTATTCCACTTCCGTCAGTCGTATAATTATCTTTAACATATCATCCTTTCATGAAAAAGTCAACCGTCAAAAAGAAAAATTTCAAAATTTTTCCTACATTTGCTTTCTCACAATCTGATATTCATCATTTAAACGAAAATATGGACAAAAAGAAAATGTATTTGTCATGAAACGTCCCATCTCATCCTCATCCAAGTCGCTTTCGCAGGTGTAATAACCATACTCCTCATCATATACATAGTAAACACAGCATTCGCAGTTTGTCTTCTTTTTCATTTCATCCTCCAAAAATCATTTTTTCTCGGAATCGCATTGCTCTTATGAACAATATTCAACTTATACAACTCAAAACGTTTATTTAAATGACATGCTGTGAAACAAAATCTTTTTATTCCACAGCATCATCTTTTTACTTTTCCATTTTTTTGTTCTCTTTATTTTGCTCTTTCTTTTCTTCAGAAACTTCCTTCAGTTCTGCCAACACATCTTTAAACTTAACAGAACTGATTGTTGGATGTGCTTTCAGGATACTGCGCTTATAAAAGTCGAGGTGTTCACGCATAAAAGATCTCTTTTCTCTCTCTGCCACATACGTCTCTTTCAGCTCTTCCAGCTCTTGTTTCATCTTTTCATTTTTCTTATCCTTCACATCATTTCGATCAAATTCCAGCTGAGCCTGTTCCAACTTTTTCTTAATATCTTGCAGCATTTCCGAAATTTTTTCACGCCTTGTTTCTTTTTTCTCTTCTTCTCTCATGGAACGCAAAGCAATCATTGCATTTAATCGTTTCTGCATTTTTTCCAATTCTTCTCTTGCTTTTTCCATCTTCACTAAAATGTCTTTGATATCAAGAGCAGCTTTAAAGGAAAGTGTAAAATCTACAGCAATGTAGATCGTTAAAACGAGTGCTATCATTCCCTGAATGTCTTTTGGAATACTTAAAACAAATTTTTCCACTGGAAGATGAATGATCTTCACCAGTGCAATCGTCAAACCGCCCCAGGCAAGCGACGTTCCCAGGCAAATATGACCATTTAAATTAAACTTGTTTTTACTGTAATCCCAATAGCGCACCTTAAAAATCGATTCCATTGCAACTCCTGTAAAATATTCCAAGATGGAGGCAGCAATCGCTCCTGACAAAAACATTAAAATAAGATTGTCTCGAAATGGTATCGTCACAAAAAGCATTAAAACCGCTCCAGATCCGTATAAAGGCAGAAATGGTCCTCTCATAAATCCTCTGTTTACCAACTTCTTTTTCACACATGACACAAATGTTGATTCAATACACCATCCAAAAAAACAATAAATGTAAAAAAACAGAAGCCATTCTGTCACACTATACTGATATGCCATATTTTCTCTCCTTTCTATTCAAATTTAGAGATATCCCCTATATATTTGTTATATCATATCTGCTCCCAGAATACTATGTTATTCATAAAAGTAATTTCATTTATTAACTATGTCAACTTCTCCCGTCTAAAGATGGGAGATTCCTGCTTTATTTTTTATTGAAAAACACTCCCCCATTAAGCTCTGCTTTGTCGCACATTTTTCTCCAAAAAAGCGATCATGTTCTACTATCATCATCGTTGGCTGATATTTTAAAATCAGGGCTTCAATCTGCATTCTGGAAAATATATCAATATAATTTAATGGTTCATCCCAGATATAAAGATGAGCTTGCTGCAAGAGACTTCCCGCAATCAAAACTTTCTTCTTCTGCCCTTCTGAGTATTTCTCTAATGGCTTTTCAAATTGTTCTCTTTCAAAATCAAGCTGTCTTAAAACAGATTTCATCACATGATTTGCAACATCTATTTTTTCAATATAATCGTCTAATTTTCCTCTCAGATAACTTGTATCCTGACTGATATAGGAAATTTTTAATCCATTTGCCACTGTCAGTTCACCTTCAAAATGTCTCTTTTCATTTCTAAATTCTTCTGGAAATCCATTTAGGACTTCTACACCATCAAATGTCAAAATCGTCTTTATTATACTTGATTTTCCGCATCCATTTTTTCCAGATAAAATCACTCGATCTCCTCTTTTCAGCTCCAGATTAAATCCGTGCACTACTTCTTTTTCTCTATAAAATAGATTCAAATTCTTTGCTGTGATATACATTTCTTTGTGATGATCACATGGCATAATTTTTAACTCGGCTGTCTCCTCTATATTTTTTAAAAGTTGTGATTTCTCAGATATCGCCTTTTCCTGTCTGTGCTCTAAATTTTTCCTGCGTTGCTGCATTTTTCTCGATTTTTCACCGAGATATGCCCGCGTTCCGATAAAACGGTCTGTCTCTTTTCGTGGATCAAATCCAATTTTTGATCGTTCCGCCTGATCTGCCCACATCCCAGACTGACGTGCAGCTATCTTTAATTTCCCAATCTCTTTTTTTAATTTTTCATTCTCTGCCTGTTCAAACTTATCTTCTTTCTTTTTATTCTCCCACCATGAAGAAAAATTTCCCTGACTGACACGAATCTGATTTCTTTCTAAAACTAATACATGATCTATACACTGATCCAAGAGTGTTCTGTCATGCGATACAAGAATAAACCCTTTTTTTCTTTTCAGATACTTCTCAACGATCTCTCTTGTGTCACGATCAAGATGGTTTGTGGGCTCATCAATCAGCAAAAAAACATGGTCTCTTGAAAATAAGAGTGCCAACATTACCTTTGTTCTCTCCCCATGACTCAATGTCTCGTACGGTCGATATAAAATTTCTGCATCGGTCTGCAGCAAATCTAATTCGCAGCAAATTTTCCATAACTCATAATCTGGATAAATCTTTTCAATTACATTAATCGTAAGATTTTTCATCATCTCTTTTTCAACTGAAAATGGAAAATACTCAAAATGTTCTGTTGTTCTGATACTGCCCTGATACTCATATTTTCCCAGCAGTAAGTTCAAAAATGTCGTTTTCCCTTTGCCGTTTCTTCCAATTAGTCCCAGCTTCCAATCTGTATCAATACAAAACGATACATTTTCAAAAATATTTTCATAACCGCTTTCATAGCCAAAAGTCAATCCTGATACATAAATTTGTGCCATTTTATCACTCTCCAATCTCAAACAGGGTATAAAAAAAGAACCGTATGTCTCCAAACGATTCTTTCTATTTTCCTTGTTTTCGCTCTTATATATCTGTAGTACAGCACAAACTTTTTTCGTTTATTTATCCTGCTGTCTTATCTCGATACCGTTCGTTTTTACATATTAGCGCATGATTTCCCACATTGCCATTCCCCTCAGCTAAAGTAAAAAGGGGCGGCACGCTAATTTTATAATTTTTCATACATTGCTATTTTATGTAAAAATCTCCGTTTTTGAGAAAAGGTCTCTGAAAATATAATCTATCGTTTGATTGCATGACAATCGCCAATGCGCAAAGCATCGGTTCTTTTTTGTTATTCATGTCTCAAAAAATAGATTATCTCTTCATTTCACACCTCTTTTTCCTTTTTCTTTTGAAAGAATATCACACAAATACAAAATTGTAAAGTCTGATTCTTTTTCTTTCTCTTTTTTCTCTTTTTGTTTTCCTATCAATTTTTCCAGTTATCAATTTGTCTTCCAGCTGAAACTATAAATATTTTTTTATATTTCATAGAAAAGGGACCGTCTAAAAATTGACCGTCCCCTTCTAAGAGTTCTTATTAATTTTTACTTATTCCGTTCTTAATGCTGTAACTGGATCTTTTTTTGCCGCAACTCTTGATGGGAAAAGTCCTGCAATCAGCGTAAGTACAACACTGATCAAAACTAAGATTACTGCACTTCCTGCTGGAAGCACTGCACGAATGGTTACTTCTCCCACAAGGGATTCAATGAGTGAGTTAATCGGAATGCACGCTAAGGCGGATATTCCGACACCAATTAAACCAGCGCACAGTCCCACCAGAAACGTTTCTGCATTAAATACATGGGAAATGTCCTTTTTCGAAGCTCCTATTGCACGCAGAATACCGATTTCTTTTGTACGCTCCAGTACAGAAATATAAGTGATAATACCAATCATGATAGAGGAAACAATCAAGGATACTGCCACAAATGCAATCAGTACATAAGAAATAGCATTGATAATCGTTGTGATCGAGGACATCAGAAGCCCTACATAATCTGTATACAAAATCTGATTCTGTTCTGATGCCGTCTCATTATATCTTTCAATACAATTTGATATGTTATCTTTATTCTCAAAACTATCTGCATACAGACTGATTCCAGAAGGTGCATCCAGATTGACTGCGCCAAATTTACTCATATTATCCTCATATGTGCCATACGTCAGATAGGTGTCATATATCATTAAGAGCGTTTCTTCCTCTGCCATCATCATGTACTGATCCAACATCTGCGCCTGTTGTTTTTCTGTCATATTTTCCATTCGTGATGTCATCTGGCTATTTGCGCTGTCTGACGCCGGCATTGCGCTTATCATTTCCCGCAGCATTGCAGCTTTTTCTGAAACATCAAGGTTTGCCATATATTCCTTGACTTCCTGTGCTTTCTGTTTATCGTCTTCCGGCGCAAATTCAAGTCCTGTCAGTATATTTTTTTCCGGCTCTGCTTTCTGTGCTTTTACAATCTCACTGTTATTGGCATATTCAATCAGATAATCCGTCAATGCTTTTGTATATCCGATTGGCTGTGTCAGAAACATAGTATCCGCATCTTCATTTAAACGAACCACACCGCTTACTTTCAGTTCTATTCCATTATCTAAAAGAGTTTCTATTTTATTTGTATCAGTTGAAAAATCTTTAAAGATTCCATTCTCCTGTTTTTCATAGTAATCACATGCTGGAATCAGATAAAATTTCTTAGTACAAAGTTCTTCATAACTCCATTTATGCTGTTCATTTTCTACTTCTTCACCTCTGTTAATCTGATCCATCATTTTTTTATATTCAGCAGAAGGCAATATTCCAAGTTCATACAATGTAGGAGTTGCAATCTCATTTTTCTGATCTAACACAAGTACAATTTCATTATAACTTTTAGGCCATGTGCCATATACAAGATCATAGTTATCTTTTATCACCTGACTGATCAGATTTCCATCTTTTCCAGGCATCATCTCTTCACTGTTTTCTAAAGACATCATGCCTGGCATCATTGCCATCTGAGATTCCATCATCTGTGCCTGTTCCGGATTAATCGTACTTCCGTCTGTATTGACAAGAATACCATCCGGATCATAAGTATAGATATCAAATTTTGTGTCATATGAATAGATAATTCCATTTTCTCCAATATAAGAATGTATTTCACTTGTTGGATCATCCAGATATTTTTTAAAATCTGCCAAATTATTTTCCTGAATACTGGATGTCATACTGTTTACCATCTCTACTCCTATCCCATTGGAATAGACCGCATCTAACTCATGATTGATTTCTCCATTTCCATGTTCTGCTCCAGCCTGCATGATACTTTCCAGATCAACAGATTGTGATTCAATCGTAATTGGATAGGAAGACATCGTATCTTTTTGAATATCGTTGATATAATTATTTACCCCCGCTGAGATAGATAAAATCAATGATATTCCAATAATTCCAATAGATCCTGCGAATGCTGTCAGAAGTGTTCTTGCACGCTTTGTCATCAGGTTGTTTAAAGACAGGGATAATGCTGTCATAAAGCTCATTGATGTTTTCTTTGCCGCGAAATGCTTCTCATTTTCTTCTGCCCCATCGAAAGGATTTGTATCATCTTTAACTTCTCCATCTCTAAGTCGAATAATTCGTGTAGAATACCGTTCGGCAAGTTCTGGATTATGCGTAACCATGATAACCAATCTATCTTTTGCCACTTGCTTTAAGATCTCCATAACCTGTACGCTCGTATCGGTATCAAGCGCTCCTGTCGGTTCATCTGCAAGTAAAATTTCAGGGTTATTGACAAGGGCTCTGGCAATCGCAACTCTCTGCATCTGTCCTCCAGACAGCTGATTTGGCTTTTTATGAATCTGATCTCCAAGTCCAACCGATTCTAGTGCCTCCTTTGCCCGTTTTCTTCTCTCTGATTTTCCAACACCTGACAAAGTAAGTGCAAGTTCCACATTTGAAAGAACACTTTGATGCGGAATCAGATTGTACGATTGAAAAACAAAACCAACTGAATGATTTCTGTATGTATCCCAATCTCGACTTTTAAAGTCCTTCGTAGACTTTCCATTAATGATCAAATCGCCGCTTGTATAATGATCTAATCCACCAATGATGTTCAGCAGGGTTGTCTTTCCGCCGCCAGATGGTCCTAGAATAGAAACAAACTCATTTCTGCGAAAGCAGATTGAAATTCCTTTTAATGCCTGTACGTTTGAACCGCCGGTCGCATACTCTTTTGTGATATTTTGTAATTGCAGCATACATTTCTCCTTTCTATTTTTTACTTTTTTTCTGTCCAGTATATCACAATTCATTTTATTTAATGAATGGTAAAAGCATAAATTTTTTATAAAAAAATAATTTAAAGCAGAAAAAATAAAATAACATGCTTTTTCATTTCTTTTTCTTGTCTGACTTAATATTTTGATATGGCTGATTTTCTTTTACTCTTTTTAAAAAAATAGTGCCAATCCCATATTGAAATATGAGATTGACACCACAAATACTTTCCACTTTTTCTTTTATTTTTCCTGCGAATTTTTTGTGAGATCCTTTATAATACCGAAAAAGAAGATCAGGCTGATAGTCATTAAAATATGACTGACTCCAGCAAAACCAGAAAGCATCGCATTCTTTGTCACAGATAAAGAAATATCTCTGACCTGAATTATGCCTCTCGTTAATAATGTGACTGAAAACAGAATCATTGCAATATGGTGCAGCCAATAAAATCTATTAAGCTTTTTCGCATTCAGTCTGTCTTCATGATCCTTTACAAAAAGAGCCAGTATTAAAAATATCAATACACCCAGAATAAAAAAATGTGTATGCATAACCCCTAACGCTGTTTTGCCTGTATACCCGTTAAGTTTTGTAAACTCTCGGTAAAACACACCTGAAATTAACGAAAGAATAAGATATATAAAAGATGTATTCACTAATTTTTTCATTTATTTTCCCTCTTTCTTCATGGCATGATATCCAATCCATACTGTCCATACATACGCTAATGTTTTAGGAATCATCAGCATTCCAATCATTGGAACCATATCGGCAAACAATACGACTGGTATATAGAAGCCAAAGCTGATTACGATTGTAAGCCACATATTTTTAAACAATTTATCATTATGTTCACGAGAACTTTTATAAAACAGAACAATAATCAAAATACCCATTAATGTAAATGGAATATTTCTATATATTCCCCATGAAAGAGGGGCAGCGGAACTGGTCCATGCGTTCTGAGGGAAGAAACATAATACAATTCTTAATAATGCTAATAAATAGATCGCTATTGTAGTATTTTTCTGTCCTTTTACATTATATCTGATTCTCCAAATATGGTATAAGATAATATAAAATATCGTCATCGTGATGGATGTGATAAATTTTCCTATTCCTAATGCCGTCGTATAATTTTCAAGTCCTGTCGTGCACAGTGCAATCGCTCTTGGCACCAAATGGAAAGAATCTCCTAATCCCAGAACAACAGCCATAATTCCAAATAACTTATACTGCTTATTTTCATGGCTTTTCGCTATCATGATGATGCCTAATGCCACAACGCCAACCAAATAACATGCGTCAAATAAAGTTTCAATAACTGCCTGCATTTTATTATCCTCCTTTTTAATTGAACATTGTTCATTTTATTTTATAAAAGAGCCCACTTGATCAAATGATTCAGTGGGATTTATAAATATAATTTGAAATAAAAATGAAAAGCGGAGAAAAATCTTCTCTTTTCAGTAAAGAAGAGACAATCAAGGTAAAAATATAATCAATAAATTTTTCATCTGTAAATTCATGATGAAAGAGATCTTTCTTAACTTGCATATCTTTTCTCAATACATCTAAAAGAGTTTTCTTTAATTTAGAAAAATAAAGATTCATCATCTCAATCCCTTCTTTTTTTCCTTCTGTGGCAAAATTTAAAGAATGGATAGAAAAAAATCCAGGGTATTTTGTATTCCCATTTTCAATGATTTGATACATACACTGAACGGCTTCGATAAAACAATTGGATTTTGTCAAATGATCAAACGGTTCAAATATTTCTTTCCATACACTTTCTACCGTCGCTATCACAAGTTTTGTCTTTGATGGAAAATAATTGTATACCGTTCCAATCGAAATACCGCATTCCTGTGCAATATTTCTCATATTAAATGATGAAATTCCATTTTTCAAAATATATTTTTTGCTTTTATTTAAAATAGCTTCTTCTGTTGTTATTTGTCTATTCAACTTCAGCCTCCTGCAATATGAACACTGTTCATTTTATGTATACCATACCTTTTTTTACTTGTCAACATCAAAATATTCAATTCAAAATATAAATTTTTTACTCCAATATTTTCTCCGGTTTAAACTTTAAATAATCTCCAGAAACTAATTTATACTCGATACCATTTACATATCCTTTAAAGCTATCATCATATCGTTCCCTTCCATGGCAATGAGAATATATCACTTTTTCTGCCCCATACGATTCTGCCAGTAAAGTAAATGGGCTTTCCATCTCTCCAATCGTTGTGGGAGGATAGTGCAGAAACATCAAAAATTTTTCATATCCTGCTGCTTTTGCAGCTTCAAAAGAAACTTTCAGCCGTTCTGCTTCACGGTCGCGGATTTTTAAGAAATGTTCCACACTATCTTTTCCCTCATAGCAATATCCCTTTGTTCCAACTAGGGCATAATCTTGATAAGTAAAAAAATTATTCTGAAGAAAGGAAAGTTTTCCGGCAAACTGTTCGTTAAGCTGCTTTGTTTTTTTTGCATCCCAGAACATATCATGATTCCCCCGCAAAAGGATCTTCCGGCCTGGAAGTGCTTCTATAAATGCAAGATCTTCCTTTGCTTCCGCCAAATTTCTTCCCCAAGAATGATCGCCCGTAATCACAGCCGTATCCTCCTGTGTGATTCGTCTCTTCCAATATTTTTCTATTTTTTTTACATGATTTTTCCACTCTGTGCCAAATATATCCATTGGTTTATTTGCTGTAAATGACAGGTGAAAATCTCCAATTGCATATAGCGCCATACTGTCCCCTTCTTCAAAAAAATGTTATATAATCTGCACCTGCTCTTTTTGCCTGATCCATCTGATCCTTTCTCGCAATGTGGCGAACTACCCACCGCTTAAAGGTAGTGGGTTTTCTGGCTGAAAATTTACAAATCTTATTTCCCCTCTCTTCTGTTTTTTATCTCTCATCTCTCGGCTTCTTTTTAAGCTTTCATACAATGAGACTCAAAAATTTTTTGACGCATTCGTTTCGCTATGCAGATACATTTGTCGCGTTTTCTGTGATTGACTTAATCGTCTCGATCAAAGAATTTCTTGTCTTTGCATCAAACATTTTTATAAAACTGATCGGTTTATCAAACGGTGGTTTCTGCAAATCTGAAATATTTTCCATATATCCATTTTGTTCAATATGGTTGATGATTTTATATACAAATGAAATTTGTCTCTGATTTAAAGAGGCATCGTTGATAAATTTAGAGAAGGCTTCCATCGCCGCCTCATGATCCAATTTTGCAATCTGACGGATCAATAACCCAAACGGCATAGAGCCAAATTCTCTCTCATATTCGTCTTTGCTTCCCAGTTCACTTGTAAGAATACGTTCCAGTTCTTTGTAATCCCCTGATGACAATGGAATGTTATGCGTTAATTTATGAATCGCCAATGTATTTCCGTGTTCTTCCACATACCGGTTTACCTTTTTTCTGTAATCCTCAAAATCATATGCCGGATCTAATACCGTTCCCTCTTTCCGATCAATGACAGGATCTTCCAATCTCGTAAAGATCTCCTGTCTTCCACTCGTCCCCTCGGCTAGAAATTTCATCAGATCTCGCATTTCTTTCCGAACTTTTTCAAACAGCAGAAGATCTCCTGTTTGCCAGAAAGAATCGCTCTGAATCTCTTTGATAACAGACAGTTTTTCTTTCACCTGCGGAATACTGATCTTTTTTTCCATCAAATTTGAGATCTCACAAAGCTGTTTTTTTGCTTTCTTAAAGCCAGGTAAATCTTCTATCTCAGAAAGCATCATACCGAAGATAAAATTGTCAAATCGTTTTGCTGCTTCGTCGGTATCATTTGTCTTGACAATCGGAGCAATCTTTCTGATCAATTCTCCCTTATCTCCTTCACTGATATAATGAAGTGCATTTTCTTTTTTATATTTTTCCACAAATTGTCTTTGCATTCTCACAGATACGAGATCCATATTGAGATCCTGGATCTGTTCCCTGCAGGTCTGGATCAGTTCTGAACGAAATCTTTGATATTCCTCCCCTGCAAATGGACTTTCCTGCAATGCGGCGGCAAGGCGAATCCGCTTTCCAAATATATTTTCCTGCAGGGTCTTTGTCTCTTTTCCCTCATATCCGTTTGGCTTTTCACGAAAATATTCAAAGTTCCCACAGTAATCAAAAATCAAAAACCGTTTTTTTCCTGTATATTCTCCATCTATCGCATCAACACAGGTCAGATTCGGAGCCAGTCTCGTTCCTCTCCCGATCATCTGCCAAAATTTTGTTTTGGAACGTACTTTTTTAAAAAATACAAGGTTAACACACTCCGGCACATCAATTCCTGTGTCCATCATATCCACTGACACCGCAATATACGGTTCTTTTTCCGGTATTTTAAAATCATCTATCACGGTCTGTGCATACGCATCATCACAGATCACTCGCTGTGCAAATGTTCCCTTATATTTTGGATACAGCTTGTTAAACCGTTCCAGAATAAACTCCGCATGTCTCTTATTCTGCGCAAAAATAATTGTCTTTCCAAGTCGGTCGCCGCCTGCTGTCTTTATTCCCCTCTCCATCAGATCCTGTAAAACCTGATCCACGGTCGTCTCATTAAAGACAAATTTATTTAACTCTGATGATGAGATAGATTCCGGCATTTCTCCGTCTTCTCCGAAATCTTCTTCATATCGCGCCTTATCTTCTTCTGACAGTTTTTCGTATGTAATTCCTTCTTCCAAAAACTTTGTTTTCACCTCAAAATTATAATAAGGTACAAGTACATGATCTTTGTATACAGCCGTCTCATAGTCGTACGCATATGTAGGCACACCCTGTTCCATCTCAAAAAAATCATATGTATTTCTGTCCACTTCTGTCTTTGGTGTGGCTGTCAGTCCCACCACGAACGCATCAAAATATTCAAAAATCGTCTTATATTTTTTAAAAATACTTCGGTGACTTTCATCTACAATAATAAGATCAAAATGTGCCGGACTGAAAAAAGGAACTCCTTTCTCTGTCTTTACAGAGTCAATCGCATTCAGCATCGTAGGGTACGTTGAAAATATAATTCTGGCATTTCGGTCATCTTTATTGGAACATAAGTTGCAAAGCGACATATGAGGAAGATAATTTTTAAAATCGTCTTTCGCCTGTTTTACTAACGCCGTTCTGTCTGCCAGAAATAAAACATTCGTCACATATCCGCCTCTGCTCAATACATCGACCAGACTGGATGCCGTTCTCGTCTTTCCTGTTCCCGTCGCCATCACAAGAAGACTCTTTCTGAATCCTTGAGCCATGTGTTCTCCAACTGCACGAATTGCTTCTTTTTGATAATAGCGGTCTGTGATCTTATCATCAATCGCAATGGTGTCCAAATTTTTGCGTTCCTCTCTCCGATTCATTCTCTTCTGCAAGTCATTTTTGCTGAAAAATCCGCTTATCTTTCTCTGAGGACCCTCCGCATCGTCCCAAAAATACGTTTCAAAGCCGTTCGATGTGAACATCATCGGACGTCTCTTAAATTTTCTTTCAAGACAATCCGCATAAAGCATAGCCTGTCTCCGCCCGATATTCGGATCTCTGCTCGCTTTTTTTGCTTCAATCACTGCAAGAGGTAATCCGTCTTTTCCAAAAAGAACGTAGTCCACATATCCTTTCTGTCCCACTGTTCCAGTCATATCCTGAACAGGGTACTCCTCCCAGACATCGGAATCCTCACCTTCAAAATTCCATCCCATTAACTTTAAATCAAGATCAATATACTGTTTTCTCGTGCAAAATTCATTCAAATCCTGAGCGCTAAATTCTCGTGTCTTTTTATGCTCTTCTTTTTCTGCCGTATACATTCTGGACATCTGCTCAATTTGTTTCTGCAGCGCTGCAATCTGTGCGTCTTTCTCTTCTAATAAACTTTCCTGCTCTTTTATTTTTTTCGTATCTACAATTACTTTTTCGGCCGGTATTTTTTTCTCATCAAATTTTCGTTCAATATAATCCTCACCGTAACAATAGTCAATCCATTCAACAAATTCAAACAATCCCCGTAGGGATGTCAGAGCATCCCCCGCCTGAACGCTGCGCTCTGTGTGAACAGCAAGATTTCCCAGTTTCACAATAAATAAAAGTTTCCCCCATGTCTTATAGTCAACTGCAAACCGAAAGGTCGGCTCGTGAATCATGGATTGTAAATTGTCTTTATATGGCATCTCAATCGTATTATCTGCCGCATATACCCATCTCACCGCAAGTTCCAATGCCTTTCGGCATCCCACCGCACACATCGCAGGCGCAGAGGCGTATACTTTTTCTGCTTCCGCTGCCGCAGAGGCAAACAGAGCATATTCCTTTTTTGTTTTTAAAAATTCAAAATTCGTCATTTGATTCCCTCTTATATCGATCTTGTATCTGCTCCGTCCACAATCGTTCTGCTGCTTCTGTGCCATTCTGTCATTCTGTAAAAATATTCCCTCGATCATGGATCGTGATCGTGTATCTGTCATTCATTCTTCTTTCTTATTTTTGATCTTTCTTTATTTTTTCTCTGCTTTTCTTTACTTCTTATTTGCTCATTTCTCCATGAAACATTCTACAGATATTTTACTCTTCTGGGAAAAATTTGGCAAGGATATCCCCTTTTTCTTTCTTTTCCTGCAATATTTTATAAAATCATACTCAGAAAATCTATTGTCTTTCGGTGATGGAAAATACATCTTCTCACTTATCTTCGCTGACAGAATAATTCTTGATGGATCCGATCATAATAAATGCAAAACTTTTGTATCATTTATGTAAGATGAATAGGAGGAAATTTATAGCAATGCAGCTAAATCAAAGAAAAGCAGCTATCATCGGATGTGGTTTTGTCGGATCTGCCACTGCATTTACATTGATGCAGAGCGGCTTATTTTCTGAACTTGTGCTGATCGACTCTAACTTTGACAAGGCAGACGGCGAGGCAAAAGATATCGCGCATGGAATCCCATTTGCCGGACAGATGAAAATATATGCCGGCAGCTATGACGACATCGCCGATGCAGCAATCATTATTGTGACCGCTGGCGCAGCTCAGAAACCTGGAGAAACCAGACTCGATCTCGTGCTCAAAAATGTAGAAATATATAAAAAGATTATCCCAGAAATTTCTAAACGTGATTTTAAAGGTATTCTGCTCATCGTCTCAAATCCGGTAGATATTCTTACTTATACATCAGTGAAGCTCAGCGGTTTCCCTGAAAACAGAGTGATCGGCTCCGGCACTGTCCTTGATACGGCACGACTAAAATATGTGCTGGGAGAACATCTTGGCGTTGACAGCCGAAGCGTCCATTCCTTTATTATCGGCGAACATGGGGACAGCGAAATCGCAGTCTGGAGCAGTACAAATATTTCTGGAATCCCTCTGGATGACTTCTGTGAAATGCGAGGTCATTTTAATCACGATCAGGCAATGGATCAGATCGCTGAAAATGTAAAAAACAGCGCATATGAGATCATTGCCAAGAAACAGGCTACCTACTATGGCATCGCCATGTCAGTAAAAAGAATTTGCAAATGTATTATGCAGGATGAAAAATCGATCCTTCCCGTCTCATCCATGCTGCATGGCGAATATGGAATTAATGGAATTTCACTCAGTATGCCAGCCATTATCGGGCATGAGGGAATCGAAACCCACGTTCCGATTCAGCTCAACGACGAAGAATACCATGCGCTGAAAAAATCCGCACAGACACTAGAAAATGTGATACAAGGGCTTGATTTTGGAAATTCATGAGCAGATGAATTTCCTGATTCTATTAAGCATATCTTATTTTTTATTCAGGAAAGCAAATGTGAAAAGCAGATGCTTTCCTGAAGTTTGAGTTGTTTATTTGCAAATGTTTCATCGTGAACTACCCACCACTTACAGAAGTGGGGGCTTCATGAGAATAGCGCGTGACTATTAGGCCACACGTATTCTCATAGGCGTTGCCACAACGCCTCTAC
>JAGZHZ010000014.1 GCA_018366495.1 Clostridiales bacterium
TAATGTCTTTCCTACTAAGAATTCTGGCTCATAGTAATCGTGAATTCCGCTTAAAATCACACGATCTACGCCACTTCCGTCGTCTAATACGAACTTCAGGAGCTTCTTAGATTTTGGAACTGCTTCACATTCTTTTACCTTTACAGCACGGAAATCTGACTTGCTAAATGTCTCGAAATCAACCATATCTTCAAATAATGGTTCTACTTCTACATTAGAGAAATCGATCTCAACCTTCGCTGGTGCAGCTGTTTCTTCTACTGGAACAACCACTTTTGCAGCTACTGGAGTAGACTGTGCCGCATTGTTTGCTTCATTCTTAGAAGCGCCCTGTGACTTCATTGTCGGGAATAAGAGCACGTCTCTGATTGCAGCGGAATCTGTCAGCAACATCACCATTCTGTCGATACCGAATCCGATTCCTCCTGTAGGTGGCATACCGATTTCCAGTGCATTTAAGAAATCTTCATCCGTATGGTTCGCTTCCTCATCTCCCTGTGCAAACAGTTCTTCCTGTGCGCGGAATCGTTCTCTCTGATCAATCGGATCGTTCAGCTCAGAATATGCGTTTGCCATTTCCCATCCGTTCATAAAGAACTCAAAACGCTCCGTATACTCTGGATTTTCCGGTTTTTTCTTTGTCAGAGGAGAGATTTCCACTGGATGATCCATTACAAATGTAGGCTGAATCAGATGTTCTTCTGCAAATTCTTCAAAGAACAGATTTAAGATATCACCTTTTTTGTGACGCTCTTCAAACTCTACATGATGTTCTCTTGCAGCTTCTCTTGCCTCTTCCAGTGTATGAATCTCATTGAAATCTACTCCGGAATATTTCTTTACTGCATCGACCATTGTGATTCTCTCAAAAGGTTTTCCGAGATCCATCTCAATGCCATTGTACACAATCTTTGTTGTTCCCAGAACATCCTGTGCCACGAAACGATACAGATTTTCTGTCAGATCCATCATGCCCTTGTAATCTGTATATGCCTGATACAGCTCCATCAGAGTGAATTCTGGATTATGTCTTGTGTCCAGTCCTTCATTACGGAATACACGGCCGATTTCGTATACTCTCTCCATACCGCCTACAATCAGTCTCTTTAAATACAGTTCCAAAGAGATACGCAGCTTCAGATCTTCATTCAGTGCATTGAAATGTGTCTGGAATGGACGTGCTGCTGCACCGCCTGCATTTGCAACCAGCATAGGAGTTTCCACTTCCATAAATCCCTGTGCGCTCAGATATTTACGAATACTGCTGATGATCTGAGAACGCTTGATAAAAGTATCTTTTACTTCTGGATTCATGATTAAATCTACATATCTCTGACGATAACGGATATCCGTATTTGTCAGTCCATGGAATTTTTCAGGCAGAACCTGAAGGCTCTTTGAGAGCAGAGTCACGTTTGAAGCGTGAATGGAGATTTCCCCTGTTTTTGTCTTAAACACTTCACCTGTCAGACCAATGATATCTCCGATATCTAATTTTTTAAATTCTTTGTATGATTCTTCTCCGATGCTGTCTCTTGCGACATAAGACTGAATGTTGCCTTTTAAGTCAGCAACATTGCAAAAAGACGCTTTTCCCATCACACGTTTTGACATCATACGTCCTGCAATCGTGACTGTTTTGCCTTCCAGCTCCTCGAATCCTTCTTTGACTTCTGTGCTGTGATGAGTCACATCAAATTTTGTAATCTGAAACGGATCTTTTCCGTTTTCCTGCAGTTCCGCCAATTTTTCACGGCGTACCTTTAATAACTGGTTAATATCCTGTTCCTGTACCTTCTTCTGTTCAGCCACTTCTTACTCTCCTTCACCTTTTAATCTGCCCTAATCTCTTCGATCATCTATTTCATTTCTTACTTAAATAGATCTCTGAATTCCCAGTACACGATACTGAATTGTACCTGCCTGTGTCTCAACTTCAACGGAATCGCCGACTTTTCTTCCCATCAGCGCTTTTCCCACTGGAGATTCATTGGAAATTTTTCCCTGAAGACTGTTTGCCTCAGATGAGCCGACAATTTTATATTCCATCTCTTCATCAAACTCTACATCATACAGTCTTACTGTACATCCTACATTGATTTTCTCCAGATCCACTTCATCTTCCACAACAACTTCTGCATTTTTCAGAATTTTCTCAATTTCTTCAATTCGAGCCTCGATATCTCTCTGCTCATCTTTTGCAGCATCATATTCAGCATTTTCAGATAAGTCTCCCTGTTCTCTAGCCTCTTTGATTTTTCCTGCAACTTCTTTTCTCTTTACTACTTTCAGATCATGAAGTTCTTCTTCCAGAGCCTTTAAGCCTGCATAAGTCAACAAATTTTTCTTTTCTTCCATAATTCTTTTTACACCCTTCCTGATTTTCCATCATATAGATTCTGATGATTTTTTTATATCTTTTAATCTTAATCTGACTCACATCAAAGACTTTTGATGCGAGTCCGGTTTTTTCTTTTACTGGCAATATTCACTGATTATAGAACAACATCTGCCACTTGTCAAGAAGTCCTCTGTATCTGACTCTTTTCCCTAATTCTTATTTAAAAATCCGCCCTTTTTCTCTCTGATTCCAGATATTGTGCCGGGCTTCCAGATACTTTTTTATTAGGAACAATTTGACACTCCCCATAGCTAAAGCAAGGGGTTTTACGACACATTTGATAAACGCATACCTCTTATTATCTGCCATATTTTCCAGATACTGTTGTGCAGAAACAGTCAGATTCTCAAATGCTGTTTATCAGTTCTTCTAGTTCTTCTATGCTTTCTGCCTGATTGACCAGATTCCTCAGTCTTGCCGAATGCGGATATCCTGTCGTGTACCATGCAACATGCTTTCTCATCTCCCGAATTCCTGTAAATCCGCCTTTATACTCCATTTGCATTCTGGCATGGCGCATCATCATCTGCTTTACTTCCTCAATATCAGGTTTTTCCAATTTTTCACCGGTCTCCAGATAATGCGCGATCTGTCGGAAAATCCATGGATTTCCTTTTGCTCCTCTGCCAATCATCACCGCGTCACAGCCGGTCTGTTCCAGCATCTCCTTTGCTTTCTCAGGCGAAGTCACATCGCCGTTTCCAATCACTGGTATATGCACCGCCTCCTTTACCTGACGAATGATATCCCAATCCGCCTGTCCTGAGTAATACTGCTCTCTCGTCCTTCCATGAACGGCAATGGCAGCAGCGCCGCTTTGTTCTGCAATTCTTGCAACTTCCACCGCATTCACCATGGAATCATTAAATCCCTTTCGGATCTTCACTGTCACCGGTTTTTTAATGGCTTTTGCTGTTTTTTCAATGATCTCCCCTATCAGCTTTGGATTTTTCATCAGAGCGCTGCCTTCCCCATTGTTGACTACTTTTGGAACAGGGCATCCCATATTGATATCTAAGATATCAAAAGGCCGTTCCTCAATACTTTTTGCAACTTCGCTGATCAGATTGGGATCTGATCCAAACAGCTGCAGAGCAATCGGATGTTCCCTTTTATCAATCTCCATCAGACTCTCTGTATTTTTATTGTGGAAAGAAATCGCTTTTGCACTCACCATTTCCATGCTCAGCAGCCCTGCTCCCTGCTCATGGCACAGCAAACGAAACGGCAGATCCGTCACGCCGGCCATCGGCGCAAGAACTGCCTGATTTTTCAACTCCACATTTCCAATCTTCCATTTCATGCTTTTTCTCCCAGAAAAAAGACTTTATAGTACATCTCCAGCGCTTCAAGCAGTTCCCTTTTTTCTCTCTGCAGCTGTTTAATTTTCAACACACTTCCTATGTCATCATACATAAAATCATTTTCTGCTGCTTCTGTTCGGAAACACAATGTTCCATCTTCCTCAAATTCCAGCGTTAAGATTCCTCCTATTTCATTTACATATAATACACACATGATTTTCAATTCTTCTTTTATGCTTTCCGGCAAAGCTGAAAAGCTGTCATTCAGATAAAACTTTTCCTCATATGCGTTTGCCCCGCAAAGTACAATTTTTCCTGAATACATTTCTGTCCTCCCTATCTCTCTTTATACATATCCATAGACGCCGCGCACAGATACTTCTCCTGCATATACAGATACGATTTCTCCATCGTCTTTTCTAACAATCAGTTCACCATTTTTATCAATGCCAAGCGCCGTGCCGGTGTACTGTCCCTTCGGTTCCAGAACACAGACTCTTTTATCTCTGTTAATCAGAATTTCATTATATTCATCCATTAACCATGTCATGTCTTCTGTCTTTAAAAATATTCCATAACATCTCTCAAATTCTTTCATACATCGACTGATCAGCTCTGCCCGATGAAATTTTTTCCCTGTCAGAATCTGAAGAGAAGTTGCGGCTGTCTTTAATTCTTCCGGAATCTCCTGCAGATTTACATTGATCCCCGCCCCGATCACAACATAGTGAATAGCGTCAGGATCTGCGCTCATCTCTGTCAGGATTCCGCAGATTTTCTTTCCGTCTGCGACAATGTCATTTGGCCACTTGATTTTTGTCTCAATCCCCGTCATCTGTTCACATGCTCTTGCAACGGCAATTCCCATCACCAGTGTCATCATCGATGCATGGTTAGGTGCAAGTTCAGGACGCACAATCAGCGTCATCGCCACAGAAGATCCCGGAGGATTCAGCCAGGTGCGCCCTCTTCTGCCTCTTCCTCCATACTGGTTCTCTGTAACCACAAGCGTCCCTGACGGAGCGCCTTCCTCTGCAATCTTTTTTGCATAAGTATTGGTAGAATCCACTTGTTCCAAAAATACTACCTTTTTTCCAGCCCATTCTGTCTCCATCCGGCTTGCCACTTCTTCTTCCGTAATTTTATCAGGATAGCTGACAATGCGGTATCCTTTGTGAGATACCGCCTCTATTTCATATCCTTCTTCTTTTAACTGATTCATCACTTTCCATATTGCTGTTCTGGATACACCGAATTTTTTACATAATTCCTGTCCTGATACATAGTCTTCTCTTCCCAGAAGAGCATTTAAAATTTTTTCTTTCACTTTATTCCCTCCATCATATAAATGACCTGATAAAGAAAAAGGCAAAGACATCCTGCCGCGCAAAGCAGAAGAGTGATTCCTGCTGTCTTATGTCCGCGTGAAAACGAGACACCTGCCAGTGCCCCGTTTAAAATTGTGCCGCTCCCCACAGCGATCCAGAAAAAATAAGAAGCATTCACCCAGTCAAACAGTCCCAGACCGAAGAACAGCAAAATCACAATTCCTGCCACACAGCCAATGACCGTATATTCTGACTCTCTTTCTTGTTTTTTCTTCATAAAATTAAATCCTTTCATTTATCCCAGACAGATATCATACTCCTAGTTTCCCAGTGTTGCAACCATAACCGCCTTAATGGTGTGCATTCTATTTTCTGCCTCGTCAAACACAAGTGAATTTTCTGATTCAAATACTTCTTCTGTCACTTCTTTTCCTTTTACAGCCGGAAGACAATGCAAAAAGATCGTCGTATCTTTTCCTGTTTTTTTCATCAGTTCACTGTTGACCTGATATGGACTTAACAGAGCGATTCGCTCCGCAGCCTTATCTTCCTCGCCCATGGAGCACCATACGTCTGTATAAATTACATCCGCGCCTTTCACTCCATCTGTCGATTCTGTCAGTGTAATCGTGCTGCCTGACTCCTCTGTATAACCTTTGCACAATTCAATCAAATCTTCTTGCGGCCAGAGAACTTTCGGCGCAGCGATTGTAAAGTTGATTCCCATCTTTGCACATCCGATCATCAGACTGTTTGCCATGTTATTTCTTCCATCTCCCAGATAGACAAAATTTAAGCCTTTTAAATAGCCAAAATGCTCTTTCATTGTCAGCATATCTGCCAGAATCTGAGTCGGATGATATTCATCAGTAAGCCCGTTCCATACAGGAACACCGGAATATTTTGCCAGTTTTTCTACATTTTCATGTGAAAATCCCCGGAACTCGATTCCGTCAAACATTCTTCCCAGAACTCTCGCCGTGTCCTCTACACTTTCTTTATAGCCAAGCTGGATATCTTCCCGACCCATATATTCCGCATGGCCTCCTTCATCAATACATCCAATCGTAAAAGCGCTTCTCGTTCTGGTGGATGGTTTCTCAAAAATCAGCGCAATATTTTTTCCTTTCAGGCTGTTTCCTAAAATTCCCTGTTTCTTTTTCGCTTTCAGTTCAGCTGCCAAATCCAATAAATATTCAATTTCTTCACTTGTAAAATCTTTTAATGTCAAAAAACTGCGTCCTTTTAAGTTCATACTTCTACCTCCATCTGTCTTCTCCGAGTTAAATTTTCTTTTGTCGCTTTATATGGCTTACATCATACCACTGTTCCGTGATTTCTTCAAGAATTTTTATGTAAAGAATTTTATAAAAATATGAAAGAGCAAAGACTATATTTACTTTTCAGTCTTTGCCCTTCCTTATAAAATACAATATTACTATACGTTCTGTTCAGGTACTGTCCGTTTTGAAATTTTATGCAATTAATATGGATATCTATTCATCTTTTGCAACTTCCACAACTGATTTCACAAGCCCGGCAATATTCTGTATCTCAGAAGGAATAATAATCTTCGTAGCCTTTCCGTCTGCTACCTGACTCAGTGTCTCCAGACTCTTCAGTGCAAGCACCGACTGATCCGCTCCTGCTTCTTTTAAGAATCGGATACCGTCTGCCCTTGCCTGCTGCACTTTCAGAATCGCTTCCGCCTGACCTTCTGCCTCACGGATCATTTTTTCTTTCTCTGCCTCTGCTCTTAAAATTGCAGCCTGTTTCTCTGCCTCAGCATCCAAAATCGCTGATTCTTTCTTTCCTTCTGCGACAAGAATCGTAGATTTCTTTTCACCTTCTGCTTTCAGAATCGCTTCTCTTCGTTCACGTTCTGCCTTCATCTGTTTTTCCATCGCATCTTGAATTGCAGCAGGAGGGATAATATTTTTCAATTCTACACGATTTACTTTAATGCCCCATGGGTCTGTAGCAATATCAAGAGATGCTCTCATTTTTGTATTAATTGTCTCTCTTGAAGTTAGCGTCTCATCCAGTTCCAGATCGCCGATGATATTTCGCAGTGTGGTTGCAGTCAGATTTTCAATCGCCATGATCGGATTTTCCACACCATACGCAAATGCCTTAGGATCTGTAATCTGAAAGAATACAACGGTATCAATCCGCATTGTAACATTATCTTTTGTAATCACAGGCTGAGGATCAAAATCAACTACCTGTTCTTTTAAATTAACTCTCTTTGCAATGCGGTCCAGGAATGGCCATTTCCAGTGAAGTCCTACACCCCATGTAGCACGGTAGCCTCCCAGACGTTCAATAATCATCGCATGTGCCTGCGGCACAATCTTAATGCATGACGTCAAAATCATCAAAAAAACAATCACTGCAATCACAATCAGAACCATCTCTGCTGCATTTGACATATCAAAAAACTTCCTCATAGTTTCTCCTCCTTTTTCCAGCTCATTTACTCTCTTCTCACAATCAGTTTTACTCCTCTGATCTCTTCAACCACCACTTTTTCTCCCGGTTTCATCGTTACTTCTTCTTTTACCGAACGTGCTGTCCAGATCTGCCCCTGAATCTGTACCTGCCCTTGGCTTTCCAGATTCGAAATTTCTTCTGTCACAATCCCGGTTTTCCCAATCAGGCTGTCCGCATTCGTCCGAGCCGGATTTTTGTTGATATAGTGGACAGCAAACGGTCTTGTGAAAATCAGCAGAAGAATGGATACGCCAAAAAACAAGATAATCTGGAGCCACAACTGTGCGCTCGCCATCGAAGCGATAAACGCTGCCAGAGAACCGCCTGCAAACCAGATGGTCGTCAGTCCCATCGTGGCAAGTTCAATTACCAGAAGAACAATCATAAGACCTAACCAGAAAACAGATTCCGCTTCCATATTCTTTCCCCCTATCTTATTTATTTATCTTATTTTTCTCATCTTACTATATTATTCATAAGAATACAAGAATTTTAGATAGTATTAATTCATGCAAAAAATTATTTCTACTCAAATTTTCAGAAATATTTTATCTCAAATATTAAAAAAAGAGATGCCGTATTCACAGCATCTCTCTTTCGTACTTTTGTTCACTTTTTAATAGAACTGATGATCTCCGATCTGCATTCCCTGTCCAGATCCTGTATTGAAATATAATGCGCCTCCAACTGGATTTTCTCCGTTTAACGCGGCCTGTGCGGCTTCCACACAGTCATCCGGAACTCCATTTGCCAGTGCATTTGCTAATGCTCCACTGGAAGCCGGTGTAAACTGTCCGCTCTGATAAATGACATCATAAATTGTATTTGGGAATAAACTACTTGCCACACGGTTCATGACAACTGCTCCAACTGCTACTTTTCCCTCGCGGGACTGATTTCCAGCCTCACAGTAAATGATTGCTGCAAGAAGATTTAAATCATCTGCGCTTACATCAATAGATGGCTCTGTCTGCGGAGCTTCTGTCTCGTATACCGGAGCCTCTGTCTGTGGAGCTTCCGTCTCATATACTGGAGCCTCTGTCTGCGGAGCTTCCGTCTCATAATATACCGGAGCTTCTGTCTCATATACTGGGGCTTCTGTCTCGTACGTTGGAGTTTCTGGTATATAAGTATCGTCATAATACGTTTCGCCGTAATATTCATTCTGCACGTCATATGTATCCGCACTGTAATCTTCTGTATAGGTCTGCGGAACATAGTTCTCATTTGCCACTGCAGTATCCAGAACCGGAACGTAGCTCAAATCTGTCAGAGCCATATATCCTGTTGATCCATCAAACAAGATTACTTCTGCAAATACGCCGTCATTTGAAGCCACCTCCAGCTGCTGTCCTTCACATGCGCTTCCCATAACAGCAGAAGTAAAATCTGCCTCTGCATACACTGGAGCGCCTGTATAATTTGCTTCCATCACATTTCCAGGAACACCATATACACTTGCAAGCGCATCAGCACTCTCTCCAAATGCTAAAAACTGTGTCTTTACATATCCCGTCACATCACCGGAGCTGATCAGTGACCACTCTCCATAGTTTTCAATCACTTCAGCGCCGCTTCCTGCAAATAAAGTTCCTACAATATGGCTGTCTTCTGAAGCATACTCACGGATATTCAAACTTCCGATGACATCTGCAACCGCCATAGAAGTACCTGTATAAGTATATTCACCCGCAAATGCAGCTGTGCCTGAGCACATAGAAATCACAAGAGCTGAAATTGTACTGTAGACAAGCGGCTTCATTTTTCTTTTCATTGTATACCTCCTAATGCACTTCAAAAAGAATTGCATTTCTATCACATTTTTAATACATCCTTGTTTCATTTGTTACATAATTATTAACTTTATTACAAACGTATTTTATAACAATGAAAAGTATTTGTCAACCTTTTCTTTTTCTGCCGCATTCCCAGCCGCCTGCCACAGTTTTATCATTTTATGATTTTATTCTTTCAACCTCTTCTTCTATTTGTTCCAAGTTTTATTTGTTTTTTTTACGCTTTCCGACAAAGATCACCACAACAATAAGCGCTGCTCCGAAAAGCATCCAGAGATACTTCGTATAATTTGTTTCGTCTCCTGTCTTCACATCGTCGGAATCTTTCTCCTTTTCATTTTGGATCACTTGTCTCGTAAGCTGGGCTTTCTCATCTGCCCTCACTGTGACCTCTGTGATAGCATGATCCGGCATCTTATATCCTTTCGGTGAAACTTTCTCAATGATCTCGTACGTTCCAGGAGGAAGCTCTGTAATCATCACACTTCCATTTTCAGCTGTCACAACTCTGTACTCTTCTGTTTCTGAAAATCCTGCAAATTTATAGCTTCCATCCGATCCAGTCACCTTCACAAGGTATCCATCTTTCTCTCCGCCTTTCGCTCTAAGAATAAACTCTGCTCCTTTGAGTCGGATGCTGTTGTCTTTTGCATCTGTCTTTATAATTTCCAGACTTCCTGTCAGCTGTTCATTGACAATTTTCAGTTGTTCAATCGGATGATCTTCTCCCTGTTTTTTGATCGTCACAGTAAGCGGCGCTCTGTAATCGTCGCAATCCCAAACGGTAATGATCCATTGTTCTAGGCTGTTCTTATAGCCGGAAGGCGCCTTTGTCTCTGTCAAAGTATACGTTCCTTCCTTCAGCCCGCTGAATCGGATCTTTCCATCGATTCCGGTCGTGCTTACCTCGACTGTCTGATCCCGATCATTTTTCAGGGTAAACTCTGCTCCTTTCAAAGGTTCATCCGACTGATCCACCTTAGTCAGCTCAAATTCTGCATCTTTTGATACTATATTAACAAATTGAATCTGATCCAGATCCGCCGGTTCTTCGTCCTGTCTTGTCACTGTCACGCTGCTTTCCAATTCTTCCTCATGTTCATCTTTCCAGTGAATGTTGACATGAATCTGGTAAATTGCCATATCATATTTTATTTCTGTCTCTGACGGATTGGCTGTCTCTTTCATGATATAGTAATAATCCCCTAATTCATCCATCCAGTATGTCATTTCACTGAATGTGACAGCTCCCTGAGCATCATTCTTTCTTGTCTCTAACAGCTGTGCATCTTGCAGCTTCCAGTCTTTTTCTGACTTGTACAATTCAAATTCAAACTGACCATCTTCCAGTTTATATGGACGTCCGCTGTCAGCATTTCTCAGCATCTTCTCAGCATTCAGCTGTACGGAAATCGGCAGTACCTTTTTATTTGTGATTGTTTTTTGCTCCGTCTCTCCTGTCAAAATGAGGACATCTGTTGTTTCGGCTGTGACCTTGTACGGTTTTGGAGCTTCTACTTCCTGCACGGTATAAGGTCCCACCGGCAGTCTGCCGATAGATGCCATTCCCTGACGATCCGTCACAAAAATCTCTTCTTCCGGTATGTACTGATCTGTGAATCCATTGAACAGATATCCCTTCTCTTCTGTAATCTGACATACTTGTCTCCCTGTCTCAGAACAAATTTTGCTCCTTCAATTCGGATATCTTCTTCATCTTCGTCTGCTTTTATAATTTTCAGTTCTCCCGGAGCAATATTTTCAATGACAATCTCTACCGCAGCGCTTGATTCATCAATAATGCCCGACTGTTCCGGCGTATTGCAGATATAGCCTGTTTTCAGATCCTCTATCTCATATACCGTATATGCTGTTCCATAGTAGATACCACTGATTTTGATCGTCTCTTCTGCTTTCAGGTTCACAGAAAATTCCTCTTTCTGCTCATCAAACACTGCTGTGATCTGCTCAGATGTACCATCCCCGGCAATTCTTGTCACCTTAATTCCGTCTGCTGTTTCCATTTCCTTGATGACGGCCTGTTTTCCATTTCCATGTCTTCCTTCTAGTCTGAACCGGAATTCAAACAGATCGTTTTCATCGGTCTGCGGCTTGCCGTCTTTTAACGTTTTCCTGAATGAAAGCTCGCCCGTTTTCGGTATGTTTTCTATATTTCTGGTCACCGGACCTGTTCCATCGTGCGCTAAAATTTCAACATCGGTCACTGGATTCTCCGGCATCTCATAATCTTGAGGAGCCTTTGTCTCAATCAGCTTGTATTTTCCAAGTTGTATGTCTGTGATTCTAATTGAACCTTCTGCTTTTGATGTCACCATGACATTATTGCTGTCCTGACCATCGCTGTAGCCAACTGTCTTGTAAACTCCATCTTCTGTCATGGCAACTGCCACATATTTTCCGGAATTTTCATCAGGTGTTCCGTTCAGATCACTGACTCTTTGCAGGATAAACTCTGCATCTGGAAGTGTTCTGTCTGGATTTGTCTGATCTCGTTTTATAACCTCCAGACTGCCTCGAACTGCGTTGTGGAATGTCACATGGAATATAGGAAGATCGTGTGCGATTGTTCCTGAATAATTTGTCTTATCATAATCGTATCCGTCATCTCTTGCCAGTTCTTGTGCGTCCACTTTCGTTCCATAATAAATTCCTTTTATGGACGCTGTCTCAGACGGTTTTAATGTCAAATGATATCTGCCGTCTGTCTGATCCAGATAAGCTTCTCTCTGTTCGTGACCTGTATTATTTTCCACCGTCACTTTTAATTTCCAAGGAGCGTCCGGCTGCAGTACAGAATCAAAAATCTTTGCCCCGTCTTTTGTAAATGTAAATACCATTTCAAATTCTGGCTTCTCATTTCCTTCCGGTATTCCTTCCAGAACCTTGGTAATTTTAAACTCACCTGTCTTCAGCTTGTTGTTAAATTTCAAAACCACATTTTCTTTTTCTGCTTTTCCTGCAACTTTGTAAGGATTTTGCGGATCTTTCGTTCCTCCCATAATTTCCGGATCATAGTTTTCTCTGGAATCATTGATCTCCTCCACTTCATATTCTGTGCCAGGATCAATATTCCGGATCACTGCTTTTTGTCCTGCTTCCATCTGAATCACACCATTTGCGGTAGTTTCAGCAGTATTCTTTCCCTCGATCCAATAATCGCCGTTGTAAGCGGTATACGCTGTATCTCCCTCTTTTCTGAAGGAAAGTTTAAACTGGAAAGTTCGATCTGAAGGCGTCACCATTTCATCTGCCTGTTTTTCAATGGTCATAGAAATTTCTGGCGTGTTTTCAATGTTCATCTGAATCTGTGCCACATTGCCGCCATTTTTTTGCAGTGTAAATTCAAAGACAGGATTTTCCGGCAACATATAATATAATGGCGCCTCCGTCTCTGTCAGCTGATATCCGCCAAGCGGAACCCCTTCCATGACTGCCGTGCCGTCTCCGTTCTTTCCTGTAATGGTAAATGCTAGTTTACCATCTGCAAAGCTGACATTTTCAATGCCCATTGCCTTATGCTGTTCTTTATTCTGAACCAGATCCTCTCCATATTTCTGCCACTTCATCTTTCTTGCCGGGTCAGATTCTGTATATGCCAGAGTAAATTTTGCTCCAGAAAGAGCATTTCCATTTTTGGAGCTAATCTTCTTGATTCTGATTTTTCCAGTTTCTAATTGATTCACAATTTTCAGCAGCAACGATGCTTCTGTCTTTGCAGGAATTTTCCATCCTTTCTTTGTTCCAAAAGATGTCAGTTCCATTCCGTCCGCTTTTGCCGTCTCTTTATCGTATCCTTCCGGCGCTGACTCTTCTACTAAAACGTAATCTTTATAATAGTTCAAAGAAGAAATCTGTGCCAGTCCCTGGATATCTGTCTGCACGTTTCCTGCCTCATTTGCAGCCGTCAGATCCTGTTCTGTGATTTCTGATCCGGGTTCAAACGGTCCATATAAAATAAACTGTGCATTTTCCAGCGGAATCTGACCATTACCTTCTGCTTCTTTTTTAATTGTCAGATCTTTTAATCTTACCAGCCCGATATCCTTTGTCATATCCCAACTGCTCTCATCTGTAGGCCACAGATAAAAGCGTTCTGAGACGTAGCTGCCATCTTCAGATATAAAGTTGCAGTCTTTTGTTTCCTTTTCAAACAAGTCAAATTGTCTCGGATCTCTGGAAGGAGTGATTTTCCCGTCTGGCTGGAAGGCATCTGTCAGCGCATATCCTGCTGGCGGTGTAATCACAATCTGATAATTAATCTTATTTCCTGTCAATCCGTTCGGATTGAGTCTTCCGTCACTGTAATACAAATCAGTTGTGCCGCTTGGAACAGAATAAGACAGATTGCCAAATTTAAATTCATTCGTACCAGGAGTGGTTGTCATCGAATGGGAATCTATGAGCTCATTTCCATAATAGATATTCAAGACAACATCCACAGCTGGAACTTCTGTATTTTCGGCAATTCCATTGTTTCCGCCCATGTTGGCATTTTTCTCATTCTGGGTTCCATCCAGATCTTCATCAATCCAGACGTGTCCTCCTACACCTACTTTCTCTCCCTCCAGCAAAGCGCTGACTGAAGAACTGTTTTGGTCTATTACCATCTGGCTGTTTCCTACCCATGTAAAGGTCATAAAATCATTCGTTGTTAATCTTCCTGCCAGTTCTGCCATTTCCTCAGAACTGTATTCGTTAACTCCCATTTTATAGACCACTTCAATTCGGTCATACTGTCCTAATACAACGCTCTTGTCAAAATCGAGTGCAATCACGGAAGCGTTTTTGTCTGCCCCGCTGATCCAGTTTCCTGTTATAGTATCTCTGTCGCTAAGTTCCAGCGGAATGGATGATGCTTCTGTTCCCGTAATCTTTCCTGTTTTAGAATACAAAGTATATGCCGCATCTTTTTCCTGTATTCCTGTGACCACAGTCTCCCCATCTTTCTCTTCTATCTGGGCATCGTACAAAGTAACACTGACGATTTCTTTAAAATATGGGGTCCATACACTGTGACGCGGTGTTCCATCTCCTAAACGGACATCCCCTTCTGCTGGAAGTACGTCTGCAATACGTACCTTTTTCTGTTCAATTTCACTGTTGTTTATCAATGTCAGTTTATAACGGATCTCACCCGTTCCATCCGCCAGGACCATTGCATTTTGTCCTTCGCTCAGATACGCTTCCGGATCACTGTAGCTTTCCTCTGCATTTCCATTGATGCTCTTGCTTCTCACTACATGATTTGATCCAACTGCCCTGACTACCTCGTCTTCATGGATATATCCTTTTTCTTCAGAAAATTCAAGCGCCGCATCTACATTCGGGAAAGATTCCAAAGCTCCTCCGCCGATCGGTGTGAATGCCATTCCATATGGATTTCCCTGCCACTGAACTCCCTCTGCCAGACTTGTCACATAAGCAAAGTCAAGAATTTCCAGATTATCTGTCTCTACAACCGTCGGAAGGACTTTTGCATCAAACTCAATGACAATCTCTTCCCCAGGTTTTAGATTTCCCTTTAGCCAGAGATTCAGATATTGTCCATCCGGACCCTCTGCAATTACTTTCTTTCCTTCATCCCGGCTCCAGTCCTCTGATGGATAAGTAATGATAAATCTTTCTGCCTCTCCGTCACGTTTCATCATCTCAATATGTTTTGAAAGTTTATTGCTGATAATCGGATTCTCAAAATTCAGTTCTTCTTTGGATTCATTTGAGACAACGATGCGGTATGTGATGGTCTCACCAATTGTTACCGTAGTGACAGGATGACGGTCACTATCTAAAATCTGCAGATCCAGTGCAATTTCTGGAAGATTAAATTTCGGATCCAGCTCAATTTCAGCCACTGCTTCCTGAGTCTCCAGCGCGCGCTCTTCATAAACGTCCCTCTCCTGTGTCGGACATAAATATTTTACTGAGACTTCCGAATAGTTTCGCACTAATTTGGCTGGAATCGCATCCGGTCCCTCTTTCTGTCTTTTCAGTTTCATCTTGACTGTGATCGGTTCAATCACTACGTCAGATCCCAGAGATCTTTGTATGTCATTTCCATTCGGCAATGGTACTGCCTGCAGCTGACTGTCAAAATATTCTACTTCAAATCCTTTTACTCCATCTATGCTGACTGGAATAGAATGCACTGCGCCTTTATCAAGCGAAGATACATCGTACGTTCCAATCTCTGTACGCTTTCCATCCCACAGTTCGACTGTTACTTTTGCCTGTACAGACATACCATCGTAATCTTTAATATGTTCACTGTACGAAGCTTTTCCAAGTTGGATCTCTGTGATTGTATAAGCCCCCGGCTCCAGTTTCGTATCTTCTATTCCATTTCGATCTGTAAAGATTTCAGCGCCTGTATCTCTCACAATAAAACTTGTCAGAGGCAGGAAATTACTCAGTTCAAACGGCGCTGCCTTTCCGTTTTCGGATGATCCGCCAATCTGGAATGAAACCTCATGTTCTTTCAGGAGCAGGTTTGCTTCTTGTTTTTTCTCTCCTAACGGTTCTTTTTTGATTGAGACTTCCGGCGTATCTTTTCTGTTCAGGAATGTCACAGAGACGATTTCCTCTTCTTCTCCTGTAATCCAAACCCAGTCTTCTGTCTTCAATCTTTCATCCTGTCCATTCAGGAAATATGGCTCCTCTGTCTCGACTTCTTTTATATAATACCATCCTGGTTCCAGCATTACAGAAAGCGTAGTGACTATTCTGCTTCCGTCTGCCCTCTTTGCAGTTCCGGTTTCCAACACCGTGCCTTTCTTTGTATACAGTTTATCTTCGGATGTATTTGTATAGTACAATTCTAACGGGCTTTCATTTTTACCTGGGACTGCTCCCTGTGCATCCACACGATAGATAGAAAACTTCGCACTGGCTGCCTCTGCAGTATTTTGTGCATCTCCCTTATTGATATACAGCTTTGTTTTTGGCCTGTTATACGCATGAATGTGATACGCTCCCATCTCGATATTGTCAGGGATTAAAAATACTTCTGTCTCAGCGCCGTTCACCACGACTGTACTCTTCTCAAATGATGTCCCCGTCACATTATGCGTCTTTTCGTCATACAGATAGACTTCTTCCAGTCCCACATAGAATTTCTGATCCTGCTCTGTCATAACTTCTCCCAATGCATATTGATATAACGCAGAATCTTTCTTTTCTATGTTGTCAAATACTGCTCTACTCTTCTCATCTGTCACCTGTGTGGCAAGCAATACTGCTTCTTTCGTCTGTTTATTGATTTCATACAGATTAAATGTAATTCCAGGCATACTTGCGTCTTCATCTTTTCCTAATACATTGTTTCGTTTATGTACTTCCAAACGAAGACCGCGTTTATTATAGAATACTAAGGCCTGCTGATTTTCATCTGCCCCCTCGCTCAGACTATATTTTATATTCTGGTTTGGTTTGAGCATCACAGTATGAGGAGTCTTGTCTAACGCATAACTTTCTGGAGCTTTTACTTCTGTAAATGTAAACTCCAGGCCATCTCTGCGCACCTCTTCCGTCAGCAATTCCTCTGTGAAGATAAAGTCAACGCATAAAAGACCGTGTTCATCTGTGACAAACCGGCTCTGAGCGCCGTTATTCACAGCAACCTCTTTTCCTGTATGAGGATCTTTATATGTTACTGTAAATTCTGCGCCCTGTAATCCTTTCTGTTCCTCCTTTGTACCTTCTGGAAGCTTAATCAATATCATTTTGGATTTCAAACTGCTATTCTCAGCAGACACGAACACACCTTTATTTTCTCCTTCTCGGATCTCAACCTCAAAAAATCCATCGCTGTCAAACGGCTCAGGTTTCAGTTCCCATTCGTCCCATTTGCTGATTTCCCATCCATGTATCTTTCTTTCTCTTACAAAATATTTTCCTGCCGGTAATCTGACAGAACCTGACCCCTGTCCTTGGATTTCTATCTGGTAGGCCGGAATCTGATCTGATTTATTTTTATAGATTTCAAATACGGCTGTCGGCAGCGGATCGCTTCCCAGTTCATAACCGTAGACATACGTCTTTTGGATCGTCAGTTTTCCATATGGTTCATTTGTAAATTCTTTTGCAATAGTCGGAACAGTGATTCTTCCTTCTCTTTCTATCGGCTGATCCAGGCTTCCTGCAATCTTGACCACTATCTCCTCTTCACTTTTTACATAATTTTCAGGCGCTTTTTCCTCTGTAATTTTGTACCAGCCAGGTTCCAGATTTTCAAAGACTGCCCTTCCATTTGCTTCACTGAACAGTTCTCTTTCTACTGTCCATCTTGGATCTGTTGTCTCGGGCGGCGTCAGTGAAGTTTTCAGCATTCGTTTATCTGCATCCGCAAAATAGAAATTTCCATCCACAGGAGTCTCTTCAAACTCGTGGTCTTCAAATCCAATTCTGGACAGTACAAATTTTGCACCCTCCAATGCTTTTCCTGTCTGGGATTCCTTTTTTGTGATTACAAGTCTTCCTGTCATATCATTTAAGAAATCGACATAGATACGGTTATTCTCAGGCCAGTCCTGACCGTCAAATTTTGCTATCGCATTTTTCTGGGATACGCTGTACTCTTTCGTATACCCGTTTGCTTCCTGCACCTCTGTAATGGTATACAGAGTATCGGCTTCTATCTCTATTGGAACTAATTCCGCCTGTGCATTGTAAAAATCTCCCGCACGGACTGACAGATCCAGATCGCCTCCCTTGATCGTAAACAATGTATCTTTTAACGCCTGATTGTTTCGGATCAAAGAACGATCAAATTTGCGCACCATCAACTGCGGTTTCTTAGGATTGTACAGATGAATCTCTTTTCCTGACGCAAATATTTCAAACTCATATTCATATCCAGTGTCATGTGCGTTTTCATATTCTGATGTCCAGTGTCCAATGTTTACTTCTGTGATACGGTATTTTCCAGGTTCCAGACCACTGTACTCCAGTCTGCCATTTTGTGCTGTTGTACCATATTCTTCATTGCCCCATTTCACAGTTTCCCAGTTTCCTGACGGTGTCTGTCTTTCCAGTTTCACCTGTACGCCGCCCATAGCATACTTAGCATCGCCTTCCAGTTGTTCATGAAGCCATTCGTCTATATTTTTGTCTGCATGATCCGCCGCATCATAGTTTAATCCATCATGTCTTGTATATCCATATTTCCAGATAATCAAGTCTCCTCTTTGGATTTCTTTGTTGACTACTGCATTGTCACCTGTATACGTTCTGTCGATCATCGAATATTCTGTCGCTGATAATACCTTTGTCTTTACATCAATCAGCAAAATGCTGTTCAGTTTTTCAACATTCTCCGGTTTATCCGTCTCTTCTGCTCCAATGGTCACTTCATATGTATAAAATTCTACTGTGCACTGCAGATCTTTTCCCTGTTCATCATTGTAAAACTTCCATGCCTGTGTATGACGCACCATCACGCCTTCACACGTTTCTGTCCGTTCCTGATACTTCATATATGGGTATTTTGTATACTCTGGATACTGATCTGCGTAGACAAACGTATTTTTTTCAGTCAGAATATTATCCCAGTTCTCTTCTGAGTAAGTATCTTTAAACTCATATCCTTTGGCCTTCAGCCATCGATAATAATAGTTCAGATTAATTCCTGCGCTTAACGCTTTTCCAGGTTCTCCCTCTGGCGCCATTCCCGTCGTCATGCTCGTCAGAGAAACGACTGGCGCAGCTTCCTCTTTGCTTACATCCATCAGATATAATTCAAAAGTCACTCCATCAAGAGGTTCTCTGTCTCCATTAACCCGTTCCAGAACTTTTTCCAATTCAATCTGAATCATTGCAAAATCTCGGTATTTATCTTCCGAATCCTGCCCTACTTTTACATTATAAAATTCCACAGGTGTTATAGTCTCTTTTTTGTAACGGATAACCTGATTTGTCTGTAAAGTGTCCATCAGCTGTGAAATTTCGTTTTCTGTCACTCCTTCATCTGGAACCAGCAATATACCATTTTCATATGAAGGAAGAATTTTCCATCCGACAGGGACATATGCCTCCTTAAACAGATAAATATTTCCATACCGGACAAAGTTTGAGAACACATGTCCTGCCACTCCATCTTCTGTCGTATCTGTCATATAGGTTCCCATTATCGTTTTTGTTTTCGGGATCACTTTTCCATTTGTTCCCTGAATCAGGACACCATCGTCCCCTGTATGAATCTTACTTAAATCATCTCCCAGATTAAATCCTGTAAAGTAAGTATGATCCATTCTCTTTTGTTCCGTACCCTGAATGCCCCATTTGATAATCTCAAACTGCACATTTACTCTTGTATTTACAAGAGGCTCGTCTACGATAAAGCTGTTGCCTTTTCTTAAGATTTTTTCTGCTTCTACTTTCATACCATTCAGGTCAGCTGAAAGCTCAATAACTTTTTTGCCCGGTTCTGCATTTTCCTTCTCAGAAAATCTGATATGAAGTGTGTTATAATTTTCAAATTCAGAAACTGATATCGAAGCAGGGGCAGGATTCAATAACTTCTTGTTATCCGGCAGCTCAGGATATTTTGGATTACTGGACACTTCCGCCACATAATACTCTTTCTCTGAATTTAACTGCTCAAAAGTTATATTTCCATCCTTATTTGTCTTCTGACTGCCCACATAGAAAGCCGTACCATTTTCAGTCACTTCATATAAAGCAAGTTCTACATCTTCCAGCGGAACCTCACCTTTATTTTGTGATTCGTCTGCTTTGGCTCCCCATAGTTTATCCTGTCCAATCTTGAATACTTCCAGAGATAATTCTGGTTTATTGTAGACATCAATTGTTGGAATCACTGCTTTTTTTACACTTCCATCGCTGTTCAGAAGCGCATCGTATTCCAGCTCAATACCTGTGATCGGTTTATCTAAGATTACGTATCCATCTGGTGCTTTCGTCTCTGTGATAGTATATTTGATCTTATCTCCATTCTTATCTACAACCTTCAGATTTTCAAGTACTCCCGTTCCTGAACCTCCGATCACCAGCTTCTCCTTCAAAGTTACCGTTTTTCCATTCTCGTCGACATAGCTGACAGCAAATTCTGATCCTACCAGATTTTCTCCCGTCTCGCTGTCCTTTTTTCTGACTTTGAGCGTGCCATGATTTACAAGATCTGTAAAACGTTCTGTTTTCGGCTGATTGACTGTTCCGTCTTCATTAACTCGATCTTTTACCGTATACGGTCCAAAGTACACTTCTCCGTCAATAACCTCCGTGCCCTTTACGCCATCATACAGTTCCGCTTTCGGAAGCATCAGTCCTGTCTCTGTATCAATTGCCGTTTCTTTGATATAGTACGTTCCCGCTTCCACTGTTTTATAAAAATATTTGTTTACAGCAAAAGTATCTTCATATTCTTTCTTCAGATTTGATTTCTGAACCGGTTCCCCTTCATTTCCTGTAAATCTGTAGATCTCGATTGTAACTTTTATCTTATCGCTCAGAGCGTCTGCAAGACCTTCCGGTGTCGCCACCTGTTTCTTTAAGATTAATTCAGGAAGTTTATAATTTTCAAACCGAAATGTCAGCGTCTTGATCTGAATCTGAGATATTTCCGGAATGATAATTTCCTGATAATTTGTGCCATATCGCTTCTTGTCTTCCTCTGAAAGCTGTCTGTTTATATACTCTTGATATCCATCTGGAGGATTCGATTCTACAATATGATATTTTCCAGGGGCAAGCTCGATTCCAGGCAGCTTTTCCCCTTTATTTACGCTGATTAAAGGATGATCGTTCACAGCTTTTCCTCTTGTGCCATCTTCCCCTATCGGATAAATGTCAAAAGAAGCTCCTGCTTTTCTTACCTTTTGATCAGCATCTAATTTTTCAATTAAAATTTTTCTTTTCAGACTAAAATTGACGATCGTTTTCTCGATGATCTGTTCTCCGCTCAGATAGAAAGGTCCAAATACTGTCTTTTCTTCTCCGCCGATCATTTCTGTTTTTATTGGAAGTGCTCCGCTTACCGTACCTGGCTTTGTGTCTTTTGTCTCTTCTTCCAAAATATAATACTCTAAAGCAATTCCATCTTCTGACACAAATGGAATGTCAGAGATCACATCCGTCTGACCATCTTTGCCTGTTATGACACGGTCACCGTATGCCTGCAATTCTTCTCCGCTATCTTTTACTCTGCGATATAGCTGTAAGACTACATCTTTTTGCGCAGCTCCTGAAACAGCTTCTGAAGAAATTTTCTTTTTCTCAATCTTTAAAGAAGCTTTTTGTTCATTGTACATCTGAACGACCGTCTTTTTATTTGCGCTCAGAGTTACCGCTTCGCTGGCACGGTTTTTATCATTATATCCTTCTGGATAATATCCTTTTGGATATACAGTCTCAACAAAACGATATTCATACCATCTTCCATCATCTGTTTGAATTGGAAGATCTGCAAATTCTTTTGCCGTATTGGATTCAAGAACATCCAGTACAAATTCATTCCCAACATTATTCCAATGTTCTTCTCCCTGCACTCTCTGCTGGAGACGAAATTTCATGCTTCCTCTGTCCGATTCCGGCACACGTCTGCTTGTCACATTTCCCTTATTATCTACGGTATGTATAAATTTTTCCAGACGTAATCGTCCGTTTGTCCCTTTGTTTAAAAAAGTGTTTTCTGCAATCCATCCCGTATCTTCCTGTTTCGGGATTGTTGTTCTCTGTCCTTCTATAATTTCTACTTCATACCATTGAGGATCTGTTTTATATCCTTCCGGGGCGCTGATTTCTTTCAGATAATAAATACCTGCCGGAGCGGTAAATAGAACGTCTCCCTTTTTCAGTTTGTCTTCTTCGTTTCCTTCCTGATCTGTCGTTCTGGAATATGCCGTGTACAGCGGCTGTTCATCATTTTTGTTCATATAAAGACCAAACAATGCACCGCCCAGGGCAACATTTCCGTTTTCTGTCTCTCCCAGTTTTGAAAATTTTAAACTTCCTGACCCTGAAATCTGATTGACAAACTTTCCGCTTTCTTCTTTCCCTTCCGTAATTGTGACATCAAACTCTGCTGTTTTTTCTGATGTTCCCGCTGGACATCTTGTCTCTTTCACATGGTATACTCCAGGTTCCAATGCCACTTTCACAATTCCGTCAGCCGATGTTACAGCCATGTCTGCCGGATCACTGCTGTCTTTGAACGGATTGATCACCAAATATTTATCATCCGCTCTGTGATAAATACCATTCTCATCCGGAACAGCAGTATAGATCACAGCCGGTTTTCCATTTTGCTCCGGATCATCTGATACCTTTGTAATCTCAAACTGTACATATCCTGAAAAGGTTTTTCTAAACTGCTCTGCACTCATTCCATGTACAGGTTTTTCTCCTGGATCATAATACTTAAATGTTGCATGGTCATCCGGATTGATAATCCATTTTGATAAGGATAAAATTCCCGGCTGTTTTCTCATCTCAAATGTAACCGATGCCGTATCCGAATCTTTCCTTATCTCTGTCTCTGTCTTTAATATATATTGCAGCTCTGCCTTATTTGTCTGAGAATAAATTACAGCTGGCTCAGAAAAATGCCGCTCCATCTCGCTGTATGGATAATAAATTCTGACATAGTATGCGCTGTATACAGGCGCATCTTTTACCCGTGTCAGATCCTCTTTATTATAAGCCGTAATGTCTAATATCTGCATCGCCGGATCATATGTATAGTCCGTTCCCTCCAGCAGAAGCTGACCTTCTTTTGTTCCTCCCCAGTACACCTCAACTTTTGTGGGATCTACTAAATCATACCCACTGTTGTCTGGCATAAAGTCAGGAATTTCATCTATAATATGGAAGCTTTCAAAATTTAATGTTCCATATTGATCATACTTTTCTGGATCTGATGCAATCTCATCATTTTGCCCCAGCTTTCCTGCTTCTATTTTATAATTTATAATGACATAATCCTCTTCTTTATCCCACTCCCAAGATATATCGGATGATCTCTCCAGTTTTTTTCTAATATTCCATTTATTTGATGCTATGGAAGTTATTTTGACCGAGGCATCTGCTTTCACTGCTATATCTTCATACTGCATGACCGGTGTCTCATAAGAGAGATCCTGAATTTCGCATCGCCCTGTCACATAAATCTGTTCCTGATTGATCAAAAATTCTGTTCCATCCGCCAGTGTTCCATTGTTGTCCAACCTTAAGGCTGCGCCTGTCTTCTCTTCGTTTCGAGAATTTCCAATTGTCACATCTCCGACACTCCACTCATACCATTCATACTGTGTGACTTGATCGGCGCTGCCATTGATTGATCCTCTTCCTGCATACTTCAGCCATGTGCTGATATTCGGATCATCAATATTTGCAATGCTTGTTCCAAGCGGCAGAGCAATATAAACTTTTACATCTAAAATTCTTTTGATTGGAATTTGCGTGATATCCGTTCCGAAACTGAAATTCGGGAAGGCATTCATTTCATACCGCAATGTTAAAATTGTACTGTCACCTGTAGGCACTGCATCTCTTTCTACTGCCGCAGAAACTCTGACATAATTTTTCAGATTAATTTCATTTTTGACATACTGATCAATATATTCCTGTAATGTCATTTTTATTTCTGTCTGTGCCTCTGTCTCTGCCTGTACCTCTGGCTCCGTCTGTACTTCCGTCTCCGTCTGTACTTCCGTCTCTGTCTGTGCTTCCGTCTCTGTCTGTGCTTCCGTCTCTGTCTGCACTTCTGTCTCTGTCTGTGCTTCTGTCTCTGTCTGCACTTCTGTCTCTGTCTGCACTTCTGTCTCTGTCTGTGCTTCTGTCTCCGTCTGTGCTTCTGTCTCTGTCTGTGCTTCCGTCTCTGTCTGTGCTTCTGTCTCTGTCTGTACCTCTGTTTCTGTCTGTACCTCTGTTTCTGTTTGTGTCTGTATTTCTGTCTGTGTGTCTGTTTCGGTCCATACCTCAGAAGACGTCTGTGTTTCAGACTGTAGTCCTTTGTTCCGCGTTTCATACGCTCCTTCTGCTGCTGTTAAATTGGATGGCAGTATTGTGAACATCAGCGCCACGGTAAGCACTGCTGCAAGTATTCTTTGCCATATTTTATATTGGCTGCCATCTGGTTTTTTCCCTGCCTTCATATGTTTACCTCCTTCTGTGTATTTTATTTTTAACTGTTACTTTTAACTCAATCTCCCTCTTCTGCTTCTATCGCTTTCCTCCTCTTCTCTGTCTGCTGACTTCATACATTAAAACTCCTGCTGCCATAGCTGCATTTAATGATTCCACCTTCCCTTCCATTGGAATTTTTACATAACAATCTGCTTTGGATGCAAGTTCATCTGTCAGTCCATTTCCTTCATTTCCAATTAAAAATGCAGTCCCTTTGCAGTAGTTTTCATTGTCATAATTATTTTTTCCTTTCAAATGTGCGGCAAAGACATGGATTCCCCTTTTTTTCAGTTCCTCCACCGTCTCTTGTGCCGAATCCACATATAGAAATGGCATTCTGTAGATTGATCCCATTGTAGAGCGAATCACCTTGGGATTATAAAGATCTACGCAGTCTTTACTCAAAAAAATCCCATCGACTCCAGCTCCTTCTGCCGTTCTGAAAATAGTTCCCATATTTCCAGGATCTTGAAGATTTTCCAAAACCAGGAAAAAAGGATTTTCTCTTTTCCAGAACGCTTCCATCTTATAGTGATACTGTTTTACAATGCTTAAAACTCCCTGTGGCGTCATAGTATCTGATGCGCTCTGAAACACACGGTCTTCCACAATCTCAACCTCTTTGTCAGAAAACATTCCTTTTTCTTTTTTATAAAAGCTTTCCGAAACATATGTTTTTACAATCTTTTCCTTCGGCGCTTCCTGATACATCCGAATTCCCTCTACGAGAAAAACGTCCTGTTCTTTTCTGGCTTTTCCTTTTTTTTCCAGCCGTATGATATTTTTAATCTGCTGGTTTGATATACTGGTAATCATATTCTTTCCTTTCTCTCTATTCTATTTTTTTCCGAACAGATCTCATGATTCTTTTCCATTATTTTTATATGTTTTTATTTTCATATAAAAAGCGCCCCTTTTCCTTTATTTTACCAAAAAAGGGGCGCTTTCACAATTATTTCCGTATCTATTTATCCTGAGTAAATTTCTGTCAAATCTTATCGGTCACTCTCATCCCATCTTTATTTCTAATACGTTGCTGATTAGATGGATAATGCTTTGCTTACTCTGTACCAGTATTCTGGAATGCTCTTCTGCATAGCAAGTGCTTCATCAATATCGAAATCCTGGAAATCTCCATGGCGATATCCGACAACACGGTTTGTCTTTCCTGCGCATAACAGATCTACTGCATAGGAACCCATCATGGAAGCATATACTCTGTCTTTACATGTCGGGCTTCCTCCTCTTTGCATATGTCCCAGAATTGTCGCTCTTGTCTCCACACCTGTAGCAGCTTCCAGACGGCGTGCCATACTTGTGGAATGTCCGATTCCCTCGGCATTGATGATAATATGATGTTTTTTACCGCGTTTTCTCGTAGCAATAATGTTGCTGATCAGTTTCTGCTCATCATAGTCATATTTTTCAGGGAGCAGAATATCTTCGGCGCCATTTGCGATACCGCACCATAAAGCGATATATCCTGCATTTCTTCCCATAACCTCAATAATACTGCAGCGTTCATGAGATGTAGATGTGTCGCGCACTTTGTCGATTGCTTCCATTGCTGTATTTACAGCTGTATCGAATCCAATCGTATATTCTGTACATGCGATGTCCAGATCAATCGTTCCAGGTACACCAACCGTATTAATACCTAAATTTGCAAGCTTCTGTGCTCCGGCAAAAGATCCGTCGCCTCCGATAACAACCAGACCATCAATTCCATGTTTTTTGCAGACTTCTGCGCCGCGTCTCTGTCCTTCCTCTGTGCGGAATTCAGAGCAGCGTGCTGTATAAAGAACAGTACCGCCTTTTGAGATTGTATCAGATACGTCTCTTGCTGTTAAATCTCTGATTTCCTCATTTAAAAGACCGTTATATCCTTTATAGATTCCTTTTACTTTTTTTCCTTCACTGAGTGCTTTTCTGACAACTGCACGGATTGCGGCATTCATTCCTGGGGCATCTCCGCCGCTCGTCAAAACTCCTATGGTATTAATTTCCTTTGACATGTCATTACCTCCTGTTTTTATAGGTCCCTATACCGATATCTTTACTCTATACTCCCTAACATTCTAATTCATTTTTCCGACATTTTCAATACTCTTTTCTACAACTTTTATATTCTCGCTTCCAAAAGCTTCCGCCAGTCTGCTTATCAGTGTCTCATCTGCATTTACCGACCATCCTTCCGGCAATCTTCGAATCGCCTTTGGATCTCGAATATAAATCACAACCGGATCTTTTCCGTCAGAATCCTTCAGAAAACTGTACAACTTTGTCTCCATCTTATTAAAAGCATCCATATCTGAGAACTGAATCCATAATTCTTTTGGTGTCTTCTCAAATGCCCATATCTTTTCACAGATCAGTTTACTTGCCCGATCCTCCTCACTGGAAACTTTTCCCTGTACAAATACCTTTGTGTCCTCCTCAATCAGATCGGCGTATTTTGCATAATCTCTCGGAAATACAACAACTTCTACATTTCCCACAAGATCTTCCAGAGTAAAAAATGCCATCGTCTTATTATTTTTTGTATATTTGATGGTCTTGGAGGCAATCAGTCCGCCTATAATCTCACGTTTTCCATCTATTACTTTTGAGTATCCTGTCTCTTCATCCAGCATAAAATCTGCTGTTACAGCTGAAATCCGACGTCTCCACTGCGCTTCATATTTTTCAAGCGGATGGCCGCTTACATAAATGCCCAGTACCTCTTTTTCAAAAGCAAGAAGTTCCTCTTTCTCATATTCCTCCACATCTGGAAGCTGAATTTCGTACTCTTTCTTCTCTTCCTCACCTGCAAAGTCAAACAGACTGAGCTGACCTGCAATCATAGTCTTCTTTTCTTTGTTTATACTGTCCATTAACCGTTCATAAACCATAAGAAGCTGCTTTCTTTTTGCTCCAAGACTGTCGAACGCACCTGCTTTGATCAGATTCTCTATTGCTCTTTTATTTACTTCCTTGTCAGAAACTCTGTCAATAAAGTCTTTCAGGGAAGTGAAGCTTCCATTTTTTCTCCGCTCTTCTACAATCTTATCAATCACTGTTCCGCCGACACTTTTGATTGCCGACAGACCATAGCGAATTGCTTTTCCATCTACGGAGAACGTTCTGCCTCCCTTATTGATATCAGGTGGCAGAATGGTAATTCCCATCTGACGGCATGTCAGGATATATTCTGCAACTTTTCCTGGATTTTCAATTACAGACGTCATAAGCGCAGCCATATATTCCACTGGATAATAATATTTCAACCATGCAGTCTGATAAGAGACAACCGCATATGCGGCAGCATGCGATAGTGATAGGTAAGTCTTCCGTTTCTTTGTGTTTCCGACTTTTCCCCCACTCCACACCGTACATGCACCTTTCAGCGCATACGGCGTTCCATCGATTTTAAAATTAAATCAATATGACTATATTGCGTTAGATACATATTGGTTATAGTATTCAGAGTGTCTTAGATCATCTACAACATTCATTTTTCCATCATTTCTTGCAGGCACAAGGCATCACCTCTTTCTTTTACAGATTGAGTGACTTTTTGGTCGTACTCGAAATCCTTGTTGTAGATTCGTTATTCCTATTATTTTAAAACCGACTTGTGCCCATTCCTCCACTCTCATTACAAGAGCTTCATAGGTTCGAACACTGCTTTTCAGCATTGATTCGGTTGCTTATTATTCTTCGTCAACCTATTCCTTTATAGGAACCCAATACCTTTCCTCGTACCGATAATTCTATCTTTACATTTATACCCTTAGGTGCCTAGCTCTGCTCCTGTTGGCTTGATAAGACCCGCCGACTCTAACTTGTCTTCGTCTTATATGGTTTTTCATAACAAATATTCTTACCAGACCACACCAACGATGCGTTAGCATCCCTATGAGTTTCCCCATAGGCTTCATATAGTTGCTTAAATTCGCTGGTTCGTCAGTTGTGTAAATGCCACAACATTCTCTCCATAGGTATTTTATAGACTCCCGACATATCATTAACCATGCCTTTCATAATCGCTTCACACAGGTGGGCTCTAACCTCTTTTGTGCCAATGTTACTATCGGTTATTACTGAGTTTAGGCTAACTTCTGCCGACTTCACCGAACTTCTGACCACTAATGTTTCCATTTATGCAGCCAGTCGGAGTATTAGAGGTGATGTTTCAAGGCGTTACTCTATCATTCCATCACTCGAATTATCAGTTCTCCTCCCGTTTAAGAGTGCTGCCTCTTTGTTTATTTAAAGGTAGAACGAGTCGAACATTTATTAAACGCATATCTTGCAAAATCTGTCATTTCATCAAAAATTTTGTTTGCTGTCTCTTCTGGAATTCCATTGCTGATACATCCCGGAACTCCTTCTTCCGGATTTCCATATACAAAATTCTGACGTTCCTTTGCCATGACTTCTGCTTTTTTCTTTGACATTGCTCTACGCACAAGATCGCTTCTTCCAAGTGTATAGCCTGCAAGATCACGGACAATTCTCATTACTTGTTATAGCGATAGGTAAGCCTTTGATATTATCTCCAGCTTTTCCCCCACTCCACACCGTGCATGCGAGTTTCCCCGCACACGGCGTTCCATCGCTGCAATTCCTGTTCATTCTATTCAAATAACCTAAAAAGATTATAAATCTATTCTTACAAGTTATCCATTAGATCATGAAATTCCGAGCCCTTTATGCTTTCATTATAAAATTCATCGAAGATGCTCTGCATATCATAATATTCGTTATGTCTCAAACTATCAATGCATTTTGTCTTTTTAGGCATAGGGTTCTCACTTCCTTTCTTTTGGATTGAAAGTGAGCCTTTTTAGTCATGCACGAAATCCCTATTTAAATTTGAATGAATAAATTAAGGTTAATTAACTTAGTTTTAATAATTGCAGCGACTTGTGGCCATTCCTCCATTCCCATTACAGAAACTTCACAGGTTCGACCACTACTTTTCAGCACTGGTTTGGTTGCTTATTATTCTTCGTCAACCTATAATTCTTTCGAATCACCCAATACCTTTCCTCGTTCCACAACTTCTATCTGTACATATTTCGTTAGGTGCTCAATATAGACCTGTTAGCTTGAATATGCCCGCCATTCGAAAATTTCGCATATTATGGTATTTCATAACCAAGATTCTTACTTTACCACACTAACACCGTTACAAGCGGCCCTGTATGTTTCCATACAGTCATATCTAGATCCTTTAAATTCTCGAGTTTGTCAGTCGTTATGACATACTCACCATAGAAACTTTATAGACTTCCGACATATCACAAACCATATCTCATACTTTAATCTTTCATGGCAGGTGGATTCCAGCCACTTTTGTACCAACCTTACTTGATTATTTCTTTAACTTAGGTGTGCTTCTGCCGACTTTACCGAGCTTCTAACATATCAGCTTTCGCTTTTATATGCTAGTCGGAGTATTAAAGAGTATGTTTCAGAGCGTTACCTCTTCATTCCATACTTCGAAGTTGTAGTTCTCCATTTTTCATTTCAATGCTTTGGCATTTAATCTGAACAACGTGCCTAGTCTTTGTTGATTTAAACTAGGAACGAGTCGCACCTTGATAGACAATACATCCGTATGTCGCTTCTAAAATAGGCTCCAGCTTCTCACAGTCGTATTTTATACTCTCCGGATGATTTTTTCCCTGAATATATTGTGGAATAAATTCCATCGGACCTGGTCGATAAAGAGAAATTCCTGCAATGATATCCTCCAGACTCTGCGGTTTGAGTTCCTTCATGAACCCCTTCATGCCGCCGCTCTCCAACTGGAAAATCCCTTCTGTCTTTCCGCTTCCGATCAGAGCCAGCACTTCACGATCATTATAATCAATATGATCGATATCAATCGTCTTTCCAGAGCTTTTCTCTGCCAGTTCTACTGCCTTTTGAATTACTGTCAATGTCCGCAGTCCCAAAAAATCCATTTTAAGAAGCCCTAACTCTTCCAGTGTTGTCATCGTAAATTGGGTTGTGATAGACCCGTCAGATGCTCTTGAAAGCGGAACATACTCATCCACATTTTTCTGGCTGATCACGACGCCTGCCGCGTGCATGGATGTATGGCGCGGTAATCCTTCCAGACGTTTTGCCATATCAATCAGCTTTTTCACTTGACTGTCTTCTTCGTACGCTTTTCGCAGTTCCATACTCTTTTTCAAAGCCTTGTCAATGGTGATATTCAGCTCATTCGGTATCATCTTTGCAATATTGTCCACCATCGCATACGGCAGATCCATCACACGTCCGACATCCCGAATGACACCGCGCGCAGCCAGCGTACCAAATGTCACGATCTGCACCACTCTGTCTTTGCCATATTTTTCTACCACATAGTCGATTACTTCCTGTCTTCTCTCAAAGCAAAAGTCGATATCAATATCTGGCATGGAGACACGTTCCGGATTTAAAAATCGTTCAAACAGAAGATCATATTTCATCGGGTCCAGTTTTGTGATATCCAACGTGTAGGAAACCACGCTTCCAGCTGCGGAACCTCGTCCCGGACCTACTATAATTCCATTTTCTCTTGCATAGTGAATGAAATCCCATACAATCAGGAAATAGTCGATATATCCCATCTCTTTGATGACGCCCAGTTCATATTCCAGGCGTTGAACTAACTCAGGCGTCGGATTTTCATATTTTCTTTCTAATCCTTCTCTGCACAGTTTATTCAGATATTCCCATGACGTATATCCATCAGGAACATCAAATTTCGGCAGTTTTGTCACTCCAAATTCTATTTCTACATGGCATCTTTCAGCAATCTTATTTGTATTTTCCAATGCTTCCAGAGCATATGGAAATAATTGTGCCATCTCCTCATATGACTTGACATAATACTGACCGCCCTCATATCGCATTCTGTTTTCGTCTGCCAGTTTTTTGCCTGTCTGGAGGCACAGCAGAATATCATGAGGTTCAGCATCTTCTGCATATGTGTAATGCACGTCATTTGTCGCTACAAGCGGAATGCCTGTATCCTGACTCAGTCTCAGCTGCTGCTGATTAACTGTCTTCTGGGTCGGTATGCCATGATCTTGAATCTCCAAAAAGAAATTTCCCTTTCCAAAAATTTCTTCATATTCAAGAGCAGATTTTTTCGCTTCCTCATACATTCCTCTTGTCAGATATTTCTGCACCTCTCCTGCAAGACAAGCGCTCAGAGCGATAATGCCTTCGTGATACTTGCGTAAAATTTCTTTATCGACACGCGGTTTGTAATAAAATCCTTCCACAAATCCTTTTGACACAATCTTCATCAAGTTCTGATAACCTGTATTATTTTCAGCCAGAAGTACAAGATGATAATATCGGTCATCTCCTCCTGCCTCCCTGTCAAATCTGGAATTTGGCGCCACATATACTTCACATCCCAAAATAGGATTAATTCCAGCTGCTTTTGCCTCTTTATAAAAATCAATTACGCCAAACATCACACCGTGATCTGTGATCGCGGCGCTGTCCATCCCCAGTTCCTTGACACGGGCAACATATTCTTTTATCTTGTTTGATCCATCTAAAAGACTATACTCCGTGTGCGTGTGTAAATGAGTAAAATTCATCACTGCTCTCCTTTCTTATATTTTTTTACTTTCTGTTTTATTATTCATAAATCAACTGATCATGAAGAAAAAAACAGAGAAATTTTCCTGTTTCTAACAATAGAAACAAGAAGACTTCTCTCTATTTTTCTGCCATTTTTATCTTGGACTGACTATACAATTCTTTCCATCAAAATCATAATTCCTACTGCAAAGACAACTCCTGCTGCAAATGCCGGAGTGACCATCTTTACTTTTTTTCCATCTTCTGATTGTCTCTTCAGGAAAATCTGCTTCATATGATCTTCCGATCCGCAATGATGAACAATCCACAAAAATACACTAAAGGCAAGAACACCCATAATACAGGCAAACGTTGTATATCCCATCAGCATTTCTGTCAGATCTGCTCTTGTCACCTCCTGAAGAGCGGTCTCCCCCGCTGAATTGAACATCTGATTCTGAAACCACAAAGCTGCTACACTTTGCGCATTGAATGTAAAATGAGCAATCATGGAAGAAAAAATGCTTCCTGTCGCTTCAACCAGCAGCGCAAGGATCACTCCAAGCACAATTGCATAAGAAAACTGATTAAAATTCAGGTGCATGAATCCAAAGACTGCACCGCTGATCACAGCCGCTTTCAAAATTCCACCAGATTTATACAGCTGAAAATACACGCCCCGCACCATACACTCTTCTGACACAGCAGGTAAAACTGCCATCATCAACAAATTTAAGGCAAGTGTATTTCCTGTCATCTGCTGATCAATACCTGCCACCGCATTCTCCACAAACAGCATAGATACCAAGTTAATCCATGCCGTCACCGGAATCAGCAATATGGCAAATAAGATCACCATCAGCATCGTGGAAACAGAGATTTTGCGAAATGGAATCAGATGCAGTGGATTTGTTTTCGTGACAGCCAGACAGATTACAATCGGAATCCAGAACAACAGCTGAGAAACGATCAGATTCATCTCTCCTGAAAGCGATATCCCACTTCGCCCCATCCAAAAAGATACTGCCATCACAAAACATAGTGTTCCAAGGAACAGTCTGTTTGTATTTCTGACCGTTCTCTGTTCATTGCTTTGTTCTGTCATATCAATGCCTCTTTTCTTTTTTCTTCAAAAGAATATTAACCCATTTCTCATCTCTTCCGTCTCTTACATCATCACTGAGCCATGTTTCTAAAACTTCCATTTCTCTTTGTCTGCTCATCATCTCTTCCAGAGACTGAGGCGTATAATCATGAAAAAGACGATGATTTCGATATTCTTCCCCTTCCCCGTATTTAAAAGAAGCATATAAAATGCCTTCCGGCTTCAATGCTCTGCATACTTTCTGCATGATCTGATCCATCTCTTCTTCCGGCACATGGAGCAGAGAAGCACACGCCCATATGCCGTCAAATACTTCCTCAAAATCCATCTCATCAAATCTCATATTCAGGACTTCCTTGCCCATCGTAATCTCTGCAAGCTTACACATTTCAGCTGATCCATCCAGCAAAGTCACATAGCATCCAGCTTCCTCAAAAGCCTTTCCATCCCTTCCCGAACCGCATCCAAGATCAAGCACATCTGCATTTTCTGGAAGCAGCTCTAAAAACTTGTTTCGGATTTCGCTCATATCGACATCTACCGTGTTCTCATAATATACGTTTGCATATCGCTCATAATAATCTATTGAATCCAAAATTTCCCTTCTCCTTTTTCTGTATGATTTTATGCTTTTTATTATATCAGAATTCCCTCATAAGGTAAAGCCAGAGGGACACCAAAAGAATTATAAAGTCAAAAAGACCATATCCGGCACACATTTTCTGTGTCGGATATGGTCTTTTTCTTCTTATGTCAGGCAGAGTATCCTTCTCTGCATCAATTCTGTTTCGTTTCAGAACAGCCAAAGCTTATTTTACATTGCTGTTCATCATAAAATCAATCAGTTTATCGATATCTTCTTTTTCATGTGCTACAATTTCCAGCTCTGGAATTTCACCATTGGAGAAGATATTTGCCATAGAAACATACTGAGAAAGTTTGGATTTCAGATTTAATCTGTCTCCTTCTCCTGTAAGTAACTCTACCTTTCCTTTACAGCTGTCGATTACTTTGAAGAATTTATCAATGTCTGTGATGTTTTGTACCTTCATACAAATCTCTCCTTTCAAAAATCCCTTCCTGTTACGCCCTAACTATAACCTAATTTTCCTTTAAAATCAACTATATTTTGGTAATTTCGGAATATTTCCATACTTTTTTTTACTTTCCCGAAAACTGCTGTGATTATTTCACCATTCAGAAACCCTTTTTTCCTTATCTGTAGTGAGTTTCTGCCTATATTTTACTGGCACAGCAGATAAAACAAACCGGCTTATATGGAATTTTTTTCCAAAAACAGACTTTTATTTCTCTGCGATCGCCTCGATCTCAATCAAAACATCTTTCGGCAGTCTTGCCACTTCAACGCAGGAGCGGGCCGGATATACGCCTGTAAAATATTTTGCATAAATCTCATTGATCTTTCCGAAATCATTCATCTCTTTGATAAACACGGTTGTCTTTACTACCTTTTCTGCACTGCTTCCAGCCTCTGTCAAAAGATTTACAAGATTTTTAATCGCCTGGTCTGCCTGTGCTTCCACGCCCTTTGGAATTTCACCTGTTGCTGGATTTACAGGAATCACTCCTGACGTAAAAATCATTCCATTGATCTCAATTGCCTGTGAGTATGGACCGATTGCTGCTGGAGCCTTATCTGTGCTGATTGCTTTTTTCATTTTAGGTATCCTCCTGTCTTTTGTCTTATATCATGATATTTTTCCTTTAAAAATATCATTTTCTTTTAAAAAATTATTTTCATTTTACTTTTCTAATTCTGTTTTCTGTAATTTCGATGCGTCCCTGCTTCAGGAGACGGCCTACTGCGCGTTTAAAAGCATTTTTGCTCAAGCCAAATTCTCTCTGAATAATCTCCGGAGAAACTTTATCGTTGAAAGGCAAAACACCTTCAAATTCCTCAATCACACCCATCACCGCTTCCGCATCTTCGTCAATCTGAATATATGCTTTTTCTCTCGCAGTCAAATCCAGTTTCCCATCCGGTTTGACACCGGTCACGCGCAGCTGTACCACATCTCCTGCATGATACCGCTCTCCTGCCTCTTTCGCCTGAATCAGACCGGAATACTTTCCGTCGACAGCTACAAAAGCGCCAAATGTTTTACTGATTTCATATACAATTCCTGTTACATGATCGTCCTTTTTATAGGAAGACTCTTTGCACAAGTATGGATAAATTTTCATTGTGGCACAGAGACGGCTGCTTTTATCAATATATAAAGCCACCAAAACCTGATCGTTCTCCCGTACTCTCTTTGTCTGCTCTTTAAATGGCAGAAGCAGATCCTTTTCCAGTCCCCAGTCCAGAAAAGCTCCTATTTTCCCAACCTCTTTAACTGTCAGCTGTGCGATTCCTCCAAGTTCCAGCATCGGTCTGCGTGTCGTTGCGATCATTCGGTCTTTAGAATCTTTATAAAGAAAAACTTCTATCTTTGTACCCAATTCCGCATTTTCCGGAACTTCTTTTTGAGGAAGCAGTACTTTTTCAGAAGCTCCCTCCCCTTCTGCAAGGTAAACGCCAAAATTGACGCATTTTATCACTGTTAATTCCTGTTTTTTCCCTAATTGCAGCATATTTTTATTTCCTCACTCTATTTTTCTCATTTTAATGACTGTAAGCGTCTGTTTTTAAAGCGCCCTTCAGCACAACAACTGCATATGGCTTGTGTGATTCATCGCACAAAGCCACTTCACAGCATCCCGGCTCCTGCTTTACAATCGGAATCACCGTATCATGCAAAAGCGCCGCTTTCTTATATTCCGCTCTCATCGAACAGACACAAAAGTCGTCCGGCAGGTATTCCTGTGCCATTGCAATATATTCTTCATTATTTACATGATTATTTGTATCCAGATATCTGCTGTTTATTTGGAATCCCGGCATCTGCGTGCCGCCTTCCGGAAAAGGAATCTTTCTCGGAGCATACTCCATCTCATATGGATTTTCCAGTTTATATTTTTCCAGTTCCTCCTGATCAATTTTAGCAGGATGTCCCGTCTCCAAATCCACAAAAATCCAATTGGTATTGGCGTATGCCAGCACTTCTTCCTTTTCATCCAGAAGCAGAAAATTCCTTTCTCCCAAAAAACCTTTAAAAGCATGAGGCCACGTTTTAACCGTAATGTTTTCTCCCATGGAAGGATAGCGTTTCACTTCAATCTGCCAGGAGGAAAGCATCCACGCTTTCTTTCTGGAGGATAAATATTTCCATCCCAGTCCAAGCGATTCCGAATGAAATGTGCTGCAGTCCTGAAAATAGTTTACTAATGCCGGCAATGTCAGTTTCCCGTCCACACCGGTTTCACTGTAACGCACTCTGCATTTCCATTCATACCCCATAATCTTCCTCCATTCTGCCGCCTTTGACTGGCCGCAAGCGCACGATATCCTTTTTCAGGCAGATATACGCATCTGATTCTTTCCTATTTCAATATCTGCATAAAAAAATAGCTGTCTCTCAGCGAAACATTTCATTTCGTTAAAGACAGCTTGTAGAGCTGGGCTAGAAGGATTCGAACCTTCACAATGACGGAGTCAGAGTCCGTTGCCTTACCGTTTGGCGATAGCCCATTGCCTCAAGACAAGATGTATTATATACTATGTTTTTCAAAAAAGCAAGTACTTTTTTCAATTTTTTTTATTTTTTTTCAATTTTTTTATTATCCCTGACTTTTAACACAACTTATGGTATAATACACCTATTACATAATGATATGATTGACTATCTTATTTACAAATGTGAACCATGAAGGGAGTCTTTTTATGAGTACAATGAATCTGACATTATTAACAGATTTTTATGAATTGACCATGATGCAGGGATACTTTAAAAATCCTTCTGATCAGATCGTGATCTTTGATGCGTTTTACCGCCGCAATCCAAGTGGAGGCGGCTATGCGATCGCCGCTGGTCTGGATCAGGTCATCGATTATATCAAAAATTTAACATTTTCACCGGAAGATATCGCATATCTGCGCAGCCTGAACACATTTGATGAGGACTTTTTGGATTATCTTGCATCTTTCCATTTCAGCGGAGATATCTACGCGATTCCAGAAGGAACTGTCGTATTTCCTCATGAACCACTTATCAAAGTCATCGCGCCTATTATGGAAGCACAGCTCATCGAGACTGCTCTTCTGACTATCATCAATCATCAAAGTCTGATTGCGACAAAGGCTTCCCGTGTTGTCCATGCTGCAAAAGGGGATGGCATTATGGAATTTGGTCTGCGCCGTGCGCAAGGTCCGGATGCCGGCGTATACGGAGCCCGCGCCGCAATGATCGGAGGATGTATCGGCACATCAAATGTGCTTGCCGGACAGCTTTTCGATGTCCCGATCAAGGGAACCCATGCGCACAGCTGGATTATGAGTTTTCCAGATGAATATACTGCTTTTAAAACGTATGCAGAATTGTATCCAAATGCCTGCATTTTGCTTGTTGATACATATGATACTTTAAAATCGGGTGTTCCAAATGCAATCCGTGTTTTTAAAGAAATGAGAGATGCCGGAATCGAACTGAAAAATTATGGTATCCGCCTTGACAGCGGCGATCTTGCCTATATGTCAAAACAGGCACGTATTCTTCTCGATCAGGCTGGTTTTAAGGATGCTACAATTTCCGCATCCAGTGATCTGGATGAATATCTGATCCAAAGCTTAAAATCACAGGGAGCTGCCATTACTTCCTGGGGAGTTGGAACGAATCTGATCACTTCAAAAGACTGTCCTGCTTTTGGCGGTGTCTATAAACTTGCCGCTGTGTATGACAGCAAAACAGAAGATTTTATTCCTAAAATCAAGCTTTCTGAAAATACAGAAAAAATCACAAACCCTGGAAATAAAACGATCTACCGTATCTATGAGAAAAAGAGCCATAAGTTAAAAGCAGATCTGATCTGTCTTGTAGATGAAAAATTTGATTCTTCCCAGGATATGATTATTTTTGATCCTCTGGAGACATGGAAAAAGACAAAAATCCATGCCGGTACCTATGAGCTCAGAGAACTGCTTGTACCTGTTTTCTTAAATGGAAAATGTGTATATGAATCCCCTTCTGTGATGGAAATCCGCGACTACTGCGCAAAAGAACTCGATACTTTGTGGGAGGAAACAAAACGTTTCACAAATCCGCATGAAGTCTATGTCGATCTCTCACAGAAACTGTATGATATCAAAGCATCCCTGCTGGAAGAACTGAGTATCGAGTCCTTAAAATAATCCTTCAGAAATTATTATTCCAGATCTATTTAGAAGAGGTTTTTTATAGAACAGCTGAAATGTTTTATAAAAAACCTCTTTTTTCCTATTTATGATTCCATCTGCTTTCCCATAAAACTGGACGCACATTTTGCTAACAATTTCTCCGTTTCACCCATTCTTTTTCCTTCTTTTCCCAGCAAGATCACCGCGCCTATCGCATCACCTTCACTGATGATCGTCCAGATCACCTGCCCTGCGCACTCTTCTGCATCATCTCTTGTAAGTCTCACATATTCTCCCTCATTTTTATTGACTAAAATATTTTTCCTTTCATTAATCAATGTCTCCAGCTCCGGACTGATATTTTTTCCAACCAATTCTTTTTTACATCCTCCTGCCGCCGCAATCACCTGATCACGGTCGCAGATACATACCATATGACCCGTTCCCTGAGCCAGAGCTTCTGCATACTCCTTTGCAAACGTTCCTAACTCCCCGATCGGAGAATATTTTTTTAAAATCACTTCTCCCTCACGATCTGTAAAAATTTCCAGCGGGTCGCCTTCCCGAATGCGGAGTGTCTTTCTGATCTCCTTCGGAATCACAACTCTCCCAAGATCATCAATACGTCTAACAATTCCTGTCGCTTTCATATATAAAATTCCTCCATCTGCTATACTTTCCAATTTTGGGAATAGTATCTGTAGATGGAGGAATTTTATGCAGATATCAAAAAGTCTTTTTTATTCATCTGTGCTATAATAAAGTGAATTCTTTATCGTCTAAAGGTAATGGACTTTTTGACTATCGTTTTATAAGATAAGAAAGAGGTGAAACTATATGGAAGGCATATTTAAAAAGAAATATTTACTGGACATTCTCTTTTTATTTTTAGGCGTTTCTTCGATTGGACTTTATCTTTTTATTGCATCCGTAGATACGCAAACTGCCCATGAAATCATTATTTTTATTATTTTGAGTATCTTGTTATGTTCCATCAGTATAATTGATATTTGTCTCAAACATAATACCTATCTTCGCATAAATGATCATCATCTTTCTGCACGATATCATTTTTATAAAAAAATAGAATGTGATTTATCAGAAATAGAATTTGCATCTTCTGCCTTCGGAATCTTAACATTATATCTGAAAAATGGAACGTCCTACACAGTCACTGGATTAGAAAATGGACATCTTATTTCTTCTTTTATCCTAAAAAATATTGATGTCGCATTTGACCAGCCTTTAGATGATCTTTTTAGAGAACTTTCCATTTTAAAAAACAAACACAAACGGATTCTTCCCTATTTTTTTATATTTATATCATTGTGGATTTTATTTTTCATCATTTTTATCAACCTGACAGGTGATAAAGAATTTTACGAATTTACCAGAAGAGATTGGACAAATATATCTATTTTCGGTATCCTTATTATATTCAATTTTCTTCCTTTTTTTTATATCTCTATTTTAGTTAAAAATAAAACCAGGTGTATAGAGCGCCTAAAATACAAAATTCAATGGACAGCTATAAAATTCACCCCGCTTCCTGATGGAAATATCATTCATGTTTTTACTGACAGCGCTTATTCCTTTCGCCTTTGCTTCATCAGGGTTCCTGATTGCCAAAGCTTCTATTACACACTTGAAAAATTTGATAAATCTTTGTCCCTCATAAAAAAATATATATCAGAAGTCTACAAAAAGAAAGATGATTTTCTGATTGTACTTGAGAAAGATCCTGAAAGTTTTCCATTCGATCCTAATCCAGATAAATTAATCGAAATTGCTCTCCATTGACAAAAGAAAAACGCAGCTCTTAGATATTTCCTAAAAGCTGCGCTTTCCTTTTAATTTTTTCATAACTCTCTTCTTTCTTAAAAACTTTCTGCCTCAATGAATATCCCGCACAGACTGCGCTTCTATCAGTTTTCCTTCAAAAAGCATCCTCTGTCCGCCGCCTTTTTTATGAATCATCTCAAACAGCATATGAATCGTCGCCTTTGCCATCTCTTCCATAGGCTGCCGCAGCGTCGTGATCGATGGGTTATAGAACTGCGCCAGTTCCAATCCATCAAATCCCACTACAGAATAATCTCCCGGAACGGTCTTTCCGCTGTCAAAGATTGCTTTGCAGGCTCCGATCGCCATGCGGTCCGATATCACATACAGTGCGGTAAAATCTGCATTTTCCTCCAGAAGTTCTTTTGTCAGAGCATATCCGTTTTCCATCGTATAGCTTCCAAGCTCCGGGTGCATATATTTTACAAGTGAAGGATTTGGCTCCATTCCATGCCTTTTCAATGCTCTGTAATAGCCTTCCAGCCGCAGTCTTCCAATACTTTCATCTTCTCTGGCGGATGTGATAATTGCAATTTTTTCATGTCCTTTTGAAAGCAGATAGTCTACTACTTTTTCACTTTCTCTTATATCATCCACCGAAACAGTAGCATACCGTTTCTTCCCCTCCTCACTCTCCAGATCAATCGTGCTGAGTACAAACGGCACAGATATCTGATCCAGTTTGGAGATGGAATGTGTAAACTGACCGCCTAAAAATACAATTCCCCGCAGACGCTTCTCCTTTTCCAGCTTGATTGCCTCGTCTACTTCATCCTGCCATTCATCCACATGCTGCAAAACAAGAGAATATTTTTCTTTTTGTATTTCTTCTTCAAACACTTTTATCATCCGCAAAAAGAGAGGATTGCTGATCCCTTTTACCAGAACAGCAATCTCTTTTGATGCAGTACGTTTCAGATTTCTGGCACTATTATTGGGAATATAATTATGCAGACGGATTGTCTCCATAATCATGTGTTTCGTCTCTGGATTAATATCAGGGTGATTATTCATAGCCCGCGATACCGTGCTCACCCCTACACCGCACATTCGTGCAATATCCTTAATCGTAACTCTTTCCATCTGCCCTTCCTCTTTTTTCCAAATCAGTTTATCACTTTGTTGTCTGTGTGCCTTGTCTCTCCATCTTCCGATCAGCCTTTTACAGCTCCTGCGACAACGCCTTCAATAATATGTTTCTGACATGCCAGGTAGAATACAATAATAGGAATAATTCCAAGTACCAGAACACCCATCATCGCTCCCATATCCACAGAACCATATCCGCCTTTCAGATACTGAATAGCAATCGGGATCGTCTTATATTTTCTGATATCCAACACCAGATATGGCAGCAGATAATCATTCCAGATCCACATCGCCTGCAGAATTGCAACTGTGATATAGGTAGGTTTCATGATCGGCATCACAACTTTAAAATAGGTCTGAATCGGAGTACATCCATCAATCATCGCTGCCTCTTCGATTTCAATCGGGATTGATTTTACAAAACCGGCAAACATAAATACCGCTAATCCTGCTCCAAAGCCCAGATAGATCACAATGATTCCCACCGGATTGTTCAGATGGAGCATATTTGCAATTTTAGACAGTGTAAACATAACCATCTGAAACGGCACAATCATAGAAAACAGACACAGATAATAAATGGTATTTGTAATTTTATTTTTTACACGGCTGATATACCATGCGCACATCGAAGTACATAAAATAATTGCAATAACAGAAAATACTGTGATAAATAAGGACCATCCGAATGCTTCAAAAAATCCGGTTTTTTCAATACCATTGATATAGTTTTCAAGACCTACAAACGTTTTTTCTGTAGGCAGTGAGAATGGTGAACGGCTGATATACGCTTTTTTCTTAAATGAGTTGATGACAACCAAAGCAATCGGAAATACATAGATCAGACTGATGATCGTGAAAATAACCGTCAGCAGTCTTCCGTGTTTTGCTTTTCTCGTATTCATTACTGCTGCACCTCCTTCGTTCTGGTCAGTCTGTTCTGACCGATAGCAATCACTGCAACCAGGATAAAGAATAAGACTGCTTTCGCCTGGCCGACACCCTCATATCCTGCTCTTCCATAAAAAGTATTATAAATATTAAGAGCAAGCAGCTCTGACATCTTTGATGGTTCTCCTCCCGTCAGTGCCAGGTTCTGGTCGAACAGTTTAAATCCATTCGTCAATGTCAGGAATGTACAGATTGTGATGGATGGCATCACCATCGGAATTGTCACTTTAAACAGAATCTGGCGCGGGCTTGCCCCGTCAATTTTAGCTGCCTCAATTAATTCTCCTGGTATATTTTGGATTCCTGAAATATAGATAATCATCATATAACCTACCTGCTGCCACAGCATCAAAATTACCAATCCCCAAAATCCATATACAGAAGAATATGTCAGTGTCTTCTGAAAATACAGCAAAATACCATTTAATAAAAGCTGCCAGATATATCCCAGAATAATACCGCCAATCAAGTTTGGCATAAAGAATACGGTACGGAATATATTGGTTCCCTTGATCTTCTTTGTCAAAAGCATTGCTACAGCAAATGCAAGTATATTGATCAACAGAACAGAAACGATGGTAAACAGCGCCGTATACCACAGTGAATGTGCAAACGGATCCGTGGGATCACCGAAAATTTTCACATAATTGGCAAGTCCTACAAATTTTGCATCTGTCACAGTTGTAAATTTGCAGAACGATAAATAGATTCCCATAATAAAGGGTGCAATAAATCCAATGGTAAATGCCAGCATGGTCGGCAGAAGAAATACCGGCCAGTATTTTTTGATCGCCTTCTCCATATTTTTCCCTCTTTCTTTCAAAAAGGGCGAGCAAAGCATCGCTCACCCTTTCTCTGTTCATTTTAAATCTGATTCAAAATTTTTTCTCTGCACATTATTCTGCATGTGCTGCTGCGTACTCTGTAGCCCATCCGTCAACGAATGCAGATACAACGCTGTCCCATTCACCTGTTCCCTGAGCATATTCCAGAAGAGCGCTTCCCACTGCATTTTTCCAGTTTTCTGAAGGCATTGTCGGGAAGTTCCATGCTACTGTCTTATGGCCAGCTGCGATATCTTCATTTGCCGCTTCTACGAGAGGATTATTTGGAGTATATTCATCACCAATTGTTGAGAATGGTGTAACAAATCCCATTTCCTGTGTCAGAGCATTCTTTCCTGTTTCGCTTGTGATAACCCATGTCAGGAAATCCAGAGTTGCCTGGATATCTTCCTCATCTGCCTGGCTGTTTACACACCAGTAGTTTTCGGAACCAGTACATAATCCCTGATTTTCTTCTCCTTCTACTCCGATATAGATCGGCATCATGCCCAGATCTTCATCTGCAACTTCATATCCCTGAATATCGTTGTATGCCCATGTACCATTCTGATAGAATACTGCCTCTCCAAGTGCAAATTCAGAAGCTGCATCTTCTCCTGTCTTTCCTGACAGCAGAGTAGGTTCACACGTTGCATTGTTGATATACAGATCCCAGATATTTTTATAGTTATCCAGATATGTTCCTTTAATTGCATCTGTGCTTCCGATGCCGTCTGCCTGGTATTCATAGTAGATTGGAAGGTTTGCCAGATGTGTCTTGAATCTCCAGTCAGAGGAGGAATCCATACCAGCTGATGTGAATGCTCCGAGAATGCCCAGTTCATCTTTCTTAGCCTGGATATCTTCTACCACTGCTTTGAATGTATCAAAGTTGTTGATCTCTTCCATAGAAGTTACAACTGCGCCTTCTGTTTCAAAATACTCATTCATGATCGCTTTGTTGTAAATAATTCCATATGTTTCGATAACATAAGCAACACCGGATACTGATCCGTCTTCATTGATTAATGCAAAGTCATCGCTCTTTAAGCTCTTATATACTTCTGTGTCTTTTAAGTCATAGCAATAATCTTTCCATGTAGCAAGACCAACAGGGCCATTTACCTGAAACAGCGTCGGAACTTCTGTCTTTGCCATCTCTGATTTCAGAGTGGATTCATATGTGCCTGCTGCTGCTGTTACAACTGAGACTTCAACTCCTGTCTCATCCGTATATGCTGCCGCCAGATCTTCCCACTGTTCAGCCTGCTCTGGTTTAAAGTTCAGATAATAAACTTTTCCGCCTTCTGCGCTTACCGGAACTGCAAATATCCCTGCAACCATTGCTGTTGATAATGCTGCTGCCAATACTTTCTTCATCTTCATAATACCCTTCTCCTTTTCTTTAATAATAGTTTGTGCGTTTTATCAACGCGGCGCCCTTTTTTCGGAAACGTTATCGGTAACGTTTCCAACATCTGTTTTTATTTTAGCACTTATTCATCACTATGACAAGCTTTTTCTTCTCAATCTTATTATTTTGCATAATATATCTAAATTTTAATCTGTATTCTTATCTATTTTTCACATATTTCTTGACTGATTCCGTCAGAAAAATCAGTTTTTTGTCGTCAATACTTCTTTTCGACTCTATATTTTTCCGGACACCAAAAAGACGTCTCTGTGAAACATGATTATTCCACGGAGACGTCTCCTGTAAAAATTTCATTTTAAATCAGTTTTTCAAACAAATCTTCTGCACTGTCCGTGCAAGATCCCGCGAATTACATCGCTTCTTTTTTGTGTGTTCCAAAAATCAGCTTTCTCAGCAGATCGACCGGATACATAGTCAGAGCTGCCAGAATAACAATACCCCATCCTTTTAATCCAAAACGTTCGCAGCTGAAGATTTCTCCAATGACTCCTCCGATAGAAACCATCACTACCTGAACCGCAATGATGACAAACCACATTTTTGCAAACATTGGATTTTCTTTCAGATGTGCAAATACATTCAAGCCATCTGTTCTTACGTTGAACGCATTAATCATAAAGCTAAATACGAACATACAGAAAAATCCTGTATAGAACTGTCCTTCGTCAGCAAAGAATGTACGGAAGATCGGAAGTTTAAACCAGAGAATACTCATGATGGTCAGCCATCCTCCCATGACAAGAATCTGGCTTGCCATTCCTTTGCTGATAATAGATTCGTCTCGTTTTCTCGGCTTATCGCGCATATATTTCTGGAGCGCCGGTTCTCCTGCAAACATAATTGATGCAAGACTGTCCATACACAAATTAATCCACAGCAGATGTGTTACTTTTAAAGGTGCTTCAATTCCGATAAACGGAGCAATCGCTGAAATCAGTACAGCTGCCATATTAATCACAAGCTGCATCTTACAGAATTTCAGGATATTGATATACAAGGTACGTCCATACCAGATTGCATTTTTAATGGAATTAAAGTTATCATCCAGAATAACAAGTTTTCCTGCTTCTTTTGCGACATCCGTTCCGCTTCCCATTGCAAATCCGACGTCTGCCTGTTTCAGAGCCGGACTGTCGTTGACGCCATCTCCTGTCATTCCGACTACCAGGTTCAATTCCTGACAGAGACGAACCATACGGCTCTTATCTGTCGGCAGCGCTCTTGAGATAACACGGATATCTTTGATTTTCTGTTTTACTTCTTCATCGCTCATCGCATTTAACTCAGCTGAAGTAATAGCGATATCGCTTCCGCCTTTAAACAGACCTGCTTCTTTTGCGATTGCCACAGCGGTTTCTTTTCTGTCACCTGTAATCATGACAACCTGAATACCAGCCGCCTGCACTTCCTGAATGGCATCTCTTGCCTCCGGACGAACATCATCACGGATTCCGACGAGACCAATCAGAACCATATCGTCCTGAATCACATTTTCTTCCATCCGTTTTTTGCTGTATCCAAATGCGAGCACACGCATCGCACGGTTTGCCAGATCATCAATTTTCTGATTAATTTTATCCATATCAAGCGGAACTTCTTTTCCTTCCTGATTCAGATAAAATTTTGCTTTTCCTAAAATTCTCTCAGGAGCGCCTTTATAAAATGTCTTTCCAAGAGATGCAATATAAGCCTGACTGAACTTATTTGCACTGTTGAATTCCTGCTGTTCTGTGACGGTATATTCTTCTTTCTGCGCAAGCGCTTTGAATGTATCCTCTCCCAGGAATTTCAGCAACGCCTGGTCTGTCATATTTCCGCCTACAACCTGATGATGGTTGTCAAACATGGAACCTGTATTTTTTCCGATTGACAGTTCCAGACTTGTTTTGATATCTACGGCTTTCGTCGTATTTTTTACATCTAACAGTTCTCCGCTTCCATCCAGAAATTCTACAACTTCCAGCTGTCCTTTTGTGATTGTTCCTGTCTTATCGCTAAATAAAATATTCAGTGATCCGGCTGTCTCAATACCGATCGATTTTCTTACAAGAACATTTGCCTTATACAGTTTTCCTGTATTCTGCATCAATACAAGCGCGATAACAAGCGGCAGTCCTTCCGGAACCGCACATACAATAATTGTGATTGCGACAGACACTGCGCTCATAACGCCTTTAAAAACTTCTACCCAGCCCATTGCAAAATATGCGCTGATGCTTCCTGCCTGAATAATATAATGTGCAAAATATGCAATCGCAATAGCGATGGCGCCGATGTATCCAAATACAGAAATCTGATTTGCCAGCTTGTGCAGCTTTACTTTCAGAGGGGAATCCGGCTCTTTATTTGCCATATCTTTTGCCATTTTTCCCATCATGGTTGCTTCTCCGACTTTCTGTACGATCATGCTTCCCTTTCGGTCCAGTACAGTCGCACCGCGGAATAAGCTGTGCTCATCTACGAAAGTATCACCTGTGATATTTTCCGGAATTGCAAATCCTTCCGGCGCCGGTGTTTTTTTACACTCTTCTGCTTCACCATTTAAAGCGCTGTTGTCCACCGAAAGTTCGCCTTCCACCAAAACACCGTCAGCCAGAATCTTATCTCCTGACTGCAATACAACAAGGTCGCCTACTACAAGTTCATCGACTTCAATCACTGTCAGTTCGCCATTTCGCATTACTTTTGCCGTATCTTTTTTCTGCGACGCTTTCAGTTTTCTATATGCGTTATCATTGGAAACTCCTGTCTTGGCAGATACAAAGTTTACCAGAAGGATCGCTATGATTGTGCCCACCGGCTCATACCATTCACTCTGTCCTGTCAGGAACATGACAAACATGATAGCGGCAATGATACAAAGAATACGGATCATTGGATCTTTAAATCCATCCATAAACTGCTGCCAGAATGTTTCCGGTTCTGCCTCTTTAATCTGATTCGAGCCGTACTTTTTTCTGCTCTCTTCTACCTGCTGATCTGTCAGGCCTTGATATTTTTTACTCATCTTATTTTCTCCATCTTCTTTTACTTTAAGAGCATCGGCACTGTTAAAAGTGCCCCAAAAACACAATGGTTTCAGGGCACTCTTTCAAAAGCTCAAGTGCCTGCTTTCTTTTTTTATCATTTTGCCCGCTCTTGAGCATTTTAACCGTATCCGATTCTCTTTACAGATATCTTTTTGCCAGATCACTCAGACTTTCATCCTGAGTTCCCTGACCGATCGCATTAAATTTCCATTCGTTATCACGGCGGTAAAGCTCTCCGAAGATCATCGCGCTCATGTCATCATAATTGTCGGAAAGATTATAGATGCAAAGCTCTCTGTTTGTATTTCCGTCCATGATGCGAATGTATGCGTTTTTAATCATTCCAAAATCCTGCTTGCGCTGTCTTGCCTGATAAATATTGGCCACAACAATAATTCTGTCATATTCCTGAGGAACACGGCTTAGTTCTACAATAATCTGCTCGTCATCGCCTGCGCCATCCCCTGTCAGGTTATCTCCCATATGCTGAACTGATCCGGAAGCATGTTTTAATCGTCCAAAATAAACGATGTCTTCATTTTTGATCAGTTTTCCATTTTTCAGCATCAGAGCGGAAGCGTCACAGTCAATGTTTGCTGGTTTTGCTTTGAACATGGATCTGAAACCGCCTTTTGATTCTTTTTCTGCGGCATCCCATCCAAGTCCTACAATTACTTTGTCAAGCCCTGCGTTTTCTTTTGTCAGACTGATTTTCTGACCTTTTTTCAAACTTACTGCTGCCATAAACGCTCCTCCTATTCTGTCTCTACGCCATATCCTGCGCAGAGTGCTGCAAGACCGCCCTGGTATCCGCTTCCAATTGCGTTAAATTTCCACTCGCCGTTGTGTCTGTATAATTCACCGAACACAGCCGCTGTCTCAATGGAGAAATCCTCTTCCAGATCGTAGCGTAAAAGTTCCTGATTATTCTGTTCGTTGTAAAGACGGATAAAGGAATTATTTACCTGGCCAAAATTCTGGCGGCGTCCCTCTGCATCATAGATCGTAACCGTAATTGCAATCTTTGTGATATTTTCCGGAACTTTTGAGAGATCGATTAAAATCTGTTCATCTTCTCCTTCTCCTGCTCCTGTACGGTTGTCTCCCATATGCTGAACCGATCCGCTTGGATCTTTCGGATTTCCATAAAATACAAAATCCTCCTGTCTTGATACTTTGCCGCTGTCTGTCAGCATAAATACTGCTGCATCCAGGTCAAAATCTCCTCCCGTATCATAGCGGTTGAGATCCCATCCAAGCCCTACAATTACTTTCTGAAGTCCCGGATTGTCCTTTGTGAGACTGACTTTCTGTCCTTTTGATAAACAAACTGGCATATTCTATTCCTCCTTTTTTTGATAAGCATTTTTATTTCCAACCAGTGAACTGCCCCAACTTCTAAAAGTTCAAGCTTCTTGTTCACAGAATGTTAAATAACGCATGATTATTCTGCATCAATTCCATAGCTGGCACAAAGCGCTGCAAGACCGCCCTGATATCCGCTTCCGATTGCATTAAATTTCCACTCACCGTTGTGTTTGTAGATTTCTCCGACTACAATTGCTGTCTCAATGGAGAAATCTTCGCCCAGATCATAGCGGATCAGTTCCGTTCCAGTCACGTCGTCCACTACACGAATGTAAGAATTGCTCACCTGACCGAAATTTTGTCTGCGCTCGTCTGCTTCATAAATGGTAACAGTAAATGCTATTCTCTGTATATTTTCCGGGATTTTAGACAGGTCGATCATGATCACTTCATCGTCTCCCTCGCCTTCACCCGTTCGGTTATCCCCTACATGTTCAACAGATTCACTTGTATGTTTCAGATTTCCATAAAAAATAAATTCATCTGTGGAAGGACACTTTCCGTCGCTGCCCAGCAGAAATGCAGCTGCATCCAGGTCAAAATCGTATCCTCCGTCATACTGATTCGTATCCCATCCAAGTCCCACCATTAATTTCTTTAATCCTGGATTTCCTTTTGATAAGCTTACTTTTTGTCCCTTTTGAAGATTAATAGGCATAGACCATACCTCCTTTTCTATTCCATTCCGCCCATCCGGCATCCGTCCGTTTATTTGCTTCTCAAATGCCGGACTTTCTACTTTGCAGAAGATTTCATAATGATTGTCTTATATTCATCTTTGATCGCATTCAGACGAACTTTATCTTCTTCTCTCTTCTTTTTCGCATTTTCCTGAATGGACTTTGTCTCCTCAATTCCATTTACAATCGTATGCCATGTAGATTCCAGTGTTTCCATCTTGATCGAACTTCCCGATGCAAGCTGTGCCGTCAATTTCGACTGTGCCACTGTATTCTGGGCATTCTTCAACAGCATCTCATTTGTCTTCGCATCAAGCGCCGCCATCGCATCTGCCTGTATTTTCTGGCGTTTCAATAAAATTGCCTGTGTCAGCGCCTGTTTAAATACCGGCAGTGTGATAATAAATGCAGAATTGATTTTTCGCACCAGATTCATATTACTGAATTCCATCGTCTTAATCATCGGAATAGACTGCATCGCCACATTTTCAGCGATTCTCAGATCCTGCACTCTCTGTTCCAGCATCACTCTTGCCTGCTCCAGAGAAGTCAGCTCAAATTGAATAGAAGCTTCTCCGCTTGATTCAAATTCCTGTCTTCTTTGCTCATAGTAGTTCTCAATCTCTCCGATTCCCTGTTCTCCAGCCAAAATATATTTTTCCAGTTCATGAAAATATTCCACATTCGTCTCAAACATCTTCTCCAGTTTCTGATTTGACTGTTTGATCTCTTCCTCATATTGTTTGAGCTGAACGTAAATCTTATCCACTTCCTGACCCATGGTGTGATACTTGTCAAGAATCTTGTCTACCTGCTTTCTCAGATTTCCAAACATCTTTCCGAACAGTCCAGGTTTCTCTTTAATCTCATCAATATCAAATTTTTCCATGATTTTTGCCAACGTATTGAGCATCTCACTGGAATTATCAAGTTGGCTCATATTGATGCTGTTCAAAACACTGTCGGAACATTTTGAAATATTCTCTGCAACTTCACTTCCAAAGCTGACGATCGTTCCCAATTCATAGACGGAGATCGTACTCACAATCTTATCTACTTCTTCGGAATTTACCATCTTTTCTGTGAGCTGCTGCTTATCTGCCTGAATGTTGAATGGCACTATTTCCATCTCCGGAGCAGTCTGTGCCGGAGTCTGTGCTGCCGGCTGTACCGGAGGACTTCCAAAATTAAGTCCCATACTTTTTCACCCTTTCCTGAATATTCGATTGAAGAATCCTCCCAGCTGGGAAAATCCATTTTCCTCCGGCTTCAGCGCCGGAATATGTAAATCATACAGATAGTCTCCTACCTGATGTTCTTCCCAAAATATCTCATTAAAATTTTGTTCAAATACCTGGTATCCCGTTGGAACAAACAGAGCCACATCAAATCCGATCATGGAAAGGAGCGCCATTCCGATACAGTCTTCTGCTGAAAATACTTTTTCATTGACAGCAAGCACAAGGAGTTTCGGATTCTTCTTTGTAAAGTCAAACTGCTGAATCATTCTGACAGCTTCTTTGTTCAGGTCAAGCGCAACGGCTAAAATCCGATATTCCATTCCACGCTCGAATGTTCCCCTGATCATTTTCTTCCGAATCAGTTGTTCTGTCTTTTCCAAAATATAATCCTGCACTTCATCCCTCAGGATTCCATATGGATACAGCTTCGACTCTTTGACTTTTCTCTTGTCGATTCTGCCATTCGCAATCATTCTCGGCGTCTCTCCCATAAAGGCATCGCCCTTTTGAAACCAGCCAGGATGCGTGACCACTAGAGTCTCTTGTGTGCACATCTTCCGAATCATCTTCCAGTACGCTTCTGCATCTCTGTTTTTTACCCCGCAAATCTTTGCGGCAAGTACAGGCAGCACTACTTTATCCTGAATCGTCTCAAATCCGGGACGGTATTTTAATTCCTGATTCCAAAGCTGTTCCACTTCTTCATACATCGTCTGAAGCGCAGCCGCCTCCGCCTTTGTATACTGCCGGTTTCGATACATTCCTGTATCCTGATACATCATTGCATTTAATTCCTGTTCTGCATGATATGCAGCTGTTCCCGTGCTCATCTGTCCTGCTGTTTCAGGAAAAGCATCAAGCGCCAGTGAGTTTGGATATCTTTTTTCAACCAGCCGCTCATCTTTTAGGCTGCATACTCTTTCCAGATTGGGCGAAAGAATGATCACATCAAGCGGCAGTCTGGAGATCATTTTTAAAAAGGAAGCTTCATAATTATTTTTGCAGCATCCCAAATAGACAACGGTGCCGATCTGTCCCGGCTGATACCCCTTAAACATCTGTCCTGCATAGCGATTAAACCAGCAGATCAGGTAAACAGCCTCATTCTTTTTTCTGTGAAGATTACCATCTGTTTCCGAATCTCTCTCTGTCATCTGTTTCACAAAAGCACTTCTCACCTGATGATCCAGACTTTCATGCCCTGTCGATTTCAGGCGAAGCGCCAAATCCAGAACCATTTGTTCCAGGTCTGTATAATTCTTCGCACCTGCCATGCGAATCTCCTCATTTTCTGGAGAAAAAATTTCCTCAAATACGAAAAAATTTCTTTTCCTCTCCTCAAGCTCCATTTTCCAGTGAAATAATTCCTGTGCATACGTCAATTTATCCGGAACTCCAATGATATGTAAAAATAAATTGTAAAAGGCCTGCGGATTATCTCCTCTCTCCTGCGGTGCTCTCAAAGATTCCTCAAACAGTTCCTGATTTTTTCCCATCCACACATTTGTCACCGGGTTTAAAACCTTTCTTTTGTCATAAACCACAGCCATCCGATCTTCCTGCTGTTTTTGTTTCATCAAAGAGGCAAGAGAAAATCCTTTCGGAAATGTTTCTGTTCCTTTCCCCTGATAAATCATGGAACGCTTACTTTCTGGGTCCGTTCTTCGATATCCCGCATCTCCTTCATATTCCAGGCATACGATATCGCATCCGGCATCTGCCAGAATGCAGAACAGGTCCAGTTCATAGCGGCTGAGGGTTCCCTCATACAAAATTTTCGGCACCGTATCCTGTCCAAGCAGGTGAAGAATCCGTTCAAATTTATAATACAGCCAGCACATAAATTTAATATACGCATTCCGAACCATATCCTGGCTTTTTCCCTCTTTTTTCATCTCATCCAAGGTATGAAGCAGAGAGGATGCGACATTTTCCCGCTGGGATGTATTCAGTCTGGGCAGCCATTTTCCGATAGCCTTTATCAGAAATGCCAGATCCTGCACAAATGTATTGCCCATTATTTCTGTATAATAGGAAAGCTGCTTTTCATCCGGATTTGGAATTTTCCCCTGAATTACAACACCGAATCGCCTTGCTGTATCTAAATACTGTCCGATAAACTGTAAAATTTCTGCATTGCTGCTGCAGATCCGATAAAAATAGACGCCTCTTCCTGCTCTCTCAGAAAGGTTTACAAAATAATCATTCAGCTCATTTATTTGCTCTCTTTTATATATCATCTCTTTAACCTTTCACTTTCCTTCATTTTCTTTTGCTATTATATCACACACCGAATTTACGTTCAATTCCTTTCAATCAATTCTTATGAAACATATACTTTTTTCTGTAAATAACGCAGATCGCCTTGTGAACTGTTTTTCTTTTACTGCTGTTCAAAAATACATTTCGATATTTTCCACATGATTTATTCGATCTTTTTCTTATATTTCCCCATTTTTTTATAATTTTTTCATAAATATTCTTAATAATACCCCATTTTCTTTCATACTTATCTGTAGTAAAATAAAACAGAAGGATTTTTTTATTTTTCTTATTTTATATGATAATTATCAAAAAAGAAAGATAATATTTCTTCAGACAGTTTTCTAGGGAAGGTACAAAACTATATTTTAAAAAAGGAGGAGTTTATTTTTATGAAAAACAAAAAAGTAAAAACCATGGGCATCTGTCTCTCTGTGGCCGTCATGACAACCGCAGCAGGCACAATCCCCGTTATGGCACAGTCGTCAACAGATTCTGTACAGATTAAAGTTCAGCATTCTGATTCCGAAATGATCGAGCTGACAGCCGAAAAACCGACTGTAGAAACTGAAAAAGTATACGACGGAACAACAGATGCTGAGATTTTAGAACTCGGCGAAATATCCGGCATAAAAGGCGGAGATGATGTCACAGTGGAAGCAGAAGCGCATTTTTCTGACAAAAATGCGGGACTTGGAAAAGTGATCACTGTCACTTATACCGTAAGCGGTGAGGACGCTGCTAAGTATAAGGCGCCGCAGAGCGTATCATTTTCAGGCTGTAAGATCACACCAAGAGATCTTCATCTGATTGATGCTAAGGCATCAGACCGCACTTACAACGGTGAATCATCTGTCACTGTGGAGTCACCTGGAACTTTAGACAGAAATGATCTTATCTCAGGCGATGAGATTGTCCTGAATTTCTCCAATGTCACCATGACCGTATCAGATCCGAATGTTGGTGAAGATAAGCCTGTTTCTTTGAAAGGTTATATAATCTCCGGCGCTGACAGTGAAAACTACACCCTTTGTATTCCAGAGGATCTGACTGTCACGATCTCTCCTGCTCCATATGAAAAATCTGTCCTTGAAAAAATTGAATGGACACAGACCGATTTTGAATATAATGGTTCCGAACAGAAACCTGAAATTCTGCCGGATTCACTTCCAGCAGGTGTGACAGTCGAGAAATATTCTTACTCCGATGACTGCACTTATCCAGGTCTTGAAAAGACAGCAGAAGCAGTTCTTTCATGCAGTGACCCGAATTTTACTTTGCCTCAGTCTTCTGTCTCGACTACATGGAGCATCACTCCTTGTGAACCTGTCTTGAAAATTGACTATGAAAAAGAAACCGTAACGGTAACGTATCCGGAAGAATATAAAAACATTCCAGATATGCAGACAGGTGTTGCATGGGATACAAATCAGCAGGAATCAGAAAAAGGAACTTCCATTTCTCTTCCTTTAAGCAAATGGGAACTCCCTGCATCTGGGGAATCAGACGATAAAGATCCTGTTCAGGTAAAAGGATTTCTGAAAACAGAACAGGAAAATCTGTTCTTTGGCGAGTCATTCTCCATTCCATCACGTCCATCTTTTGATGATACTGACGCTCTGAAACAACTGGCCGGAAGCTGGACTGCCTCCGCAGACAGCTTGGTATGCGATAACTGGAACTGTCCAGGTGCAGAACTGCGTCTTGTATTTGAAAACGGAGACTGCACTCCATGGCAGGATACCGCTTCCTTCACCAATTTAGAAGCCGGCTCCCATGTGACAGGTGTGGAAGTGCGCCTGAAAGCAATCAAAGACCAGCAGTTTGCTTCTTCTGTTCAGAAACAATCCGTAGATCTTTATGCACTTTCAGAGGCTGAACTCTCTGTAGAAGGTGAACTTGGAAAAACATATGACGGCACAGCCGCTTCTGTCCCTGCAGAGCAGTATACCTACAATGGAGACAGCGATGTAACTTTTGTATGGATGGATCAGGACGGCAATGAATTAGAAGAGGCGCCGTCTGAAGCAGGCGTTTATTCTGTCATCCTCTCCGCTCCTGCCTCTTCCCACTATACCGCTGCCACCACAGACCCTATTCCATATACGATTGAAAAAGCAGAAGCAGATATTGACGTCAGCGGCATGACGCTTTCCTATACTTACAATGGAAAGCCTCAGAGTATCACAGGCGCTGTGCTGAATCATGAAGAAAGCCAGCTTTCCTACTCCATCGACAGTATTACAGATGCCGGAACGTATGAACTGACGATCTCAGCTCCTGAGACGGACAATTATCTCGCTGCCTCTGCGGAAGTGACCGTCACAGTTGAAAAAGCAGAAGCACCTGAAATTGTGTGGCCGACTGCCGGCAGCATCACATATGGACAGTCCCTTAGCGAAAGTACTCTGACAGATGGCAGTGTGCAGTATGGTTCTTTCGAGTGGGCTGAAGATGTATCTCCGGATGCGGGAACTGCTTCCTACAAAGTTATCTTTACACCTTCTGATACCGAAAACTATAACTGGGATCAGAAGCAATATTCCTTTGATATTCCTGTTGAGACAGCAAAAAAAGCAATATCGGTTACCATTGAAAATGCTTCTAAACTCTACGGTGAATCAGATCCTGAATTTACTGCATCAGCAGAAGGACTTCTCGACGGCGATGCTTTGTCATTTGATCTCACAAGAACAGAAGGCGAAAGTGCAGGAACATATGAGATTACTGCTGATTTCTCAGAAAATACAAACTATGATGTGACAGTTCAAAATGGTACTTTCACGATTGAGCCGCGCCAGCTTAATTCTGTCAATATAACAACCACTTGTACCGTAGGATTTGATCCTGAAACACAAAAGCAGACAGTGACGGTTGATTTAAGTGATGGCAGTACGCCTCTGACACAGGGAACGGACTATGAAGTGACCTATTCTGAGGCAACTGAGAGCGCACCTGCCTCCATTACTATCACAGGTATTGGAAATTATGGCGGCACACAGGACTATACCAGTCTGATCACCGATCGTTTCGGCAGTCTGTGTTCTTTCAAATCTTCTGTCATCTGCGATGAAGCATTCGGTCAGAATATCTTGATGCTGAATACAGAGAGCAGCCGCACGGAAACGGGCGAGGAACTTCTCGACGAATATGGAAACCCTGTATACTCTCAGCGCAATTTATCCCTGTCACGTGAATTTCTCGATTCCCTCTCATCACAGTCGATCGCTCAGATTGCTTTCCAAGTCGAAGACACAAGTCTGATTATACCAGTCGAATCTTTGACACAAGACAACTATCTGGTTCGTCTTGCTCCGATGGAATATACCGATATGACATGGAGGGAATATGTCATTCTCGATGAGTATTTAGAACTGTCCGGTTCTTACCGTGTTCGTATCACAACACCGGCTGATCCTGCTGCTGTCTCTGAAGCATCTGCTGCGGAAGCCTCTTCAGAAGAAGGCGCTGAAACTGCTGATTCACAGACAGCTGACCCGGAACTGGATGTGACTGCCCAGATTCCTGGTCTTAAAGTGCGCATCACAAAACCTGAGAGCGATAAGACAGCCGAGGCAGAAGGATCTGAACTTGCACAGAGAAAATTTTTGCTTGTTCTCAGAGGTTCTATGGAATTTGATGCAGCCAGAGTGGAACTTCCTGCTCAGTCTGCGATAAACTATTATGAAACTTCTCTTCCTGGAAGCGGTATGATCTGTCTCGTTCAGGATCGCCCTGAAAATGAATGGCAGTAAGTTCTGCCTGTCAAAAAGCGCCGCAGCAGATGCAAAATTCATCTGCTGCGGCGCTCTTCTTTTTATTTCTTTTTCACTGTTACTTTTTCTGTTTCTATCAGCTTACTGCTACATTATAGATTTTACTTACCACGTCATCAGAAGATAATGCCTCTGCATTATTTAAGAAGATAACATCCTGAATTCCTTTGCTGATTACAAGATAAGATAAACTTCCTGTATAATAACGATAGTCTACTACATAGACATCCTGATAGTGGTCAACCAGGAATGGTACAAACGCATTTCCGTATGATTCCTTAATCACAACACAGGCGCTTCCGTCTGTGATAGTAGGATTATGGATTTCTTCATACGGCTGGTCTCCTCCGATAAAACACATATATTTTGAGTTCTCATCATACTCTGTTGCATCTGAGATGACATTCCACTGATATTCCAGACCATCATAGCTGGTATATGTCATATCATTTGTTCCTTTCGGCACATATGCAACGACTGTATCCGGATTGCTTGCCAGCTCTTCTGCCTGATTACTGCTTGCATAAAATGTTCCCAAAAATCCTGGGAATTCTTTTTTCTCGAAATAATCCAGACTATGAGGAGTGATTCCTTTCTTTTCTGCAAATTCAGTATAAGCATAATATGCTCCAAGCGCTGTCCAGTGGTGGTCTGTTCCGAAATACAGATATTCACTGTTGTGAGCGCGCATCGTCTCATATGGATTTACAAACTGGACGCCATCTGTCATTTTCTTGCCGATATATTCAAACGCCTGTCCCTGATTGCTGGAATATAATTCTTCCTGAATCGCATCATCCAGATTCACTCCGATGCTTGTAGGGGCCAAAATGTCATACACCGTCACTCCCTGCTCTTTCAAAATAGCAGAACAGGAACTGATTGCCTGCGCATAAGTGTCTGCCGCTGTCTGATTGAAATAGTAAACACTGAATGCTCTGTTGTCTGCAACGTACACCGTACCAAAAGTCTCGCCTTCCTCGTGGATCGTTCCATCCTTCAGAGGTTCTGTCTCTTTTTGTTTTGTCTCTGGTTCTGTCTCAGGTGCAGTTGTCTGTGGTTCTGTCTCTGAAGACGCATCCGTCTGTGCTGCATCTGTCTGCGGTGCGTCCGTCTGCGGCGTGTCTGTGGAGACACTCTCCACGCTGTCCAGATCCGGAATCGCATCTCCTTTTTTCATATCGCCATAAATCTGCTGCTGTTTTAATCCATAGCATGACGTCACAAACTCATTTCCTGCAATCATCTGATCTCTCATAGGAAATGTATCTGCATACCATAGTCCAATGTTTGTGGTGTATGTACCATCTAAAAAGTCGCCTACAGAAAATTCTGGAAACGTAGTCAGATTTCTCTTCTCCACGGAGGAAACCTTCGGACGCAGCGGAATGAGCAGTCCGATAACTCCCATGAGAAGCAAACAGCAAAGAGGCACTACAATCTTCAATGCCATATATTTTTTTCTGACTTCTTTCCTCTTTCTCAGAAATTCTTTTTTATTCATAGTATTATCTCAAATCCTTTCTACAGAAAAACACCGTCTCTCTTTAAAACTGGAAGTACAAAAATGGATGATAACTGCTTCCTGCCATCGCCATTGTGGACAACAGCAGCATCAGTAAAGGGTATACCAGCTCTGCTATATATAAAAGATGCGGGATCGCAAATCTTCTTCTGCAAAACAGAGCAAATTTTTCTGCTATCATCTTCGGCAGCGGCGTACATCCAACGATTGCTACGATGATGAAAAACAGGTTACTTTTCAGTACAATCATAACCTGCATACTGGAAAATCCATTTCCGTTCAATCCAAACATACTCTGAAGTGCCGCACCCAATGTACCCATATCTGTAAATCGGAACAGAATCCATCCAAAGTATACAATGATCAGCAGATAGACATGCTGAAATACCTTCGGTATCCGTTTAAATTTCTCCAGCAAAAAGGCCTTTTCCAAAACAAGGAAGCAAAAGAAATACAGTCCCCAGAAAATATAATTCCAGCTGGCTCCATGCCACATTCCTGTCAGAAACCATACGATAAACAAGTTAAAATACTGACGTACTTTTCCTTTTCTGTTTCCTCCAAGCGGAATGTAAACATAATCACGGAAAAACGTACTCAGGGAAATGTGCCATCTTCTCCAGAAATCCGTGACAGAGTTTGCTATATATGGATAGTTGAAGTTCTCATGATAGTGGAATCCAACCATTCTTCCCATACCGATCGCCATGTCAGAATATGCTGAAAAATCCAGATAAATCTGAAGCATATAGAACAAAATTCCCATCCAAACGCCAAGCGCCGGCGTAGCCTCAAGCGCTGCCGCATCCATCGGCGCAAGCTTGTCCGCCAGAGAAGCCAGTCCGTCTGCCAGAATCAATTTCTTTGCCAGACCTACCATAAACCGTGTGATTCCGTCTGCCATCTCTGACATTTTGATTCTTCTGTGATTAATCTCATCGGCTACATGCTGATAGCGGACAATCGGTCCTGCGATACATTGATGAAACAAACTGGAGTATAAAAGCAGCTTCCAATAATACTTCTGTGCCGGAACTTCTTCCCGATACACATCCACAACATACGATAAAAGCTGGAATGTATAGAATGAAATACCGATTGGAAGTACAATCTGCGGAATCGCTTTTGGAAATCCTGTGATTCCCTGTATAATTCCAAGGAAAAATCCTGTGTACTTAAAGTATCCTAAAATAGCAAGCATCAATACAATCGTACCGATCAAGATCATCTTTCTGACCTTCTCTTCATCCGCACGATCAATCAATATGCCTCCTCCCCAGCAAATTGCTGTCATTGCAAGCAAGATCAGCAAAAATTTTGGTCCTCCCCAAGCGTAAAAAATTAAGGAAGATACCAACAGCGAAATATTTTTCTGCTTCGTCGTGCGACACAAAAAATATGCTGTCAAGCTGATCGGCAAAAAGAAAAATACAAATATCATACTTGAAAAAACCATGAAATACTCCCGCCTACTCTCTTCTTTATTTTGTTAATTTTATGGCATAATTTGCATTCTTTTTCATTATCGCACATTCTTTTTAAAATTGCATCCCTGTTTTTGATTTTTTTCTACAAAATTTTTTGTCGGTTTTCCTCATTTTATCCGTCATTTTGCCAAAAAAAGAACCGCTGTGGAAAATTCTTACAGCGGTTCTCTCCTATCTTTTTTCTGAAAAATTTCTATTATTCTTTTTCAGTCTCTTTCTCTTTTTTTGTTTCGGTCTCTTTTTCCGTCTCTGTCGCTGTTTCCGTTTCTGTTTCAGTTTCTTTCTCCGTCACAGTTTCCGTCTCCGTTTCAGTCTCTTTTTCTGTCGCTATTTCTGTCTCTGCTTCTGCCTCGCTTGCTTCCCCTGCTGTCGCATCAGCTGGCGTCGCCTCCGGAGTATAGACTGCTGAAATACTGTCTACAAATTCAATTTTATTTAATGTCTTCTGTTTTACTGTGATATCCGCCTCTTCTTTCCACTCTGCCACAGCATTCTCAAATGCCTCTGTCTGACGTTCGGAAACGATCTCTTCTTTCTTTGTATCTGTCGCGTCTCGGTCCAGAGTCGTTGTCAGCTGTACCACATAATATCCATTTTCTGACTCTACCAGATTTTCTGCTGCCTCGCCTTCTTTTGTGAGAGCGTCTGCCGCTGCTTTGATATCCTCGTTCAGCGTCGTATCATCTTCTCCATATGTCAGATACTCTGCCGTCACCGTATCATCTGTGTTTTCGAGAACTTCGTCCAGATCTTTTCCTTTTTTAATTTCATCCAGAACTTTCTGTGCTTTTTCTTTTGCTTCATTCTTGGCGCTTCCTTCTGTTGCCGTATCCTCTGCATCAGAATCTGACGCGTCTGCTGCTGTCGCATCTTCCAAATCTTGTGCGCTGAAGAACGCTGTCGTGATTCCTCTCTGCGCCGCCTCCTCATCAGATACTTCTGTATCTACTGTATCATAGATTGCAGACTGCATCTTTGTATAGATCGTGCTCAGTTCCAGCATTCTGGACACAGTCTCTTTATTGGCGCTCATCGCCTCCAGAACTTCCGGTTCGTTCTCCGCCAGAAATGCATCTGCCGCTTTTTCGATTGCCTTTTTTTCCTCTTCTGTAATCGTGATATCGTATTCTTTCATATGATCTTCCAGCAGATACATATCTTTCAAAGACTCCATCGCACCCTCTCTTAAATTTTCTCCGAGTGTGCTTTTTCCGTCCATGCTCTGTTCCCAGACGTTTGTTCCAGGCTGAAGTCCTATGTAGGCTCCATAAGCCGTATAAAACTGCTCATACTGTGCCTGATTGTACCGTATCACAAAATTAGCCAGCGCATAGGAAATCTCATCTCCATCCACCGTGGCTACCACGGAATCTTCCTTTACTCCGCATCCTGTCAGAGTGGATGCAGTCATACATACACATACTCCTGCTATGGCAAGTCTTTTTGTAAATTGATTCATTTTTTCCTCCTAACACCGGATTTTTGATGCGGTCTTCTATTTCTGCCGTTCAACCGGTCTTGTCATCATTTATTTTCTATTATAGTCTTTTTTTTCATGGTGAGCAAGACTTTCCTTCTCTGGACACACGATTTACACATTTACTGAAGTCTGGAAATTTTTTCTACAATCTCCTCTAAAAGACGGATGAAATCCATTTTTTCTTTCCCATTTTTTCTCACGTTCTGATAGATGAAATACGGCGGTGATTCTACCACAAATCTGATATTTCCCTTGCTCTCTTTTACAAACGCATCAATTTTCATCGCATCAATCTTCGCTCGCTCAAACATGCGGAAACGAACTGCCTCTCCCTGCTGTGAAATTTCTGTGATATAGGCGCGGTGCGCATCGGATTTCAGTTTTGCCACGTTTAACAGATTCTGGACAGATTTTGGCGGTTCCCCGAAACGATCCAGCAGTTCTTCCAGCATATCATCGTATTCTTCTTCCGACTCAATGGCGGCAATTCGCTTATATAAATCCAGTTTCTGATATTCATTTTTGATATATCGCTCCGGAATATATGCATCAATGTTGATGTCGATCGACGTCTCATATAATTCTTCCGGATCAGTCTCGCCTTTGACCTCTCTCACCGCTTCATTCAGCATTTTACAGTAAAGATCATATCCGACAGCTTCCATATGACCGTGCTGTTCCACACCGAGCAGATTTCCTGTACCCCTGATTTCCAGATCTCTCATTGCAATCTTAAATCCTGATCCTAAATCTGAGAACTCTCGGATTGCTGACAGTCGTTTTTCTGCCACTTCTCTGAGTACTTTATTTCTCCGATACATCAAAAATGCGTATGCCGTCCTGTTCGACCGCCCCACGCGCCCGCGCAGCTGGTAGAGCTGTGATAGGCCAAGCGTATCGGCATCGTGGATAATCATCGTATTTACATTGGGGATATCCAGTCCCGTCTCAATGATCGTCGTGGAGACCAGCACATCAATCTCTCCGTTGATGAACTCATACATAATCTTTTCCAGTTCATGCTCTTTCATCTGCCCATGTGCAAATGCTACCTGTGCATCCGGAACAAGCTTTGCAATCGTATTTGTCATCTCAACAATCGTATTGACCCGGTTATAAACATAATAAACCTGTCCGCCTCTTCCAAGTTCTCTGTTGATCGCTTCACGCACCATCTCTTCATTATATTCCATCACATACGTCTGAATCGGCATTCGGTCAATCGGCGGTTCCTCCAGTACGCACATATCTCGGATTCCAATCAGACTCATATGAAGTGTTCTCGGAATCGGTGTGGCTGTCAAAGTTAAAACATCCACGGCTGTCTTTAGCTTTTTGATTTTTTCTTTATCCGCAACGCCAAACCGCTGTTCCTCATCAATGATTAAAAGCCCCAGATCTTTAAACTGCACATCCTTCGATAAAACACGATGAGTCCCGATCACGATGTCTACCAGTCCTTTTTTTAAATCTGTGAGCGTTTTTTTCTGTTCTGCCGGCGTCCGAAAACGGCAAAGCAGATCGACTCGAACCGGAAAGTCTTTCATTCTCTGCGCAAATGTGTTGTAATGCTGCTGTGCCAGAATCGTTGTCGGAACAAGGTATACGACTTGTTTGCTGTCCTGAACCGCCTTAAATGCAGCTCGGATTGCAATCTCTGTCTTTCCATATCCTACATCTCCGCAGATCAGGCGATCCATAATCTTTGTACTTTCCATATCTTTCTTTGTCGCCTCAATCGCAGCATACTGATCTTCCGTCTCTTCATATGGAAATAATTCTTCAAATTCCTTCTGCCACACGGTATCCTCACCATAACAGAATCCTTTGTCCTGCTGTCTTTTCGCATACAGCTCCACAAGATCCTTTGCGATATCCTGAACGGCTTTTCGCACTTTTGCCTTTGTCTTGTGCCATTCCTGCGTTCCCAGCTTGTTCAGCTTCGGAACTTTCGCCCCGGCTCCCGCATATTTTTGTATCGCATCCAGCTGTGTCGCCGGAATATACAGATTACTGCCATTGCCATATTCCAGCTTCATATAATCTTTTGTGATCTTGTCGACCTCAATCTTTTCAATTCCTCGATAGATTCCAAGCCCGTGGCTTTCATGGACGACATAATCTCCCACGTTCAGTTCCGAAAAGCTCTGAATTTTCCGCCCTTCATACGTTTTCTGCCGTTTCTTTTTTTTCTTCTCTTTTCCAAAAATATCATTTTCCGAGAGAATCGCAAACCGGATCATAGGATACTCATATCCCTTAGCGCTGTTTCCGTATACGACTAAAATTTCTCCCGGCAGAATTTCCCGGTCTTGTTCTTCTGTATATACGCTGTTCAGTCCATTTTCACGCAGATCCTCAGCGAGACGTTTTGCCCTCGTTCTTGATCCTGAAAGTACAATCACTTGATATTTTTCTTTTTTCCAGCGCAGCAGGTCTTTGACGAGCAGCTCAAAACTGCTGTTGTATCCGCTGATAGACTTTACATTCAGATGAAAACGAGAAGAAATCAAAAAAGAACTGTGCAGCTGTTCCAGTGTACAAAGCCCCGCACAGTTTCTTCTGTTGATCTTTGCCGTGATTTCCTCCGCTCCATATAAAATCCCCGTCTGTGTCGGAAGAATATATCCTCCCTCCAGGCGGTTTGCCATGCTCTCCCGAAATTCCATCTCAACTGCCCGGCCCTGTCTCTGTACTTCCTCAGGTTCATCTAAAAAGAAAATCGTCTCTCCAGGCTCAAAGTAATCGAGAAAAGAAACCGTCTCCGGATAGAAATATGAAATACAGTTTTCCATCCCGATCGCATTTCCTCGCTCTTCCAGCTGCTCGATCAGCTCCTCCGCCATTGTTTTCAGACGATATGATTCCTGGGTTTTCTGTTCAGACCGCAGTTTTTTCTCCAGCTTTTCCTTCTCTGATCGGATTTTTGCGATTCCATCTTCCAGACATTCTTTCTCTGCAATCAGTTCAGATGCCGGATAAATCACCGTCTCCTCTAGGTTTTCAATAGATCTTTGCGATTCTGCATCAAAACTTCTGATAGAATCAATCTGTGTATCCCACAGCTCGATCCGCACTGGGTTTTCTTCTGTCAGCGGAAAAATGTCTAAAATTCCTCCTCTGACTGCAAACTGTCCCGATGATTCAACCTGAGAGGTCTGCTCATATCCAAGACTGCTCAGTTTTCTTCTTATATCTTCCAGATCAATCTCGCTGTCCAGCGACAGTTTCAACACATATCTGGAAAATTCTTCCAGTGGAATTAAATGATCCATACATCCTGCCATGGTTGTAATCACCGTCAGCTCCGGCTGTTCCAGCAGCGCTTTCAAAACGGAGATTCTCTGCTTGTCAATCAAATTTCCATGAATATCTGCACTGTAAAACATCAAATCTCTTGCCGGATAAATCATCACATTTTTGTCAAATGTACGATAGTCTTCATATAATTCCTTTGCTTTTTTCTCACTTCCCGTCAAAATCACGCGATATCGTTTTTCCTGACCTGCCGCATAAATCAAGTGGCATTTCTGAGAATCGAGACATCCTGAAATCTCTGTCATTCCACAATTCTTTTTGAGTTGTTCCCTGATTTTCTGAAATTCATCTAACTGTTCTAACGGTTGAATAAAAGCTTTCACAGTTTACACCTTCCTGTTATACTCATTCATTGCTGCGTCCATTCCCTGCGTCATCATCATGACCACCGCATCCTTCGCACGTTTCAGCGCTTCGTCGACTGCTTCTCTGTCTTCGTTTGAGAATCGTCCCAACACATGATCTGCCAGATCCCATCCTGCCGGTTTTTCTCCGACTCCAATTTTGACTCTTTTAAATTCCTGTCCTCCCAGATGGGCGATGATGCTCTTGATTCCATTGTGACCTCCGGCGCTTCCTTTTCCCCTCAGACGGATCTGTCCCGGCTCCAGGCTGATATCATCGTACATCACAATCAATTCTTCTGTCTCATCAATCTTAAAATAATCGATCAGTTCTCTGACGCTTTCCCCGCTCGCATTCATATATGTCTGAGGCTTCGCCAGAATCACTTTCTGTCCTTCAATCACGCCTTTGCCATACAGCGCTTTATATTTTTTTGTGTCAACTGAAATCCCATACCGCTCGGCAAGTACGTCTACTGCGTCAAATCCTACATTGTGTCTCGTCCGTGCATACTGGCTTGTCGGATTTCCAAGTCCCACTATAATATACATATTCCAACATCCTCTCTGAAATCTTTCGTTTTTCTGTTTTGATAGTGCTTCTTTTTTTGTTCCAATTTTCTCTTTTGTATTTTTTTACTTTTTATTCCGTCTGCTCTTTTTCTTTTCGGTTCATTCTTTTTTCGTCCGGCAGAATCTGATGAAAATAGTCTCTCATCTCACCGACTGTCATACCTGTCGATTTTTTAAATACCTTATAAAAATAGTTGGGATTGCTGTAACCTACGCTTTTTCCAATATCTTTTACCGTATCGTCCCCCTGACGAATCAGAAAAAGAGCGTGCCGAATCCGAATCTCTGTCAGAAGGTCGATAAAATTCTGCTTCATCTGCTGCTTGATCAGTCTGCTCAGATAAAACGAACTGATTCCTATCTTTTCAGCGATCTCATCCAGAGAAAGATCCTTCTGATAGTTTTTTTCCATATACAGCATCGCTTCTTCCACATACATATTCTGCACTTTTTTCGCTTTTAAATGCTCCTGAAACACATTCAGACATCCTGCCGCTTTCTCGCACAATTCCTCTTTCGTCTGACAGATCTGAAGTTCCTGCATCGACTTGATACTTGAGAATGGAAGCGCTGACAATCCATAGCTTCCTTTCAGTCTGTCGTAAACAGAGAGCAGCAAATTCAAAACGGCAACTTTTGCCGCTTCCATCTGATATTGTTTTTCTTCCAGACATTTCAAAAAGCGTTCTGTCTCAGTCTGTATGTCCTCTTTTCCGCCCTGCATGATTTCTGACGTGACTGCATCTAAAAACTGCTCCATCGGAACAGGAGGATATTCTTTCAAATGAGGTTCCTCAAAAAATCCAATTCCGTCTCCTTTTGAGCGGAGCGCAAGATTACATTCCCGAAATGCCTCATACATTTTATCAAACGTCTCTTTCCATTTGCTGAATCCAAAGTAAATCTCCGCTTTTGTTTTTCTGAAAACTTCTTCTTTTAATACATCTGCGATATTTCTTGCCCAGGGCTGATAATTGTCCTTTGTCACCTTTGTTCCAGGAATCAAATACAAATAGATGATCCCCTGATATGCTTTAATCTGGTACTGGCAGAACGCATACAATTCTTTCTTTATAATTCTTTCAATCTCTGGCAGAAGATGTTCTGAATCGCCGCCTTCTTTTTCTGACCCAAGAGACACCGCCGCAAACAGACCCCCTTGATACGGTTCCGGCAGCGTCTGAAAATAGACATGAAAACTTTCCTCGTTCGGCTGACCTAAAATCACAGATGACATGATATCGTCCTCAACTGCTTTTTTCATTCGCTCCATCATCTGATTTGTCTCCTGAAAAATCCTGGAATGTTTTCTTTCTTCATCAATCGCTGCCAGCACACGATTCAGTGTGTCGCAGAAGCTTTGATGTTCAATCGGTTTCAGCAGATACCCGGAAGCGCCAAGAGCAAGCGCTTCCTGAATGTACGCAAAATCATTATATGCCGTGTTGATAATGATTTTCATTGAAAACGATTTTAACTTTAAAATTTTCAACGCTTCCAGCCCTGTCAGTCCCGGCATATTGATATCCACAATCGCAATATCAGGGCGATACTGTTCCACACTCTTTAAAAAATCAATGCCATTGTAGACACTTGGAAGCAATTCAATATCTGCGAAATGATTTTGAATCCGCATCTCCATTCCTCGGCATTCGATCGCTTCATCATCTGCGATGATAAGAGAATACATCCCTTTACCCCCTCTCTCTATTTCCATCGTCAAGCGTATATGGCAAAATCAGTCTGATTTCCGTCCATTCTCCCGGAATACTGAAAATCTCCATCTTTGCCTTCTGGTCATAAAAAATCTGCAGGCGCATATAGACATTGGCAAGTCCTATTTTTTCTCTCTGAATTTTCTGACAGTGAAGCTCCTGCTGAAGCTGCTCTACCCGTTTCGGACTCATTCCAAGTCCGTTATCTCCAATCGAGATGATTCCGCATTTCTGCTCTTCATCATATACTGTCTTAATCTGAATCTTTCCATTTTCGGTATAAGATCCCACTCCATGAGTGATCGCATTTTCCACAAGAGGCTGCAAAATCAGACATGGAATGTGCATCTGATGAAATTTTTCATCCAGCTCAAACTCAAATTCTATGCGCTCTCCAAATCTCTGCTCCTGCAGATAAATATAATCTCCGAGCATTGTCAGCTCCCTTGCCAGCGTTACAGATCTTCCCATAAAGTCGAGGCTGTAGCGCAAAAGCTCCGCTGTCTTCCCAAGCAGAAATACGGTTGTGTCCGAATCCCCCAGATATGCCGTCTGCGCAATCATATTCAAAGTGTTAAATAAAAAGTGGGGATTGATCTGCATCTGAAGTACCTTCAGCTCGCTGCTTTTTAACAGATTGCTGATCTTTAAATTTTCCAGTTCTTTCTCATGGAGAGACACTTTTGCACTGGCATTTTCTTCAATCTCTTTGATGTAGCTGCGCATCTGTTCTATCATGGTATTGAACGCATTGACCAGAATCATAATTTCATTGTTTTCCCGGTCAAGCGCAGGAATCCGTTCAAATTCATCGATCTTGCCGTCCAGAATCATCTCCGCAGACTGCGTCAGTTTCTGAATCGGATGTACAATCTGATTTGTCAGTCTTTTTGACCGTCTGATCCCTGTCACCACCAAAAGTAAAATGGAAAACGCAAGTAAAATCGTATAGGCAAATGTTTTTTTATATAAATCTGACTGAATCTGTTTTGCATTCTCCAGCATTGTCAAATGCAGATTTTTAAAATCCGAATAGAGAATCTGAAAAATCTCTTCCATTTCAAAATAAATCTCATTTACTTCCGATAAGAGGCTGGTATTAAACCGATCCTGATTCAGTGCGTTGAGTTGAATGGAAAGAGAGGAAAACAGGCTTTTGTAGCTTTTCATCATTTCTTTTATATCATGAATATCTCTTGCATAGTTCGGACTGATTCTTCTGTTCTGCAATTTTTCCACAAGCTCGTCAATCTCGTCAAATTTTTTCAGAATTTCTCCTGATCCCATTGAGCCGCTGTCCTGCCAGTACAGTCCGATATCCATATTTAATTCGTCCAGCGTCGAGTAAAACTGATTTAGACAGATACTCTGTTCAATCGTAATATCATACTGTTTTGCTGTGGCAAAATGAAAATACAGCGTACAAAGAGTAAACAGGATTCCCAGTGACAACAATGTTAAAAAATACTTTGTCAGACGATACTTTGTCGTATGTTTTTCTGATTTTTTTAATAAGTATGCCATATCACATCTTTGCTCCCGTATTTATAAAGCTGATCTATGCTTTCCCGTCTCACATTCTGAACATTTGTGTACGTTTCAGATTGTATTTGTGACTCCCCGCTTAAATATTGACGGAGATATTCTACCGCTTTTTGCCCCATCGTATAAGGGTCCTGCTGAATTATAGAATAAATTTTTCCCTGTTTCAACATCTCAAGCGATTCATCACTCAGATCAAACGCCACCACTTTCAGATCCTCATATCCCTCTTTTTCTTCCATCAAAAACTGGCTGATGCAGATAGAAGAATAGCCTTCCGGGCAAAAAATCACATCAATATCTGGATATTCCTTCAGCATATTTACAATCTGTTCCTTTGCAATCATATAATTTTGGTTTCCCTGAAGTACCGTCACAATCTTCATATCCGGATACTGCTCAATCACAGACTTCATGCCATTGATTCGTTCCTGCTGATTGATGGAAGATTTTTCATTTCTTATGATCGCAACGGAACCTTTTCCTTCTGTCGCTTCCACAATATCCTGACCTGCCAGTCTCCCTGCCTCAAAATTGTCTGTTCCAATATAGCACAAACGATCACTGCCTTCAATATCGCAGTCAATCAGAATCACTGGTATGCCTGCCTCGCTTGCCATATCCAGCGCTTCCTTAAACTCTTCGGAATTTTCGATCCCCGCAGTGATAATCCCGTCGGCGTGAGAATAAATTGCACTTTTTATATATCGTATCTGTTTCTGCGGATCGGACTCTGCAAACCCGATGCACTTGACATTCATTCCATATTTTTCTGCCGCATCTAAAATTCCGGTCGCCGCAGTTCCCCAGTATCCTGTATTTGCAAACGGCGAGATGAAAGTCAGCCGCACAGAATTACTCTCCTCCTCCGGCGTCATGCCTGGATCAGGATATAGAAGGATCAAAAAAATGGTCAGAAAAATTCCGGCGATCACTGCCGCTGTCCTCTTCATTGTATGTCATTTTCCCCTTTCTCCGAAATCAGCTTTATTTTATCATAATTTCCTGTTTTCCACTACTTTTTTCCTCTCCGGCAAATGAAAAAGATACTCAAAATCCATTTGCTGTTTCTCTTCCTATTATAATTATAATCTTAATTATAAATATCTTTGACGGTTTCTTTTTTCATTATGATAGAGATATATCGTAAGCGCAAAATATTGCTACGCTGCCCATGAATCACGCTTGCACCAAAATGATAGATGCAAGCGTTTTACTCTATGTTTAGTTTTGACAGTTCGCT
>JAGZHZ010000048.1 GCA_018366495.1 Clostridiales bacterium
TCAATATATAAAAGCAGCCTAAAAATATCGCCAGCCAAAACTTGGCTGACGATACAAAATTTATTATTTTTTATTGTCCTCTTGACAGGTAGCACACCACTAAAGTAAAAATTTAATGCGGCAGCCTCTTTTAATTAAAATTTGGGTTAAAAACTTCTTTTTATTCTTTCAATTGCCTCAACTGTATTTTCATACGTTCCAAATCCGGTCAAACGGAAGTATCCTTCTCCTCCCGGTCCAAATCCAGATCCTGGTGTTCCAACTACATTTGCTTTTTCCAGAAGAAAATCAAAAAACTGCCATGATGTCATCTGATCTGGTGTCTTCAGCCAGATATAAGGTGCGTTCACTCCTCCTGACACCTTAAATCCTATGTTCTTTAATCCTTCCAAAATTACATTTGCATTACGCATATAATATGCAATCTGTTTTTTGATTTGTTCTTCACCTTTCTCTGTGTAAACAGCTTCACCTGCTCTTTGAATAATATAAGGCGCTCCATTATATTTTGTCCCATGGCGTCTCGCCCACAAACTATGCAGAGCCACACCCCCTCGAACCAATTCTTTTGGAATCACCGTATATCCTAAACGCATTCCTGTAAATCCTGCATTTTTTGAAAAAGATCTCAGCTCAATCGCACATGTCTGGGCTCCTTCACATTCATAAATCGAATGTGGAATATCTTCTTCTGTAATATACGCTTCATATGCGGCATCATAAATAATGACTGCCCCCGTCTTATTAGCATAATTCACCCAAATCTGAAGCTCATTTTTTGTAATTGCCGATCCAGTTGGATTATTCGGGAAACAAAGATAAATCAAATCTGGCGCTTCTTTTGGCAATTCAGGAATAAAATGATTGTCTTCCCTGCATGGCAGATAAATTACATCGCTCCATCGCTCTGTCTCTTTTTGATATATTCCTGCTCTTCCAGCCATCACATTTGTGTCCACATAGACTGGATATACTGGATCACAGACAGCAATTTTATTTTCTATCGAAAAAATTTCCTGTATATTTCCAGAATCGCTTTTTGCTCCGTCCGAAATAAAAATTTCATCCGCATTAATTTGACAACTTCTGGCCTTATAATCTTTTTCTGCAATCACATTGCGTAAAAACTCATATCCCAGATCCGGAGCATATCCATGAAACCCTTCTTTTCGCCCCATCTCATCTGCCGCTTTATGTACAGCTTCAATGACAGCCGGCACAATAGGCAATGTCACATCTCCAATTCCCAGTCGTATCAATCGGCTTTCTTTATGGGATTTTTCAAAAACGCTTACTTTTTTTGCAATCTCAGAAAATAAATAGTTTCCAGGAAGTTTCAAAAAATTGTCATTTATTTTTACCATTTCTCTTTCCTCCGTTTCTGTCTTCTTTTAATGTTTAGAGTTGGATCTCTCCGTCAAAGACAACCTCTGCAGGTCCTGTCATAAAGACATGGTTTGTCTTTTCATCCCATAAAATCTGCAGATCTCCCCCCAGAAGACGGATCGTCACACTTCTTTTTGTATATCCATTTAAGGCAGATGCAACCGCTACGGCGCACGCACCTGTTCCACAGGCAAGTGTCTCGCCGGAGCCCCGCTCCCATACTCTCATCTCCACTGTATTTCTGTCCAGAACATGACAAAATTCTGTATTGACACGGTCAGGAAAACAAGCATGGTGTTCAAATTCAGGCCCCACCTCTTCTATATTCAGATTCTTTATATCCTCCATATATACCACTCCATGAGGATTTCCCATAGAGACAGCTGTGATGCCATACGTCTTTCCTCCTATTTCAATCGGTTCATTCACCCATGTTTTCTTTTCAGACAATACAGGTATTTTTTCCGTCTCAAAAACAGGTTCTCCCATATCTACTGTCACATTCCTTACTTTGCCATCTTTGATATCCAGCTCTAATGTCTTAATTCCAGCGCCTGTGGCAACGGTAAGCGTTGTTTTTTTCGCAATCCCATAATCATATACATACTTTGCGACACAGCGGATTCCATTCCCACACATTGTTCCTTTGCTTCCATCCGCATTGTACATTTCCATTTCACAGTCTGCATTCTGTGACGGTTTAATTAAAATCAATCCATCTGATCCGATTCCAAAATGGCGGTCACTCACTTTTCTGGCTGTCTCAGATGGATTGTCCACAGTCTCCTTAAAACAATTTACATATACATAATCATTTCCTATTCCCTGCATTTTTGTAAATTTCATCATTCTATTCCTCCTGCAGCACACTGTTCTAAAATTCTTTATCCGGTAAATTTATACAGACTGAAAATCATCTGCGCTGTCTCCATCAGACTGTTTCCACTGTCCATACTGCATTTTTGCAGATATCGATGTGCTTCTTCCTCTGTCATATGATTTCTGTCCATCAAAAGTTCTTTTGCTTCTCTTAGTAATTTTTTTTCTTCTTCCGTGCGCTCTTTTCTCTGTTTGTTTTTTTTCTTTTTTCTTAAAAGGCCAGTGGTGATCATCTCCACTGTATTGATAAGATCATTCACCCTGAGCGGTGTGCTCAGCGCTACGACATCCCCCTGGCTGTAATCACTTAAAACCTGTTTTGATGCGACCAGAATCATCTCAAAATCGGGCGGTAAATCTTCCCTCAGTTCTGAATAAATCATATCATTCACCCGATATCCGCAGATTACCAGTCCTTCGCCTAACCGATCTGCATAGCTAAGTGCCTGGATTCCGCTTGTACAGACTGCTGCTGTGGGATATCCTGCCCGCTGCAGAATGTTTCGGATGTTCTTTGCATCCTCCAGCTTTGAAAACACGATGATAGCGGATACCATTCGCATCTCCTTTCCTTTCGCACATACCATGATCAGATCTTGTACAGATATTGCTCAATCTCCCAATTTGTCACAAAATTTATGTATTCTTCCCATTCTTTCTCTTTTGCCTGCTGATATTTTTTAAAAATATGATTTCCCAGCACGTCACGAACCAAAGGATCTTTTTCCATTTCGGTCAGAGCTTCTTTCAGACTTAAAGGCATAGTCTCAATCCCCTCTTTTTTCCGTTCCTGTTCTGTCATTGTAAAAATATTTCCTTTTGCCAGTTTCGGCGGACTTATTTTATTTTTGATTCCGTCCAGCCCTGCTGCAAGACATAAAGCGATTGTCAGGTATGGATTTGCGGACGGATCAGGACTTCTAAGTTCTACTCTGCTTGCCATTCCTCTTGCTGAAGGAATGCGGATCAGAGGACTTCTGTTATTCTCCGCCCATGCAATATAGCGCGGGGCATCATATCCGGAAGTCAGACGCTTGTATGAATTTACAAGTGGATTTGTGATTGCGGTGATCGCTTTACAGTGCCGGATCAATCCCCCGATAAAATAATATGCCTCCTGACTCAAACCTGCCTCCCCGTCCGGATCATCAAAAATATTTTTTCCGTCTCGAAATAAAGACATATGCGTATGCATTCCGGAACCATGATGTTCCATCCGCGGCTTCGGCATAAAAGTGGCATGTAATCCGTGACGTCTTGCCACCATCTTCACAGCCAGCTTAAAGGTCATAATATTGTCTGCTGTACGTAAGGCTTTGTCATAGCGGAAATCAATTTCATGCTGCGCCGGCGCTTTCTCATGATAGGAAGCTAAAATCTCAAACCCCATTTCTTCTAAAGTCAGTACCATATCCCGTCTGGCATTTTCCCCAAAATCAACCGGTCCCAGCTCAAAATATCCTGCTTTTTCTGTTGTCGTGTTTGTCGGCTGTCCCTCATTGTCCATAGGATACAGGAAGAATTCGCACTCAGGTCCTACATAGAACTCATATCCCAGCTCTTCTGCTTCTCTCAGCACACTTTTTAAGATCTGCCTGGAATCCCCCTCAAACGGTTCCTTGTTTGACCGATAGACATCACAGATAAAACGTGCCACTTTCCCTTGCTGAGGGCGCCATGGAAAAATCGTAAATGTGTCCAGATCCGGATACAGATACATATCGGACTCCTCGATTCCTACAAATCCGTCAATCGACGCGCCGTCAAATACAATTCTGTTTTCCAAAGCTTTTTCAAGCTGACTCGATGTAATTGCAATATTTTTTAACGTTCCGAATACATCTGTAAACTGCAGGCGGATAAATTCTACGTCTTCCTCTTCCACCAGCTTTAAGATATCCTTTTTTGTATAATGTTGCATTTCTGCGCTCCTTGTCCTTTTTAAAATCAAAAAAAGGCGTTCTTTCCCTATTTCTGAAGAACGCCTTTGCTCTGTTTTTTATCATAACAGGGGGATTTCTTTTTGTCAATCCCTGCCGCTGAAATACTTGAAAAATCCCTATAAAAGTTCTGTACTTGATAAAGATTCCAGCAGAATATAGATCATCTGCTCATCGTCCGTATAGGCAGATGCTTCCAGGTATTCGTCTCCCTGATACAGCTGAAAAGAGACAGCATAATGGTAGATCTCTTTCTCTGTCTCTGGAAATTCCAGAATAGTCTTGATCACGGTCTGTTTCTCTGAAACTTCTGTCTCAAATTCAATTACTTCCATTTCCTCTCCTGCCATGCTCTGCATCTCTTCTTCATCCTTGGGAATATCTTCTGGTTGAATCTGGGCTGTCTCTCCTGAAAAAATTTGAAATTCTATTCTGTTTTCTCCCGACACGAAACAGCATTCATATCCCTGATCGCCTTCCTCATCGCTCTCCCAGCTGTTGTCCGGAAGCGTGAAGGACATCGTCATACTTTCCGATGAAGTCCATACGCCATTTTCTTTCAGATATTCCTTTGCTTCTTCTTTCTTTTGTTCTTCCTCTGTCATAGTCTTCTGCATCTGTGTTCCGGTCATCTCTTCTGCGTCAGCCTGCATAGAACAGATACTGGCCATGCCTGCCATTGCCAAAAATATTATGCTTTGTCTGATGTTCATTTTTATTTTCTCCTCTCGTATAGCCGGTCTCTTACGTTTGTTTCTCTCTGGATTCTATATTTTTTCCCCGCAGAATGCAAGCCAATTTTCATTTTTGTCGCTTTTCTTTCCTGTTTCGGTATCCAAAAACTATTTTCTCTGCTCATCCATATGATCATTTTCATAATAGATCAGTTCTGAGACAGGCACAATCTGAAATCCTTTCTTCTGAATTTCTAAAATCATCTGTTCCAGACTGTCCGCCGTATATTTAGCCCCATTGCGCATCAGTATAATCGCTCCATTTTTCAGTTCTGTGTGATCGCAAACCGTTTGAATGATGCTCTCCGCTCCGTAATCTTTCCAGTCGAGAGAATCAACAGACCATTGAATTGGATAATACCCACAGTTTGTCACATTCTTCATCATTTCATTGTCATATTCTCCGTGCGGACACCGGAACAGATTCATTTCCACTCCCGTCAATGCCTTTACTTTTTGATGAACTTCCATAATTTCTCTGCGGCATTCTTCTTCGCTTAATCCTTTCATATTTTTATAATGTTCACTGTAATTTCCAAGATCATGCCCTGCTTCTGCTATCTTTTTGACATCCTTTGGATATTTTCTAACCCATTCTCCTGTCACAAAAAAAGTTGCTTTTATATTGTATTTTTCCAGAATGTCTAAAATTTTCTGCGTCTCTTCGTTTCCCCACGGCGGAGGTTTCATGCGCATATTTTTTTCCTGCTTTTTATCAAAGAAAGATATCATTTTGTCTTAAACTGTTTTTTGAAAGACAACTTTCCGTATCTGATTCTAAAAAAATCTGCACTACCGTGCGGATCATTTCTTCTTTTGAAATTTTTCCCAGAAAAGTTCGTTTTACTGTATATTCTTTTTTATGTCTGGACAATTTCTCTTCTTTTTCTGTATGAGACGCTGTCTCGATTTTTTCTTTGTTTTCCAAATTTTTATTTTCATTTTTTATTTCCATCAAAATACCTGCCTTTTTTCTTTTTTATTGTATGCTCATACTTTTTGTTTTACCTTGCCTTTTTTTGTGAAGAAAGATATAATAAGATCAGTTTTATTTTAAATTGGAGGATAACAGAATTTATGAAATCCGATTCAAAAAAACCGGAAATTATTGATTATCATCTTGTTGCAGACACTGCCATGCTGGCGGGTGAAATGATGCTGATCGCCGGAGCTGAGACGTATCGTGTTGAAGATACCATCAGCCGTATCCTGAAAACGACAAATTTTGCCAGATGCGATGCATTTGTCGTTACTACCGGCATTATGCTGACGCTTGAGGATTGGCAGATCGGTACGATCAGCTTAAACCGCCGTGTCGGTGAAAAACAGACAAATCTTGGAAATATTGAAAAAATCAATGACATTTCCAGAAAATACTGCAGCGGAGAGCTGACTTTAAAGGAGACCTTTCATCAGCTAAAATATATGAAATCCGTCTCCTATCCAGATTGGCTGACATACATTGCCATTATCATGTGCGCCTCCTGTTTTGCTGTCATTTTAGGCGGTACAGCCACAGAGTTTTGGGTTGCGGGATTCAATGGTCTTTTCATTGTTTTAGGTCGTATGGTGAATAAAAAACTGAAATTAAACAGTTTTGTACTGAACCTGTTTGTCAGCTATCTGATCGCTTTTTCCAGCTTCTTCTTTCAGACCACTGTCTTTTCAGAGCTGCTTCTGGAACCTCTGATTGCCGGTTCTGTCATGGTTCTTCTGCCTGGTATGGCAATGACTACAGGAATACGCGATACGCTGGAAGGTGATTTTATGTCGGGCAGCGCAAGAATGATTGAAGCTTTTGTCATCGCCGCTTCCATTGCTGTCGGCATCGGTGTGGGACTTTCAAGCTGCTCGGCTCTCTTTTCTTTTTTTTAAGAAAAAATTTTATTTAATCAGGAGGAACTATTTTTGATGATATTGGTTCATGCAATCGGGTCTTACTGCGCTGTAATTGCATTTTGCATTATTCTCTGTGTGCCTAAAAAATATCTGAATCTCTCCGGCATTGTCGGAGCTGTCGGATGGCTGCTCTACAAATGGATGACGGATCACAGCTTTAATGAAATGCTCGATATGTTTCTTGCAGCGCTTGTTGTCTCTGTAATGTCGCATATCTTCGCCCGCTGGAAGAAAGCGCCTGTTACTTTATTTTTAATTCCGGGATTGCTGCCTCTTGTTCCTGGGATCGGAATGTATCGAATGGTTTATTGTTTTTTGCTGAAAGACAATGGCGGCTCTATGGCTTCTTATTATTTCGTCTATACCCTTCAGATGGCGGGTATGATCGCCATCGCAATTTTTATCACAGATACCTTTTTTAAAGCTTTTTTCCGTCTCAAAAATGCTGCTGCAAAATAGACATTTTCTGTCTGTTGAGCAGCGGCTCTTTTTTTATTTGCGCTATTTTCCTCCCCCGCACGCTGCGTCAAAACTGAATGATACTTTCGGCTGTTCTGTATCGACGCAGCAGATTGGAAGTTTCTGGTTTCTAATCTCCGCACTCGCCGGCATACTGCCAGGCTCTTTCTCCCCTCCCAAATAGTACAGTCCGCTGACAAACAAAAGCAGACACAGTCCCAAAAGCCCTGCCCCTCGGAATTTGTACAATATCTGATCTATTTTCTTTTCTCTTTCCATGCTCTGCTCCCTGTCCTTTCTTTTTCTCACAGTCCCGAATGTTTCTGATCTCACACAGAAACAGACGTTTTCTTTTTAACCAGTTTATGATTTTTGTTTCAAAACAGAACCATGCTTTTTCTTTTTCCATTTCCATGGTATACTGAAAAAAGGACAGAATATTCTGCCCATATAAAAAAAAGAGTGAGGAATGAGTATGAAATTTTTGAAAATTGCAGGAAAAATCCTGCTTGTTCTTGTTGTTCTTATTATTTTGTATGCACTGTATGTGATTTTGACGTACCATCGAATTGAAGACAACCTTCTATTAGAAATCCACGCGCCTGTGACGCAGGAAAATTCAGATGATGTGATTCAGTTCAATACGGATTATCGTATCATCAGCTATAATATCGGCTTTGGCGCATACTCCCCTGATTTCACATTTTTTATGGATGGCGGAAAAAGTTCCGTTGCAAAAAGCCGTGACAGTGTGGTGGATCTCGTCACAGGCGCCGCGAAGACTGCACAAAATGAAAATGTAGATTTTGCGATTTTCGAGGAAGTAGATCTTGACTCTACACGAAGTCACCATGTCAATCAGATTGATCTTTTAACGCAGTCATTTTCAGACTATTATTATCAGTATTCCATTAACTATGACTCCGCATTTTTGATGGTTCCACCGTGGGAGCCACACGGAAAGTCTTTGTCTTCCCTTGCTTTTTACTCTCGCTTTCCGATTACATCTGCTATCCGGCGCAGTTTTCCGATTGCTTCCGGATTTTCCAAGTTTCTTGATCTCGATCGGTGCTATTCCGTGTCCAAAATCCCCGTCTCTGACGGAAAGAAGCTTTGTATCTATTCTGTCCATATGTCTGCATATGGAAATGACGCTTCCGTAAGAGAAGGACAGATGAAAATGCTGATGGAAGACATGAAAGCTGAGAGAGCGCTGGGAAATTATATTGTATGCGGCGGTGATTTTAACCACAATATGAATAAAAGCGCGGAGGAAGACGATTCCACGCCTTCCTGGGCACATCCATTCCCACGTGAGTATCTGCCGGAAGGCTTTGTAAACGTTATGGATCTGCTCCCTGAAGAGGAACAGCAAACCATGGCAAAGAGTTCCAGAAATACAGATATCCCATATGATCCGGAACAATCTTTTGTTGTGACGCTCGATGGATTTTTGATCTCCGACAATGTTAACTGCAAAGAATTTAAAATCTTGGATACGGAATTTGCCTATTCTGACCACAACCCTGTTGTGATGACTTTTGAACTGACAAAATAAAAAAGGGGATGTGAAAAAACTCGATTGAGTTTTTTCACATCCCTCTTTTTGCTTTTGTTGTGTATAAATTGCTAGAATCATACGCTGAAAAGGCGCAC
>JAGZHZ010000049.1 GCA_018366495.1 Clostridiales bacterium
TACACTTTTTGTTCTTTTTCTCACTTTGCTCTTCCAGACTGTCATCATACCAGACTGCTTTTCCTGTCTCTTCTCTCATCTGCATTTCCTCCATTTCTTCTTTTCCTGTGTTGTTGTTTGTTTGGTTTTCTTTTTCTGAATTCATTTTAAATCCTCCTGTTTCTCTTTTTTTCTGCGCCTGTTTTTCACAGACGTCTATATATAAAAGAGTTGCTCATTTTATTTTGTCGCAGAATTTTCAACAAATTTATTTTTCTACAATTATTGCTGAAAATCCTGCCTGTTCCAGCTGTTTTTTTAGTACTTCTGCATTCGTCCGTTTTAAGAATGCTCCACACTGAACTCGATACATCTTTTTTTCTTCTTTTGGATCGGACACAGACTGTTTTTCTCCTACTTTTTCATTCAAGACATCTGCGATGCTTTTTGCTACCTCTTCTTTTTTTCTGTTGTAAAACTGCATATCATCTCCGTCGTCCAGAAATACCGTTTCCAGCAAAAAGTAGGGCGTTCCTGCATTCCATGCTGCATTACAGTTGCAAAGTTCATCCGTCTCACAAAGACACCATTTCCGAAATCCTAATGATCCGATCTTGTCTATCATTGCTTCTGCTACAATCGGATCTGCGCCGCTGTGGATATATCCCCCTGTTCCAGTAAATACCCCATCTCCATCTTCGTCTTTTTTGTGCTTTGCATTAAAATGGATTTCCAAAATAAAGTCCTGATCGCCATAGTCCGGTCCTTTTCCCTTTTTGGTCTGCTGGTAGCAGTCTTTTTCCATGTCATATACTTCGGGATCTAATACAATCTGATCTATAAATGGGAGTATCCGCATCAAAAGCTCTCTTGCCAGATCTGCTTCTTTTCCCCATTTTGAGACAGCTCCGGGATCGCCTTCGCCATGCCCTGCAATCAACAATACTTTTTTCTTCATTCTCTTTCTTCCTCCTTTTGTTTTCTCCACGCATCTGCTTCCAGCGCTTTCTGCGTAAAACTGTTATTTTTCCACCAGTTCCAGATCGCCGCTCCCATTGTAAAAACGCCTGTCAGAATCTCATACAACTCCTCTTCCCCTACAGGCATAGGACAAAATCCTGCGATCTGCAGACACTGGTTCAGCAAAGCTGTCGCCAAAACTGCCGTGCGCACGAGCGTGCTGATTTTAACCTTTTCTTTTTCGTCTGTTTTCATTTTTCTATTCCTCTTTTTTGTATTTCTCTCCTATTTTTTATCTTTCTTATTTTTCTGTTCTTTCCCCTGTTCCGAGACGCTCCGTACTTTTACGGTTCCTTTCAGCCCTCATTGTACAGATCTTTTGTCTTCAGGCTTCCCGCTCCGCTATAAGTTCATCGAGTCTGTGATGGGCAGATTTCGTCGATTCCTCCACCTTAACCATCCGCTCTACCAGATGATTGTGTTTTTCTACCTTTTCTTCCAGCCGCTCGATTCGATATGTCGTCAGACGGTTTGCTGCCATGATTCCCACGATACTTCCAAAAGCCGTTCCAACTAAGCTTAAAAATGCAACAATGATTTCTTTGTTCATGTTTTCACCTCCTATCTTTGAAAAAATTGTTTTATCTTTTTACAGATGAACCAGACCGCTTTCGATGTGCTCTCTTTCTTTGCATAAATGGTGTAAAAAACATATCTGTTGAATAAGAAAAAACAAATCAAAAATAAGAAGAATCGCTTTCTAAAATCAAAATAGGTACGCTCTTGCACAATCAAAAAGCATATGATACACTTTTTTTATATCTTTTCTTGTTCCATTTCAGGCAGATACTTTCCATCAAATGAAAGCATTTTCATCTGGCTATCTGATGTCCAAACTTTACCATTTCTGTTCAGTTGGTTTCCATACAGATTCCAGTTGGTTTTTTCAAATGGCTGTATCCCGCATAAATACAGGCTTTTTTAAGGGTGGTCTGAAATTTATATGGCATTGTGGAGCATAAAAAGTCAAAAAAACATACTAAGGAGGTCTTATTTCTATGCCGAAGACAAAAATTCAAAAAAAACAATCAGACACAAAAAATACTTTTTCTTCTTCTTTCTTTTTGCGGGAATTGTTGATGCGATGTGTCGGAACAGTAATGATTGAGATGGATCAATGGAATTTTTCAGATGATTCTGTTTTCTACCGCGCCTATTTCAATGACCGAATCAAACAAGAGAAAGCAATCAATCCACGCACACACAAACGCCTGTCTTTTCTCTTTTCCCAGCTGTTTTTTCCGGATCAGCGTAAAAACAGTAAATTTAAAGAGCCGCAGGCTGTAGATGGCGCAAATGGCTTTATTTCACTTTTAGATGATCTTTTTCATGTAAATTTTTCTTTTTTAAAAAATACTTACTCTGCGGATAATGTTTCTTCCCGCAAAGCATTGCTTAAAATCTTAGATCTTATTTTGAATTTGATGGAAGATTGTGCTATTCTGAACGACTCTTTGATTTCAGACGTCTTACTCTCAAAACATCATGAACTTCTCGCCCAGTCTGATTTTTCTTCTTCTGCTTACCCCGTATTTTTGAATGCACTCCCCTCTTCAAAAGCGCCTTATTTTATCGGACGCGCTGTGGAATCTGCTGAAATCATCTCGCTTTTATATTCTGGTTCTTCCTGTTTTCTTCATGGAATCGGTGGAATTGGAAAGACAGAGCTTGCAAAAGATGTGGTTAAAAAAATATACCAGACTCCTTCTGAGGAATCTGGCATTACTCATATTGTGTGGATTAACTATATCGAAAACAGTTTTGCCCTGTCTCTTATCCGCGGACTTGGGGTCCCTGAGACAAGCGGCAAATATGAACAGCTGTTTCAGGATGCTCTGCGTCTGCTTCGACAGTATGGCTCCTCTTTGCTTCTTGTCATTGATCATGTGGAAGATGTAAATGACCCTGATTTATGTAAAGTCATCAGTTTTTTATCTTGTCGCTTTCTGATTTCCAGCCGAATGGACGGACTCTATACTTTAAAAAAAGTGTATGTTCAGGAACTTCCCCTCTCAGACTGTATGGATTTATTTTATTATTATTATCATGGGAATCGAGATGATAAATCTATTGGACAGATTCTCTCTTTGGCAGACTGTCATACAGTCACTATAGAATTGTTGGCAAAACTTGCCAACACGGAAGAAAGTTGTTTATATAAATTTTTAAATCAATTAAAACGATGCGGCTTTTCTTTCAGTCAGGAAGAGGTTTCCTCCACGCACGAAAAACTCCAGAGCGAGGAACAGATCAATCTGCAGTTATGGAAACTGTTTCACGTCTGCAACTGTTCAGAATCTGAGACAAAACTTTTAATTCAGCTTTCTGTTCTGCCTTCTCTGTTATTTGATTTTAAAAAAATAAAATCATGGTTTCATCTAAAAAATAAAACTGACTTAAATCGTCTCGCTGAAAAAGGATGGTTGAAAAAAGTTCCTTGCTACAGCAATGGCATTTATTCTTCTCAATACATGATTCACCCTGTGATTGCGTGTGCAGTCCGAACACAGTTCCAGACTGTTCTGTATCAGACGTGTCATTCTTTCCTTGTCTTTCTCACAAAGGAGATTCTTCAACACCGCAGTCATACTGTTTCTCTTCAAAAAGAGCTGATTCAGTTCGGATGGTTTTTAAATGATCTGCTCTCTCAAGATTTCTGCACACAGGAAGACGCTGAATTTCTTTATGCTATGATCGGAGTATATCGCGACATTGGATATTATTCCAGAGCAATCTCCCTGTCAGAGAGACTTCTCTGCCTTTATCAAAATTTGTATGGAGAAGACCATCCCTCCTGTATTTCTGTATATCATTCTCTTAGCGTACTTTACTATGAAACATGCCAGATCCAAAAGGCGCTCGATTGTTCTAAGCGCTGTTGTCAGTTTTTTCAGAAAAATTTCATAGAAGATTCCATCTGTGTGCCGCAGCTTCTCGATCTGGCTGCTATTCAGTTAAATATTGGAAAAATTTATCTGAATGTTGACACAAAAAGAGCAAAATCTTATCTGGAACACTCTTATGGCATCTTAAAGAAAAATCCAGGCTTTTTTGATCTTCTGACGTTAGATTCCTGTTTATAGTATCTCGACATATTTGCACCAAAAAATATATGATCTGCCTCACACTAAAAAGATTTTTCACTTTATTTCTCATACACGGAACAAAAATACGCTCTGAGCAAAAAAGCAGATCCCTGTTTGTCACTGCCGTCTTTCTTATCTTATCTGGCTTGTTTTCAAACAAAAAAAGCACTCCATTTTGGAGTGCTTCTCTCTTTTAACGTGCGTTAGAGGATTCGAACCCCCGACCTTTTGGTCCGTAGCCAAACGCTCTATCCAGCTGAGCTAAACGCACATCTTGTGAAGTTCTTTGTTTGTGTCCCTCACAACAATGAGTATTCTATATCATTTTGTTTTATTTGTCAATAGTATTTTTGAAATTTTTTTATTTTTTTGAATAGTTTTTAAATTGTATCATTTGATTGCTCAAAAAAACTATTCTATGTTTTCTATCTGATGTTTGATTTCTTCATAGATATACTGATCTGCGACATTCTTTTTCAAAAATTTTTTTATAAACTATTGACTTTTTTTCTCATTTAACCTATTCTGATTTTTGGAAAGTTAAGCAAATCTAACTTTCGGGTGTCACCGCTAATTTTGTAAAATGTCATCGGAACGTTTTCTTGTCTTCTCACAAGAATATCAGGTGGCTTCTATATTATTATTTATAATGATCTTTAACGATGGCAGCAAAAAGGATCATTCCTTACTGAATGTAAGGAATATCAACCATAAATACATTGTATTAGGAAGGAGTGAACATTTTTATGACACTCGATCTCGGAAAAAAAGGACATTCTTATACGATTGACAGTCTCCATCTCCCTTTGCAGCTTCAAAAGCGCCTGGAAGCATTAGGGATGACTTCCGGAACAACGGTTTCTGTTCTAAACAGCAAAAGTCATGGAACTTTAATCATTAATGTGCGCGGAACGAGATTTGCAATAGGCCGCGGCATCTCAAAAAATATCAATGTGAGGGACTAGAAAAATGAAACAAGATTTAACAATCGGATTTATCGGAAATCCGAACTGTGGAAAAACTACTTTGTTCAACGCATATACCGGAGCTAATTTAAAAGTGGCAAACTGGCCTGGCGTAACTGTTGAAAAGGTAGAAGGCGCTATGAAATACCATGACCATGAATATAAACTGGTCGATCTGCCGGGCACATACAGCCTGACTTCTTATACAATGGAAGAGCAGGTTTCCCGTCAGTTTATTCTCAGTGATGAAGTCGATGTGATCATCGACGTGGCAGACGCTTCATCTCTTGAGAGAAATCTGTATTTGACGCTCCAGCTTCTGGAACTTGGAAAGCCTGTTATTCTCGCTTTAAATATGATGGATATCGTGGAGAAGCGCGGGATGGAAATCGATTTGCACCGTCTCCCTGAGATGCTGGGTATTCCTGTTATTCCCGTTTCTGCCCGAAAACGAACAGGGCTTGACATTCTGATCCATGCGGCAGAACATCATAAAAACATTACAAAACCAGAAATGCTTCAGCATAATCACTCGGATTCTACGCGCCATAAACATAATCATCATGAAGACTATGCCATGGTTTACAGTGATGAGATTGAAGATAAAATTGACCAGATCATGGATGCGCTGATGGTGCGTTACCCTGATATAAAAAATTTTCGCTGGCACGCGATCAAGCTTTTGGAACAGGATACGGAGATTACGCAAAAATATCCAGTCGATCTCCCTGATGTTCTTGATAAGAGCTACGAATCCGAGCTGATCAATCAGAAATATGATTTTATTGAAGAGATCATTGAAGAAGTGCTTGTCAACAAAAGTAAAAAAGCAGCTTCCACCGATAAAATTGACCGGGTTCTGACGCATTCATTCTGGGGGATTCCTGTTTTCTTATGCGTTATGGCAGCTGTTTTCTTTCTCACATTTACGATCGGTGACTGGCTGAAAGGATATATCGAACTGTTTATGGAAAACGTATCAGGCTGGGTTGCTGTCCTGTTTGCGCAGATGCAGGTCAACTCTACCATTACTTCTCTTGTGACAGACGGGATCATTGCAGGTGTAGGCGGAATGCTGACTTTCCTTCCAAATATTTTTATTCTGTTTCTGGCCCTTGCTATTTTGGAAGACAGCGGTTATATGGCGCGTGTTGCATATGTGATGGACGGTATTATGGGACGCCTTGGTCTTTCCGGACGTGCTTTCATCCCTATGATCTTAGGATTTGGCTGTACCGTTCCGGCGCTGATGGCATCTCGTGCGCTGGAAAATCCCCGTGACCGCTATAAAATCATGCTGATCACACCATTTATGTCATGCAGTGCAAGACTGCCGATCTATATTTTATTTTCTCAGATGTTCTTTGGAAAATATGCCATGCTTGCCGCATATTCCATGTATGTGATTGGATTGCTCATTGCTATTCTCGTCGCATATGTCCTTCATCTGATCGATAAGAAAGAAAACGAGAATCTTCTGCTGATTGAACTTCCGGAATACAAAGCGCCAAGCGCCAGAACAGTTGCTATTTATGTCTGGGAAAAAGTAAAAGATTTCCTCACAAAAGCAGGTACTACGATCTTTATTGCCTCTATTGTAATGTGGTTCTTATTGAATTTTGTTCCTTCCGGATATACTTCTGATATGAGGAACAGTTTTGGAGCTGTCATCGGAAAATGGATCGTTCCTTTCTTTGCACCGCTTGGACTTGGATACTGGCAGATTGCAGTTGCTTTGATCGCAGGAATCTCAGCAAAAGAAGTGGTCGTATCCAGCTGTGCTGTTTTATTTGGCATTTCCAATTTAAATTCTGCCGCCGGCATGGCAAGTCTTACCGAACTTTTAGGTGGGATGGGATTCGGCATTTTAAATGCTTATACTTTAATGATATTCTGCCTTTTATATATCCCATGTGCTGCAACTCTTGTCACGATCAAAAAAGAGATGCACGGATGGAAATGGGCAATTCGGGCTGCATTGTTCCAACTCTCCATGGCATGGATCGTCTCCTTTGCAGTCTATCAGATTGGAAGTCTGATCTTTTGATACTCCCTACAGCGAAAGCAAGGGGTTTTACTAACGAATCTAATCATTTACAAATGCAAAAATACCTTAGATTTCTCTTGAGACCTCTCAAAGAAAAACCTAAGGTATTTTCCTGTTTTATATCCGTTTCATTTAATTGCCCATAAGCTAAAGCGAACGGGATTTTCGCCAAGTAACTTTAAATCTGTCTTTGGTCAAGTTTTCTACAGTACTCTTTTCAAAAACTGTTCCGCATTTCGATAAAAAATATCTTTCACAAGATCTTCTGAATAATTATGACGCAGAAAAAGTTCTACGATTTTTTCCATACTTTCTGTTCCTGTAATCCCATGCGGAAACGTATCTCCGCAGCCATCAAAATCACTTCCAAATCCTAAAATCTTTTCTCCTCCCAGTTCTAAAACGTGTTCTGCGTGGAACAGAATCTGCTCTAAACTGCAGCTGTCATCTCCCAAAAACTCTCTGTACAGGTTCAGCCCCATGAATCCCTCTTTCTGTATCAAAATGCGGATCTGGTCATCTGTCAAATTTCTTACATTGTCGCAGTATGATCTCGCATTCGAGTGCGAAGCCATAAATGGTCTCTTTGTCTTTTCACATACATCATAAAAGCCGCCTTCTGACAGATGAGAAACATCAATCACAATCTCCTGTTCTTCCAGTTTTTGAATCAGCTCAATTCCCGCTGGTTTCAGCCCTTTCTTATTATCTGCGGCTGCTCCATATCCATACTCATTTTCATAATTCCACACAGGAAGCACAAAACGGATGCCCAGCTCTTTCGCATTCTCAATGGCCGCTCCCATATATGAAGCGTCTTCTACAGACAAAAATGCCGCTTTCTTTCCTTCTCTCCAGGCATTTTCCAAGTCATCTGCACTTTTACACAGCGTTATCTCCTCTTTTTGTTCCTCGATCAGCGCCAATGCCTTTCGGTACATTTTCATAAAATCTTCTTCCAAAGAACCTTTTATTGATTTGACATCCGTCCACAGTGCAAAAATCTGACCATATCCGGAAAATTGATTTCCAATGCGCTCCAGATCCAGATTGATCTGATTTTTTCTCAGATTTCCTCCCTCGTTCGCCAGACGTGTCAGCGTATCACAATGGCAATCAAAATATTTCATCTTTTTCTTGTATGGATGTATTTACATCAAAATACATTCATACTCTCCTTTCTTCTCCAATTATTCTTCATACAAACTATTTCAATGAAAACCAAAGTAGAAATAGGATTTTTTACAATCCCAAGGTGACAATTTGATTTTAAAGTCATAAATATTCTCGTCTTGTCTATAAACAAAAAAAAACTGTAAATCATTGAATTTTCAATGTTTTCAGTCTTCTTCTCTCTCATTATGAATGCCGGCGACCGGAATCGAACCGGTACGGGAGTATAAGTCCCGCAGGATTTTAAGTCCTGTGCGTCTGCCAGTTCCGCCACGCCGGCATTTACCAATATAAAATTGGAAGTGGGACCTATAGGGCTCGAACCTATGACCCTCTGCTTGTAAGGCAGATGCTCTCCCAGCTGAGCTAAGATCCCATATTATCTTTTCACTACAAAATTGTAATGAAGCGACCCAGATCGGACTCGAACCGACGACCTTCGCCGTGACAGGGCGACGCTCTAACCAACTGAGCCACTGGGCCAAATCTCTAAGTAATGCTTATTGATTGAACCAGTTTGAATGGACCTTCAGGGACTCGAACCCGGGACCGACCGGTTATGAGCCGGTTGCTCTAACCAACTGAGCTAAAGGTCCAAAAAGCCGATGATCGGACTCGAACCGATAACCTGCTGATTACAAATCA
>JAGZHZ010000015.1 GCA_018366495.1 Clostridiales bacterium
ATCGCAAGTTAATTTTAACACAAAAAGAGGACCTTTCGTTCATTTTGAACGAAAAGTCCTCTTTTTTCATAGAGACTGTTATTTCACAGCCCCTTTTCTGTATACAAATACCTGCTTCAGACCGTTTGCTTCCTAAGCAATAGACCGTTGACGGTATCTTTCTTTATTTAGTTCGCTTTTTCCTGAGCCAGAATATCTTTTGCTGACTGTGCTTCTGCCACTTGTTCCGGATCATCGCTGTTTTCGATAATCTTGTCAAGCGTTACTTCAAATACTTCGCTGTCTTTGATAACATTGAGCATTGCCATTGCGGATCTTTGCAGATCTCCAAGTCTCATAACGCTGCCGTCTTCCAGAGCTTCCAATACTTTTTCTACGTTATTTCCAGGCATCTCGCAGTCATTTCCTGCATAGTTCAGCCATGCCTGTACGTTCTGTCCTGCATTCTTTCCATATACAGTACCTACAGAATACCAGTCTGTCATAACAAATCCTTCAAATGCCCATTCATTTCTCAGAATTTCTGTCAGCAGTCCATAATGTTCAAATGTAGAATATCCATTTACCATGTTGTAGGATGACATTACATAGTCAGGCTGCGCTTCTTCCACTGCAATTTCAAATCCTTTTAAGTAGATCTCTCTTGCTGCTCTCTCGGACAGAACAGAGTTGCTTCCCATACGGGTATTTTCCTGTGAATTGAATGCAAAATGTTTCAATGTAACGCCAACTCCGGATTCCGATCCGTCTTCATTTGTCTCAACACCCTTTGTCTCAGCAGCTGCTGTCAGACCGGAAACTAATGGGTCTTCTGAGTAGTATTCAAAGTTTCTGCCACAAAGTGGATTTCTGTGAATATTCATTCCAGGAGCAAGCCAGGAAGTTACGCCATATTCTTTCATTTCTACTGCTACGGCACGGCCAACTTTTTCAACTAAAGCCGGATCCCATGTCTGAGCAAGCAGTGTTCCAATCGGCATTGCTGTGCAGTACTGATAGTACTCTGTTCCGTCTGTCACATACAGGTTTGTTCCTTTTTCAAGCTCTGCCTTGTAAGCTGCCTCATCTGCAAGTTCAATTTCATTGTAGATTGCGCCTGACCAACTGTACTCGTATGTGTAATATGTCTGTTCCGGATCGTATGCGGCATCAGCGCCAACCATATCATATTTGATATAGCTGTTTGTGATACGGATACCTGCCGGACCGTCTGACATAACGATATTTGGAATATATCTGGAATTATAAAGGTTGCTTGTTGTCTCACCTGCTGCCCCGTATACGGAATCCGCCTGAGAACCGATCACTGCGACTTCTACGTCATTTCCACTGCTCAGACCATCATATGTTCCGCCTTCTACCAGGTCTGCCAGCTCTACGTTTGACATATCGGCAACTAACTGTTCCATTGTCACTTTTCCATTTACCACATCAATCAGTGTTGCTCCGTCTGCCGCCTCTACTGTCTCTAATTTTTCTGTGTCAGATGCTGTCTTTTCTGCTGCATATTTTGCAGAATCTTTTGTTTCATTGGAGCTTACATACGTTGTGATTGTTCCATTCTGATATTCATGTGTCTCAGCTTCTGGGAAATCTGCTGCACTTAAAGTAAGCGCTGCTGCTGTTGCAGATAATCCTTCTGCGGACGGAGTGATCCCTGTTCCATATCCTGTTGTATTCTCATCCATCATCTCATATGCGGTTGGCTCATAAGATGGAACTGGTGTCTTTGTCGTTCTGCCGTCCTCTGATGTCTCTTCTTTGATTTCTGTATTGTTCTGAACGTATCCTGCTTCTGCATCATAATCTCCAGTCTGAAGAGCATCTTTTGTCAGGCCTAACTGATTTTCACATTTTTCTGTCACTACATTTTCGTCGAGAGAAATCGTTGCTGCCTCTACTGTATTTCTGGAACTGTTTCCAACACGAATTACATAGTCGCCGCTCTCCATCACATATTCGTCTGTAGACTCATTGTAGCTGGACATATCTTTTGTATCAAATGTGATAGTAACTGTCTCTGTTGCGCCTGCTGCCACAGCCACTTTCTGGTATCCTGCCAGTTCCTGATATGGTTTGTCCACTTCTCCTGTCGGTGCGGAGAAATAAACTTCTACTACTTCTTTTCCATCTACCGCGCCTGTGTTTGTCACATCTGCTGTCACAGTCACTTTGTCTGCGTCTGCAGTCACACTCTGCACGTTGATATCAAATGTAGTATAAGAGCTTCCATAGCCAAACGGATAAGCTACTTCTTTTCCAAATGTATCAAAGTAACGATATCCTACATAGATATCATCCGCATAAACTTCTTCATATGTATCATCATCTCTGTAAGAGAAGGTATCGCTAGAAGGATAATCTTCAAAGTTGATTGCCCAGCTGTCTGTCAGTTTACCGGATGGATTAACAGAGCCGTTCAAAACTTCTACGAGCGCTCTTCCTCCGTTCTGACCTGCCTGAGACATCAATATAAGGGAATCGAGTCCTTCAATTTTGCCTCTGTTAAATTCATCATCCTCTGCATAGCCGCCTTTTCCGTTGAAGAAGTTTGTGTCAATGATTCCTCCTGCATTCAGAACAACGACTACTTTATCAAATTTCTGACCTAACATTTTTAAGTTTGCAGCTTCTTCATCCGTCAGATAATAGTCTCCTTTATCCACTGCGCGGTCTGCACCTTCTCCTGAGTTGCGTGCCAGAACATAGATTGCTGTGTCTGTCTTGCTTGCTGCATCATCTACAGCCGCCTCGTCATATGCAGATTCTTTGTGAACATATCCGCCCCATCCGCCGGAAGCAGATGCCTCAGCTGATTTTTTCTCATAATCCGCATTCTGAGCTTCCAGAAACTCTGTATTTACAATGTCATATCCTGCTTCCTCAAAGCCCTGCCATACGTTGATATTGGCTCCCTCTTTCAAATAAACGTCTCCAGATCCTGTACCGCCTTTGATTGTTGCATAAGTTCCAGCGCCAAATAAAGCTACCTTTGTTCCCTGCTCACTTGAAATTGGAAGTACGCCGTTATTGTTCTCCAGAAGAACCATACCTTCTGTTGCTGCCTGCTGTGAAATCTGTCCGTTCTTTTCTTCTCTTTCTGCACTTGCTGCCGGATCGGTTGCTGCTGCTGCAAAAGCCGGTACAACACTTCCTACTGTCATGCTTGCTGCCAGTGCAACGGTAAGCATTACTTTTACAATTTTGTTTTTCATAAAAGCCTCCTATATTTTTTGAGATTTTATCATTCTCATATTTTTTATTTTTCTTTTTGCATCAGGGATTTTTCCTTCTGCTTTATTCGTTTTTCAAGATGTTTTTTATTATACAGGAAATATTGCCCTAAAAATATAATTATTTTGCTCAAAAATTATATATTTCTGCTTTTTATCCGTTTCACACTTGGAAGTATTGTTTGTTATTTTTTTATTTTCCCTCCATTTTTTCATCTATCCGTCAATTTTATCTGATCCTTCTATCGCCGCAGCCTTCCTAAAAAGGCAAATCCTCCAAATCCTGCGGTCCAGGCAAGAGAGATTCCTATCACCTGCAAAAAGGTTCCTTCACGGATATCCTGACAAAATTTTAAAAATGTCTGAAACATTCCATATGGAAGGAATGCTGCGCCTCCTACCACACTTGTCATTTTTTCAAATACAAAATAAAGGGGCCATCCCCATACAAACAGGAAGAAAACCGCCGCTGCGCCCCAGATCTGCCGAATCCATTGTGCCAGGCAGATTCCAGCGGCCGCAAATGCAATGCACAAAAACAAACTTCCAATCCAAAATGCTTCTGCCTGAATTATTTCCATTTCTGTCCATGACGCGCGAAAATAAAATACTTTTGCCAGATGTTCTATAAAAAAGAACAATTCCATCAGAAAGCTGATCATTGCGCCAAATAAAAGCTTTTCTGCAATCTGTTTCCACTTTGGACATAACGGCTCCGTCTGCTGCTGAAATCCACTTTCTCTTTCCTGATTTATATAGAAAAATAAAAGGATTCCTGCCAGTAAAAACAGCATTTTCTGCTCTGTGCCCGAAATCATCATCTCTGAAAATGACCTGTTTTTCTTTTGTATTCCTCTTTTTATAACTTCATTTAAAAGATCGCCTCCCATCAGGCAGATCAAACTCAAATAAAAAACTCCCCAGCTTTTCAATCGGCAACAATCAGCTCTCAGCAGGTCAATCATATTTTCCTCTCCTTTTTTCTGCTTTCTTTCCATCTCTTTTTTCTGATACCGCCTTTCCTTGTGCAGGACGCATCAAGAGTGTCCCCTTTTTCATGATCCCATATGACGTCCCAATTATCTGTGCTGTCTGCGGATTTGAAGACGAGATCAGGATCGTCAGACCGTACTTCCTATTCAGAAGCTTTATCAGCTTTACAAGATTTCCTCTCTCTTTCTGACTGACATGGTCGAGCGCTTCATCTAAAAGCAGCATTTTCGGACTGCCTACAATCGCCATCGCAATTCCAAGGCGAATCTTTTGCTCTTGTGTGTACGATCTCACTCTTTTTCTTACAATATCTTCCATCTCTGTGATACGCACAGCTTCCCAGAGCAGCTCTCTTTTGTAGTTTCCAAATGCAAGCGCTTTCATTTTTATGTTAGCTCTTCCACTCATATTTTCATAAAATCCTTTTTCTGCCTGTACCATTCCCACTCTCCGATATTCCTTAAAAGAAGGCATCGGATTTCCAAATAAAACCAGCATCCCTTTTTCCGGTCTCAGACAGCCCCTCAAAAGCTGAAACAGACTTGTCTTTCCGCTTCCCTGCGGTCCGATCAAGACAAAAATTTCTTTCTCTGACACTGCCAGATTTCCATTTTGAACAAACACTCTGCCATGTTTAGAATAATACAGTCTCTGAGCGATCACTATATTTTTTCGCACTGTACTTCCTCCCTTTCTTTTATTGCCAGCGATATATTGTCTTTCATCTTATCATGGTTTTCCCAAAATTGAAATGAAAAGCCATTTCCTACTTGCTTTTTTCTTCATTTCGGTTACAATAGAAGAGACTTTGCAACCGTTATAGGAATAAAAGAAAGGATTATGAGGTTTTAAGATGATAAGTGCAAATAATGTGACACTGAGAATTGGAAAAAAAGCATTGTTTGAAGACGTAAATATAAAATTTACAGAAGGCAACTGCTACGGACTGATTGGTGCCAACGGCGCTGGAAAATCCACATTTTTAAAAATTTTATCCGGTCAGCTTGATACAACAAAGGGAGAAATCGTGGTTACTCCAGGACAGAGACTTTCTTTCCTGCAGCAGGACCATTTTAAATATGATAATTATCCTGTTATGGATACGGTCATCATGGGCAATCAGCGCCTGTATGATATCATGAAAGAAAAAGAAGCCATCTATGCAAAAGAAGACTTTTCCGATGAGGACGGCATCCGCGCCAGCGAGCTGGAAGGAGAATTTGCTGAGATGAACGGATGGGAAGCAGAATCTGACGCTGCGATGCTGCTGAACGGTCTGGGCATTGACACAGAATATCACTATGCTATGATGCGTGACTTAAATGGTAATGAAAAAGTGAAAGTTCTTCTGGCACAGGCTTTATTTGGAAATCCTGATATTCTTCTGCTCGACGAGCCGACAAACCATTTGGATTTGGGCGCGATTGAATGGCTGGAAGAATTCCTGATCAACTTTGACAACACCGTTATCGTCGTTTCCCACGACCGTTATTTCTTAAATAAAGTCTGCACACAGATCGCAGACATCGACTACGGCAAAATTCAGCTGTATGCCGGAAACTATGACTTCTGGTATGAATCCAGTCAGCTGATGATCCGCCAGATGAAAGAAGCCAACAAGAAAAAAGAAGAAAAGATCAAAGAGCTTCAGGAGTTTATCTCCCGATTCAGTGCAAACGCTTCAAAATCCAAACAGGCGACATCCAGAAAACGTGCGCTTGAAAAAATTCAGCTGGATGAGATTCGCCCGTCCAGCAGAAAATATCCTTACATTGATTTCCGTCCAAACCGTGAAATCGGAAATGAAGTTCTCTCCGTAGAAGGTCTTACAAAGACAATCGACGGCGTAAAAATTCTCGACAATCTGACCTTTACTTTAAATCACGATGACAAAGTGGCTTTTGTCGGCGGAAATGAACTTGCCAAGACAACGCTGTTTAAAATCCTGATGGGTGAGATGGAACCGGATTCCGGAAGCTTCAAATGGGGCATCACAACAAGCCAGGCTTATTTTCCGAAGGACAGCACAGAAGAATTTAACAATGATCTGACAATCGTAGACTGGCTGACACAGTTCTCTGAAATCAAAGACATGACCTATGTGCGCGGTTTCTTAGGACGTATGCTGTTCGCCGGAGACGACGGCGTGAAGAAAGTAAAAGTACTTTCCGGTGGTGAAAAGGTGCGCTGTCTTCTGTCCAAGATGATGATTTCCGGTGCAAACGTGCTTGTTCTGGACGAGCCGACAAACCACCTCGACATGGAATCCATTACTGCTTTAAATAATGGAATGATGAAATTTCCTGGCGTTCTTCTGTTCGCCTCCCATGACCATCAGATCGTACAGACAACAGCAAACCGTATTATGGAAATTCTTCCAAACGGTATTCTTATTGATAAGATTACAACATACGATGAGTATCTTGCAAGTGATGACATGGCAAAAAAACGTCAGGTTTACACAGTCGATCCAAGTGTCGAAGAAGAATCCAATTAAACTATTTTTATGTTTTAAAATACCTGTTCTTTTCTTTTGGAACAGGTATTTTTCGTGACTGGGGGAATTTTTTTGCTTCATATCAAAAAGCCTTGCTTTGCACGCTCTTTTTCTACAATCCGTGCAAAATTTCTTTTTATCTGCATCATGGTCTGTTCTTTATCATTTTTTACTTTTCTTTTTTTTCATTTATACAGTTCTAAAACATTGAAAGAACAGGCTCTGTCAAATGCAAATGACACGCTCGATGTCTATCAGCAATGGATGGATTATGAGCTGGAACACATCTCTTCCTACCTGCTCACCTCCATCTCAGATCATGCCTCAAGCCGTTCTGTATTTGGTCAGGATTCCCTTGCCGGATACAAGGCACAGCTTTCTCTGATGCAAGAGATGGATAGTTTTTTGACTACATCCAAAAATATAGGCGGATTATTTTTTTATGTTCCGGAAACAGATACTCTGGTCATGAAATCTCAAAAGGCAGAGTCCTATCAGCATCGTCTTGCCCTGACGGAGTATATCGAGCAGTATCAAAGCGAGGATCTCTCAGACCATTCCAGACCGCAGATTACATACTGGTATCCTGTGTCGATTGATAATAAAGTATTTTTGATCGAAATTTTATATTATAATCAGACTTATATGGGTGCCTGGATAACAGATACTCAGCTTCTGAATCCTTTAAGCCAGCTGGAAGTCTTTGAGAATAGTACATTTCTTCTGTATCCATTAGATTCTGAAGACTATTTTCTTTTGAATAACGGCACACTCTCTGACAGTGATTATATTTACAGTCACTCCGATTCTTCCTGCGGAAACTTTAATTTGACCGTTTGTATTCCGGAGGACGATTTTTTACAGAAAACCATGCCGCTGCGCCATATTTTTTACTGGCTCTGTGTGATCAGTTTCTTCCTGCTTTTTGTGACGATGCTTCTTCTCTCTCATCAGATTTTCCCTTCCCTGCAGAGAATGCTGCTCGGAATTCTGGCAGTCAAACAGGGAGATTTCTCCACTCAGATTCCGCTTCCTGCCACCCATGATGAGTTTGCACAGGTTACTACTGCATTTAATGAAATGATTCAGGAAATTCAAGATCTGAAGATGAAAGTATATGAAGAAAAATTGGAAAAGACAAATACGCAGATCCAGTATCTCACGATGCAGATCAAGCCTCACTTTTTCTTGAACTCTCTGAATCTGATCTGCAGTCTCGTCAAGACAAAACATTATGATCTGATCACGGAACTGACGACCGGTCTGATTCATTATTTCCGTTATGCCATCAAATCGGCTGATGAGTTAGCTCCCATCAAAGATGAGTTAGAACATACAAAAAATTTTCTGCATATTCAAGAATTGCGTCTGGCCGCCAGATTTCATTTTTCCTATTATGTTTCCGGCGATCTGGATCATATGCAGATTCCGATTCTGACGATCCAGACGTTTGTGGAAAATAATATCAAGCATGGGTTTAATCGAAAAAAAGAATTATCCATCCAGATTGATTTAACATGTTCTGAGGAAGAGGTGCAAATTTTAATTAAAGATAACGGTCCTGGCTTTTCGGAAGAATTACTCGAAAAACTTAATACAGACTCCGAGCTTTCCAAACTTTCCCCGATGATCTCCCCTGTGTCCGGAGAATGCCATATTGGTATTGAAAACGTAAAGCGGCGGTTATATCATATTTATAATGGAAAAGCCAAACTGACTTTTTCCAATGATTCTGAGACTGGCGGCGCTGTCGTTTTGATCTGTCTGCCATCCAGTCCGCAAAGGAGGAATTCATTTGAATCTTTTACTAGTTGATGATGAGGTGTTTACTCTCGAAGCGCTGAAAATGCAGATTTTAGAACTTTCTTTTTCATTCTCTTCCATAGAGACGTGCTACGACGTGCCAAGCGCCAAAGAGTACATCAAAAAAAATGATGTTTCCCTTCTGATCTGCGACATTGAGATGCCCGGTGAGTCCGGGCTTGATCTCGTGCGCTGGATACAGGAAGAGAAACTTCCAATCACTTCTGTTCTTTTGACGTGTCATGCAGATTTTCAGTATGCTGCGGCCGGCATTCATTACCATGTGTTTGATTATCTTTTAAAGCCAGTTACTTCTGATCAGCTCCAGAACACATTAGAACGTGCCATCAAGTTTACTTTGGAACAGCAGCAGCTCAGACAGAAAAAATTACATCTTTCCGCAGAATGTGCTCAGTCTGAAGATCATCTTTCCATCTCAGACACCGTCTCGCAGATTGCTGCCATGATCGAAGAACACCCGGAAGACAGCTATTCCAGAAAAGATATCGCATCCCGCTTTTTTCTGAATCCTGATTATCTGGCAAAGTGTTTTAAGCGTGAGATCGGGAAAAGTCTGCCGGATTATCTTCTCCAAAAAAGAATTGAAAAGGCAATCTTTCTGCTGCAGAATACAGAGATGCAGGTTCAAACGGTTGCTCTTCAGTGCGGCTATCAGAATTTTTCTTATTTTGCAAAGTGTTTTAAAGAACAGACTGGATTATCACCGAAAGATTTTCGTCAAAAGTTTTCTTAAAAAACCGTCTGTTCCTTTTGTTTATGTCAAAACTATATCATATTAAAAGAAAAAGAGGGCTCCCCTCCGGTTCTGACCTTTGGGATGCCCTCCATTTGATTTTAACAATCGATTTCTCTATTTTACTTCGCTTTTCTCAACTGCTACAGGAACCGTCAGTTCTTTTCCTTCTGCCCATTTTGTGATCTTCACCTGATCTTCTCCGTAGAATTCTTCCATTGCGATTGAATTCATAATGACTCTCAAGTTATTCATTGTAGATTTCTGAATATCACCAATACAGATATTGTCTTCTGGATATGTTCCACGGTAAACAATCTGTTTTCCATCTTCGCTGACAGATGCTACTTCTGTTGTCACAGGAGTCTTGAATTCTCCTGTTCCTTCCCAAGGATTTGACTCATATTCCTGATAAATCACTTCATCATTCACAAGAATTTCACCTTTTTCATTGACAGATGCTGTATATCCTTCTCCTAATTCTGCTGTAACTTCTTCTGTTCCATTTCCGTCAAGAACAAATTCTCCCCACTGTGCTGAGGATACTTCCACTGTTCCAAACATAAGACTTGTCTTTAATGCCACCTGTCCTTTTTCATCAAATGCAGGTACAAGATCCTGTACGCCTCCCTGAATATTTTCTGCTCTGTCTGTACCTCCTGGCATAATCATATCATTTCCTGCGTGCATAGAAATGGAAGGTGTGGAAGAACCGCCGTTCCAGTCTGTCATAATCAGGCCTTCAAATCCCCATTCTCCTCTTGGAATGTCGGTACATAAATCATAACTGTCTGCCGCTGGAGTTCCATTTAATAAATTGTAGGAAGTCATGATAGACATTGGCTGAGAGGATTTCACTGCAATCTCAAATCCTTTCAGATAGATTTCACGCATCGTACGCTCGCTCATCACGCTATTTGTCGTATTTCTATCTGTTTCCTGATTGTTTCCTGCAAAATGTTTCAGGCATGCTCCGACGCCTTCTGTACTCTGCACACCGTTTGTCATTGCTGCTGCCATTGTTCCTGAAATCAGAGGATCTTCTGAATAATACTCAAAGTTTCTTCCGCAGAGAGGATCTCTGTGGATATTTAAGCTTGGTCCGAGAACGATGGTAATGCCCATTTCTTCCAGTTCAGCTGCATATGCTTCTCCGACATCTTCCAGCAGATCAGTGTTCCATGTCTGAGCGCGCAGTACGGATACCGGCCATGCCGTACAGTATTGATAATATGTCGCCTCTTCCCCTGTCTCAACATTCTTTGCAACATATTCCTGTTTTATGCGGATTCCTCCAGGACCGTCTGCAACGACAATAGATGGGATTCCATAAGTGTCAAAATAGTTTACGGTTGTCTCGCCTGCTGCGCCTGGGATTGTATCAGAGTTGGAGCCTACGATCGGAGAGTATTCATTTGCAACGCCCCATCCAGAGCCGCAGTTCAATGTAGCCAGTTCTGCAACGGACATCTGTGCCACGAATTCTTCCAGTGACAGTTCTCCATTATATACGTCGATCAGTTTTGCATCTGGTTTTTCTTCCACAACCTCTACTTTTTCATAATCCTGTTTCGCTTCATAGGATGGATCTGTCGTATAAGTTGTCACGCTCTCATCATCATAAGCGGAAGCATGGTTTGCTGCTTCGCCAAAAGCTTCTTTTTTCAAGGCAATCGTCTGTGCAGATGCAATCTCATCCGCCTCTGTATCATATGTGTAAGATGTTGCTCCCTCTTTTGACAGTTCCTCAAATTTCTGTTCTTCCGTCAGGCTCAGCTGATTGCTGAGCTGCTCTGTCTTTACAGTCTCATCCAGAGCCAGCACAGCTGCAACGTGTGTATTTCTGGAAGAATTTCCAACACGGATAATATAATTTCCTGCATCCAGCATATAAGCAGCTTCTGCTTCGTTATAGTATGCCATATCTTTTGTATTGAATGTGATCGTCAGTTCCTGAGACTGTCCCGGCTGAAGAAGATCGGTCTTTGCATAAGCTCCTAATTCCTGATATTCTTTTTCTGCCGCTTCACTGTCCGGAGCAGAATAATAAACCTGTACTACTTCTTTTCCTGCATATGTATCTCCTGTATTTGTCACAGATACTGTCACATTTACTTTCTCTTCGTCTGCTTCCACAGAAACTACCTGTGTGTCAAAGTCTGTGTAGGAAAGACCATATCCAAACTCATATGCTGGCTCTATTCCAAAGGTATCGAAATAACGATAGCCAACATAAATTCCCTCTTTGTATACTTCTGTAGCAGAATCTCCATCGTTCTGTGCAAATGTTGCAGATGCCGGATAATCAGAATACTGTTTTGCCCATGTACTTGTCAGTTTTCCAGATGGTGTTGTCTTTCCTGTCACAACATCCACAAGAGCTGCTCCTGCTTCCTGTCCTGCCTGGGACATGTGCAGCAATGCATCGAGTCCTTCAATCTCATCCATGAATTTTGTATCAATTACACCGCCCACGTTCAGGACAACGACGACATGTTCAAATGATTTTCCAACTAATTCCAGATTTTTTCTTTCCAGTTCAGTCAGTTCATAATCTCCGACCTCAAACTCTTCTCCATCCAGAGAAGCTCCCGTTTTTGTCTTTTGGCTTCGGTCAGCGCCCTCGCCTGCATTTCGGCTGATCACATAAATTGCTGTGTCAGTTCCTTCTTTCGCCTGATTGATCAGGTCTTCTGTCACTTCCATCTCCGGATACATAAACGTTGCCATTGGGTTTGATCCTGCTGCAACTTTCTCTTCATCGTATCCTTTTGCAAATTCTGTCAGGAAATCGCCTGTCGTCACCTGGTAACCTGCTGCTGTAAAGGCATCATAGATATTGATATGATAGCGCTCGCTTAAATCCACGAGTGCATCTCCGCCGCCGCTCAGTCCTCCATTAAACGGATCTCCTGATCCAGTACCGCCTCGTACTGTACGAACTGCTCCATTTCCGAACAATGCGATTGTATTTTCTTTTATAGGAAGCGTCTGATCCTTATTCTCTAAAAGAACCATTCCTTCCTCAGCAACATTTTTTGCTAATTCTGCATTGTCTTTTTCTCTTTGTGAGATCTCATTTGATGTGGTAGCCGCCATACCTGTCATGCAAGTATTTGTCATCATCAGTCCGGCAAGTAAAATCGCTGCATACGCTTTCTTTCTTTTCATGAAACCATTCTCCTTTTCCTTGTATATTTTCGTTATTTTCACCAATTTACGCTCCGTTTTTCGCGCTATATCCAGGATTTTACTATATGATTTTTTTATTTTCAATATATCTTCCGTGATATCTCCGTTTTTTGTCAGCACTTGTCCACATTTTGTCAGTATTATGCCTTCCACTGCTCAATCTGGTATTTTACTTCTTCTTTCACATGCTCAATCCCTGCTTCACGCAGTTTTTTCTGAAATTCTCTCAGCGTCGATTCTCCCTCTCCAAAACCAAGTTGAACAGAGTAGTAAAACTGTTCAATCACCTGTCCGATCTGTTCGATTTCCTTTCTGATCGGAGTTTCATCTAAAATGAATCCATAAATTGGAGAATAAACAGCAGAGTTATTAAACTCCTCCATTTCCTGTCTCTGATTCGCAGACATTCCTTTCCACAATCCCCCTATTTTTCTGTAAAACTGCCACTTTTCATTCGTAAAATATCCCACATTTTCCTGATTGACACCTTCCGGATAGGAAAAAAATCCATCCTTATCTACAATATAGTGGACGCCTTCCACACCGTACAGCATCAGATTATTGACTCCGGGATCGGTATACATCAGATTCAGCGCCTGCACGGCAAGCTCAGGATACTCGCATTCTGAATTTACAAACCAGTTATACCGCCATTTATGTTTTGTTGTCATAAATGGTTTCATATCAAAACCCTTGATCGCAATCGTATCTCCATAAATACCAAGCCATTCTTCTACTTCATCCGGACGAATAATCAGTTCGGCTGCTGCCGCCTGTCCTGCTACAACAAGATTCAGCCCCAATTCATCTTCCCTTCCAATCTGATTCGATAAAATGCCTTTTTCTCTCCATCGCTTCATCATCAGTGCATACGACTCAAATTCAGGAGTCTCAAAAAAATTCTCTACTTTGAGGGAGTTCTGATCTTTACGCACCGCAATCGCACCGGCGCTGTCCACAATATCAAGTCCCTCATTTACAAAAAATCCCCCCATCGCCGCTGTAGGAACAATCGGAGAGATCTCTTCATTCTCTGCGATACATTCTAAAAAAGGTTCCATATCCTCAATCTGTTTTACTCCATCCAGTGAAAATTCATATTTTTCCAGAAGATCCCTCCTCACAACAACGCCTTTGGTGTGGATCTCCGGCATTGCCTTTGGTATTCCATATACACCTTCTTCTCCCTGATATCCTTTTATGCGCAGTTCTTCCATCTCACATCCCAGCGTTTCTAGAATTCCGTCCCCATACTCTTCTATATAGGAGTCCAGTTTCATCAAATACCCCTCTTTTAAGTACGATTCATACATTCCCCCATACATTCCGACAATGTCAACCTGACTCTCCATTCTTTCTTTAGACCCCAAAATCAGCCGGTAGTCTAATGTATTTGATGGATATATCAGTTCCAGGCGGCATCCGATTTTTTTCTCCGTCAGATCTCCAAGCGCTTCATTGACAAGATCTAATTCTCTGTTTTCATTTGTATGCCCCGCTGACCATGCCATAATACGAACTGTTGGCACTTCTTCTTTTACTTCTTCTGGTTTGGCTCCACATGCGGTGCAGAAAAGGCACATGACCGCTATGAGCAATATACCTGTTTTTCTTCTGTTCATTCCCATCATCCTCTTATTATACTGTAGCGTTTTATCATCTCTCTCCAAATATGGCGTCGTACCCTATCGGGACGCTGCAGATTGTTTACTTTCTTCTCCCGCTTTCTTTTTTACGTTTCTGCTGTCTGAAACTGTGCAGTTGGAAATTTTCGTTTCATCTGCTGTTCAATCGTTTCCTTGATCCCTTTTTCCAGGACAAACACTTTGATCGGACATCCTTCAAAAGCGTCCGCTCCAATCTTTTTTATCGTGTTCGGAAGAAAGACCCACTGCAGAAAATCGCAGTGTTCAAATGCCCCAACTCCTATACTTTCTATATTTTTCGGCAGATACAGCTTTTGTATTCCAATTCCGGAACAGCATTGTTTTCCGATTACTTTTAAATTCTGGGACCATTTAATCGATATTTCATATTTTCTGGAAGAAAGATCTCCGATATCACAGAATCTCTCCTCTATCTTTTCCACAGAATCTGGTATCCAGATCCTCTCCACATTTCGAACCATTCCCAGCTGTGTATATCCGTATGGAATTCTGAGCGTCAATTTTTGAGTATCGGAGTCTATTTCCGCAATTTTTTTATTTTTTTGCTCTCTATTCCACTCAAATTTCGCTTTCTTCGTCGTCTCAGCGCGATGAAAAAAAGAGACAGAGAGCAGAGGCGAGAAGTTCAGAACCTGTGTCAGAAGTTCAAAGTTTCCCGTATCTGGGATCAAAACTTGCCTGATATTTTCACACCATCGAAAAATTTCAGCAAAACACTGCTTTTCATTCCATCGCTCTGCCAGACTTTCCGGAATTGAAATCATCTGTATCTTGCGGCAGTCAGAAAATGCGCTCGCCCCAATCATCTGCAGACCTTCCGGCAGACGGATCTCCCTCAACGCTTCACATCCTGTCCACGCCTCCCTCCAGATAATCTTTAAGCTGTCTGGAAAAATGACTTTTTTTATATTTCTGCACCATCCAAATGCTCTCGTTCCGATTTCCTCCGTATGGGGCGGCAGCTTTAATTCTCTCAGAGATTCACACTTAAAAAATGCTTCTTTTCTGATTCTCTTTAGCCCCAAAGGCCACCAGATTACAGAGAGGTTTTCACAGCCGTAAAATGCACGCTCCCCGATCTCACGAATCGTTTTTGGCATTCGGATCTCTTTTAGATTTCTCCATCCCCTAAACGCTTCTTCCGCTATCTTTTCATATCCTTCCGGTATCTCCACACTGCTGCTTTCCCAATCCACCCCATATTGTTTTGGATCAAATTCTCCTCTTTTTTCCTCAGAATCATTTGTAATCTGTCTGATTTGTTCCCATTTACGCACTTTTTCAAAATTCTTTTTCAGCAGTTCCAGACGTTCGCAGTAGATCTCTCTTTCTTCTTCGCTGATTTCCTGCTGCCACTCTCCAATTAAAAGATCCGTTGTAAAATCCCACCCGCATTGTCTGCAAAAATACATTTCATCCTGCTCTTTTCCACAGACCGGACATCTTCTATTTTCCATTCTTTCTGCCCTCTTTAAAAAAGATCAATTTTTTCAGAACTTTCATACTCTTCTGCGCATCCTAACAAGATCCGTATAGAACACTTCTCCTCCATTCTCACTCCAATTTTCCAGTATCCCAAAATTTTTGGAGCTTTTATCTCTACTTCCTCTATTTTTTCCCGACCGTATCCCTTTATTTTTATCTTTATAGCAACACTTTTGTCTGTTCTCTGCCTTGCAGATCTGATCTGCATCCATTTGTCTTTTCCTTCCAGAATTTCATTTCCATGAATCAGGGAAACCCATTCTTCTTTTTCTAACTTTAAATTCCCTTCCTCCATCGCATAGATACAGCGGTGCAGACAAATCTCCAGATTCTGTAACAGCTTTGTCCGATAGTTCTGCGCCAGGGACTCTATTCTCTTTTTTATTTTTTCTGTCTCTTTTCCCATCCCATGATAAACGGTAAAATGACAGACGGGACATCTTCCTCTTCCTGATATGTCATGTCCGCAGACCATGCAATCCATATCTATTCCTCCCATGCCTCTTCCAGCAGCTGAATGACTGCTTTTATTTTTTCTCTGTAACTTTCTATTTTCTTCTCAATCTGTGCTCTTTCTTCCTCCATCTGCATTTCCATTTTCTTGAATTCTTCCGGCTCTTTCCTGATTTTCAGCTGTCCCGTTGCTGCATTCCAAGCCTTTGTTATACGCCCTGCATACCATTCTGCCTCCTCAAGATAGGCATATTCTCTTTCAAAATTTATCTGCTTCAGAGAATCGCTCATTTTCTGACATCTATGTTCCAGCAGCTTTTTTTCTTTTTCTTTATCTTCCCATTCTTTCGCCAAAGTGCACAGTTCTTCTCTTTTTTCTTCCACTTTCTCCACCGCTTCCGACAGGCGCTCTTTCATTTTTTTACCTTGTCTCTTTCTCTTTTCGTCTTCGATGCAAAGATTTTCTATTTCTTTAGCGATATCCTGAAACTGCTGTCTTTTTTTATCGACGATACAACACACCTCCGGTCTCTTTAACAGAAAAAGACACAGCCGTCCTACCTGGCACAGACCCAGAACAGCTTTCTCTGCATCGCGAATCCCCAGTCTGGCGGCAGCTATGTCGGTTTCATCCTGAACATCCTGCGCCAGATCGAGAAAAAGACCGATCAGATCTTCGATATAGATTTCTTTATCTTTCTTCAATAGTTTCATCGTGCTGTCCGCTCTTTGAAATTCCATCCCCGATTCCTCCGTCTGTCTGTTCTGAATTTATTTCTATTCTATCTGTATTAACCTGCCCAGTTCTATCCTTTCCATATGTTCCAAGAATGTTCCTGTCCCGCCATCGAATTCCCATAGATACAGACTGACTCCATCCGCTCCATCCACAGAAAATCCAACTGCATATTCCGGAAATTCCTGATGTTGGAAAGGAGGACTATGTTCTAATTTCTCCTTCACGTTATCTTCCAATTCGATAATCTTTCCTCCCCTCTGATTTTTTTCTGATTGAATGATGACTTTGCAGAGATCTCTTCCTACAAAAATTTTCTCCATCTGATCCACAGGTGTCTTCTGAAAATACGGCCTGCCATATTCAATTTCTTCTCCAATGTGAATCGCATAAGGATCCTGTTCTCTCTCGTTTTCCAGATAGACACCGATCGAATACGGCGCATTTTTCTGCACATGCACTTTTCCTTCTGCGACCAATGTTTTCCCAAAAGCGGCGCTATTTTGATCCCCCATCTGCTCTGTGGTGATCTCTATCCACCTTCTGTCCTGAGATGTACATCGAAAATACTTCTCCACATACGCTCTTATCATGTAATAGTCACAGATTTCCCCAAACAGAACAATTTTAAACCGCTCCCCCCTCGCGTCATTATATGGAATCTTTTGTTTTTCCATGAAAGCTGTCATGAAATCCAGCTTTTCCTCTAGGCTTTCTCTGATTTCTTCCTGATATCTGGCTGCAATCTCCCCATATGTGACAGGAATAGATGTGCCAAGATAGAAAAGTTTAAGACAATTTTCCCTTAGATCTTCCAGTTCCAACAGTATATTTTCCTCATAAAAATTTTTTATGGTTTCTCTCTTTAATTTCATCTGCTGCTGAAATATTTCTACTGTCTTATAAAACATTTCATCTATCTGTATTTTTTTCTTTCTGCCATTTTCTATGGCTTTCAGCACAATCTTTTCTATACAGCTTCTCCATCTGCTTTCCTGATTCTGCTCTTCCCTGAGCTGCGTCTCCATCCTCATCCAGATTGTCCCATTTCTGCACGAGATCTCACTGAGCGCCATATTCCATTTTTCTTGATGGTAAAAGAGAAAAAGAATATGACCACAAAAATCTGGATCTGTCGTCTTTGCCATCTTCCATGCAGCATATGCCGCATCCGCTTCGGCCTCACTTAGAATGGGATTTCTTTTTTCTTCAGACTTCCTTATTTTCATCTTTTTCTCCCTCTTTTTCTTTCTCTATCTCTTTTACCAAAAATTCAAAAAAACAAATTCCATTTTCATAGATCCACTTCTCATTCAGAATCTTTTCTATTTTTTCTCGATCTGGTTTCTCTCCCTGGCGCTGCGCTTCCTGCAGGCAGAGAGCAATTTTACTCTTTAAACTTTCCTGAAAAAACGCTTTTTCTCCTATTAGTTCTAAAAATGTACAACTCCGTCTGCATATCTTTTCCTGAAACAGATAAGTCCCAATCCCTTTACTGTACGATAAAATTTTAGCGCGACAGCTGCCCTTGAGTTTAATCGGGCCGTAATCTGTCATTTCCGCAATCTCCCATTCCACGCAAAAACTCTTTTCTTTTCTGCGAAGCAGAAGAATTCGCCGAACTTTTTCTGCATCAGATATCTTATAGCGTCCCGGATAAAAAAAATTTTTCTTCTGACCGTCTTCATACTGTATGACCATCATATGATAAAGAGGAACTTCTACTGTCTGTTCTGCCGTGTTCATTCCGTTTCGTTTTACGATATCTGCCTCTTCCAGACAGTATCCCCCCCTATTCTTCTTTTTTCCTTCTTCAGATATCCACTTTTTCTTTTCTTCATCCACTTTTTGTTTTTGTTCTTTTAAAATCTGTATGATTTTTTCTCTCGTTTCTTCCTTGAAGAGGGCTTTTTCCATCATCGCAAGCGGCATTTTACTGTTTTGGGGAATCGGATTGTGGAAACTTCGGCGGAACTTTGCAGAACGCAGATAAAAAAAGAGAAAGTCTGCCATCCCTTCTGCCTCTTTTCTGTCTATCTTCCATCCCCAAATCACTTTATTCCGCACAATCATATTTTGAATCTCTTTTTTTGTGATATCAGGAAAGAGGCACAGACGCTCTCCTAACTCTTCTTTCAAATATGCGCTTCTTTCTTCCCTCTCTTTTTTCTGCTCTGCATCTCTTAAAAATTTTCTCATAAAACTGCTGTGAAGCCATCTTTTTGAATTCCAAAACATCTCCTCTTTCTCTTTTGGAATCACAATTAAAAAAATCCCTTCTCTCTTGACATTTCTCTCCATTTTCTCGCACCACTGCGCCATCTCCCGCTCAAAAAATGATAAAAATAAATCAGATGGAATCAAAAAAACTGTCTTTTCTCTTTTGTCGCATAAAAGTTGTTCCCCATGTTCTTCTAAAAATTTCTGAAACGGTTCTGCTGCATTTTCATAAAATCCAGCATTTTCCATTCTGATCTCCCATCGTTCCTTTTTTCCTTTAATCCGAAGTACCTTGTCATATCCCTTTTTGCGCAGAATCCATTCCAGATTCTGCCATATATTCAGCCTGCACAAGCTGTCTGTATAATAAAAATCTTCTCTCGCCGATACGAAATGAAGCAATCCGGTTTCTGCATTCAGCCATGTCATCTATCTTCTTCCTTTCTTTTTTCACACAGCCGCGACTGTTCTGCCGTACAGCTCCCTTTTTTCTATCATGTCCGAATTACAAAATTTCAATCTGCGTATCTCCTTTTTCAATTTTTGCCAGAAATAATTTATCCCCTTTTTTCACTCTCTGACCATCCTGTACACAGATTTTTGTCACTTCTCCCAGACATTTTACAGATAAATTATAGGGAATCTCATCTTCATCTTTTATACTGCCAATCTCCACACCTGACTCATCATTCAGCTCTTTTCCTATGCGAAGCAGCATCCGTCCGCCCTCGCTGCATCTGAAAATACCGTCCATCGGGGCCAAAAATGCCGTCTCCGGTGCATTTTCTTCTCTGTCTTCTGTCTGATCACATTTCTGAGCTGAATATCCGTCCTGCACGCCCCTGACCTCTGCCATATCTGCCAGAGAATGAACGGTGCTCATCTCTTCCTTTTTCATTTCAATCTGTATCCCATCTTTATTCTGTTTTAGAGAAAACACTCTCAGAGAGGATTGCGATACTTTTTCAATTAATGTCAAAATCTCTTTCATTTCCATATTTTTCCTCTTTTTTTCCCGCCTGATCACTGTTTTTTATTGTATCACAGCTCACGGCGTAATAAAATAGCTCTGTTTTGTCTATACTTTATTTAATCTTTCCGTGATATTGTATACGTTCATTCTAAATCCTATCAGCATTTAAAGGAGGATTTCAAAAAATATGACAGACTTATTTCAATATTTCAGGCATAAACCACCGACACAAGATGAAAAACAAAAATCGGCAGAAGAGATCTCCGATTCTTTTTCTGAAACACAATATGAAAAAAACCGTGCGTCAGGAAATCACCTTCTGGAACAGCTCGACGATCTCGATAATGATCTGGCTTCCCTGAATTTTCCTGAAACTTCCGAATACCGAAATTTTCAAAAGGCTTCAACCGACAGGATTTCTGCTCTCAGTCAAAGTCTGATTGAATTTCCTGCTTCTGACCGCGATCTATCGCAGACGGATAATCTGATTCAGGAAGCGCTCAATTTTTTAAATCAGGAATGTCTGGAGGAGCTTAAAAAGGCTTTGGTCTCTTTTGATCAGAAAGATGCAGATATTCTCTCCTCTTTTATACATTCTGCGGCAAATACCATTTTAAAAATCTTAAACACTGTTCTTGACTATGGCATCAATACCACGCGCTGTGAATCTTCACAGGAACTATATTGCGTCCGTCTCGCCAATCTGGAAAACCGTCTTCGTGCCGCAAAAGCAGAATTTATCTGCTCTCAATGCGAAAAAAATATTATGATCCATACGAGAGAAAAGAGTCAGAAAAAACAGTATGTGCGTGAAATCACAGATACTTCCTCTCTTGCAAAAAAGGCAGAACTGATTACCCTGAAGCAGACAATTCGGAATCTTGCCCTTGATATCGAAGATCTGCAGGCAAAGTGGAATTCTCACTATGAACTTTCCCTGATTTCCACAGATACGGATATCATCGGTCTTTCTGATTCCGAAAAATTAAAGATGCGCAAAGAGCAGGAATATCGCCTGAAAGAAAAAGCAAAACAGATTGAAAAGAATTATGCACAGCTGCGCGACCATCTGAATGCCAGCAAAGCAGTCACAGACGAGGCAGAAAAAATTACAACAGACTTGAACCATATGTTTGGCGGAATGATGGAAAAAGAAAAACAGGCAGAAGATGAAACCGTGCGCCAGACACAGAAACAGCAGCAGAGGCAGAAAGAACGCTCTACTGTTTAAATCGGGGATTTTCAGGCTTCATAAAAAAATCAGAAGAAAGGACACATCGAAATGACATTCAAAAAAAACTCTCTTTTTCAGACACGAAAAAACCGTCAGAAAGCACAGACTATAAAACGGGACGAACTGATGGATCATATCTTTGACAGCTGTATTGCAATTCAAACCTATATTCATTCCATGGATTCTCAGCTCGACTTATATCTCGCAAAGGCCAGACAAGCGCAGAATTGCCAAAATAAAAGGGAACTCTCTTTTGCTTTCTCCAATATCCGAACTGCATTGACGCAAAAAAATATTGCACAGATTATGTATGAAAATCTTTCCCAGATTCGCAGTCAGATTAAACTGACTTCTCTCATACAGACCTTTTCATGCGATGTATCTGCAATGACAAACCTCTGCAAAGATTTAAACGGAAATCTGAATATAAAAAAGGTAATGAAAGATTACAATGAAATCATGCGCCCTCTGGAAACCTCCCGGCTGCAATTCGACTATTTCAACGAGGAACTTCTAAACTCTATGGATTCTTTCTCACAGGGAAACATGGGGATTTCAGATGAGGAGATTACGGCGATGATTGAGGGGCACACTCCTTCCGATCCGCTTTTTTCAAAAGAGCTGTATACCGTCTCTTCTCTTTCAGACCCGGCGGAAAAACAACGTCTGAACTCTACGGATTCTCTCAGAGAACGCCTGAATCAATTTTAGGAGGTAAAAAAAGATGACAGAAAAGATAAACCGCAGTCATGTTTCACAGTATCAGTCTGTATATGACCGGGCTTACAAAAAGTACCTGCGAAGCCCTGAATCTGATGAAGGAAAAATTTTTCTGAAACAGGCGATTGAAGCACAGATTGCGATGGCAGATTTGTTTCCGGATTCTCCCGAAAAGCCAAGCCCTGAACGGATTTATCACGCCAGACGTGCCGACGAACTGCTCTCTGTTTTGGAGTCCTCCCGCATGTCCTCTGCTCCATCCTGCAAAGAGCAAAGACAACAAAAAAAAGCAGAGCCAGATTGTTCTGACACTCAGGAAGCAAAAAAGGCCATTGATTCCATTCGCATCATGGAAAAACCAGAAACTACATTTCAGGATATCAAAGGTCTGGAAAGTACAAAGAAAAAACTATCTGAACTGTGTATTCATGAAAATCCACGTCAGGAAATATATAGATATTATGGTGTCACTCTGCCCCGCAAGTTTTTATTTTACGGACCTCCCGGAACAGGAAAAACAATGTTAGCTCAGGCTTTCGCCAATGCCATGTTCAAAGAAGAGGAAAACTTTCCTTTTTTTCTTGTCGAAGGCAAAGATTTAATCAACTGTTATATCGGTGAGACAGCAAAAGCAATCAGCACTCTGTTTGATGAAGCCAGAAAATACCCACGATCTGTCATCTTTATGGATGATGCTGACTCCTTTCTCCGTTCCAGAAAACTTCTGGAAAAATCAGATGAAATTCGAAACATGACAACTCTTCTGACAGAGCTGGATGGTTTCTGCAGCAAGACAGACCATGCGATTATCATCTGCGCCACAAATAATCCGGAAGCAATTGATGACGCCGCTCTTGGACGATTTGATCAGATTATTGAGATTCCTCTGCCAGATGAGGAGGCGCGCCGGTGTATGATTTGTGATTCTTATCTGAAAACTTTACTGCCCAATCTATCTGAATCTATGATTGAGAAGCTTGTAGCCGCCACAGGAAATTATAACGGACGCGACATCAAAAATCTGTGTCAGAAGCTGATCAAATCTTTCTGTGATACACTGCCTGAAAACTGCACTCTCCCATATCCTGGCAAAGTATCAGATCTGCTGCTTCAGAATACCATTCAAGATTCCAGCTCCAGTGTCGATCTCAGCCGTGTGGAAGAAATGCATCTCTGGGCAAACAGATCATAAAAAAACAGCGGAGCATTCCAACTCTGCTCCGCTGTAAAAACAAATTATTTAATTTTTTTGTGCAGTTCCTGTAAGGAAGCTACATCTGATTTTCTATTGTTGCTCTGAATGGTCAGAATACCTTTCACTGCTGCTTTTGCTGCTGCCATAGTTGTGATATATGGCACTCTTGCCTTGATTGCAGCTTTTCTCACATAACTGTCATCTGTCACTGTTTCTTTTCCAGCTGGTGTATTGATTACAAGCTGAACTTCTTTGTTTGTGATGACGTCGTACAGATTCGGTCTTCCTTCACACATCTTGTTTACTTTTCTTGCTTCGTATCCGGCATCAACGATTGTCTTGTACGTATTTCCTGTTGCCATTAATTTGAATCCAGCATTTGTCAGATCTCTGGCAACTTCTGCAACTTCTCCCTTGTCTGCGTTGTTTACACTGATTAAAACAGTTCCTTCCATAGGAAGAGGTGTTTTTGTCGCTTCCTGTGCTTTGAAGTAAGCTTCACCAAATGTGTCAGCAAGACCTAACACTTCTCCTGTAGAACGCATTTCCGGTCCTAAAACAGGGTCTACTTCCGGGAACATATTGAATGGGAAGACTGCCTCTTTTACGCCGTAGTATGGAATTACTTTTTCTTTTAACTCCGGAACAGGAGATGGTTTTCCTGTCAGCTCTGAAGTGATAATCTCCGTTGCAATCGGAACCATCTGAATACCGCATACTTTTGACACAAGAGGCACAGTTCTGGATGCTCTTGGATTTGCCTCCAGCACATATACTTTTCCATTCTCAATCGCATACTGCATATTCATCAGACCGCGAACGTGCATTTCTTCTGCAATCTTTCTTGTATATTCCTTGATTGTCTCCAGATTCTCCTTGGAGATATTCAGGGAAGGAATGATACAAGCGGAGTCACCGGAATGAACGCCTGCAAGCTCAATATGTTCCATAACAGCCGGAACGAAAGCGTGCTGTCCATCACTGATTGCATCTGCTTCTGCTTCTGTCGCATGTTTCAGGAAACGGTCAATCAAAATTGGTCGATCCGGTGTCACACCGACAGCAGCTTTCATATATCCTTCCATCTCTTCTTTTGTATAAACAACTTCCATACCGCGTCCGCCTAATACATAAGAAGGACGTACCATAACAGGATATCCTATTTTTTCTGCGATCTCAGTCGCTTCCTCTACATTTACAGCCATTCCTGATTCTGGCATCGGAATTTCCAGCTTGTCCATCATCGCACGGAACTGATCACGGTCTTCTGCAAGGTCGATCACAGCAGGGGAAGTTCCAAGAATCTTAACTCCGTTTTTCTCCAGATCACTTGCCAGATTCAGCGGTGTCTGACCTCCGAACTGTGCGATCACTCCTGCTGGTTTTTCTTTCTTATAAATGCTCAGTACATCTTCCAATGTCAGAGGTTCAAAATACAGCTTGTCAGATGTATCATAATCTGTAGAAACTGTTTCCGGGTTGCAGTTTACGATGATTGTCTCGAAGCCCAGTTTCTTTAATGCCAGTGCAGCGTGAACACAGCAATAGTCAAACTCTATTCCCTGTCCGATTCTGTTTGGTCCGCCGCCTAAGATCATGATTTTTTCTTTTTTATCGCTTGCTTCCGTCTTATCTTCTGCATTGTATGTTGAGAAGTAATATGCTCTGTCTTCTGTTCCGCTTACATGAACGCCTTCCCATGCTTCTTCCACACCGATTGCGATTCTTGCATTTCGGATTTCATCTTCCGGAACTTCCAGAATCTGGCTCAGATATTTGTCAGAGAAACCGTCTTTCTTTGCTTTTGTCAATGCCTCGGCAGACGGAACTTTTCCTTTTTCCTGCATCAGAGCTTCTTCTTCTTCAACTAACTCTTTCATCTGCTCAATGAAATAGCGTTTTACTTTTGTCAGTTCAAAGATCTCATCGACAGTTGCTCCCTTGCGCAGCGCTTCATACATTACAAAATGACGCTCGCTTGACGCATTATGCAGCATATTTAAAAGTTCCTCTTTTGATTTGGAATTGAAATCTTTTGCAAACCCAAGTCCGTATCTTCCAATTTCAAGGCTGCGGATCGCTTTCTGGAAAGCTTCTTTGTACGTCTTTCCGATACTCATAACCTCGCCGACAGCTCTCATCTGTGTTCCCAGTTTGTCCTGTACACCTTTAAATTTCTCAAATGCCCAGCGTGCAAATTTAATTACGATGTAATCTCCGCCTGGAACGTATTTATCCAGTGTTCCATATTTTCCGCAAGGAATCTCATCCAGTGTCAGTCCTGAAGCAAGCATTGCAGACACAAGCGCAATCGGGAATCCCGTCGCTTTTGATGCCAGCGCTGAAGAACGGGATGTTCTTGGGTTGATCTCAATAACAACGATACGGTCTGATACAGGATCATGTGCAAACTGTACGTTTGTTCCTCCGATTACTTCAATGGATTCTACAATACGGTAAGCCTGTTCCTGAAGTCGTTTCTGTACGTCTTCTGAGATTGTCAGCATCGGTGCAGAACAGAAAGAGTCTCCTGTGTGTACACCCAGAGGATCAATATTTTCAATAAAGCATACCGTAATCATATTATTTTTCGCATCTCTGACTACTTCCAGCTCTAATTCTTCCCATCCTAAAATAGATTCCTCTACAAGGACCTGACCGACAAGACTTGCCTGAAGTCCTCTGGCACAGACTGTTTTCAGCTCTTCTACGTTATAGACGAGTCCGCCTCCTGCACCTCCCATGGTATAGGCAGGACGCAATACGACCGGATATCCAAGTTTATCAGCAATTTTCAAAGCTTCATCCACAGAGTAAGCAACTTCACTTCTTGCCATCTCAATGCCCAGACGGTTCATGGTATTTTTAAACTCAACTCGGTCTTCGCCGCGCTCGATTGCGTCTACCTGAACACCAATGACTTTTACATCATACTTATCCAAAATACCTGCACTTGACAGCTCAGAGCAAAGATTTAAGCCTGACTGTCCTCCCAGGTTTGGAAGAATTGCATCTGGTCTTTCTTTCTCAATAATCTGCTCCAAACGCTCTACATTCAAAGGTTCGATGTATGTAACATCTGCAATTCCCGGATCTGTCATGATCGTCGCCGGATTAGAGTTTACCAGAACGATTTCGTATCCCAGGTTTTTCAGAGCCTTGCATGCCTGTGTACCGGAATAATCAAACTCACATGCCTGTCCGATAATGATCGGTCCCGAACCAATAATCAGTACTTTATGAATGTCTGTTCTTTTACCCATAGTTTTCTCCTATCGTCTATATTTTCTCAAATTTCCATTCTTTATTATAACATAATCTTGTTCATTGTAAAGTAGACATTCTGCGTCTGCCTTACAAAATACAGCGGCTTTTTTTCTGTTTTATTGTGCAAAAAAAGATCTGCAAGACAGATTGTCTTCTGCCCTGCAGATCTGTGTTTTTATACTGCAACTGCCACAATTGCCTGAGGTGCTCTCTTCACCTGCAAAAGCTGCACAATCCCTCTGACTACATTTCTGCAAAGCTGAATGATATAGCGGCAATCCTCTGCAACAGAGTGGAACGTCCGCAAATACTCTCTGTGTTCCTGACGTATAAAATCAATTAAAGATTCTACACTGCAGAAATCCCGAAGAGAACTCTGTTTTTCCATCGCTTCTTCGCTGTTGAGATATTCACGCAGATATAATTTTAATTCTTTCTCATACATGCAGTGATCTTTCAGATTTCCCGGATAAATCTCATTGTGCGGGAATGTAAAATAATCTGCAATGTAATGGACAACCTCACCTACTCTTCTCCAGTAACTTCTCTGGTCACGTTCTTCAAACACACAGTTTTCTGTCAGATCGCGGATATATCCCTGTACTTTTTCAAATGTTCCATTGAATTGATGCTTCTCCGTCAGAAAAGACGGTTTACAGTCTGGAAGGATCGATCCCAGATAAAATGCTTTTTTATGCTGATTCAGCTCCAAGCTGTCGCTGTTCTTCACAATAAACTGTGCCAGTGAAATATGTGATTTCTTTCTCAAAACTTGCCTCCTGTGGCTTTTGCCAAATTTCCTAAAAGAATCTGTCTTTTCAGACAGGTGTGATCAATTATTTACATTGAAGACTACGAACGCCATTTATCAGATGTCTCCATTTTCATTCTATACTCAACTGTGCAATTTGTAAAGTTACTTTCTTATGAATTTTATTCCAAAAAAGGAAATTTATTATAAAAATTCCCTATAGTTCTCCTGCCGTTGCCAGATCTGCGTCCTCCATTTTCGGATCAGCTTCTTTTATACTGGCATTTTCTAACAGGAAATCTCCCAGTTTTTCTTTCAGAACAGCGGCGTGGATTCCATCGCTTCCATAGACTTCCTCCATTTCATCTGCTGTGTTGAATCCATAATAATCCATGTTATATGCAATATATGCGTCACAGTCGTCCTCCGTCACTTCAATTTTCTCTTCCTCAGCGATCGCCTCCATAACAATACGTTCTCTCACCATATAGTCGATATCAGCTGCAATGTCTTCTTCTGTCAGCCCCATATCTTCCTGCGTCATTCCAAACAACTCTTCTTCATACGCATTCTGGCGTTCTTTTTCTGCTTTACATGACTCATATACTTCTTCTGGTATCTCTTTAAATTCTGCTTCGGAAATAATTTTCTGGAAAATCTCTTCAATGGCAAGACTTTTTATCGTCTCTTCCTTCATTTCCTGCATTTCTTTTCTGAGCTGTTCCTCAAATTCTTTTCTCGTCTCGTATCCCAGGTTTTCTGCTACAAACTCATCTGTATATTCCGGCACATCGACTTCCTGAATACTATACAGGGTGATATGATAGACAGCCTTCTTTCCGGCAAGAGATTCCTCATAGTCTTCCGGAAAAATGACTTCAATGTCTTTCTCTTCTCCAGCCTTCATTCCCACAATTCCTTTTTCAAAATCTTCAAGAAACATACCGTCTCCCAGCACAACAGAATATCCATATCCGCTTCCGCCTTCAAACTCTTCTCCGTCAACCGTGCCTTCAAAGTCAATCTGAACCGTGTCGCCTATCTTTGCCGGACGATCTGTAATCTCTCTCGATTGTGTACTGATCTCAATCTGAAAGGCAATCTCATCTTCTAGTTCCTGATCTGAGATTTCTGCTTTTTCCATCTCCACTTCGATTCCCTTATATTCGCCAAGCTTTACATAGTCATTTTCCACTGTTTTGCTGCCGCATCCTGTCACAGCGAGAGCTGTTGTCAGAAAAATCATAGCCATTTTTATTTTTCTTTTCATTTTTCCTCCTGTTGCTGACTGGCTCTGTAAAAATTTTAATCCTCTGCCTGTCTTATCTTATCAGATTGCGAGGTATCAGATCTTCATCAAACATGACCATAGAATGATTATCCCAGATCATTTTTTTGTCAATCATCTTTCCTGTCGCCTTTTCTGTCGTAGTTCTGTAAATTTTAGAAATTCTGTAGTACTTATCCCCTTCCTTGTGGAAATGGTGATCCTCTTCCACAATTTCATAATGATATGGAATTTCCTTCTCACTGCGAAGCTCTGCCTTCAATTCCTCATTCTCGCACCAAATACAAAGCTGAAAATTCTGATCAGTATTATTTTTAAATCGGTAATCAATATAATTATAGCTGACAGATGTCCCAGCGCTCAGAGGAACTCTCACACCGCCCGGGTCTGGCGCCAGCGCATCGGAATGGGTGTGAAACTCCGTGATTGTCAAAGGGCTGTGCAGAATCAGAAGGTTGATCGTGTTTGCAAGATTGCATAGACCTCCGCCTTTTCCCGCCTTAATCTTATTTTGTGAGATCACACGTCCATCCATATATCCTTTTTTTGCTGTGATCTTTCCCACTGTCTGCCAAAATGAAAATGTTTCTCCCGGATGAACCACCATGCCGTTCATCGTGCTTCCTGCAATGTCAATATTCACTGCTTTGTTCTGCTGCAGCACAGGGTCAATTCCCTTTCCTTTTTTAATCAGATGAGAACTGTGACTCTTTACAATGACAGGAAGCTTTTCTTTTTGTATTGTCTTTGCAAATTTATCGTCACCCGTCAAATTCCTGATATGCCTCAGAAAAATACCTTTCTCAGAGGAAATCATATAAAAAAAAGGATTCATATCGCAAAAATTTTTTTTCTTATTCAATAACATTTTCTCTCTCCTCAGGCAATATTTTATACGGTAATATCGCCAAGTCTGTCTCTGTATTTTTTATTTCTTCTGTAAAATTTTAAAATTATATTTTCTGCATGACGTCTCTTGCCGATCGGTGCATTGTTATCAATACGGATAAATTTTACAAGTATACTGTCAAGTCCGCATCGGTTCGCTCCCAGAATATCGGTAAATACCTGATCCCCGATAAACATGATTTTTTCTTTTTCAATGCCAAGCATCTCTGCCGCTTTTTCATAGCCTGCCTTCTCCGGCTTTCTCGCATCATGAATGTAAAGGGAATCAATATTTTTTAAAAAACTCTCGATTCTCTCTTCTGTATTGTTAGAGAGCAGCAGCGTTTTAAATCCCATCTTCTGTATTCTGAAAAACAGATCATCAATCTCTGGTGTCGAGTCATCGCCGTGATGGACAAGCGTATTGTCAATATCAAAAATAAGTCCCCGATATCCCATATTATATAATTTCTGGTAATTGATCGCAAAAACACTGTCGACATACGCATACGGATAAAATCGTTTAAACATCTCTTTCTCCCACACTCTCTATATAATCACATACGCTGTCAATCTGGCGCGCAAACGTATCTCCAAATTTCTTTTCAAAAAAAGCGCCTCCGATCGTAAATCCCCATGGTTTCACATTTTTTAATTCATCCAGCCGTTCAAAACTGTTGATGCTTCCTGCAATACATACAGGCGCATCAATCTCTGAAAGAAAACGGCGGTTTAATTCATCTGCATTTCCCGTATATCGATATCCAAGCAGATCGATACCGTATGCTCCTTTTTTTATACAATATTTTGCCTCTTCAATCAGACTGTCAACACTGCCCTCCAAAATCGATGGGCGACCGCTTACCGCTCCGACAAAAGGCATATATTTAATCCTTTTTTCATGGCAGAGCGCATTGACAGATTCAAAAAATTTTGTCCCCATCAAAATATCACATCCGCACGCCGCCGCTGTCTCTGCCCCTTTCATACATTCAGCTTCCGTATAAGCCACAGTCTCCAAAACTGTAATTTTACCGCAGTTTTTCATCCCGTCAAAAAGCTTCTTCATCTCCTGAAACGGCAGCGGGCTTTCTTTCATTCCCCAAAACTTTGCCTTGGAGTTCCTGCATTGTTCAAAAATTTCAGCTGCATTATGTACTGTTTTATCATTATGTGTCAGCATCACAATTAAATTTAGATTGTTTTTCATCTTTTGCCCCCTTTTTTGCAGCTGCCTGATTATAAAGCAGATACAAAATTTCATTTATTATCACAAAAATATATCTGTTCTGTATAACCAGTATATCTGATTCTTGAGACCGATTCAATATTTATAGGCAAATTATAGAAACATTTTGATTTTCTTAATATTTTAGTACAAAATTGAAGCAGCTGGGCGCTGAATAAATCTGATTTTTTATAGAGATATCGAGAACACCTATGACTGCAGTTGAGAGACAAATTGATCGTTTACCTGATATTTGCTCATAAAAAAGACATTACCCGATCATCTTCTTTGATGACCAGGCAATGCCTTTTATCTCACTGTCAGGTTGTTCCTTATGCAAATTTTATTTCTGCCATACAAGACGGCGTTTCTTTTCACAATCACGATAGTCTTCATAGTGATATACAATCTCATAAATGATTCTCGCCATCACCATGGCAGCCACAACATCAATTACAGAATGCTGTTTCAAAAGCATCGTGGCAAGAATAATCGAGACAGTCAGCACAAAACTTCCAATCTGAATTCCTTTTTTATTTCTCAATTTCGGACACTTTCTGATTGCGATGTAGCAGCCCAGAGAATTATAGACATGAATACTCGGCAGCACATTTGTATCTGTGTCAATCTCATACAACATCTTTACCAAATCTACAAAAATATTGTCTCGTGCAAAAGTCGTAGGACGGAGATGATGGCCATTTGGATAGATATACGATACCAGCAAAAAGATCGTCATTCCTGTAAATAAAAATGTAATCAGTTTATAGTAGCCTTTTTTGTCCTGAAATAAAAAATATATGATTGTTATTGCGACAAATCCGAACCACATCAGATATGGCACGATAAAATATTCGCAAAATGGAATCTTATCATCCAGGCCAATATGGATCTCATGAAAATTTGTTGTCACCGTCTTTTCCAGGAATTGAAATGCAATCAAATATCCGATCATGTACAGCAGATATCCGGCATGTTTGTAGCGTTTCAAAAATTCTTTCATGATATCATTCCTTTTATTAATCTACTTCCCACCCTCTGTTGAGTTACATCCTAGCATACTTTTTATCCCGCGACAATACTTGTTATTCTTTTTTTACAATATTAAAGAAAAATTAAGGTTACTACTTTAAAATTTGTTTAATTTTTATAAAATCTTTTCTTTTGCTGTCTCAAACCAATTCCGCTATCCTTGATACGCCCACAAAAATCTCCTGAATTTTATACCAGGTGCGATAATCTACAATCCCTGTCTGCGGCAGCCCAAATACAGACTGGAAGACTTTCACTGCATTTTGGGTTCGTTCCCCGTAAATACCGTCCGGTGTCACCTTTGGAATCAGTGGATAGCTCCCTGCGATTGTGTTGATCTGTTCCTGAATCTGCCGTACTTTCAGACCGGAAGCGCCGATGTCGAGGCTGTAGCCTGGCCATGATGCCGGAATGCCTGAGATCTCCTCCGCTGTATTGCGGTACATCGTATCTCCATAATAATATCGGATAATTTCCATCGCTTCGTATCCCTGATCACCAAGAGATTTGCTCCCCCACTGACTCATCCAGTTTGGACACGTCACTCTGTTTCCGTCGCAGTACTGCGTCAGAATAGGCTGTTTGACATTCGGTCTCGAAAGATAACTGTCAAACAGTTCATCGACAACTTCCGAGATACTCTCAAATACATTTCTTCCATAAATCCATTTCTGATCGAATGCTGTGGATGAAGTGATTGTAAAATCAAACCCTTTATTTCGGTACCACTCTGTATAGACCCGGTTTAACGTAAATGACATGATGGCAAGCACATTCGCCATAATTGAAGAGCGAGGCCACGTTGCATAGATTTCACTTGAAGCTACGTTTTTGATATAATCCCGATACCGCACATAATAGTTTTCTGCCGTTGTGTCTCTGGGAGACCCGTCATGTACCACGACATACTCCGGAATCACAACGCGGCTCAGCACAATTTCCCCTGAAGTATCCATCGGTTTGATCTCTGCCTCCGCAATTTTCGGCGGATATACTCCATATAAGGTATGATCTGGAATTGTAATCACATCCGGCGCCTGTTCCTGCTGGAGCGGACGCAGATTGACTTCCTGAAGCGCTGTCTGGGCAGATAAAATTTCAGCACCTGTTATGGTAATACTTTCATAACCAGGTGCTGAAATCTGTAATGTATATTCTGAATAAGGCTGCATTTCCGAAGGTTCCAGGCTATATTCCAAAGGCGGTGTTTTCAAAGCAATTTTTTCCGTCTGTCCCGTCTCATCAGTTGTGACTTCTTCCAGAGTATCGCCCGGATTTCCCGTATAAGAAATTTTGATATCTGCATCCGGAATCGGTATTTCCCTTCCCTGCGCCCTCACTCTTACTTTTAAATTTCCAGTATCAACGGCTTCCTGCTGCATCGCCCGCAAACTTTTTCTCTCCATATGGATTTACCTCGTTTTTCCATTTTCTTTATAAAATATGCAGCAGATCGAAACCGTATGAAAATTTTTATCTAAAACAATTTTCTCACATCATTAAACATGACGACAATCATCAGCAGCATTAAAGCAGCAAGCCCGATCAGATGGATCATGCCTTCTTTCTCCGCATCCATCTTTCGACCTCGAATCGCCTCAATAATCAAAAAGACCAGCCTTCCTCCATCCAAAGCTGGAATTGGCAGAAGGTTCATGACACCTAAGTTTGCTGTCAGTAAGATCGCTATGTTCAGCATATTCAGCCAGACATAAAAGCCTCCGTCCTTCGCACTTTCCTCATACGTCTCCCCGATCACATTCACCACTCCGACCGGTCCGGAGATATCGTTCAGGCTCACCTGGCCTTTAAACATCATTCCAAGACTTTCAATCGTTGTTTCGATCCAATATTTCACCTCATAAAGACTATATTTTAAGGTCTCAATCGGATTCGTCTTCTCGCGGTAGCTGGAACTTCCTGTAATCCCCAGAATTTTTCTGCCGTCCTCTGATTCCTTTAGCACCAAGGCAGCCTGATATTCCTCTCCATCTCTTTCATATGTCACAGTGACAGGTTCGCCCTGGTGAAACATAGTATAATTAGAAACTTCCCGGTACAGATGAATCTTTTTCCCATTCATCTTCGTGATGATATCCCCTTCCTGCATTCCTGCTTCCGCCGCCGGATATCCCTCCACAAGACCGAGTACTTTCGGAACATCGTATCCGATACTGCCGATCACTAAAACGGCAAGTACAAACGCTAAAATAAAATTGAAGATTGGTCCTGCAGCAATCACAGATATTCTTGCCCACACGGACTTGCTTCCAAAAGAACCTTCTTCCTTGCTGTTTTCATCTTCTCCAAGCATCATACAGGATCCGCCGAATGGCAGCAGTTTCCAGGAATATCTTGTTCCTCCTTTTACTGTTGAGACGATTCTAGGTCCCATTCCAAGGGAAAATTCTACAACTGTGATTCCGTTTAATTTGGCCAGCAAAAAATGTCCCAGTTCGTGAATAATAATGATAATGCTGAATACCAGAAGTGCAATAACAATCTTCAAATTACCACCTGCTTTCTATAAATTCATATACGTTCTGCTCTGTCTCCAGAATCTGATCTAAGTTTGGTTCTGGAATAACTTTATGTGCATTCATGCACTCAGAAATTATATCATAAATTTCTAAAAAGGAAACCTTGCGATTTAAAAATTTGCTGACGGCACGCTCATTTGCAGCATTAAACACAGTAGGCATGGAGCCTCCTTTTTTCGCTGCATCGACTGCAAACGAAAGTCCCAAAAATGTCTCCATATCCGGCTTCTCAAACGTAATCTGCCCCAATTTTGCAAAATCTACTCTCTCACCTCCCAGAAATCTGCGTTCTGGATAAAACAGAGCATATTGAATCGGCAGTTTCATATCCGGCATCCCAAGTTGTGCAATAATTCCTCCATCTATAAATTCTACCATCGAATGAATGATGCTCTGGGGCTGCACTACAACCTGGATCTGGTCGATATCGACGTCAAACAGCCATTTTGCTTCGATCATCTCAAGTCCTTTATTGACAAGTGTGGCGGAATCAATCGTAATTTTTCTTCCCATACTCCAGTTCGGATGTTTCAATGCGTCCTCCACCTGAATATTTTTCAGTTCTTCTCTCTTTCTGCCGCGAAAAGGACCCCCGGAAGCTGTCAGTAAAATTTTACTGATATCCCTTTTCCTTTCTCCGTTTAGAGACTGAAAAATAGCGCTGTGTTCACTGTCCACCGGAAGAATCTGCACGCCTCTCTTTTTTGCAAGCGGCATAATCAGATGACCTGCTGTCACTAATGTCTCTTTGTTTGCCAGCGCAATGTCCTTTCCCGCTTCAATCGCCGCAATTGTAGGACGGATTCCAATCATCCCCACAACGGCTGTCACCACAATTTGGGCTTCTTGTACCGTAGCCGCCTCCAGCATTCCTTCCATTCCACTGACTACTCTGACATTCAGATCTCTTACGTTTTCTTTTAATTCTTTTGCTTTCTCTTCATTCCACACTGCTGCAAGCGCCGGGCGGAACTTGCGGATCTGTTTCTCCAAAAGTTCGATATTGTTTCCTGCCGCAAGCGCCGCTACTTTTATATCCTTTTGTTCTTCAGCCACTTCCAGTGTCTGTGTTCCGATTGACCCTGTGGACCCCAAAATTGATATCGTTTTCATATTTTACTCCTCTACATCAAAGCCGTTGCCAGAAAATAAATCATCGGCGCTGTAAAAATTACACTGTCAAAACGATCTAAGATTCCTCCATGCCCTGGAATCAGTTTTCCATAATCTTTAATCTCATGATTTCGTTTGATCGCTGATGCAGCCAAATCTCCTACCATAGAGATCAAAGCGCCTACGACGCAGATCACTGCATAAACCAGAATCGGATTTCCATGTGCCGTCAGATGCCCCGATACAGCTGCTGCATAGACAGCTCCTAAGATACCAGCGCCAACTACGCCTCCTACAGCGCCTTCCACTGATTTTTTCGGACTGAGTTTCGGAGACATCTTATGTTTTCCGAATAAAATTCCTACGCAGTATGCACAAGTATCGCATCCCCACGAACAGAAAAAAATCAGCCACACTAAAAATGCTCCATCTTCCAGCATTCTTGTCTGGTAAATATAGGAAAGCATCACAGCGACATACATAACGCCGAAAAATGTACCCATAACCTGTTCTGAACGGTATTTCGGAAAAGCGAACACATAGACAAACATCGTCAGAACCAGAATAAATACCATACTTATCATACTATATGTCTCTTTCTGAAAAATTAAAATCAGATAATGTGCTGCTGTCCCAATATAACCCGCCATAGCAAGCATCTTGTTCTGCGGTGTCTCGATTCCAACTGCGCGGTAAAGTTCATGCAGCCCGATCAGAGATAGGATCAGGCATGTTGCCCATAAGACCGTCCCTCCGCTGATAATTGTCACGAGCGCCAGAATCACCAGTACAATCCCGCTCAATAATCTTGTTTTAAACAAATTTATTCCTCCTTTACGCCTCCAAAACGTCTCTCACGGCTATTATATTTCTCAATCGCTTTTTTCAGATCTTCTTTCGTAAATGCAGGCCATGGCACGTCTGTAAAATAAAACTCTGTATACGCAAGCTGCCAGATCAGATAATTGGACAGTCTCTGCTCCCCGCTCGTCCTGATCAGAAGATCTGGGTCTGGTATATCATGCGTATCAAGATATCCTGCAAATTTTTCCTCTGTAATCTCCTCCGGCGAGATCTGACCAGCCATGCAGTCAGCAGCTATTTTTCGTATGGCGCGCACAATCTCATCACGTCCGCCATAATTAATGGCAATCTGAAAATTTAGTCCTGTATTATCTTTTGATGTTTCTTCCAAAACTCTGAGGCTCTCTCTCAAGTCTTCGTCCAGCACAGATGGATCTCCTATTGTGCGCACTTTCATATTATTTTTCATTGCTGTCTTTACACACGTTTTTGTGTAACTGCGGAACAGCTTCATCAACGCATCCACTTCATCCTCCGGACGTTTCCAGTTTTCTGTTGAAAACAAATAAACGGTCAGATATTTGATCCCCATCTTATACGCATCCTCACAGATTACTTCCAGATTTTGCGCTCCTCTTACATGTCCATAATTTCTGGGCATCATTCTGCTCTTTGCCCATCTCCCATTTCCATCTAAAATAATTGCCACATGCTGCGGTATTACCATCTCTTTTCCTCCTGTGTCTGAATGTTGTGCCTGCACACCCTCATCGTCTGCATCAAAAAATTTTCTTGATGATTAAGAAAGTCCCAAAACATCGTCGCTTCGGGCACGATGTCTTGAGACTTTTTCTCCTTCTATACAGTTAAGATTTCTTTTGACTTCTCTTCGATTGCCTTGTCGATTTCTTTCACATATTTATCAGTCATCTTCTGTACTTCTTCTTCCAGATCTTTGATCTCATCCTCAGAAACCTCTGTCCCCTTCAGTTTCTTGAATGCTTCATTTGCATCGCGGCGGATATTGCGGACTGCCACTTTCGCTCCCTCGCCCTTTTTCTTTACATCTTTGACGAGTTCTTTTCTTCTCTCCTCTGTAAGTTCCGGAAATACAAGACGGATTACTTTACCGTCATCGCTCGGGTTGATTCCCAGATCAGAAACCATGATCGCCTTGTTGATCGCTTTCACCATACTGGATTCCCAAGGCTGAATCTGAATCATACGCGCTTCCGGCACTGTAATGTTTGCCACCTGATTCAGAGGTGTCGGCATTCCGTAGTAGTCCACTGTGATACGATCCAGCACATGCGGATTCGCTCTTCCTGCTCGTATCGTTCCAAATTCTGACATTAAACTCTCATATGATTTTGTCATCTTTTTATCATATACTTTAATTCTCTCATCCATGTTTTTATCCTCCCTGATTACTATTCTACCGTCACGGTCGTTCCTTTTAATTTTCCATTTACTGTATCTACGATACTGTTCTCCTCATTCAGTCCAAATACAAGCATCGGCATCTTATTTTCCATGCACAGGATAGACGCCGCCATATCCACAACGCCAAGTTTCTGATCAATCACTTCCTGGATCGAAATTTTGTCGTACTTCTTTGCATCTGGATTGCTCTTTGGATCACTGTCATATACCCCGTCAATTGATTTTGCCAGAAGAATGATATCTGCTTCAATCTCAATCGCACGCAGCACAGTCGCAGTATCTGTTGAAAAATAAGGATGACCCGTTCCACCTGCCAGGAAAGATACAACACCTTTTTTGAACCCTGCAAGTACCTTATCTTTTGAAAATAATTCTGTAAATGCGCCGCAGGCAAATGGAGTGTAAACCTGTGTCTCCATTCCTACCGAGCGGAAAATTTCAGAGACATAGATACAGTTCATTACGGTAGCAAGCATACCGATCTGGTCTGCCTTTGTACGGTCAATATTCTCACTGGAACGTCCTCTCCAGAAATTACCGCCTCCAATTACAATTCCAACCTCAATTCCCTGGTCAATCAGCTGTTTTACCTGATATGCTACCTTTGTCACGGTTGGTTCATCAAATCCTGTCTTTTTGCTTCCGGCTAATGCCTCTCCGCTTAATTTCAGCAATACTCTCTTCATATGTCACCTCAGACTCTTTTTTTCTGCAACATTAGAAATCTGTCTTTCACAGTTTCTTGTATTCAGTATACCATATATGACTCAAAAAGTAACTTCTTTTTTCTTCAAATCCCACAATTTCTTATCACACAATCACAAGTGCTTGTGAACCCAATTCTTCATATCTTATCTGAGCGAGCTGGCGGTCCCACCTCACCACTTGTTCTGCGCTATATGGATCATTAAAATAATAATAATTATCATCATATCCAACAAGAACCAGGCAGTGTTCTCCTGACTTCCAGCTAAACCATCCTTCCCCGTTCTCTAAAATCCAGCTTGTCCCAGCATAAGAAGGATTCATATTAATTGTCGCCCAGCATAAAACAGGAATTCCCTGATCCAGATATTCATGGCAGATCTGATCGAGCGTCATCCCTGTCAAGTCTTTTACCTCATGATACCATTCTGTCGCTTTCTCCAAAATATCATAGATTACCGGTGCATAACAGCCATATCCTGTTTCCGAATAAGGATTCCCAATAAATGCTTCTGATGGGGATGGTCCTGTCAGTTGCCCCTCACTGTTTACTGTCAGCTCTTCCATCGGTAAAAACTGTGTAATCAGATCATCAATCGTATAACTATATCCCCAGAACTGAAGCAACATTGCTGTGCTGGCACATTCGCATCCTGTCGGATAGCCGTTTTGCTGCGACAAATATGGCACTTCAATCAATATCTCTCCCTCTGATTTTGATTCTGCAGCAGTCATTGCATCTTGCGCCCAGACAGATTGTACTCTCAATTCCTGTCTTTTCCATAATATGGCAGGTGCAAAAACTATGGCAGCTCCTGCCATTAAAATAACTATACCAATTTTTATTCTTTTTTTTAGTTGCTTTTCTCTATCTTTCTGGTTCATTCTGTTCAGCTCCTCATTTAACAAACCGACAATTTATTTTTTTCTTTATCTATTAGACCTTTTTTAGTAATCAAAAGTTTCAAAATCCGTGAATTTTTTTTTAAAATTGATTGTAATAGTATCCCCCCCCCCAAAAAAACACTGCCACACGAATTACTTCATGCGGCAGTCTCTTATTTTTCTCTGATACTGTTTTTATTCCAAAAATTACATTCTTTGGCCGGGTGCTCCCATCATACCACCAAGATTTTCTCTCTCTGTGCCATCTTCTGAGATAGATTTTGAAATTTGATCTATTGTTACTGTTGTAAGTTCCTGTGCTCCCTCTAATTTTCCATCTTCTGCAAAATTAGTATCCTCTCCTTCTATGGTTCCTCCACTCATCAAAGTATAGGTATTTCCTTCTTCCAATTTTTCAGATGAAAGTACAATACTTTGATATTCTTTCTGAGGAACGAAGCTTATAATTACATTATTATCTTCATCGAGAATGGTAACTCTCGTCTGCGCTTCTTGAACTTCATTGAAATACAGCATGACAGACGGTACTTCAGAATCGGAAGACAATCCTTGTGCCATCCCAGAGCTTCCTGCTGCCACCAGAATGCCTCCTGTTATCTTTGCTTCCAGTCCATAATCCAGAGCCCCTTCTCCTCCGCTTATCGGTCCGTCAACCAGCACAACTCCTCCAGAGATTTCTATATTTCCATTTGAATCAATTCCATCTCCAGAAGCATTGATGGAGACATTTCCTCCACTAATCAAAATTTTATAATTTTCATCACCTTTGAAAGAGTCTTGAGGAAATCCTCCTTGTTCTGAAGAATCACTGCCTCCTGCTGCATTGATTCCGTCATCACTTGACAAAACTGAAATTTCTCCTCCAGAGATTTCTACATTGCTTCCTTCCAATCCCTCATAGCTATCTGCAATATTTAGAATCCCATCTTCTATTATCAACTTTCCATCTGCATGAACTCCATCATCTCCAGAAGAAATTTCAAATGTTCCGTCCAGTATCTGAGCATCTCCATTTGTATGAATGCTGTCATCTGCTGTATTCAGTACAAAGCTGCCTCCCTCAATCACAAGCTGAGTCCCTGATTTTATTCCTTTCCTGCTCACATCAGTCTCCTCGCTTGCAGCTGAAACCGCATCAGCAGGAGTATATTCTCCTCCCGGTTTTTGCAATGTACCATCCTCCGGTTTTTCCATCATACCGTCCTCTGGTTTTTCCATCATACCATCCTCTGGTTTTTCCATCATACCGTCCTCCGGTTTTTCCATCATACCATCCTCTGGTTTTTCCATCATACCGTCCTCTGGTTTTTCCATCATACCATCCTCCGGTTTTTCCATCATACCATCCTCCGGTTTTTCCATCATACCATCCTCTGGTTTTTCCATCATACCATCCTCTGGTCTTTCCATTTTTTCTCCAAAAGTTATACTTTTTGTCCCGTTTTCACTTCCTCCTCCAGTTGTAATCTCATACGTTCCTCCTAAAATTTCCAATGCTGTCTCTGCCTGAATTCCATCTTCTTCCGCAGTGATAGTATACGTTCCATCTTTCAACACAATCGTTCCTTTTTCTGAATCACTGTCATTGTTGGAGCAAATCCCATCTTCTCCTGAAATAATTGTTATATTTGGATTTTCAGCTGTTACACTGTCTTTTCCCTTCACTCCATCTTTAACAGATGTTACATGAATTGTACCGGATACTAAAATCAAATCATCCTTTGAGACAATTCCATGTGCATAATTTCCTTCTGCTTCTAATTCTCCCGTACCATTTATAATCAGATCATCCTTGCTGAAAATTACGCTATCCGGCTCATCTTCACCATCTTCAAACACATAAGTTTCTCCATCTGATATCTTATTTTTGCTTCCTTCCGCAAGTGTCAAAATCAAATACCTGCATTGCTTTGCATAAATTGCAGCCTGATCTTCACAGTGAATCTCTGCTCCATTTAGTACAATCTGCACCTCATCTTCCTCTTCTGCATCTACTAAAATCTGTCCATCAAGAAGTTCTCCAGAAATCACATATGTACCAGCTGTTTTAATATATAGTATCTGATTTTCCCACTGTACACCTTCTCCATTGATTTGTACCTCATCACCGTCAAAATGAATAAACGCAGCATCTTCTCCCCATTCTGACGGATATTGATCTGATAAATTCTCTTCTGTTTTTGTCGTTATCTGTTTTTCATAACTAAAAACTGTAACACTTCCAATGTTGCTGAAACTGTAGCCAAATATTATGGCTGCTGCTGTTGCCCATACGAGAGCTGTCTGCATTTTTTCTTTTCTGATCATACAAAATCCTCCTATAATTCCTCTCGGCTGTCTGGAAAATGCCCACATGTAATTGTTAAATTACCATTTCTGCAGCGAAGTTCATCTATCATTTCTTTTTCTTTTTTCTCTTCTTTCATCTGAATCTCATACTGTAATTCATACAGACTCCCCATATTTGTTGTTTTTACCCTTAAAAGCTTCACATAGCCTGTATATTTCCTGAATAAGTCATCAAAAATATCTGTATAATCTAAATCTTCTGGGATTGTAATTTTCAATTCTTTTCTTATTTCTTTTCCTCTTCCAAACGGAAGGGAAATGCAGATTATTTCTACTGTACCAACTAAAATAACAAAAACAATCGCTATTCCCAAATATCCCATTCCAGTGGCAAGACCAATGGCCATCGCCAGAAAAATACTTGTAATTTCTCTGGAATTTCCAGGCATTGAGCGAAAACGTACTAAACTGAAAGCTCCCATGACAGCCACACCTGTCCCCAGGTTTCCATTCACCATCATAATAATAATCTGTACAATGACAGGAAGCAGAATCAAGGTAACTAAAAAATTCTTTGTATAACGATTCCTGTACATATGTATGTATGTCAATCCCAATCCCAGAATCAATGATACCAAAGTACAGATGAAAAAATCAGGGATAGAAATTCCTGATTCTGATGTTATCAAAATACTGTCAAGCACAATTTTGTCCTCCTCGCTGTTCCGTTTTCTGCATAAATGACGGCAAAATATACTTTTGATAGCACATGCCATATTTTGAAAATGATACTGGATAAATCTGAAGTTTTCCGAAAAGTTCACTCATCCATATCGGCACTGCTCCCGGGATTTTTACTTCCATCAAAATTTCATTTTTATTTATAATCTCTGTCCCATAGCTTCCTCCACAAAGATCCAGATTTTCTGTCCGGAATCTGATTTTTTGATCAAATGTAACACGAAGATCAGGATTTTCTTTCTGGAATAATGCGATTCTGTCATATGCAATATACACTGCCGGCTGTATCGATTCATAGCGATGAACCAGCCAATCAATTTCATGCATAATTTGACTGTCAATTTCTGTCGCCATCCCTTTATTTAAATATCCCATTGCTTTTTCATCTGTCATGGAAACTCTTCTTTTATAAACAATCCCTTTAAATTTTTTCTTAATTTCCAAAAAAACCGGATCATTTTTTTCAGGAACACCATAGCTGCGCAGTCTTAATTTTTCTTTATAAACTGGTTTTTCTAATGACTTCCTGATCATCCGAAAATCTGGTGTGTCATAATAAATATTACAGATCGTATGAAGACCATATTGATCTTCTTCCATTCTCTGATTCAGTTCTTTCCTCAGCCTATTGTACTGTGTCTCCTTTAGCATATACTTTTTTTCATATCGTTTAAAATTTTCTTGATACTGTTCCATCTTTTCACCCCTTATTTCTTTTTCACTTTACAAATGTTTCTGTAATCATCGATGTACTCAGCAAGTATATAACACAATCCTGAAATTACCCTTAAAGTTCATGATATTTTTCTAAACAAAAAAAAGAAAAAAAATTCAGTTTGTTTTCAGAGTAATATGCTATAATGAGCTGTTAAAAGATAAAACATGGTAATGATAAAAAGAAAAGAGGATTTTTGTATGAATTTATTGATTGTAGAAGATGAGGTGCGTCTTGCTGACGCACTCGGTGAAATTATGAGAGAGCAAAAATACATGGCTGATGTTGTCTATAATGGAACAGATGGCCTATATTATGCCCAGAACAATTCTTATGATGTCATTATTTTAGATGTCATGCTCCCTGGAATGAATGGATTTGATCTTGTTCATAAACTGCGCAGTTCTCATATTGCTACCCCTGTCTTGATGCTGACTGCAAAAGACGATATACACGATAAAATTACAGGGCTTGACAGCGGAGCAGATGATTATATGACAAAACCGTTTATCCCTGAAGAGCTGCTGGCAAGAATTCGTGCCCTGACAAGAAGACAAGGAGATGTTATATTAGAAGAACAGCAGTTTCTGGATCTTACTCTCCATCTGTCTGCGTGTGATCTGAGCTGCGGATCAAAATCCATTCACCTCAGTTATAAAGAATTTGAAATTTTAAAACTTTTGATGGCAAATCCCAAATCCATCCTTTCTAAAGAATTATTGATATCTAAAGTATGGGGAAATGATTCCGATGCGGAAGATAATAATGTAGAAGCATATATTTCTTTTCTCAGAAAAAAACTTGCTTTTCTGGGATCATGTGTCACCATCAGCACTCTCCGTAAATTTGGATATCGTCTGGAGGGACCAAATTCATGATTAAAAAGCTCCGTAAAAAATTTATTTTTATTACTATGGGTTTGATTTCTCTGGTATTACTTATTGTGTTTGGAATTCTTATTTTTTTTCAAATAAAACGTCTGACAGAAGAGGTCAATAACCGGATGAATATGGTATTAGATCATCCATATGGTTTCAAAGATGATTTTAAAGGCGGCGAGATGAAAAAAAATCCAAATCCCTCCAGTTTTATTCCCGTTTATACCGTTTTTGTCAATCAGGATCAAACTATTTTATATCAAGAATCAAATTCTTCTTCCCTCGCATCTGATCTGCTGAACGATGCGGTAAATGCGGTTTTTAGCCAATCTAAGGATTCTGGTATCTTAAAAGAATATGATCTTCGTTTTTTAAAACGCTACACACCTGAGGGAATTTATATCGCTTTTGTAGAACTGGAGTATGAAAAAAGTTCTGTCCGTTCTCTTTTTGTCCTATGTACCTTTGTACTGTTTCTGGCTTTTATTGCCTTTTTTTTCATTACTCTTTTTCTTTCAAAATGGGCGTTGCGTCCCGTAGAGGAAGCATGGATGCAGCAAAATCAGTTTGTGGCGGATGCCTCTCATGAACTGAAAACACCATTGACTGTCATCCTTGCTAATTTAAATATCATTCTGACTCATCCAAATGATACCATCCAACAGCAGCTTAAGTGGATCGAAAACACTCATGCTGAGTCTGAACGGATGAAAAAACTTGTCGATCAGCTTTTATTTCTTGCAAAATCAGATGCTGTCCAGATTCCTGATGTATTTTCTCCTTTTCTTTTCAGCGACGCAGCATGGAGCTGCCTTCTTCCATTTGAATCTATTGCTTTTGAAAAGAAAATCGAGATCATTGAAGAAATCTCACCTGATATATGGATGTATGGAAACGAAGAGCAGATCAAACAATTAATGGTCATCTTAATCGATAATGCATGTAAATATACTTCTGCACATGGAACGGTTCATTTCCGTCTAAGTACAGAGCAGAATAAAATCCTCCTCAAAGTCTCCAATACAGGGGTTCCGATCCCGCCTGATGATCTGGAACATATTTTTGAACGATTCTACCGTTCGGATAAATCCAGATCACATCAAAATGGAGGCTATGGTCTGGGATTGACTATAGCACAGACAATTGTTCAAAAGCATCACGGTAAAATTCATGTTTCCAGTACAGCAGATGAAGGAACTATTTTTTCTATTCTGTTTCCATTAGAGCGAAAAAATAAAAAAGGATAAAGCTGGCTCAATTCGCTTTTAAGTCTTCGGCTACCATGACTCCTGCTTTAAATCCCATAATCATAAGTTCCAGCATCTGAGCATCCACATTGCGATATTTCAAAAAATAATAAAAGGTATCGAGATAACTTAAAAATCCTTTTTTGTTCTCCTCACTGAGTGCGGCGCCTTTTCCGCTTCCCACCAGAAAGTATGCGATCCTGGAAAAAGCAAATTTTTCGTTTATAAATGCAAGCACCTCACTCTGATCCGGATTTTCCAGAGTCTGAAGCGGTTTCCGGCGCAAAAACCAAAACGTCTCATACGCTATGGATTTCATATCATTGATATGTTCCACTTTGTGAAACTGCTTCTGTCTGGAAATATCACTATAATAATCCAGTACTGTATGCATAAGAATCACTTCATCAATACGCACTTTTTCTTCTATTTCGGCGCTTTTTAAAAACTCTTTAATCTCCTGATATAAAACCCGATATCGGTTCATCACCTGATTTTCCGTAAATTCATCTAAAATATTTCGATAATTGATATAAACATTTTCTATATTATTCATAAACATCACTTCCATTTAACTTTAAAATATCAAAAGAAAATTTTGTTTTTACAAAATCACTGTATTCTGCAAACTCTTTTTCTTCTAAAGTTCCCTGCTGTACCTGATAAGTATTGCGCAGCAGATGCTGTTTGATTTTTCCTTCATAAACTGCCTGAGCCATCCGTTCTGCCGATAATTCTGCCTCTTCTGAGATCCCCAGTTTTCTTGTCCCTGCCATCTTATCCTCCTACTCGCACAAGACGCTCTGAATTGCGTCTTCCACTGTCAAAATTTTTTTTAAATCAATAGGATGAAGATCTCCATCAAATTTATTTTCCATTATTTTATGGTTGACGACAGAATCTTTTCTCTGAAAAGCTTTATCAGGTACAACCTGAAGCCGTTTATAAAAAGATGCCATCTCATCTCCCATTCCGGAAAGTCTGTTCAGCAGCTCAGAAAATTCATTCAGCATCGGATCATCTTTTTTATATGGATAAATGATATGATGGTCAATTTCTCCCCATCCTTCCTCAAACAGAGTTCTGATCTGGATTTCAATATATACCCCTTCATATTTTACAATATAATGTACAGAACGGTAATGCTTCTGGTCTAAAATATTGTCTCTTGAAATCCAGTTAAAATAAATATCCGCATAATCTCCCAGCCTCATGTGCACTTTCGGCGGTTCCACAATGCAGCCGTCCGTCTCATCGGAATAATCTTTGATACAGTCTTTCACATATTTTCTAGGATCATTCTGAAAATGACTGATCAGATACTTATGAAAAATCACCCAGTCTTCCCGATATAAAAGAAGCCCCCTGACTCCGATCAGATCCATCACAAATTTTGTATAGTTTTCCTTTGTGAGCGAACGGTATTTAATATAATTTTCTTTTCTTTTTCTGATTATTTTCTCCAGAAGATGCTCCGGATCTTTCATTCTGCTTCGGTACGACTGAAGTCCTGTTTCTTTTTCCCGATACATAAAATATTCAGCGATAAACTGTCTTCGAATTTTATCATATTTTGGTATTTTACTCTGATAATCTCTGGCAATTTCAAGCAGGTCTTCCCATGAAAGACCGGCCTCTCGAAATTCTTCTTCCGAAATATTATATTTTTTTAAAAATTCTTCCCTTGTTAAATTCAAAATCTCACCCCAAAATCTTTTTACAAATTTTTTTGCTGTCCCTTATCATTTAAATCATTTTTAATCTATCTTATGCTTGAAGAGTATACCATACTTTCTCCCAATTGACCACCCAAATTTTGGCTCGCGCTTTGTATCCGTCCGGATTTTTTCTTTGGATTTTTCTTTTCTTTCCTGTCTTTTCATGATATACTTTTATCGGATCTTGTCTACTTCGGGATCCGCATTAATAAAAAACGAAAAGAGGGTTTTTATGGAAACTTCACAATATGTAGACTATATTTTAGACCAGACTGTATCCATTCTGGCTATTGACAGCCCTTCCTCTTACTCCAAAGAAGTGACATCCTATCTCATTGATACTTACCGTGCTATGGGATACAATGCCATCCATACGGTAAAAGGCGGCGTTCTCGTTGATCTGGGCGGCCGCGATGAGGACAATGCGCTTGTGATGGAGGCACATGCAGATACGCTCGGCGCTATGGTTGCTGAGATTATGAATAACGGAAGACTCCGTCTGTCACGCATCGGAGGCATGAATCCAAACAATGCTGAGAGCGAAAACTGTCATGTCATCACACGCTCAGGGAAAAAATATGAAGGTACTTTTCAGTTAAAAAATGCTTCTATTCATGTAAATCCTGACTATAATACAACAAGCAGAACGTATGATACGATGGAACTTGTGCTGGATGAAAATGTAAAAAATAAAGAAGATGTGCTTGCCCTTGGTATTCTGCCTGGAGACATCGTATGTTTTGAACCGCGCACCCGCATCACTGAAAGCGGATATATCAAGAGTCGTTTCCTCGATGATAAGTTAAGTGTCGGAATTTTACTGGGATTTGCCAAATACCTCAAAGAAGAAAAGATTGTTCCTGAAAGAAAAATTTACCAGCATATCACTGTTTTCGAAGAAGTCGGTCACGGCGGCTCCTGCATCCCTTCCTCTGCTAAAGAAGTTTTAGCTGTTGACATGGGATGTGTCGGTGAAGGGCTGGGATGCACAGAACACCAGGTTTCCATCTGTGCCGCTGACCGTCAGGGTCCGTATCACTATGATGTTGTCAGCGCTCTGATTGCGACAGCTCAAAAACTGGATCTCGACTTTGCAGTTGATATCTATCCGTTCTACGGATCAGATGCAGAGACAGCGCTTACAGCCGGATATGATATCCGTCATGGACTGATCGGTCCTGGCGTATACGCTTCCCACGGATATGAGAGAAGCCATAAAGACGGTGTTCGCAATACCTTTCTTCTGCTGACAGGATATCTTGCATAGTTTTCCTGTTCTCTGACTTTTAGAAAAAGAAATACAAAAGAAAAGACTGACAAAAGAAGTTTCTGTTTTATTTTACTTCTTTCGTCAGTCTTTTTTTCAGACACATCTGTTCTTTCCTAAAATTCTCTGAAAATCCCGAATCAGACTGTCCACATCTTCCTCTTTCGTCGCCCAGCTTGTACAAAAACGAACTGCACTGTGTTCTTCATCAATCCGTTCCTGATAAGAATAGCTGTAATTCTCTCCCAACTCTTTTAAAATCCAGTCAGCCAGAATAGGAAACTGCTGATTTGTCGGACTGTCAATCAGAAACGTACATCCTGCTTCCTGGAAGGCTGCCTTTAGCTTCATCGCCATTTTATTTGCATGATCTCCCATCTGAAAATACAGATCATTCTTCAAAAGTCCGATAAATTGAATCCCCAGCAGACGTCCTTTTGCAAGCATGGCGCCCTTTTGTTTCATAATATACCGAAAATCTTCTTTTAATGTATCATTTGTGATGACGACTGCCTCCCCAAATAATGCGCCGACTTTCGTTCCTCCAATATAAAACACATCGCAGCACTGTGCAATCTTCTCCAAATCGAGGTCATTTTCTTTTGCAGTCAAAGCATATGCCAGTCTTGCTCCATCCATAAACAAATACAGACCGCACTCTCTGCACGTCCTGCTGATCTCTTCCAGCTCCTGCCTGCTGTAAATCGTTCCGATCTCTGTCGGATTGGAAATGTAAACCATTTTAGGCTGAACCATATGTTCATAACTCTCATTGACTGCATGGCTCTCCCAGGCATCCCAGATCTGTTTTGCTGTCAGTTTTCCGTCTTCTGTCGGAATTGACCATACTTTATGACCACATGCTTCTATCGCTCCCGTCTCATGAACATTGATATGGCCTGTCTCTGGGGCAATCACACATTGATGCGGACGCAGTGCAGATGAAATTACTGTTAAATTTGTCTGTGTCCCACCTACCAGAAACTGTACTTCCGCCTCCTGATTTCTGCACAGTTCACGGATGATATCCCTTGCCTGTTCTGAATAAGGATCTGCACCATATCCCGGTGTCTGTTCCATGTTTGTTTCCAGCATTAATTTTAATATTTCTTCATGCGCACCTTCCGCATAATCACAATTAAATCGTACCATCATTTCACACTCCTGATTTTGCTCTCCTTGTGATTAGTCTATACTTCTCTTTGTACCTTGTCAATCGGTTCTTGCAATTTCAAAAAATCTTCGTTATAATATCTCGTATATCAAATGACACTGTCTGCAAATATCATCTCAATGTAATGCAGAATAATATCAGAAAGGAGTTTACAATGGAAAAGTTTAAACGCATCTGTGCTCTGATCGGCGTTGTTTTATTGCTTTTACTCTATCTGGGTACTTTTATTTTTTCTTTGATGGGCAGTGAATCAGCTCATATGATGTTCCGTGCCTGTATCGCGGGTACAATCTTAATACCAGTTGTTCTATATGCCATGATAATGGTTGCAAAACATTTAAAAAACCGCCGATAAAAAACTCACCGTCTCGCGCTGTCTGCACGAAAAACGGTGAGTTTTTTGCCGGTCATTTCTTAATGAGCAAATGCTTTCATCTCCATCGACTCTTCTGCATTCTGAAGCATGTCCCTTAATATATTTGGGATTGTGATCATCTTCTTAGAACTTACCATTACTCTGCCTTCATTCAGGCAGGAAATTCTGATATTCTCTTCATCAAATAAATCTGTCACGCCTCCCGCAATGCGTCTGATATTTCGATTAAATGTAAGATACTCCCCATGAATATGAATTGCTGTTTCTCTGTCATATTCTGTAACGTGCCATGGTCTGATTTTGTTCAATGTATACTGAAAATAAAACTCCCGAAAAAGTGAATTTTTGTCTGTCTTCATCCATTCTACATTTCCATTTAAAATATTTCTGCACTGTTCCTCTGTTATCTCTTCACAGCACTTAAAATAGATTCCATTCTGCTGATATTTTTTCTCTATGTATAATTTTGACCCGTCCTGTATAATCAGACACAGATAAAATTTAGGGATCGATTCTTCTTCTCTTCCCTCTCTTCCGGCCTCTGAAGCAAATCGCAGTTTTCTCAAAATGTATTTATGCCATCTTACTTTTTCTTTCCCCTCAAGAATACTTTTTTTTACTCTTTCGCACTTTTCTTCATTTACTGTTACATTGTCTTCACGATATGTAACGTATTTCATGAAAATCCCCCTTTTCCTTCCTACCTTAAATTCCGAATTTGTTCAATTATATTATATGATTCCTCTTATTAAAATATTCCCGTCAATTTCCAATTTACAATTTTATTATACCAACTATTTGTGAATTCCTCATAATAAACTTCTGAAATCTTTCTTAAAATTATCTTTCCCGTTAAATGAGACCTCTTTTAGACATCCTTTTATCCAAAAATCCTGTTTTGTTTCCTGTTGACTTTCCACCTGCAATGTAATAAGATTGCCTCATAACAAAGGAGGAATATTTTTATGATTCGCACTGTTATTTTTGATATCGGCAGAGTACTGCTTGATTTTAACTGGAGAGAATATCTGTCATCCTATCACTTTGATTTGGAAACAGAAGAGCGTATCGCACACGCTGTCTTTGAAAACCCGTCCTGGATCGAGTTTGACCGCGGCATTTTATCCACAGAACAGGTCATCGATCTTTTTGTAAAAACAGATCCTGAACTGGAAGAGCAAATTCATCTTGTCTGCAAAAGTCTCTATAAAACTGTCACAAAGCTGGATTATCCGATTCCATGGATTCGCCATTTGAAAGAACAAGGTCTGCGCGTGCTGTATCTGTCTAACTACTCTGATTACTATTTCCGCACAACCCAATTTGCCCTCAATTTTCTTTCAGAAATGGATGGGGGAATTTTTTCTTATCGTGTCCATATGGTCAAGCCGGATCATGAAATCTATCACAAAATCATATCCGAGTATCATTTGAATCCAGAGGAGACTGTTTTTCTTGACGACATGCCTGCCAACATTAAAGCAGCCAAAGAATGTGGTCTTCATGGAATTGTCTTTCGCAGTCTGGAACAGGCAAAAAAAGAGCTGGAGCTTCTGGGCGTTCATTGACGCCTCAGAGTCTCCGGCTCTTTTTTATCGTTCAATCTGAATTTTCACTACTAATCCTGTCTCTTTTTCTACAAATACAGCGGTCTCATCCAGCTCTGTCTCATCCGCTAAAATTCCATAATAGATAAAATGGTCTGATTCTTCTCTCATTACATCAGCGTCATCTAGTTTTCCTTCCAGTTCCTCCTGTGTCATGCCAAGCTGAATTCCTCTTGGCAGAATGAGCTGGAATCCATCTGTATATTTGCTGCTCTCAAGAGAAGTCACAACACATTCCCGGACATCTCTTTTCTGTTCTGCTGTATTTTCTACACGGACCTGCACGGACTTATTATCCTTCTGCATCACTGCAAATCCAGACTGCATCGCATCTAATTCCATATCAGACTCTTCAGGCAGAAGTACGAATCCATTTTCCAGAAACTGACTGACAGGAGCCGGGAGATCATAAATCTCTCCATCAAAAGAGAGCTGTCCCGATGTCAGGTCTGTGCCAAGCCCTTCCTCCGGTATAACCGTCATATTTCCCACGGCTTCCCCTCTCTCCTGCGCATTTACAATCTCAAATCCTCTCAAAATTTCTGTCTCTTTTTCAATATTGAGTTTCAAATAAGACTGCATTCCATATTGATAGGTGAGCTGAAGATAATGTTCTCCGTCGTACAACTGTGCCGCTGTTCCATAAGATTCTTCTATCTCATCCAGACTGGATACACCTACCACAATTTCTCCTGGAAGTTCAGCATGAATATCATTTTCCTGAAATGAATCCATAGCCATTCCTACTACACTGCTCTTTTCAATACTCCCTCGATCCGTTCCCTGATTTTCAACAAAGACCTGAATCTGTGCCTCTCCTTTTTGGAAAATGCAGCTGTTTTTTCTTTTCTCCGGTGCTAAAAGCACTGCCTCTTCTGTCACATTCTCCCATCCATTTTGCTTCCATTCCTCCACACTCGCCGGAAAGGAATACTCTTCCCCGTCCAGCTTTATCTGAAAGCAGGAGAACTGCCGGGCCATGCTGTCCGACTCCTGTTCATTTTCACTTTCTTTCTGAATTTCAACAGGAGCTGTATTTTCTTCAGCGTATACATTTCCCATAAGTACAGCAAAGCAGATACTAGCTGCTGCTGTTGCCTGATATATTTTCTTCAAATTTATCGTCTCCCGACAGTATGTATTTAATCAAAAAGATTTGTCTCTTTTGGGCTGCGGCTCAGAGCAATTTTGATTACCTTATCTTCTTCTTTATTGACAGTGATTGTCACTCCATAATATTTATCATCAAAGCTTGGAATAAAGTAAGAATCCAGAGAAGATCCTTCTTCTTTTTCGTATGTAGTTCCCTCCAACGCTGCTTCCAAATCCGCTGTGTTCATGTTAAATGTAATGCCATTCTGCAGTTTTACCGGAATTACAGTTGAAAAATCATCATTATAGATGTCTACAACAAAACAGTTTTCCACTGCGGTTGCATTCTCTGCATAATTTTTAATACCGATCCGGAATTTCTGATTGTCTTTTGTCAGATAATATCCGTATCCGCTGTCTTTTCCCGCAATCACTTCGCTGTTATCATTATACAGGATATCCCATCCATTTTCTAAAAATGCACTGACAGGAGCCGGAATCTTATACAAATGTCCATCAATCTCTGCAATACAGGAGGACAGATCATTTCCAAGTTCCGTCGGCGCCTGATACTGTGTCACAACTTCCGGTACTTCCTCGCTGACGGTATCCTCTTCCAGATCTTCCGGCACAGTCAGACATCTGACAGACACTTCGTTTACTGTTTTTGATTCCGCATCAATATAGATTTCTACTCTGCTGTAATAGTCATCCAGTTCATATGTCAGCTTTACATAAGAATCTGATTCATATACGTCAGAAGCCGGTCCATAGGCCGCCTCCACATCTTCTCTTGTGGAAACATGGTAAGCGATTCCTTTCGGCAGTTCAAAACTCATCTGATCTTCCATATAATAATCATCCAGAGAAATTCCTGCTACATAGCATTCACTCAGAGGCTTTGTATTAATGCCAAAATTTATAAATGTAACATTTGCACGCACACGTCCTAATTTCATTCCAACAGAGCCATAGCTGTTCGGTTCCAGCTTTTCATCACTTTCTACTCCGTCAAATTTCCATCCCTTTTCTTCAAATTCTTCATATTTCATAGGGAATTGATACAGTTGTCCATCGATCTTAATCTGAAAACTATAGATGTCATCCGACATCTCTTCAGCTGATGCTGCTGTGGCTGTGGCACTGTTTGCTTCCGGTTCTGCGGCAGATACAGGCATCACTGCGAGACAAAATGCTGTTGCTAATATAAGTGCTCTCTTTTTCATGATTTTTCCTCCTACATCTTTTTGTTTCACAATTTTTTCTTTATTATAGCAATCTCATCTGGAAATGTAAAGCTGAAAAAAAAGAACATTTACCGATTATTTCTCCTCGATAAATGTTCTTTTTTTCTATTTTGTACGATAAATAATATCGTCTCTTCCTGGTCCGTTTGAGATCATAGTGATCGGGAATCCAATCTGTTCTTCCACAAATTCAATGTATTTTCTGCAGTTTTCCGGCAGATCTTCATACTTTTTGATGCCGCGGATATCACATTTCCATCCTGGGAGTGTTTTCAACACCGGTTTTGCCTTTTCCAAAAGGGAAGTTGTCGGGAATTCTGTCGTCACTTCTCCATTAATCTCATAGCCGACGCATACTGGAATCTCATCCAGATATCCCAGAACATCCAGTACAGTGAATGCCACATCTGTTGTCCCCTGAATTCTGCAGCCATATTTGGAAGCCACACAGTCAAACCATCCCATTCTTCTCGGGCGTCCTGTCGTAGCGCCATATTCTCCGCCGTCGCCGCCGCGTCTTCTCAGCTCATCCGCTTCTTCTCCAAAGATCTCGCTGACAAATGCGCCTGCTCCGACTGCGCTGGAGTATGCTTTGCAGACTGTGATAATCTTTTTGATTTCATACGGTGGAATTCCTGCTCCGATTGCACCATATGCAGCCAGGGTAGAAGAAGAAGTTACCATCGGATAAATTCCATGATCCGGATCTTTCAGAGAACCAAGCTGACCTTCCAGAAGAATCTCTTTTCCCTCTTTGATTGCATTCCACAGATAAGACGAAACGTCGCATACATACGGAGCAATCATCTCTTTGTATTCCATTAATTCTTCATAAATCTTCTCCGGATCAAGCACTGGTTTATGATACAGATGCTCCAGAATAACGCTCTTTGTCTCACATACTCTGCGCACTTTTGCCATCAGTTCCTCTTTGTCTTCAAACAGCTCGCTGACCTGAAAACCAATTTTTGCATATTTGTCAGAATAAAACGGAGCAATTCCTGATTTTGTAGAACCGAATGAATTTTTTCCAAGTCTTTCTTCCTCATACTGGTCAAACAGCACATGATAAGACATCACCATCTGTGCGCGATCGGAAACCTTAATCTTCGGCATTGGAACACCGCGATCCACGATTCCCTGAATTTCGCTGAACAGAACAGGGATATTAAGTGCCACTCCATTTCCGATTACACTTGTTGTGTGATCATAAAAGACTCCGGATGGCAGTGTATGCAAAGCAAATTTTCCATAATCGTTGATAATGGTATGCCCTGCATTCGCACCGCCCTGGAAACGAACAATGATATCGGCCTCTTTTCCGAGCATATCCGTAATTTTTCCTTTTCCTTCGTCTCCCCAGTTCGCTCCTACTACTGCTTTTACCATAAATTTTTCCTCCTGTTGTTATTTCACAACTTTTTTTCCTGCTTTTACACAATCTCTTTTACAGAGACAATAAGGGATGCCGCAGATGCGGCAGCCCTCTGGCTTTTATACATTGATTTCTGCTTTCATTCCAAGCACATCTTTGTGTGCCTCCAAAACTGGATTTACCACTTTCGTCAGGAATGCGCTTACCTGTTCTTTCGCTCTTCCTGTATATTTTGCAGGATCCATTGTTTTCTGCAGATCTTCCAAAGACATATTGAATGCCGGATCGGCTGCGATCAATTCTAAGAGATTGTTGTCAAGACCTTTCTCTTTTACATTTCTTCCTGCTTCCATAGACAGAGTACGGATCTTCTCATGCAGTTCCTGTCTGTCTCCGCCTGCTTTTACGGCATCCATCATAATATTTTCAGTTGCCATAAATGGCAGTTCTGCGCGCAGACGTTTTTCAATTACCTTTGGATAGACAACCAGACCGTCAACAACATTTAAGCACAGGTCCAGAATACCATCAATCGCAAGGAATCCTTCTGGAATGGAAAGACGTTTGTTTGCAGAGTCGTCCAGTGTTCTCTCAAACCACTGTGTCGCAGATGTGATTGCCGGATTCATCGCATCCACCATCACAAATCTGGACAGGGAAGCAATTCTCTCGCTTCTCATCGGATTTCTCTTATATGCCATCGCTGAAGATCCGATCTGTGTCTTCTCAAATGGTTCTTCCACTTCTTTTAAGTGCTGGAGCAGACGAATATCATTTGAGAATTTATGTGCGCTTGCCGCAATTCCTGCAAGTACATTCAATACTCTTGTATCTACTTTTCTGGAATAAGTCTGTCCGGAAACAGGATAACATTCTTTGAATCCCATTTTTTTCGCAATCATCGGATCAATCTTATCGATCGTCTCATGATCTCCGTCGAACAGTTCCAAAAAGCTTGCCTGTGTTCCTGTTGTTCCCTTGGATCCCAAAAGTTTCATTGTGCTAAGTACATAATTCAGATCCTCCAGATCCATCAAAAACTCCTGCATCCACAAGGTTGCACGCTTTCCTACTGTTGTCGGCTGTGCCGGCTGGAAATGTGTAAATGCAAGTGTCGGCAATTCTTTATATTCATCAGCGAATTTTGCAAGTTCTGCAATTACATTGACCAGCTTCTTCTGAACCAGTTTCAATGCTTCTGTCATCACAATAATGTCTGTATTATCGCCAACATAGCATGACGTTGCCCCTAAATGAATGATTCCTTTTGCTTTTGGACACTGTACGCCGTAAGCATAGACGTGAGACATCACATCGTGTCTTACGATTTTTTCTCTTTCTTTTGCCACGTCATAATTGATGTCATCTGCATGTGCTTTCAGCTCTTCAATCTGTTCTTCTGTGATGTTCAGCCCCAGCTCTTTCTCTGTCTCTGCCAGAGCAATCCACAGCTTTCTCCATGTACGGAATTTCATATCCGGTGAAAAAATATACTGCATTTCTTTGCTGGCATAGCGCTCAGACAACGGGCTCTGATATCTGTCAGTCATAGTACGTTCTCCTTTTCTTATAATCCAAGGCATTTAAATATTTCTTTAAAGTAAATTTAAATTTTCGGCTTTGGTTTTTGAATCGTTTCGGCTACATTATACCTTGCATTTTGTCAGAAAGCAAGTAATTCTGTTCAAACGTTTTATACCTCGTTAAATTTCCCCAAAAATTCTCTCATGCGCGGATTGTCAGAATGAAAAAGTTCCTCCGGTGTTCCCTGCTCTGCAATGACTCCCTGATCCATAAATATAATATGATCGGCAACATTGCGGGCAAAGTTCATCTCATGTGTCACAATCACCATCGTCATATGTTCTGCTGCCAGATCTTTGATAACTTTCAAAATTTCCCCTGTCAGTTCCGGATCAAGAGCTGATGTCGGCTCATCAAAAAAAAGAACATTCGGTCGCAGCGCCAGAGCACGGGCGATTGATACTCTCTGCTGCTGGCCGCCGGAGAGCTGAAATGGATAATAATTTTCTTTATCTGACAGTCCCATCTTTTTCAGCAGTTCTCTTGCCTCTTCCACGACTTCCGCCTTTTTTCTTTTCTGCACTCGAATCGGCGCATCAATAATATTTTTCAGTACCGTATAATGAGGAAACAGATGAAAGCTCTGAAAAACAAGGCCAAAATTTCTCCGGATTCTTTTCAGATCTGCTGTTGAGGCATAAATACTTTTTCCATTTTCCCCCTCTTTGACCGCTTCCTCACCCAGATAGCTAAGACTTCCGCAGTCCATTTTTTCAAGCAGTGTCGCACAGCGAAGAAGTGTTGATTTTCCTGAGCCGGAAGGACCAATGATTGCGAGCACTTCGCCTTTTTTTACTGTCAGTGAAATATCTTTGAGCACTTCCAGATCCCCGAAACTCTTTTTGATATGTCTGATTTCCACATAATCTGCACTCATATCTTCCCTGTCCTCCTTATTTATAATAATTCATCTTCTTTTCAATAAATTCCATCACAGCTGCCACCACGAAATTAAAGATATAATAAAAAATACCAGCTGCAACATACGGCATAATGCTCGTCTGTGAGGAAGCAAGCGCTTTTGCCATTGTAAACATCTCTGAGACCGAAATCACGAATGCCAGTGATGTATCTTTTACAAGGGTGATCACTTCATTTGTGACAGACGGCAAAATTCTCTTGATTACCTGCGGCAGAATAATCAAGAAAAATGTCTGTACCTTGTTATATCCCAGAAGCTGTGCCGCCTCATACTGTCCTGACGGCATGGATTCAATCCCGCTTCTGTAAATCTCCGCAAAATATGCTGCATAATTCAGCACAAATCCGATAATCACTGCAATATATCGGTATGATCTTGAAATCTGCATTCCAAAAATATAATATGGTCCAAAATAAACTACCATCAGCTGCAGCATCAAAGGCGTTCCTCGCATGATGGAAATGTATAATTTTGCCGTATTGCGCAACAGACTATTTTTTGACATACGCCAAAATGTAACGCCCAATCCCAGCGGCAGAGAAAACAGCAGCGTCAGTCCGAAAATTGTGATTGTCATTGCCATTCCGCTTCCAAGCTGAGAGCACATTGTTGAAAAATCCATCTCTTCTCCTCCTGTAGTCTTTTATCTTTCCTTTACTTCCCATCAGAGTGGAGCCGGATTGCTCCCTCCGCACAAAAAGGGCTGCTGCTCTCTCTGCAACAGCCCTTTCACTGTCTTTTTCTTTTCTGCTTTATTTTCCGATCGTTGTGATGTCCTTGCCGAACCACTTTTCTGAAATCTCTGCAAGTGTTCCGTCTTCTGCCATCTCTTCAAGCGCTGCCTGTACCTGGTCTCTCAATTCTTCATTTCCCTTTTTAAATCCGATTCCATATTTCTCTTCAGCCAGAGCTTCTTCCAAAACGATAAATTCTGCATCTCTTTTCTCGATTTGATAGCTGGCAACAACATCATCCATGGCGATGGCATCGACTGCACCTGCCTCCAGATCCATAAATGCAGTATTATAATCTGCAACTGTCAAGAGCGCTCCAAAGCTTCCCGTCAAATCAGCATTTTCTTCTTCCTTCAGCGCTGCCTCTGCGCTGGAATCAATCTGCACATCCACAGTCATCCCTGCCAAATCTTCCAGAGTCGTAATTCCGGAATCTTTTTTCACTACAAATACCTGTTTATTGGCCATATAAGGTTCTGACCATGTATAATTATCTTCTCTTCCTGTCATAGTAAAGCCATTCCAGATACAATCAATCGTTCCAGAATCCAGCTCCATATCTTTCGCATCCCATGCAATCGGCTGATATACAATTTCTTTTCCAAGCCGTTCTGCAACTTCTGCTGCAAGTTCCAGATCAAAGCCTGTAAATTCTCCGTCGTCTCCTACAAATCCCATCGGCGGAAAATCCTGATCAAATCCAACTGTAAAAGTATCCGCTGCTGCTGCCACAGAAAGTGAAGAGGCAGCGATCGCTGCTATTGCCAATACACATATTATTTTTCTTTTCATAATTATACTCCTCCATGTCTAAATTATAAGGCTTCATCTTTGCCATCCTTTGCATCTGTGTCAAATTTCGTCACTTGATTGATTGACCACTCTACCTTGCTAAATTATGAAACCTATCTTATCATGGAAATATGATTTTGTCAACAGAAAGCTGTCTGTCTGACAAAGACATTTTAGGAACTTGTACTTTTATGATACGTCTCTTTGCATTCTTCAAAAAATTCTTCTGGCGTCATACTCTTCAACCGCTCACTCAGCACATGATCCTGTGCTTTTTCATAGATTCTTTTCTGTTCCTGCTTCAGTTCTTCCCATTTCTCCTGCGGTTCTCCCAATTCCTGCAGCCGTTCTTTTCCTTCCTCTTCCTCCAGATACATCGGCAGAAGAAGCAGATATCTGCGATAACTCTCTTTCGACTGCAGAATCTGAAACGACTGCCACAGACAGTCGGCAGCTTCCTCAAACAAAAACATTTTTGCGTATGCGACAGCCATATTGTTTAAAACAGATGCATAAAACTGCACGCCCAATTTTCCCGGATTTCGTTCTTTTAAAATCTGATAGTATTCCTGGATGGCGTTCATATACATTTCATATTCTACCAGATAGTCTGCTTTTACTTTCTTTCTGATATCAGACGGCTGGATTTCAATTTTAGAGATCTCTTCCTGCATCTTTCTGAATTCACTGTGAGACAGATAGCCGATCTCTTTAAAAATCGGAAGTATAAAGTCTCCTATACTGCCCCCTCTCTCCAGCTGATCGGAAAGACGCCGATAAAGCCCTTCCAGTCCAAGCTCATCTCTGATCCAGCTGCACAGTTTCTCATTTACGAGCGTCTGATCAATCAAATAAATATTATTCTGGAGATAAAAGCACAGTTCTTCGATCGAATAAATATTTGTGCTGATGCTCTCGATGTAATACGGATTTTTTGCCTGACGAATCTGGCACAGCCGACACCCACTCATACGCATTCCCCTTTCTTTAAGTCGATCCGTTTTTCCCATACTTTTCCTGATGAGCGGTAAAGTCCTCCGAATCCCAGATCGGAAAGACGCACCTGACATGTATGCTGATCTAAAAAGCTCACCGTCATACGGATTCTCACTGTTCTGTCAGGACGATTCTTAATCGGATCAATAAAAATCGTCTCCTGGCTTATCTCCCCTGTCCGCATCTCTTTTATCAATAAAGTAACTTCATTTGTATTGTCCAGTATAAAATCGCACTCATGATATGCTTCATACCAGTTCGCTCCCGCTGTGATAATTGGATAGTAATTTTCTTTTCCGCGCATCAGCATATTCATACCGATGTTAAAATGAACCATCTCCGGACTGTCATACAAAAAGCCGTCTGTCTTTTTCTCCCCCGTTCTCTGAAGCGCCCCATAACAGGCCCCTTTTGTATAGAGATTTTTTCCTGCGAAACCGTGGCGGCGTTTACTGCATAAAAATTTTACGCACGGCTGCGCCCATTCTTCCAGAAACTCATCTCCCACCAGATATATCGAAGAATAAGGTGTGTTTTTAAAAAGATTTTCAATCATTTCCTGAAATCTACGCGCTTTTTCCTCTCCCCAGCGTCCCTCGCCCACTCTCCTGCGGAGCCGCTCATCCAGCGTTAAAAAGCCCTTTTTTTCAATATGAACCATCGCCGGTTTTGTCTGATAATCTGTATAAAAATCATATACGACAATCGTATCTTTTTCATACTCAAACAGTCCCACATGGTACGTCCACAGTGTTTTCTTCTGATTGATCATAAAATAGTAAAAGCTCTCCATGTGATCCTGAAAAAAGATATTATTTTTTGAAATTCCAATTTCAATCAGTGCCTTTTTTAATATACTGATAAACGGTTCTCTCATCTCCTCCATCGTCACTGCAATCGCCATCTGATCGAGCGTTCCTGTTCCAGATAAAAGTCCCAGACATTCTTTTATAAAAATTCCGATCAGATTCGTTATAGAGATGCTTTCTTTTTCTAATTCTACCGGCTGCTGCAGTTCCATCAAACGCACCAGATCATTTAAAAAATATCCATCTGCTCGTTCTTCCTCCAATTTCAGAGCATCTGCCCCAAAATACCACTCGCTTTCCCCTTTCAGCTGAAACAGACACGTCGGTATCAGATATTTTTCATTTCCTGCCACTGTGCTGACCGTCACCGGTTCATCTTTGCTTCGGTTATAAAATGTAATCTGGGAATATTCTCTGCCGAGATCAAACCCGACAATCGTTCTATGCTGTTCCCTTATCACGTCGACTTCCCCCTCACATCATTTTTAATACTTCATCAGCAAATGTCTGCTGTTGTATATATTTCTGGATTGTTCGATTTAATTTTTCTGTCTGCTTCTTCTCTAGGCTCTCTGCCATCTCATTCAGAAGATCATATTTGCTGTTTCCATTTTTCTTTCTTCTGTTATATTCCAGAACAGCAACCTTGCTCTGTCTTGTCTGTGATCCGCACTCTTCCACAATATAATAAGTCAGCCGTTCTCCGTAAAACATCGTAAATTCCTTGCTGAAAATACCTTCATACATATTCAGCATCGGCTCGGTTCTTTCTTCCTGTTCTTTCCCTTTATAATCTGTGATGTAGTAATGCAGCATAACAGAGGCTTCCGGTTTTGCACGATACTCAATGAAGACTTTATCCTGAAGCTGATATGGTCTTGTATAGATCTCCGGAAACTCCTGAAAGAACTGGAAACGCATTCCGCGATGTGCATATTCCTCCAAAAGAATACTGACTTGGATCTCCTGCTGTTCTGACAAAGGCTGCTTTTTAGAAAGAGCCGCATAATACCGTAAAAGTGCGAGACAGCATACTTCTTCTATTTCTTTTCCCAGCTGAAGCTGTCTTGAAAGCTTGTCAAAAATGATTTTTCCAACTGGCTTTTCCTGTACAAAATATTCATAAGAACGCAAAATCAGATAGGCGCGGCAGATTTTCCGATCTCCCATTTCTTTGCTGTAATGTTCATAGATCGGTTCTGTCCCTTCTGTGCCGCTTCTTGTAAACAGCACCATTGCAAGGATTTTCTCTTCTATTTTAAAACCGTCCAGATCAAAATTCTGTCCTGCGTTCCACACTTCTTTCATTTTTCTGATCGGTCCTTCATAGTAGAACAGCAGGTAATTCAAGATCCTTTTGTCATACTTTTTCTGTCTGAAACAGTCGCTACAAAGAGACAGCAGCAATTCATTTTCTTCATATTCCATCCGTTCAATCATATTGCTGCACAGCTTTGTCATTCTGGCAATGTCTGTTTCTTCCGCCCCATAGGTGCCAATCAGATCAAATGTCTCCTGATAAAATCCGTGATCAATCAAAATCTCCAGCAATTCTTTTTTATCCGCTGGCACAAATGCCTCATAGTCCATATTTTTCAGATATTCATAGATTCCTTTATCATTTGGATGAAGTGTATAGAAATCCAGGATCTCTTTTCTAAGCACAAGACGATATTCCTCGCGGATCTCTTCCAGTTCCACAAGTCGCTCCACCTCTTTGATCGTCTGCGGCATCTCTTTTTCCTTTCTCTTTTTTTCGCATTCCCATAAAAGCATTCCAGCATGATCCGGAGACAAATCTTTCACCCATTCTGTAAATTTCTCATTTGTCAGCAGTTTTTCCAGTTCATACATAGATGGTGAAGCGTATCTGTTTCCCGCTGCGTCTACCAGAACGATCGAATGATCTTCTGTATAAATTTGTATCTGTGCCTTTCCATGAATCACAGGAACCACATTTTCTTCTTTCAGCTGTCTGTGGATTACAATCACTGAGGTAATTTCCGGCATATGGCACTTCAGTTCGTATGTAAACAGTGTTCTGCCAAGTCCGTCTGCCAGCCGTTTGCTTAAAATCTTTTTCGTCAGAAATGTTTCATACAAAATAGCCAAATTATGATTGATTCTTCCAAATGCAAGCTGATCCAGCATAAATTTTTCTATGGAAGGACGGTAGCTGCGGTAACTCTGCGGATCTTCCTCCTGATTCTGCACAACGCTGGCATAGACAAATGCTTTCTTCTGATAATTCAGCGTATTATTATAAGCAAAATACATTCGGATAATCTGAGGCAGTTTTTTCGTACTGTTTTCATTCATAGATTCTACATATGCCTCATACAGACCGGTCACTCTTAAATCTTCTTCCACTCCTTTTGCATACCAGATAAACGCTTCCTGTCCTGTCTTTTGTCCTTTCAGCAAAAGTTCGCAGATGCTTCTGACAAGCTGTTTTGATGGAAACTGCTCATAGCACTCTTTTAAGACAGAAAATGTTGTCTCATCATATTCTTTGCAGCGCAAAGCCAAATCTGCAGTCTCCTCCACGATTTCTTTCGTCAGCAGATTTTCCTTGCACGCAAATTTCAAGATGGAGACGGTAAACTCATCCAGTCGTTTCATCAGAACAGGCTCTCTTTCAAACAACTGATATACTTCTAAAAATAAGATTCTGCTGTGACATCCATACAAAAACTGTTCTCTTACCGCCTCTATTTTCTGCTGAGGAGAATTCAAATATTTTTCCTGAAGATGAAGCAGAATCCATTTTAATTTCCAGCTCTCTCTGTTCTGCATATACAGACCGACGATCTGTTCCTCAATCTCATCGACATATTTTCTTTCATTATGGTAAAATGTTGTCAGATATAAATAATATCCACGCGCTTCAGCCCGATCTAAGCGCCCTTTCTTTTCTTCCACCTTTTCCAGCACTGTGCTTGCCTCTAAAAATTTCCCAAGTGTGAAATAAAGCTGCGCCTGAAACAGTTCCAGAATCGGATGATTGCCGCCGCATTCATAATAAACATTCAGCGCTTCCTGTGAACGAATCTGCCATTCTTCCACTGAAATCTGCCTTGTCTGTAGACTGATGTACAGAGAAACCAGTTTTTCAATCTGACGCTGCGACTTTAAGACAGTCCTTTTCTTCTCTTTTGTTCCCTTTTTCGTCACTAAGATTTCATATCGCAGTTCCTGATTGTTTGTCTTGATTCGGATTGTTCCGTAATTTCTTCCAGCATGTAATTTTTCTTCCTCAATAATATAATCGAGCTGATACGAATTCCCTACAAATTCGTCTGTCGTCACCATATTTCTCTCCAGATGAATAAAATCAGCATCCGCTGAAAAATCCAGTTTTTGAAATCCCCAGCTGTTTTTTACAATCAGAATACTCTCTTTAAAAGAATCTTCCGGTTCTTCATATTTTGCATGGGCTTCCCTCACCCGAAAAGAAATCGGCTCTTTCTTCTTACATGCAACCAGAAATTCTTCCATAGAACGATAGCTGACGGAAAGTTCCCGAATCCCCTCATATAATGTGATATATTCCGGCGCATTCTGCTCCAGCATCTGCATAAATTCAGATTTGATAAAAAACAGATATGCCTTTTGATAATCTTCTTTTGCAAGTTCTGCAAATGCGTCAAGACTTTTCTGATACGGGCTGCATTCCTCTTTCTGCACCTCCAGCGCTCTCAGATGATATGGCAGTTCATATTCTCCCACACTGGAACAGATTGTAAAAATTCCGTCTGCTTCTTCTCCAGGCTGCATTCCGGATGCGTCCGCCTCATAGGTGATATAAATATTTCTCCCACTGAAATTTTCCGGTTCACATATGACTCTTGTGCCGGAAGAATATATAAACCCTCTGATTTTTCTTTCCTCTGTATTTTGTATGCGGAATCCTCCTCTGACTTTTTCTCCTGCTGTCACCTTTATTTCCAGTTTTTCCTCTGAAAATATCAGTTTCGGCATCTCATATTCAAATTTCTCATTCCGCAACTGGTCAATCCTTCTTCTCAAATTATTCACCTGCACTTTTTCTACTATTTTCGACTAGTCTGAGTATATCATAGAAAAACAGCCGGGGAAACCCTCGGCCGCTCATTCACTCTAAAATTTTCTTCAGTTCATCCATAAAAGTATTGACGTCTTTAAATTCCCGATATACCGATGCAAACCTTACATAAGCAACTGCATCTAACTGTTTTAACTTGTCCATCACAATCTCGCCAATCACTTTACTCTCAATTTCTCTCTCTTCTCTGTTGAAAATTTCTGTCTCAATGCAATCAATCGCGTGATTCATATCCTCCACAGAAATGGCTCTCTTATAGCACGCCCTCAGCACTCCAGCTTCTATTTTAGAGCGGTCGTACTGTTCCCTTGTGGAATCTTTTTTTATCACAATCAAAGGTATGGTCTCTACTTTTTCATAAGTAGTAAACCTTCTGCCGCATTCATCGCAAAGACGTCTCCTGCGGATTGACTGACCGTCATCAGCCGGTCTTGAATCTACCACGCGCGTATTATCATGGCTGCAAAATGGACACTTCATACGTTTTCCTCCTTGACAGACTTTTCCTGCACATCAGACAAATGATCCGTCTGATCCCTCTGCCGATTCACCTCTGCGTTATACAGCACAGGTTACGTTAGTCTGAGTATAGCGAATTCGACAATTACTGTCAACTTTTTTTCAAAAGGAATCACATTTTTTTTCACTCTTCATACTATAATAAAAAGATATTTTCGCCGCAAAACAGGCGGAAAGGAAAATGTATGCGTATCTGTGATCTGCGTCAAAAAGAAGTCATAAACATCTGCACCTGCCGCTCTCTTGGCTGTGTAACAGATGTGGATATCAATCCGAAAACAGGATGCATTATCTATTTGATTGTTCCGGGACCCGGCCGGCTTTTCTCTGTTTTCGGGAGAGAATGTGAATTCATTATTCCATGGAAAGATATCGTTCAGATCGGTGACGATATCATTTTAGTCAATGTCAGAGAAGAAGACGTGCGGTCGCCTCGTCCATCATAAACTATGAGAGATAATAACGCATATTTTTCAGTGCACTCTTCTCCAAACGGCTGACTTGTGCCTGAGAAATTCCTATTTCCTGCGCCACTTCCATCTGCGTTTTTCCTTCATAGAAACGCAGTTCCACAATATAGCGTTCCCGCTCCTCCAAATGCCTCATTGCTTCTTTAATTGCGATATCTTCGATCCAGTTTTCTTCTTTATTTTTTTTGTCACTGATCTGATCCATCACATACAGTGTGTCGCCTCCCTCTGTGTAGACGGGATCGTACAGACTGACCGGACTTTGGATCGCATCCATCGCCATCACAATGTCCTCTTTTGGAATGCCGATTTCATCTGCAATCTCCGAGATTGTCGGCTCTTTCAGATTATTTTTCATATACATTTCTCTTGCATAAATAGCTTTGTATGCCGTATCTCTCAGAGACCTTGAGACGCGTATACTGTTATTATCTCTGAGATAGCGGCGAATTTCTCCGATAATCATCGGCACTGCATACGTTGAAAATTTTACATTTAAAGAAGTGTCAAAGTTGTCGATCGCCTTGATCAGTCCAATACATCCGATCTGAAATAAATCATCCGGATTTTCATTGCTTCCTGAAAATCGTTTGATCACACTCAGCACAAGCCTTAAGTTGCCCTTAATATATTTTTCTCTCGCATCGGCATCTCCTTCTTTAATTCTGCGAAACAGTTCTTCTTTCTCTTCGTGATTTAAAACAGGCAGCTTCGCTGTATTCACTCCGCAAATTTCTACCTTATTCAGTCCCATTTCAAGAATCCTCCTATCTCGTTCTATCTGAAATTTCTTCTAAAACTCTTAATAGAATGATTCACATAATCGGAAACAAATATACGATTTACGAAAAAATATAAAAAATAAAAGCCCTTGACACGTTATGTCAAAGACTTCAAAAAACTTCTTCTGTCTCTTCTATGCAGATCCTATATTTCGTTCCATCCTGAAACTGAATCCAGATCTCCTGTTCATTTTCCGGCAGAACCAGAGTCACAATCTCATCATTCTCTTTTTCATTCAATGCATGAAACAGCATTGTCTGTATCTGTTTTTTCTCCATATTTTCCTCCTTTTTAACCATTCTAGCCCATTATGTTCCGAATTGCAATAGCAGAATTTATCTAACATATAATTTTCGTACGGAGGAAATTGTATGAAATATCAGCGCATCCAAAATTTACGCGAAGATAATGATCTCACTCAAAAAGAGCTGAGTAAATATCTCCAGATCAGCCCGCGCACGTATTCCCATTATGAAAATGGAACACGCACAATTCCAGTAGAGATGCTGGCACGGCTTGCAACTTATTATAACACAACGATTGATTATCTTGTCGGCAGAACCGATGTCCGATAATTTTTTTATAAATAAAAGGGGATGTGAAAAAACTCGATTGAGTTTTTTCACATCCCTCTTTTTGCTTTTGTTGTGTATAAATTGCTAGAATCATACGCTGAAAAGGCGCA
>JAGZHZ010000050.1 GCA_018366495.1 Clostridiales bacterium
TCTCACTGCTCTTCTCTTCTATTTCACTTTCCTGTGTCTCCTGTATATCCGTCTCCGTGACAAGAACGTCTGCAAGAGAATTATCGCTCAAAAAAGTATTGACATTATATAAAAATAAAACATCCGTCACTCGTTTGCTGCTGATCACATTTTCAATATCTTCATAGTAATAGCGTGGATCTACCATCACAATTTCTCGAAAATACGGTGTCAAAAACTGTACAAATGAGTTTGCATAAGAATCCTTGAACAGTAAAAGACAGCGTTCCTGTTCACACGTTGTCGTGATATCCACAAGAGCGTGGTTTCCACCGAAGAAAACTTCATATTTGTCCTTCTGCTCCAGTCTGTCACTCTCATACATCGAAGCCGTTTTTCTCTGCTCATCCGGATAATATACGACATAGTCATTTTTGATATTTTTAGGAATATAAATTTCAATCGTATCGCTCGCTTTTCGGTATCCGCTTTTCGACGCCAGCGTGCCGGAAAACTGATCCGTCACCGGATAAATTTCATATTCTGATGTCGGATTCTCAATCTGAAGTTCCGGTGCAATCGCCTGAAACACTTCATATGCGCCCCTGCTTGTCCAATGATGATCTGTTTTATAATAGATTCCATCTGACTGATGCTCTCTTAAAGTGTCGGTCACATCCAGAAAGTGAATTTCGTTTCCCAATTTGCTTTTCACTCTCTCAATATCCTCTGACTGATCCCGTACCGGCGCATCTTCCGGCATATAATCTGTCAGAATATACGCTGCGTTTGGAATTAAAGTAAAGAAAAAATTTAAGTCCGGATGGCGTTTCTGAAAATCTGCAGCTGCGCTTAAATTTCGCTCCAAATTGACCTCATCCGGTTTGCTTAAGACTTCCATCAAATATTTTTCTTTTCCGAGATATACGCCATTTGATTCTTTCTTTCCAAGAAGCCGATCGGCTGACAGTTTCAAGCTGATCCACCAGTCCCGTCCGACAAATTGATCTGAGACGTAAGATTCATAGTCTTTCATAAAACTTCCGTCGCTGATTTCTTTCCATCCAAATTCCGGCTTCTGAGCCAGCATTCTGTTCTCTGTCTCCGAAAAATCAGAATCTTTTTTCATTGCATTTGCCGTCACAATGATAGCCAGTGAAAGAAGCAGAAACCAGGCTGACAGACGATATTGCTTTCTCATCTTGATGCGGATTCTTTTTCTTCTTCTTTCCATTTTCTGTGCATATCTTGCATTTTTCTTTCTATTTTCCATCTCTTTACCTCATCCTTCTCATCTGTTATCAGAATCTAAAATATAAAAATGGATTATACGTTGCATTGACAAGATATGCTGTAGATAAAAGCAGGATTCCTCCATAAACAAGAACAGAAATTCCTACTTTATATTTTCCCTTTGAAAAAGCAAACGAACGGAATGCCCGATATACAGCAGGTGTCGCACAAACCACTGCAAACAGTAAAATCCAGAGATTGCTCTTCAAATAATAACGGGCTGTGGCATCCATAAAGCCAGCGCCGTTCATTCCAAACATTGCTCCAAGATAGGAAAACGCATTTCCCATAGAGCTTGAAAAGAAAAATACCCATCCTGTCATGACAAAAAACATAGTGTAAATATGTTTTAAGAATCCTGGCAGTTTTTCCAGTATCCCTTTTAATACATATTTTTCCAGAAAAAGAAGTACTCCATAGTACAGTCCCCAAAGCATAAAGTTCCATGCCGCTCCATGCCAGAATCCTGTCAGAATCCATACCACAAAAATATTTCGGATACATTTCGGCAGGCTCACTCTGTTGCCTCCAAGAGGAATGTAGACATATTCTCTGAACCAGGATCCAAGAGAAATATGCCATCTTCTCCAAAATTCTGTGATACTCTTTGAGATATACGGATAGTCAAAGTTTTTCATAAACTCAAATCCAAACATCTTTCCAAGTCCGATTGCCATATCGGAATAGCCGCTGAAATCATAATAGATCTGCATTGTATAAGCAATACATCCAATCCATGCTGTCACAACGGACAGTTCATTCGTCGGCATTGCCACAATCGTATCAAAAGCCATTCCAATGTTATTGGCAAGCAGCACTTTTTTTCCAAGTCCCCGCAAAAACCATGTCGTTCCTTCTCCAAATCTCGTCAGACTTGTCTTTCTCTTCTTTAACTGTTTTTCAATATCGGAATACTGTACAATCGGTCCTGCAATCAGCTGTGGGAACATCGATACGTACAGCCCAAAAGAAATCAAATTCTTCTGTGCTCTTACATTTCCTCTGTAGACATCAATCACATAGGAAAGTGTCTGGAAAGTATAAAATGAAATTCCGATTGGAAGCGGAAGCTCTTTATAAGGAATCTGAAATGGCAGAATTCCATTTAGATTTTCCATAAGAAAACCATAATATTTAAAGAATCCTAAAAGTCCCAGATTCACTGCTACAGAGAGCCAGAAACAAAATTGTTCCTTTTTCCAGTCTTCTGTTTCCTGATAATATTCCAGTTCGATTCCTGTCAGATAGTTAAATACAATACTGAATATCATCAAAAAGATATAGATCGGTTCCCCCCAGGCATAAAAAATCAGACTGACAATCAACAACACTACATTTCTTCCAGGCTTCGGCATAAGAAAATAGATCAGCAATGTGATTGGCAAAAACACATATAGAAAAAATATACTACTGAATATCATCTTTCTTGTTCCTTTCTGCTGCACAATTTATCTTGTAAGTATGTTCTCTTTCTGCTGTACGGACAGAAAAAGAATTTTCAGAATGGATCAAAGGCTGTCCAGAAAGATATCTTCTGCCTCTTTCGCATCAGGTGATACCACAAACAGTACATAATTGCCTCTTACATCCAAAACAGAGTCATTTAAAAGTTTACATTGTTCTACACCGTACCCGTCAAAATTTGTCAACTGTGTCTCTTTTCTCTGCTCTGCAGCTGCTCTGACTGTCTCACCCTGACTTTTGTCTTTTAATTTTACAATCAGCAGCTCTTCTACGTCCATGTTGAACGTAGATATGTAAAGTACAGCTCCCTCATAATCATTTGCATTTAGTCCATACAATCTTTTTATCATACGATTGCTCGTCTTCTCCATGCCGGACAGATCCATAGCCGATGCAACTGCTTCTTCCACATCGTCAATCACCGCCTTGCTGCTCGTTTCTCCGTACAGCATACTTCCTATAAATACAAAAACGGCAAGGATACACGCATATTTTACGCCTTCTACCACTTTTATCATTCTACTTCTACTCCATTTATCATATTCATCAGCCAGTATTCATAAAAATCCTTCATCAGATGGATACCGTCATCCTCATACAAATCCATATGTTCCTGAACAGTCTGTGTATTATCAATAAAGATGTATCCATTATTTTCACATAAAATTCTAAGCGCTTCATTGTAGGATTCAATCTCGCTGAAGCCAGCGTTCTGATATAATGCGATCTCCTGAACAGGCAGAATAGAGTTAATATAGATCTCTACATCTGGAAGTCTTTCCTTTACCTGTTTCAAAATACTGTTGTATTTCTCTGTAAATTCAGAAGGCTCTGCATAGTATCCCATCACATCGTTTAAACCATAACACAGAAACAGCTTTTCTGGATTCAACATGGCAATCGTATCAATATATTCTGGGATCACATCAATACGATCACCAGGATTTGCAATCACATGCTGCGAATCCATCAGTTCATATTCCGTCAATCCTACACATCTGGAATCTCCCATAATAATAGAATCATAAAATTGATCCCATACAGACAGCTCTCCGTTCTCCATTGCTTTTTGCCGTTCCTGTCTCTTAATTTCTTTGATTTGTTCTTCAATCTCTGCCGTCTCTTTTGCTTCCAGGTCCTCAATATATGCGATTCCTTCTGCAATACTATTTTGTTCTGCCGCTCTCACACGATATGAATTTAAAAATGCGGCTGTGCAGATCATTAAAATCAGCCAGCTTTTTGAGTTCTTCATTTTCCTGCCCTTCCTCCTTTTCTTATCTATCTAAAGATACTAAAGATACGTCCTGCTTCCTATTTTATTTATCTGTGCAAGAACATATTACTCCATTTTCTTTTATCCAGTAATAGTTTATCATACTTCATAGATATTACATATTTTTTATTCATTTTTTATAATTCTGTTAAATCTTGTATTTTTTATAAAAAATCCCCAGATAAAATCATAGAATACAAAAAAAAAGAAAAACATCTTGACAAAACAACAAATTCAGTATTTAATTATTCTTAAACTCTTTGCACTGCACGTTGTAATGATACAACATCATCTACAGTACAAACTGAACAGACGCCGGAAAGATTGTCTGTGCTTTCCGTGTAGTCGGGTTACTCTATGTAACAACAGATGAAACATCTGTGGGACAGTAGTTACTACTATTGCTCTATAGGTGTTTTTTTTATAGGAGGGAAAAATTTATGAGGGAAAATCAAAAAATATCAAAAGAACAAAACCTTGCTGTCCACGTTTCAATCGTCAGTATTGTCGTCAATTTCATTCTTTCTGCCGGAAAGCTTCTCGCAGGTATTGTCGGCAAATCAAATGCCATGATTTCCGATGCCGTTCATTCTGCCTCAGATGTTTTGAGTACCATTGTCGTGATTGTGGGCGTAAAAATGGCAGAAAAAAAGGCTGACCAGGAACATCCTTATGGTCATGAGCGAATGGAATGTGTCGCTTCTATTCTTCTGGCCATGCTGCTTGGAATTGTAGGCGCTGGGATCGGAATATCAGGTATTCAAAAAATTTTGTCCGACAATTATGAAAATCTTGTCGTTCCAGGGCTGCTTCCTCTCATCGCTGCCATCGTCTCCATCGTTGTAAAGGAATGGATGTTCTGGTATACGAGAGCTGCTGCAAAAAAGGTAAACTCAGGCGCCCTGATGGCAGATGCGTGGCACCACCGTTCAGATGCTCTGTCCTCTATCGGCTCCTTTATCGGAATTCTTTTTGCAAGAATTGGCTTTCCAGTGATGGACCCGATTGCCAGTGTCGTAATCAGTATCTGTATTTTGAAAGCAGCATATGATATTTTCAAAGATGGGATCAATAAGATGGTCGATCACAGCTGTGATGCTGACACAGAAGATCAAATCCGAAGCGTCGCATTAAGTATTTCTGGCGTGCTCGGCATTGATGACTTAAAAACTCGTCTCTTTGGATCAAAATTATATGTGGATCTGGAAATCCTAGCTGACGGCGAACTGAGTCTAAAAAAATCTCATGAAATCGCAGAACACGTCCATACAGCAATTGAAAGCAACTTTCCAAATTGCATCCACTGTATGGTACATGTAAATCCAGCAGAAAAATAAAATTTCTGCACAGGTTAAATATAAATAACTAAAAAAATCTTACTTTTTTTTAGATAAAAAATAGGAGAAATTCCATAAAACAACGCCAAGTTTTATGAAATCTCTCCTATTTTTCATTTATCTTCTATTCCCACAGATTGCGATTTCCAAATCTTTCATCCAGTCCTGCACTGAACCATCTGCCATTTAATACCTCTGAGATAATCTGTTTTTTAGCTTCTTCTGAGATACTGGTATCTTCTTCCATACGATCCAAAATTTCATCATAAGAAATTCGATCAGTTGACATCTCAATCATTGCCTTTTCTTTGTCTGCATTTAAGATTAACTGAGATGGTCCTTCTTTAGCATCTGTCCATGCCTCCCATTTCACAAGGCCTTCTCCATTTGGATCTCCTGTCCACAGGAAATTAGAGATATAACTCTGGAATTTTTCGGTCAGTTCCTTAGATCCTTCATATTCGTATGCCGTTCCATCTCCTCCTGCAGAACCTGTGGCTACACCTGACAAAAATGGAATAAATACTCCATGGGAAGCTCCGATTAAATTAGCCTGCTGTTTGCCCATGATTTCCTCATCTGTTCCAAATTCAATCTCACATGTATAAATAGGTGCTTCGTATTGATCTATCATTTTTACAGCAGATTCTTCTGCATTAAACAGACCGTATAATTCACTTCCATATCCCATTGCAAACTTATACTCAGCACTTTTTTCACCTTCCACTAAATCTCCAGCATCTGCAAAATACGGATCACCCAGCGCAAAAATAGAAAATTCTGAAGCTCCTGTAAGCATAATAACTGGAACATCATTGTACTGTGTCGTATCAAATCCTTCCTCTGGAAGAACAGTTCCGTCTCCAAATAAATGAGGGAACACACTCATGCGAATCCCTGCATTCGTCATAATTCCTGCCAGGCGTCCTGCTTCTACTCCATATAGATACGTTCTGACTTCTTCTTTCTGTGCCTCTTCCTCCGAAAGAAGCCATTCAACCGCCTCTTCCTCTGTCTCTTTTATTCCATCTTCCACAACAAGCGGTGCAATCGCTTTTGCCGTTACTTTCTGGCTGTCTTCTACATCTGCTACCGTCATCCCCCCACTGAAAGAGATTGCTTTTTGGAATTTTCCTTCAAAAATTGGAGAAATCAACATTGCCATCACATCTCGACCACCTGCCGAAAATCCAGAAATTGTAATATTTTTTGGATCAGCTCCCAGACTTTCTCCATTTTCAGCAATCCAATCTAAAGCCTTTGCAAAATCAAGCAATGTATAGTTACCAGAATTTTCTAAGTCATCTCCCGTCTTTAATGCCGGCAGACTGTTAAATCCAAGTGCCCCCAAACGATAATTTAAAGAAATCACGACACAATTTGCGTTTGCTGCCAACTGTTCAAAAGGAATTTCCTTACTCGTTCCTGTCTGGTTATTTCCTCCATGAATATAAACTAGAACAGGTAATCCTGTTTGATCTGTATTAGGACGGAAAATATCCATGTTCAGACAGTCCTCTGATCCTACGACTTCGCCGCCGGAAACCTGAACTCCAATATTTCCATCTTTTGTTGCATCAAAAGTACCCTCCCAATCTTCATGATCCTGGGGAGCTTTCCATCTCAATTCTCCTACGGGAGCCGCCGCATACGGTACACCTGTCCATAAAAGTGTTTTATCATCATTTACGATGCTTCCTTTTATTTCCCCATTTTTAATATGCTGTACCACATCTGCCTTAAATGCTGCCTCAGCCTCAGATGCTTCAGCTGCTGTTTCTGCCCCAAAAACAACTGGTACACTTGTTACAGATAATGAGAGCGCCATCATGATCATAGCTGCAATTTTTCTTTTCATCTCATATCCTCCATTTCTTTTTTTCACGTTTTTTATATCGCTATTATATCATTTTTATTTTCTCTTTTGATCTCTAATATTTTGCTTCTTTCAGTAATTTATTGTCAAAACAGATGTCCATTTTTGCATTCATGTCAATTTTTGACAACAAAAAAAGCACAGTATTTCTATACTGTACTTTTATCTATTTTATACCTTCAAAACTACACACAGATCATGTCTCTTTTTCTTACTTTTCGACTTGTTTCTCCATCCGTCTTAACCAACCTCTTTGGTTAAGCTTTCGACCTA
>JAGZHZ010000051.1 GCA_018366495.1 Clostridiales bacterium
AGATCGGTGAGATTGACGGAGAGCTCTGTCTTCGCCTTGACCGGGAGCACAAAGAATATCAGCATCTGTTTGAACCTTTTCATGCATGGCAGCAAATGGATGCAAAATTGGAAGCCGGAGAAATCAGCCAGGAAAAATACGATAACTGGCGATATAATTATCCGGAAATGGACACCTCTGAGATTCGGGCAAAGGTTCCGCCTCAGGAACTCTCTGACGAACTAATAAAGGCTCTGAAAAAAGAGAATCAATAAAGAAATGCAAAAAACCTTACTGACTACTCTTTCCAATTTTGGAAACAGTTCATCAGTAAGGTTTTTATGTTATAGAAATATAATTTTATTCAACGGATATTGCAAGAACGTTGCCAATCCGTTGCCAAAAAATAACGGAATTTGCTTGGAACCCGCATAAATACTGGGCTTATTTTTGCGAAATCCTATTCAAACTCTATTGTCGCTGGTGGTTTTCCCGTACAATCGTACATTACCCGATTAACCCCTTTGACTTCATTAACAATTCTGCTTGTTATTTTTCCTAGCACTTCCCATGGAATATCTGCTGATTCTGCCGTCATAAAATCTGTAGTCAACACTGCTCTCAGCACAACTGCATAATCATATGTTCTGCCATCTCCCATGCATCCAACCGTTTTCATATTAGAAAGAGCTGCAAAATACTGTCCTAATTCTTTATGAACGCCTGCTTTTTCCAGTTCTTCTCTGTAAATAGCATCTGCTTCCTGAACAATACGAACTTTCTCTGCTGTCACTTCTCCTATAATACGCACACCTAATCCCGGACCTGGAAATGGCTGGCGATATACTAAATATTCCGGCAGTCCCAACTCTAGTCCTGCTTTTCTGACTTCATCCTTAAAAAGCATTCTTAACGGTTCAATAATCTCCTTGAAATCTACTGTCTCAGGCAAACCTCCCACATTGTGATGTGATTTTATAACTGCCGAGTTCCCAAGACCGCTTTCAATAATATCAGGATAAATTGTTCCCTGTACTAAAAAATCAACAGCGCCGATCTTTTTCGCTTCCTCTTCAAAGACACGAATAAACTCTTCTCCGATAATTTTTCTTTTTCTTTCCGGTTCCTCTATCCCTTTTAATTTATCATAAAAACGTTCCTGTGCATTTACACGGATAAAATTCAGATCATAGTTTCCTTTCGGTCCGAAGATTGCTTCTACCTGATCTCCTTCATCTTTTCTGAGCAGACCATGATCCACAAATACACATGTGAGCTGTTTTCCAACTGCTTTTGAGAGCATTACAGCCGCCACAGAGGAATCCACTCCGCCGGAAAGAGCACAGAAAACTTTCCCATTTCCTACTTTTTCGCGGATTGCTTTGATAGAAGCTTCCACGAAAGAATCCATTTTCCAGTCTCCTTTGCATTCGCAGATCTTATAGACAAAATTTGAGAGCATTTTTGCTCCCTCTTTTGTATGAAGCACTTCAGGATGAAACTGTACCGCATACAGCTTTTTCTCCGGCATTTCCATAGCAGCCACCGGACACACAGATGTATGTCCAATAATTTCAAATCCCGCCGGTGCTTTCTCTATATAATCAGTGTGGCTCATCCAGCAAATCGTACGCTCGGAAACATTTTCAAACAACTTTGATGAATTGTGAATATTCACTTCAGTTTTTCCATACTCACTTACTGGTGCTGTTGCCACTTTTCCACCTAATAAGTGAGCCATAAGCTGTGAACCATAACAAATTCCCAAAATTGGAATTCCTAATTCAAAAATTTCTTTCGAGCAAGTTGGTGAATCCTCTGCGTAAACACTATTTGGTCCGCCTGTAAAGATAATTCCCTTTGGATTCATCTCTTTTATCTTTTCAATGCTGAGTCTGTACGGATGCACTTCGCAGTATACCCCGCATTCTCTGACACGTCTGGCGATTAACTGATTGTACTGACCACCAAAATCGAGTACGATTACCACTTCTGATGCCACTGTTTTTCCTCCTTCATATTAAGTGTGTCTTATCCTTCCGTTCTGTTAAAACCTTAAAACACTGCTTTATTCCTTTTCTTTCAGACTTTCCATCGGTAAAATACCCGCTGTTTTTCCTGTTTTCTTAAAAGAATAGAGATTATTATATGATATGAAATTAACCTTGACAAGTATTTTTTCAAAAATTACAAATGATTTTTCTCTGAGGCTGCCAGTCGGTTAATCTGTGTCGCCATATATCCCGCTCCAAAACCATTGTCAATATTTACAACGGCAATTCCTTCTGCACACGAATTTAACATTGTTAAAAGTGCGGAAAGTCCTCCAAAATTTGCACCGTATCCAACGGATGTCGGCACTGCAATAACCGGCTTATCTACCACTCCTGCTATGACGCCTGCCAAAGCTCCTTCCATTCCGGCTACAGCAATAATACAGTTTGCTTTCTGGATTTGATCCATTTTTGAAAAGAGCCGATGAATCCCGGCAACTCCCACATCATAAATTCTCTCAACCTTACTTCCGAAAAACTCTGCTGTCACTGCTGCTTCCTCTGCAACTGAAATGTCAGATGTTCCCCCTGTACAGACAGCAACCATCCCTATTTTATCATGTTCATCAAAAACAAGAGACATTGTATGTGCTGTCGAGTTATAAACCACCTCCGGCACAGCTTGTCTCACAAACTCAAACTGTTCCTGTGTCGCTCTTGTCCCAAGCACATTACTCTTTCGCTTTGCAAAACTCTCATATATTTTTGTCAGATGTTCTTGTGTCTTTCCTGCACAATATACGACTTCCCCAAATCCAGAACGCAATGCACGGTGATGATCCAACTTTGCAAATCCTAAATCTTCATATGGAAGTGTCTTTAAATATTGCTCTGCATCCTGCAGAGATATCTCATTGTTTTTTACTTTTTGCAGCAATTCCTGAATTTCCATAGTTCCTGTCCTTTCTAATTTTTCTTTGTGAACTGCCTTTATTATAAAGCAGAAAGTTCTGTATTCACAATCTTCAAGCAAATTTATTTCCTATATATTTTACTTATTATACGCAGAATTGATTTTTCCGTAAAGCGTATTCATACTAGTTTAAGATCATAAATCCTATCAAATATCTGTTTCTTATTATTTATTTTCAAGAATCTATTGAACAGCCCCTGCATCTTCGTTATACTGTCCTCATGCAGAATTTCAATAAAAAATAAAGCGGATACACGGATTGGAACCATTGCAGTCAGTCGGGATTCGTCAGGAGAATACCGAGGTTCTTTCAGCATTGCTTCCGAGGAACCATTCCGTCCGTCCCTTCCCAAAACGGGGCGTCAGCATGGAATTGATTTAAATTTAATTGAGCTGATAAATGCTTCCAATGGAAATGCTTCTCCAAATAAAAGGTTTTATAGAAATACACAGACGAAGCTAAACAGCAGCGCAGACTAAGTCGTATGGCAAAACGAAGCAGGCCCGAAAAGTGCGCTTACTATATCCAGATAAGTTTGTACTGTGTTTTATCGGATCATTACCGGCCACGTTCCACAAGCTCCTGACTTTATTCAGGAGAAGTTGACAATATTTTTGAACAGAAAGGAAGATTTTCTTGAACGAACAATTAATTTCTTATTTTGACTCTTATGTAAACGATGGCATCTGTATCGCATTTTCAGGCGGGGTAGACAGCTCTCTCCTTTTAAAAGCAGCCTGCCTTGCAGTAGAAAGAAGTTCCCTTCCCATGAAAAAACGTGTTCTCGCTGTGACATTTGAGACGCGTCTCCACCCGCACAGTGACACGGAAGATGCTGCAAGACAGGCAGAACAATTTGGAGCATTTCATCGTGTCATCAAGATTGATGAATTTTCAAACCCAGAAATTGTAAAAAATCCGGTGAACCGCTGTTATCTGTGCAAACATTTTCTGTTTGAGACGCTAAAAAAAGAGGCTTCTCTCCTCGGATATCCCCATTTGTTTGACGGAAGTAATCTGGATGACACAAAATCATATCGTCCTGGTCTGGCAGCTTTGCAGGAATTAGGAATCAAAAGTCCCCTCATTGCCCTCTCTTTTACAAAAGCAATGGTCAGAGAAGCGGCAAAAAATTTTGGACTTTCCTCTTCTTCCAAACCTTCCGCTCCGTGTATGGCAACCCGGCTTCCCTATAATACTCCGTTTGACTATGAACTTTTAAATCGTCTCCATCAGGGCGAAACCTTTCTGCATAATCTTGGCTTTTATAATGTGCGGCTCCGCTGTCATTCTAATTTAATTCGTATTGAAGTGGATCTTTCTGATTTTTCAAATCTTTTACTGCAACGCGAAGAAATATGCAGATATTTAAAATCTCTTGGATTTGATTATTTAACATTAGATTTGGAAGGTTTTCGATCCGGCAGTATGGATCAAAACGTAATGCGCAGCCATATAATTCCATAAAATAATGTTCTCATCCGATAGAAATAGAAAATCCAGAAGCATGGCACCACCATTTTATATTTTATGAATCTTTTCATTTTCTTTTGTAAAAGCAGCAGCACTCCTCCCTGATCAATCTAAAAAAGCAAAGAAGGCAACTGTTTATGATCTGTATCGTATACACAGACAATATTTTTCAGTTGTCTTCTCTGATTTATTTTTTATTCTTTCTATTTTATTCTTTCTATTTTTTCCAGCTCTTCTATCAATGCCGTTCTTTTGTTATAACGTTTTTTCCAATTTTCTATGATTTGGCCTGCAATTTCTGATCCGCCGGGATATTTCTTCATTTTTTTCAGATGTGCAGCCAGATCTCTGTATTTTTCCCGTCCTGTCATATCTGATACGGCAGATAAAAGGCAATCTGCATACAATCTCAACATTTTCTCTGGAAATTTTCTGTGTAAAATCTTCTCATACTGATCTAAAATTTCTAAATGTTTTTCCTGCTTCAGCTCCTCCATCAGCTGTGCATACATCTTTTCTTCTGCCATGATTTTATAACGGAAATAAGGAAGATTCACGTCTTTTAAAATTTCATCTCTTATCTCTTCCCATTTTTCTGCATCTTCCTGTTTGACGGTACTGCGGATTTTTCTCCAGAGCTCCACACTCTCCTGATGATATCGAATAAAATATAAAATCATCTGATCTAAATATTCCTTTTTTCTGCCCTGCTGCTGGTAAAGATCAGCAAGCAGTCTGCAATATTTCTCCTGACAGTCATTTTGCATTTTGTCCATTTGAATACTTTCACAGATTAATTGTTCTGCCGCCTCATACTTGTGTTCCTGCAATTGTTTTTGTATATCCATCTGCCGAATTTCAGGTATATTCCAAAATTTTAACTTATATTTTGTACATTCTTCCTCCGGATAAGATAGCTGCATCATGATCTGGAGTCTTTGAGCCAGATCTCTGCCGTGTTTTCTTTTCATCCATTCCTCTTCTGCATCTTCCTCTTTTTCGATTTTTTTATCCAGCAGTTTCAGTTTTTTCTCCAAAAATATTATTTCCTGAAAACACTCTAGCAAAAAATCATACATTTTTTCTGTCATCAGATTTACGGTTCCTTCTGACAGATGTTTCTGCAGCCACTCATAAATGTCTGTTTTTAATTTCTGCTCTTTTTCCTGTTCCAGAATTCTCCCTAGTCTGCTGAAACACTCCTCTGCCAAGATGCAAATCAGCTTTTCCGAATCACCGCTTTCTGTTATACAGATCTTATCCCATATATAGGAAAGTAATTCAAAGGCTTCTCTTCTATTTTCGTATACAATCATCCTGTCTATTTTTTCCTGAAGCAGAACTCTCATATCCTCGCAAAAAAGCCCTGTATTCTTGAAATTTATAAATCCATACTCATCACTGTATTTTAAAAACATTCCATTGATCTCATTTTGTATTCTCATCCATTCCTTTTTTGATGCCTGACCAGTCAAAAACATCCGCAGTTCCCGCTCAAATATAGAAGAATCCGTCGCTATTTTCATCAAAAATCTTTGCAGTTCTTCTTTCGATGATTCTTCCAGCAGCTCGTTCAGTTCTTCCAGATGATTCGTTCTCTCTTTTTCCCATATCATCTGCCTTTCTTCCAGTTCATATAATACTGCCGCCATATGCTTACAATATTGTCCTTTGTTTTGAACATAAAAGCAGTCACAGCTCATTTGTTCTATGAATTGTCCCTGTATGTCAATCTTGACATGATATTTCTGTTCCCCCCGAACAATTGCCTCATATCCATGCGTCGTTCTCCGTATCTCTCCCACACGCCCTTCTCTCAGACACTTTTTCCCTCTTTCTAAGATATGCGGCAGAAAATACCTTTTCCAGTTTGATTCCATAACTCTTTCTCCTTTGTTTTTCTAATTTTCCTCTCTATAACTATACCATAAAAACTTCAAAACGTATTTAAGATTATTGTGCCATATGCAGATGGAGATATTTCTCTCTTGTCGCATTCCCCCCTCGTATATGGCGTTCTGACTTATTTAAGTCCAGTACTTTTCTGGCTTCATTCGCAAGAGCTGGATTAAATGTCAAAAGACGTTCTGTTACATCCTTATGTTTGGTCGTTACTATTTAGAGCTGTTTTATTTTCACATTCGTCTTCCACTAAAATGCTTTCATTTAATCCCAAATCGCCTAGTAAACGAAGGTAAATATCCACATTTCCATCTTTGTCTACTTCTATTTTCTTAATCAGTCTCTTTAATTGTACGTTGGTCATCTCATGAACATCTGTAATATCCTCAATCTGCTTAAAGGTATCATTTAAGATTTTTTCCATCTGATCTCCTTTTGTCAAATTGCTGGATACCATTTTCAATTCATTTTCCAGA
>JAGZHZ010000016.1 GCA_018366495.1 Clostridiales bacterium
AGTATAAAATAAAACAAATAAAATTGGTAAATGAAAAAGAAAATCAAGATCATCATAAAGAAATTTGGTACGAAATTATGTTAGTTAGAATGAAGTTTCGTTTACTGGATCAGGGAGAGCATACAGTACAATACTGGAAATTTGTAGATAAAGAAGAAAAACTATTGGCAGATGAAATTTTAAGAGATTTAGAATATCAAAAAAAAGAAGAGCGAATATAGATTGCAGAGCAAAGTTAGTATGGCATGGAGGTTATAGTTTTTAAAATTAGGATAAAAAAGAAATGAAAAATCAAATTTTAATGAATAGAATTTATGATTGGCGATCTGTATGATAGTGATTCTGCCAAGGATAGGAATGAATTTTATCTCGCGAAAGATAAGTCTTTGATGTATCAATCCATAATAGATGGAGATTACAGTATATTACTTGGCGGTAATTGGCGATTCGAACTTATAGTTGACAGCTCTACAGGACTTTGTGTAAAATTTCAGAGTCTTTTAGATGAACTAAAAGTGTTATATAAACATTTAGTTTTGCCAGAATCAAAAGCGAGGAAAGTTTTTGTCAAGAGTGATGAGATATTGTATCCTGGAGAAGGCTGTCATTATTATCCGTTTGTAAATAAGGCGTATTGGGATGAAAGAAAGAATATCCTTTGTATAGGCAATCCTGATGCAGTTGGAGAAGCGATTGAGTTTGCCTCACATATAATTATGGTTGTGAAAAAATACCAATTAGTTTGTCTTTATTTGAATTTAAATAATGTTCATGGGATTGATTTTCTGTGAGATTTTAATGGTATGTAAAATTATAGGATAGAGAAAATAAGACCGATAAAAGAAATCTGGTATAAAATTATATTAAGGAAAAATGGATTTTATTCTAAATATGGAAACTATATAGTCGGATATTGGAAATTTGTAAATACAGAAGATGGATGGCTGGTAGATGAAAGCTTAAGTTGTGCAGAATACTAGGTAAAATATATGATTTTGTATAGTGATGAGTATACGAAAAGGTTTGAATTTGAGGGGAAATGGCTTGACAGTATTGGGTATTTGTATGAAAAATGGACAGTGGGGAGAGAAAATATATCATTGTTTTTGAAGTTTTCATTTAATATTTGGTATACTTTGACTTTAGATGGATGTGAACTCTCGCTGAAAAAAAGGGAGTATGATATATTGACTCAAATGCTGTGTCATTGCTTGGAACATTTTAAGGAATCTTTTGCTGCTTGTGAGGATTGCCAATGGATATTTGGATATATGATGGAAGTTAGAACAGATTTATTTCTCAGTTCAAAATTGGAATATAATACAATAGAAAAAATAGGTAAAGCTTTAATCGAGAAAGCAAGTGATAAAGGAAATATATTTGCACAACTTCTATTTGCACGGGATAATTGTTCTAAAGAAAATATTGAAAGAAAAAGAAAAAAAGTCAAAGAATCTATATCAAAATATTTTGATAATTCGCAGGAGACTGACCAATATTTCATTGAAATTTTAACAATGGAAGTAGAGTAATTACAGGCTGGATGTCAAGATTTTTAATGTTTGAAAAATAGTTTCTGACTGAAAGACAGGAAAACAGAGGGTAAAATGGTTATATTTGATTGAAAAGTATTAATGAGCAGGCAGAAGGAATGAATAAGAATCTACTCATGTATAAGAAACGAAAGTTGGTGAGATAGAAAATGCATTTGTTTTTTTCATTGGAAGCTCAGGATGCCAGATTAGCGAACATCTTGTGGGATATAAAATGTCAGCTTCATTTTGTAACAGATGAAGAGGCTGGACTGGAAGAAATCGATAATTATGGAAAAGAATTTCGAAGCATTGCAATCATCCCTACTTGTGTCAGCAATGAATTTTGGAAAGCATTAGGATGGAAAGAGCGTAGATTAATTTGGCGAAAGAAAAGAGAAGCGGATATTCGACTTCGTATAAATTATGAGCGTTTTATAAAAGAATCAACAGAAAATAAGAGGTTAATGGTAGTTGATATTATTGTAAAATCTATAAAAGTTGTGCAAGAAAAGTCGAAAGAAGATTTCCGGGGAAATGAATTAATTGGAGACATTTTGGAAACTCTAAATGTCTCCCAAAGTCAACTGGATCAACTGAATATGGAATAAGCAAATACAAAAATATTATCGAATGCGTCGTAAAAACCCTAGCTTTAGCTATGAGGAGTGTCAAGGAGTAGTTCTCAGAGAGGAAGAAAAAGAAATGAAAAAAAGAATAGTATTTCATCCAGGAGATCATGTTGGGATCACCGTGTGTTCTAATGGATTGAAAAGAGAACAGAAAAAAGAGATCGAGCGTCTGAGACAGTGCCTGAATGAGATGGGACTTATTCCAGTCTTTTCAGATTTACTGTATGAGACGCATTCTGTTTTTTCAGGATCAGGAAAAGAGCGTGCGCAGGAACTGATGCATTTCTTTGAAGACGATAAAATAAAAGCGATTTTTGATATCTCAGGCGGTGATCTGGCAAATCAGCTTTTAGAATATTTGGACTATGAGAAAATCAAACAGGCTGGGAAACCTTTTTTTGGATACAGCGATCTGACGGTTTTGCTGAATGGGATCTATGCAAAGACAGGAAGCAGAACCTGCCTGTACCAAATCAGAAATCTGATTCGGAAGGATGAAAAAGAACAGAAACAGCGCTTTAAGGAGACGTTTTTTGAAGGCGGCTCTTCTCTTTTTCAGAGTGAATGGAAATTTTTGCAGGGAGAAGAGATAAAGGGAAACGTGGCAGGCGGAAACATCCGATGTTTTTTGAAACTGGCAGGCACTCCTTATTTTCCTGATTTGACAGATAAAGTGTTATTTTTGGAGTCTCTGGGCGGCGAAGAGGCAGTGATGACATCGCTGCTGACACAGCTGCGCCAGCTTGGCGTGTTTCAAAAAGTCTGTGGGATTTTGCTTGGTACATTTACGAAGATGCAGCAGATGCAAAGAGAAGCGTCAATAGAAGAGTTAGTAGAAAAGATTATAGATGATCCCAAGATGCCGATTGCAAAGACAGAGCAAATCGGTCACGGAAGCGACTCAAGATGTCTGATGATCGGAGGGCATATAGAGGTCAGAAAAGAAGAAATAGGATGATACAAGATAGGGCTGGAGAATGACAGAATAAAAAGTAAGTATTAGATACATAAATATATTGCGGCAGAAAGGAGAAAATGGAGTGGCTGGAACAATAATAGTAATTGCTGTGATTGCGCTGCTGGCAGCAGTAGCTGTGCGCAGTATTTACAGACAGAAAAAGACAGGCGGATGCTGTGGAAGTTGCAGCGGCTGTTCTCAAAAATGTGCTTATGATAAAACAAAACAAAATCAGAAATAAGAAGAAAAGATAAAAAGAAATAAGAATCCATTAATAAGAAGAAATAACAAGTAACAAGAAGAAACCGTAACTTAGAAAGAAATAAAAAATAACAAGAAATAAAAAGGTGTCAAAAAAGACGGATACGGCAAGAGCATAAAAAATGATCTTGTGCATCCGTCTTTTTTTATAGACATTTTTGTCAGAATAAATCCAAAAATTTTATGATTCCAGAAGTGCGATTGCACGTTGATATTTCTCAAAACGCTGTCTGGAGCTGTCATCCTGAACAGAGAGACGAGAGACATCGCTGTTATGCGTCAGATCAGCAAGTTTGATTTTTCTGGCGAGTTCATTCCCTTTTAAGCGCTGAACATATTCGAGATAAGGAACTTGCTTTTCATGGGTGAGAAGAGAGAGAGCTTCCAATATAGGTTCAGGAAATCCTTCTGCTTTCAAATCTTCTAAGGAAATATCACTATCTTCGATGACATCATGAAGGAGAGCTGTGATGACAGAGTATTCTGTGTCCATCTGTTCTGCGAGGTGAAGAGGGTGAAAGATATAAGGCATACCGCCTTTGTCGACGTGATCTCTGTGGGCATGATAGGCGATGAGCATCGCTTTTTTGCTTAATTCCGTGTAAATCATGGCAAATCCTCCTAATGACAGTACAAGGCACTTGTTTCTGCGGCATTTAAAAAAATCAGGATATCTGTTTTATATGATTAGATAATTTTAGTTTATTGCCGCCAATCCGATCTGTCAAGTGGATAAAAAATCTATTTTCTGCCACTTTTTTGACGTCGTTTTTCGGTGGAAAAAAAAGAATAAATGCGCTATACTAATAAAAAGTAAAAAAAGAAAGGGAGTGCGGCATGGAAAGAAAAATAGCAGAAATGATCCTCTATTTTTTGTATGGTGGTCTGAAAGAACTGAGTGCGTACGATGATCGAATCAAAAAAGAGGTAAAGAACTGGAGACCGGGGATGATTTATGCTTTGAAATGCGGACCGGACGGCCCAGATCTTTATATCAGAAAGGGCGAGTATGGGTTAGAAAAACTGGATCCATCCATTCAGGAGGCATCAGATGTCTGTATTCAGTTTAAAAGCTTTGCCCATGCTTTTTGTGTGCTGACAGGCAGGCAGAGCGTTGAAAAAGCGTATGCGCAGCACAATGTTACTTTGCATGGAAATGTGGCAGATACAATGTCATTTGCACGGTGTGTCGATTTGATAGAAGCATATTTATTCCCAAAAATTATCGCAAAGCGGATTTTAAAGGAAGTTCCAGGAAAGCAGATCTCTTCTTTTATTATTTATGGAAAAATATTGTTTCATATACCAAGTGAATGGCGGGAGCAGGAATTGGCAAAAATGGGGAGGTAAAAAGAAACATATGGGACACAATTACTATGAATTTCAGCATAAGACAAAAATTATGGCAGGGGAACTGGCGCTGGAAAAAATCCCGTTCGAGCTAAAAGGGCTCGGTGTAAGAAAACCGATGATCTTATCAGACGCTGGTCTCGCAAAAACCGGGACACTTCAGATCGTTTTGAATGCGCTGGAGGAGGGGGATATCCAACCATCATGTATTGATACAGACATTCCGAGAGATTCTTCTTTGAGCTGTGTCAATCGTCTTGCCATAGAATATAAAAATAAAAAATGTGACAGTATCATTGCAGTTGGAGGCGGTTCTGTGCTGGACACAGCAAAAGGAGTGCGGATGGTGCTTTCTCAGGGGACAAAAGATATCGTACATCTTGCCGGATGTGAAAGTCTGAAAAAGGGAAAAGAGATTCCTTTTGTTGCGATCCCGACAACTGCAGGGACGGGATCGGAATCAACGCTTGTCGCTGTGATTAAAGATGAAGAAAATAAGGTAAAGATGGAATATATTTCCTACTATCTTCAGCCTGATTTTGCAGTTTTGGATGTGCGGATGACTCAGACGCTGCCTCCCAGAATGACAGCTTCGACAGGAATGGATGCGCTGTGCCATGCGGTTGAGGCATATACTTGTCTCCAAAAAAATCCAGTCAGCGACGCATACGCATTTGCTGCGATTGAGATGATTCGAGAAAATTTATTTTCAGCTGTGCGGTGTGGATTTAAAAAAGAGGCCAGATTTGCCATGGCAAATGCTTCTATGCTTGCCGGTGCTGCATTTTCTAATTCTATGGTTGGGATTATCCATGCAGTCGGACACGCGCTGGGAGGAGTATGCCACGTTGCCCATGGAGATGCGATGAATATTTTACTGCCGTATGGGATGAAATATAATTATGATATTTGTAAAAAAGAGTATGGAAAATTGCTGCTTCCTCTTGCCGGCGCTGAAGTATATGCAAAGACGGAAGAGAAAGACCGGGCGAAGGAATCCATCCGCACAATCCTGAAAATGAGAAAAAAGCTGTATCGGATGTGCGGTCTGCCGACGCATTTAAGGGAAGCAGGAGTAAAACCAGAACAATTTGAAGCAGTGGCAAGAGCGGCTGTAAATGACGGAGCGATGATTGTAAATCCGAAAGCAGCAGGTATAGAGGATGTACTGAAAATTCTTGCCGAGGCATATTGAGGTGAAGGGTATGAAAGAGCAGACAATAAGAAAATTGGTGGAAGAACAGCGTGCGTATTTTATGTCTGGAAAGACAAAAAATATAAAAATGCGTCTGAATGCGCTGGAAAGACTGGAGCAGGCGATCAAAAAGAGAGAAAAAGAAATTCATGAGGCGCTAAAAAAAGATCTGAATAAAGCGCAGATGGAATCTTATATGTCGGAGACAGGAATGACCTATGCCGAACTGTCCTATGTGAAAAAACATTTAAGAAGATGGGCTGTCTCTCATACCGTACCGACGCCGCTGGCACAGTTTCATGGAAAATCTTTTTCCTGTCCGGAACCATACGGGGTAGTGTTGATTATGTCGCCTTGGAATTATCCGTTTATGCTTGCGATGGAACCGCTGATTGGAGCCATTGCGGCTGGAAATTGCTGTATTGTAAAGCCATCCGCTTACTCTCCGAATGTCTCAAAAGTCATATGCAGTCTGATACAGGAGACATTTCCAAGAAAATATATTGCAGTAGTAGAAGGAGGAAGAGAAGAAAATACAGCCTTGCTGGAACAGCGTTTTGACTATATTTTCTTTACGGGGGGCGTTGCCGTCGGAAAGTATGTGATGGAAAAAGCGGCAAAGTATCTGACGCCAGTTACACTGGAGCTAGGTGGAAAGAGCCCATGTATCGTCGACCGGACAGCCAACATCAGACTGGCCGCAAAAAGAATCGTATTTGGAAAATTTTTAAACTGTGGTCAGACCTGTGTTGCGCCTGATTATCTTCTCGTTCAGGAGGAAGTAAAGGCAGAGCTTATCCAATATTTGATTAGATATATGAAGAAGATGTATGGAAGTCATCCTCTTCAAAATGAAGACTACCCGAAAATGATCAACGAAAAACATTTTGACCGTGTCTGTCATCTCATGGAAGGGATGAAGATCGCGGCAGGCGGGACATATGACAGAAAACAGCTGAAAATTGCACCGACGCTTTTGGATCATGTGAGAGAGGATGATCCTGTGATGCAGGAAGAAATTTTTGGACCAGTGCTGCCGATTTTAACATTCAAAGATTTTTCAGAGGCAGAGAAATTTGTGCAGAAGCGTGAAAAACCTCTTGCACTCTACCTGTTTACGACAGACAAAGAAGTGGAAAGACAGGCTCTTGCAAATTTATCGTTTGGAGGCGGCTGTATCAACGATACGATTATTCATCTGGCGACATCAAGACTGGGATTTGGAGGAGTCGGCGCAAGCGGCATGGGAAGCTATCACGGAAAAAAGAGTTTCCTGACCTTTTCTCATCAAAAGAGCATCGTGAAGAAATACAACTGGATTGACCTTCCGATTCGGTATCAGCCGTACACACGCTGGAAAGAGTGGGCAGTGCGTCTGTTTTTAAAATGAATTTCTTTTGATAAGATGAAAGCGTTATGAGAAATGAAAAACGTTATGATAAAACGAAAACAAACGGTGTTTCCATATTTTTTTATAAATAAAATGAGAACATGCGCGATGTTCCTTATCAGTGGTCAAAAAATATAGCATCAAGAACATGACATCCTGTCTGTACCGTTGTCTTGACAATCGACAAGACATGTGGCATAGTTATAGCAATAAAAAATTAATTAAAGGTATGTGTGCCGTCTCGGTACAGACAGGAGGAAGAAATGTCAGATTTGACAGAAAAGATCCAACGATTAAAAAAAGAAAAAAACGCGGTGATCTGCGCCCATTATTATGTAGATGGGGAAGTGCAGGATGTAGCTGATTATATAGGAGATTCTTATTATCTTGCAAAGATTGCATCGAAAGTAAAGGAAGATGTGATTGTATTTTGCGGGGTATCGTTTATGGGAGAGAGCGCTAAAATTTTAAATCCGACGAAGACGGTACTGATGCCTGATCCAGAGGCAGACTGTCCGATGGCGCACATGGCAGATCCGGAGACGATCAAAAAGATGAGAGAACAGTATGAGGATCTTGCTGTCGTTTGCTATGTAAATTCTAATGCGGTGTTAAAAGCATGTTCAGATGTCTGCGTCACATCCGCAAATGCTTTGAAGATCGTAAAGGAACTTCCAAATAAAAATATTTATTTTATACCGGATCAGCATCTGGCATCTTATATTGCACAGCAAGCGCCGGAAAAAAATATTTTGCCCAATCCGGGATACTGCCCGATTCACCATGAATTATCAGCTGATGCAGTGAAAGCGGAGATGAGACGTCATCCGGATGCGCAGGTGCTGGTTCATCCAGAATGTCCAAAAGATGTGACGGATCTGGCGGATTATGCAGGAAGCACATCAGGAATTTTAGAATATGCAAAGAAAAGCGATGCAGAGGAATTTATTATCTGCACAGAGAAAGGTGTTTTCCATGAATTGAGAAAGCAAAATCCAAAGAAACAGTTTTATATGGTAGGGGAAGGGCAGTGCTGTGAAGGAATGAAACGCATTACGCTGCAGAAAGTAGCGGATGCGCTGGAATTTTATAAAACAGAGACGGTGATTGATGAGAAACTGAGACAGGATGCAGAAAAGCCTTTACAGAAAATGCTGGAGCTTTCAAAGTAAAAATGGAGAAGACAGATGATAAAAACAGAAAAATATGATATGATAGTAGTCGGAACAGGAGCAGCGGGATTATTTGCTGCTCTTTGTATGCCGGAAAAATATCGGATCTTGATGATTACGAAAGATAAAGCGGAAAACAGTGATTCTTATCTTGCTCAGGGCGGAATCTGTATGCTGAAAGGACCGGAGGATTTTGACAGTTATTTTGAGGATACGATGCGTGCCGGAAGATATGAGAATAAGAAAGAGTCTGTGAAAATTATGATTGAAGATTCTACAGAGATTATTGAAGAACTGATTCAGTATGGCGTAGAATTTGATCGGTGTAAAGATGGAAGTTTGGAGTTTACGCGAGAAGGGGCACATTCTACCTACCGTATTCTTCACCACGAAGATGTGACAGGAAAAGAGATCACAAGTAAATTGTTGGCGCAGGTAAAAAAAAGAAAAAATATCACGCTGAAGGAATATATGCGGATGGTCGATCTGATCACAGAAGAGAACCGCTGTTTTGGTATTGTGGCAGTTGATCAGAATAGACAAATTTATGCTTTTTATGGAAAAGATGTTGTGCTGGCGACAGGCGGAATCGGCGGATTATTCTCACAATCTACGAATTTTCCGCATATCACGGGAGACAGTTTTGCGATTGCATTAAAAAGAGGAATTGAGCTGGAGAATATTCAATATATTCAGATTCACCCGACCACGTTATATTCCAAACGTCCGGGACGGCGCTTTTTAATTTCAGAATCGGTACGCGGAGAAGGAGCAATTCTTTTGGATAAAAATGGAAACCGGTTTGTCGACGAACTGCTTCCGCGTGATGTTGTGACAGCGGCGATCAAAAAACAGATGGAGAAAGATCACACCGATCATGTCTATCTGTCACTGGAACATCTGACACCGGAAGAAATCGACCGTCATTTTCCAAACATTGAACAGAGATGTCTGGAAGAAGGATACGATATCAAAAAAGTACCGATTCCTGTTGTACCGGCGCAGCACTATCTGATGGGCGGTATCAAGAGTGATACTTGCGGCAGAACGTCGATGGACTGCTTGTTTGCGGTGGGCGAGACTGCCTGCAACGGCGTTCATGGCGCAAACAGGCTTGCAAGCAATTCTCTTTTGGAAAGCCTTGTCTTTGCAAAACGTGCCGCTGCCGTAATCACAGATCGAATGGACGAGACAGAACAGAAAGAAGTTTTTGTGTCTGAGGAGGCATATCAGCTTCAGGATGAAGAAGCGGAACAGAAAAAAAACAGGCATCTGATTATGGAAGAAATTAAAAGAAGGGATGAGGAATTCTATGTTAAATGGTGTAACGATGAAAATTAATACAGACGATACGCTGATGCGTGCACTGCAGGAAGATATCACAAGCGAGGATGTCACAACAAATGCGGTGATGCCATTTCCACAGCCGGGAAAAGCAGATTTGATCTGCAAAGAAGACGGCGTGATCTGCGGACTGACAGTCTTCCAGAGAGTATTTGAATTGTTGGATGATACGGCAAAATTTGAAACAGACTGCAAAGATGGAGATCTTGTAAAGAAAGGTCAGAAAATCGGCGTGATCTATGGAGATATCCGTGCACTGCTCTCAGGAGAAAGAACAGCGCTGAATTATCTTCAGAGAATGAGCGGAATTGCCACGATGACACATAAAATGGTTGAGGAATTAAAAGGGAAACATACAAAACTGCTGGATACGAGAAAGACTACTCCAAATATGAGAGCATTTGAAAAGTATGCCGTGAAAGTAGGAGGAGGCTGTAACCACCGCTATAATTTATCAGACGGTATCCTGATCAAAGACAATCACATCGGAGCGGCTGGAAGCATAAAAAAAGCAGTGGAGATGGCGAGAGAGTATGCTCCATTTGTGCGGAAAATAGAAGTGGAAGTTGAAACGCTGGATCAGCTGGACGAGGCTTTAGAGGCAGGCGCAGATATTATCATGCTGGACAATATGAATCTGGAAGAGATGAAACTGGCTGTCGGACGCGCTCAGGGAAAAGCGCAGACAGAATGTTCTGGAAATGTGACGCTGGAACGTTTGAAAACGATTGCAGAAGTAGGAGTAGACTTTGTTTCCTGTGGCGCTCTGACTCACTCCGCACCGATTATGGATCTTTCGATGAAAAATCTGGTACCTGTGGAAGAATAAAAAGAAAGGTACTTTACCCCGTAAATTCAGTTGTGTTATAATTAAAATGTAATCTTCTGATTTTGCCGCAAAGAGAAGTCAGAAAATGTGCAAACATATACAGACAGATCTGGGAGAACGGCTTGAAAATTTGAGGAAAAACAATGGGAGCACGCAATACAAAAGCAGGTGGGCAATAAAAAACAGCAGATTTTTTGATTGGACGGAAAAATAACGGAAAAAAGAAATCTGTGCCGGCAATCTGCTGAAAGAAAGGATATCAAACTGAATGAATAAAGGGGAATTTTTAGAAGGTCTTAAAGAAAGACTTTCTGGTGAAATACCGGAGTATAAAGTGCAGGAACATCTGCGATATTATGATAACTATCTGTCGGAACAGATCCGATCAGGAAAGACAGAGGAAGAGGCGACTGCAATGTTGGGAAATCCATATCTGATTGCAAAAACCATTCTGGATATGGAGGAACAGGAACAGTCGGAAGAAGAAACAATGGGACAGGACCAGGGCAGCTATTATCAGGAAGAACAGCGCCAGAGTCAAAATTACAGCAGAAAAGAAAGAAAAACAGGAAAGTGGAAAGCCAGACTGTTAATTCTGGTGATTGTCATAATAGCGATCGCCTTACTTTTTGCACTGGGATCTCTGGTGGCGCTTTTGATCCGTTTCCTTTTCCCTCTCCTTTTAATTGGAATCGTGATTTATCTGTTTAAAAAAGGAAAAAGCGGGTCATGAAAATATATCATGACAGAAAATGAAATCAATTGCGATTTATGAGTAGGGCGGAAACACGTGTGCCTTTAGTCAAGAGCCTTTAATTCTGATAGTAAAAAATGAAAAGTAAAAATGCGGTACGGCTTGTATTAGTACAGGCGGCACCGCATTTTTTGTACAGAAAAATATAGAATTGGACAAGAAAAGAGTTTCAGAGAGAGCTTTTGAAGCAAAATTATTAAGAAAAATTAAGAAACTTAAAAAAATCTTCCAAATATCTTAAAAGAAAATACAGAATTTATGAAGATATATATGATAAAATTGGAAAGAAAAAAAGAACAATAATTAGTAAGGAGGATAAATTTTATGAAAAAGAAAGTATTTGGAATGATCGCAGTGATGGCACTGGCAGGAGCATTAGCAGTAGGATGTGGCGGAGACGATAAGAAAGAAACAGAAGCTACTACTACAACAGAAAAGACTACAGAAAAAGCTGAAACAGAAAAAGCTGAAACAGAGAAAGCTGAAACAGAAAAAGAGACAGAGACAAAAGCAGCAGAATAATACTTTTGTTCCCGCAAAATCGAAAAGATTTAAAGAGAGTTGCCGGAGATGGTTAAAAAAACCATTTGGCAGCTCTTTTTTAATGGATAAAATTCAGATGAGAAGGGACTTCTGAGGAGAATCACACGTCGTATTTCTTTTTAAAAGGAAATTTGGTATAATAAAAAAACAAATTCATAAAGAATGGAGGAAAACAGATGAGAGTGGGATTTGGATATGATGTGCATCGTCTTGTCGAGGAGAGAGATCTGATTTTAGGAGGAGTAAAAATTCCATATGAGAAAGGATTACTGGGTCATTCTGATGCGGACGTGCTCGTCCATGCAGTGATGGATGCGCTGTTGGGAGCAGCGGCATTGGGGGATATTGGAAGACATTTTCCAGATACAGATTCGGAATATCTGGGAATTTCAAGTATGATACTGTTGCAGAAGGTAGGGGAATTGCTGGAAGATCATCACTTTTTGATTGAAAATATTGATGCCACGATTATTGCTCAAAAACCGAAAATGGCGCCTCATATTTTTCAGATGGTTGAAAATATCGCTCAGGTATTGAAAATCGAGACAAACCGTGTGAATGTGAAAGCGACAACAGAGGAAGGTCTGGGATTTACAGGAAGCGGAGAAGGGATTGCGGCGCAGGCAGTCTGCTCCTTAAGTTCTCTGCAGGATTTAATCGCACAGGATACAATGAACTTTTCTTCCGGATGTTCCAAGGGGTGCTGTAGGGAATGAAGATAGAAAGACTGGGCAAAGAGGACAGACAAAAGACAAGACCTTTGTACGAGGAAGTATTTGCAGAAGACAGTGCGGAATTTGTACAATATTATTACCAGAATAAAGTACCTTTCAATGAGATTTTTGTGGCAAAGGAAGGCGATCAGATCTGTGGAATGGCTCATTTGAATCCATATCTATTATCGGCTGATAAAAAAGAAATATACGGAGCATATCTTGTAGCAGTAGCGACAAAAAAGGAATTTCGTCATCGTGGAATTATGACGGCTCTTTTAAAAGAAATTTTTGATTTTTTATATGAAAAAAGATATCCTTTTCTCTATCTGATGCCGGCGTCAGAAGCAATCTACACCCCGTTTGACTTTCGTTTTTTCTACAGTCAGAGACAAAAAACATGGCAGGCTGGATACGTGAGACAGAAAAATAAAGACGGGATAATGCTTTCTTTGCGGGAAGTACAAGAAGAGGATCTAAGCGTTTTAAGCCGCACTTTAAATGAAATATTAAGCCAAAAATATCGTCTTTTTGCCAGCAGGACACCCGATTATCTGAGAGATCTGCAAAGAGAATTGAGAGCGATGAATGGAAAAATGATCGTGATCTGGCATGGGGCGGAGTGTATCGGAAGTTTTCAGCTGATACAAGAAAGTGAGACAATGATTTTGGAACCACTGTTCAAAGAGGAATATCAACTTTCAGCATCAGAAAAGATACAGGAATTTCTGGAAAGAGAATATGCAGATGAGATAATTAAAATAGCGGCAGATGATAAGAGCGAAAAAACGGAAAGCGCAGGCAAACCGTGGATGATGGCAAGAATTATTCATCTGGAACGCTGGGTTTCCCAGCTGAAAAGTGAAGAAAGAAAAGTGATTCAGATGAAGATAAACGATCCGTGGATTGCGGAAAATGAGGGATGGTATGAGATCACAGTTGAAAAAGAAGGCGGCATAATCAGGCGAATAGAACCCCAAAATGGAATCATTCAGGTTTCAATCGCAGATTTGCCGCAATTTTTCAAAACCGAAGACCCTATGGCAGATTCTTTTTTTAACGAATGGGTCTGATGCAATAATCCCGTTCTATGGCGGATGGAGTTTGTCAATGATTCTGACTTACAGAAGTTAGAACCAGTAACTGTCCTGTGGCATTGGTGAAAAATAAGACCATTATTATTGACAAAACAAAAATTTTTGATAGACTAAACTCAGCTATATGAAAAAATCAGAGAGGAAAGGTAGATGGAAATGAAGCTGTATAATACCATGACGAAGCAAAAAGAGGAATTCGTACCTGTGGAACCGGGCAAGGTAAAAATGTATGTGTGCGGACCGACTGTTTACAATTTTATTCATATCGGAAATGCCAGACCGATGATCGTCTTTGACACCGTGAGAAGATACATGGAACATAAGGGATATGAGGTCAATTATGTATCAAACTTTACTGACGTGGATGACAAGATCATTGCAAAAGCGATCGAGGAGGGAGTTTCTGCCCGTGAAATCTCTGAACGTTATATCAAAGAGTGTAAGAAAGATATGGCAGACATGAATGTAAAACCAGCTACGACACATCCGCTTGCAACAGAAGAGATTGACGGAATGATCGAGATGATCAGCGAGCTGATCAAAAAAGGATATGCATATAATGTGAACGGAACAGTATATTTCCGCACAAAGAAATTTAAAGAATATGGAAAATTATCACATAAAAATCTGGATGATCTGCGTTCCGGAAACCGCTCTTTGCTTGTTTCAGGAGAAGATCAAAAGGAAGATCCGCTTGATTTTGTACTGTGGAAACCGAAGAAAGAAGGAGAACCTTTCTGGGTTTCGCCGTGGAGTGAAGGAAGACCGGGCTGGCATATTGAGTGTTCTGTCATGGCAAAAAAATATCTGGGAGAAGAGATTGATATCCATGCAGGCGGAGAAGATCTGATTTTTCCACATCATGAAAATGAGATTGCACAGAGCGAATGCTGTAATGAAAAACCATTTGCAAGATACTGGCTGCACAATGGTTTCTTAAATATTGACAACAAAAAAATGTCAAAATCTCTTGGAAATTTCTTTACTGTAAGAGAAATTGCCGATAAATATGATCTGCAGGTATTGCGTTTCTTTATGCTGAGCGCTCATTACAGAAGTCCACTGAACTTCAGCGCAGAACTGATGGAAGCATCTAAAAATGGACTGGAGCGTATCATAAACGGCGTAGATCATCTGAAACATCTGATTGGGGCAGCACAGGAAAAAGAGATGACAGAGGATGAGAAAAAGCATATTGAAGAGATGAACGGCCTGGCAGCCAAATTTGATGAGGCGATGGATGATGACTTTAATACAGCTGACGCCGTATCTGCTATTTTTGAAATAATAAAACTTGCTAACACAACGGCATCCTCTGACAGCGCAAAATCATATCTTCAGGCGCTGAAAGACAAGATAGCAGAACTGAGCGATATTTTAGGACTGATTGTAGAAAAAGAAGAAGAGATGCTGGATGAGGAAATTGAGCAGATGATTGAGGCACGTCAGGCTGCAAGAAAAGCGAGAGATTTCCAGAAAGCAGATGAGATTCGAAATGCTCTGTTAGAGAAAGGAATTATTTTGGAAGATACAAGAGAAGGTGTAAAATGGAAAAGAGCATAAATCAGCTTCCAGATCTTTTAATAGAACAGTTTCAGATGAAAAAACAGGATATCAATGCGTATTCTCCGCTGACATTTGCCTACATCGGGGACGCTGTCTATGATCTGTTGGTTCGCACAGTGGTTGTGGAAAAAGGAAATTGTTCCGCCAACAGATTGCACAAAAAAACGAGTGCGATTGTAAAAGCGCCTGCACAGGCTGAGGCAGTTGAACAGCTGATGCCGATCCTGACAGAGAAAGAACGGGAAATCTATCGCCGTGGAAAAAATGCAAAACCGTATACAACCGCAAAGAATGCCACGATGAGTCAGTATCAAAAGGCAACAGGACTGGAAGCTCTGATCGGCTATCTTTATTTGAACGGAGAGATGGAACGAGCCGTCGAGCTGTTGAAAATGGGATTAGAAAGAGGAAAAGAAGATGAGATATGAGGAATTGACCATTGAAGGAAGAAATGCTGTTATGGAAGCCTTTCGCGCCGGAAAGACGATTGATAAACTGTTTGTTCTGGATGGATGTCAGGATGGACCTGTCCGTTCGATTGTGAGAGAAGCAAAAAAGAGAGACACTATTATTCAGTTTGTGGCAAAGGAACGGCTGGATCAGATGTCTGAGACAGGGAAACACCAGGGAGTGATCGCATATGCCGCTGCGTACCATTATGCACAGGTAGAAGAAATGCTTCAGGCTGCTGAGGAAGAGGGCGTTGCGCCATTTCTGATTTTGCTTGATGGAATTGAAGATCCTCATAATCTGGGCGCGATTATCCGAACAGCAAATCTGTCAGGTGCGCATGGGGTAATTATTCCAAAACATCGTGCGGCAGGGCTGACAGCGACAGTTGCCAAAACATCTGCAGGCGCACTCAATTATACGCCGGTTGCTAAAGTTACAAATCTTGGAAAAACGATGGAAGAGCTGAAAGAAAAAGGAATGTGGTTTGTCTGTGCCGATATGGGCGGAGAATCCATGTATCAGCTGGACTTGAGAGGACCGATCGGTCTTGTAATCGGAAATGAAGGAAGCGGTGTGAGCAGACTCGTGAAAGAAAAATGTGATTTTGTCGCATCCATTCCGATGAAGGGAGATATTGATTCTTTAAATGCTTCCGTGGCAGCAGGCGTGCTTGCATATGAGATTGTAAGACAGAGAATAAATGGCAGATAATGGATGGCAGGACGCGCAGCGCAGTGACGAGGAGTTGACACTGAAACAGAATCTATAAAAAAGAGAAGACACTGTAAAAGGACGATAAAAATGGTGAAAAACAGCAGTTATCAGATTTTTATGGTGTCTTTTCTATATTTTTTTCATTCTTTACTCTTTGAAAGAAAATGGGGGGAGAACTTTGAGAATATAGGAAAACTGAAAAATAGGTTGACAAAAAAGAAAGGAAACGGTATAATAGCAAACGGTAATAAACAGTTAAAATGCTGGCGTGGCACAGTCGGTAGCGCACCTCATTGGTAGTGAGGAGGTCACGGGTTCGATTCCCGTCGCTAGCTTTCTAAAAAAACTTAATTAAAAAAAGAAAAGACCACTAGAAAAGGTGGTCTTTTTTTGTGTGAAAATATCTAAATAAGTATTATAAAAAATACTTTTTACACTCAATTACGGTTCTGCTGACAGCAGGACGAAAATTTTATACAAAATTTGCTGTGCACCGATTTAATAGCCCAGATCTTCTCCGACAAGAATTACTTTGATTCTTCCTGGGATTCTGCTGTAGCGAGTGATGACGGTCTGACAGCAGATCGTATCAGGACTTTTGCAGTCTGCACACAGACCTGTTTTCTGGCACGGTGTTTTTATGTTAAGGCGGATGGTATTCATAGGAGCAGCTATATTATGAATGCGGGCGAAAGCGGCATTTAGATCAGGGACAAGTTTGTTCATTCCAGCTACTACGATAACGTGATCTGGTCCATAGATCAGTGCAGCGGTACGGTTTCCTGTTCCATCTGTATTGACAAGTTCTCCGTCGTAGGTGATTGCATTGCTGCTCATCAGATAGTAATCGGCGGAAAAGGCGCTGCGGTAGACTGCTTTTGTCTCTTCTGGCGTTTTTGCAGTACTGCGGTCAATAATATTTCGTTTTGAAGTTCTTAAAGCGTCTATGATTCCGGACTCCTCAAGTGTCATGGAACCTCCCCATGTCACGCAGGAGTGTTCCGGAATCAGATCCAGAATCATTTTTACGGCATTTTCTTTTGAGGCACAGTAGTACGCTTCCATGCCTCTCTTTTCTAATTTCTTCAGAATGGATGCAGATAATGTCTGATAATAGCTTTGTTTCGCATTCATAGAAAGTCCCCCTTATAATTTTAAAAAAATATATATGAAAAAATCTTAAGATATTATATCATAGTTTCAAAGGAAAATATACTTTTCATAAAAAGAAATCAATGCTATAATGTGATAAGTTGAATGCAGACAGGCAGAAAATGCAGATAAAGTCTGCTTTACTGATGAAGAAAAAAGACGGCATATGCCGTGTAGAAGCAAAGGAGACGCCATGAAAAAGATAATAGAATTGATAAATGACGAAGCGGTAAAAGCTTTTGCGGAGGCTGGATACGATACGGCATTTGCAAAAGTAACATTGTCCAATCGTCCTGATTTATGCGACTATCAATGCAACGGAGCGATGGCAGCAGCAAAGACATATAAAAAAGCGCCGATTATGATTGCGAATGATGTGGTAGCAGTCCTGTCAAAGAGTAAGGTCTTCCAGGAGGTCAATGCAGTAAATCCGGGATTTATCAATCTTCGTCTGAACCCGGAATTTTTAGCAGATTATTTAAGACAGATGCAGGCGGATGAGAATCTGTCCATAGAAAAAGTAAAAGAGCCAAAGACGATTATGCTGGATTACGGCGGAGCAAATGTGGCAAAACCTCTTCATGTAGGACACCTGCGTTCTGCAATTATCGGAGAGAGCATCAAGAGAATGGGCCGCTTCTTAGGGCACAATATGATTGGCGATGTTCATCTGGGAGACTGGGGACTCCAGATGGGACTAATCATCACAGAGTTAAAGAAGAGAAAACCGGAATTAGTTTATTTTGATGAGAATTATACAGGGGAATATCCAAAAGAGGCTCCATTTACGATCTCAGAGCTGGAAGAGATTTATCCGACGGCAAATGCGTATTCAAAAGAGCATCCGGAATTTAAAGAAGAAGCGATGCAGGCGACATATCTCTTACAGAATGGAAATCGCGGATATCTGGCACTGTGGCATCACATTTTGGACGTATCCATCGCTGACCTGAAAAAAAATTACAGCAATCTGGATGTGTCCTTTGACCTTTGGAAAAAAGAATCAGATGCACAGCCATATATACCAGATATGGTTCAATACATGAAAGACAACGGATATGCTCATATTGATGACGGCGCTCTCGTTGTAGATGTCAAAGAGGAAAGCGATACAAAAGAAATTCCACCTTGTATGATTTTAAAATCAGACGGTGCATCCCTGTATAATACGACAGACCTTGCAACGATTGTAGAACGTATGAAACTGTTTCATCCAGATGAAATCATCTATGTGGTGGACAAACGTCAGGAGCTGTATTTTACACAGGTCTTCCGCTGCGCGAGAAAGACAAAACTGGTAGAGGAAAATACAGAATTAAAATTTCTGGGATTCGGGACAATGAATGGAAAAGATGGAAAGCCGTTTAAGACGAGAGACGGCGGTGTGATGCGTCTGGAAAGACTGATCTCTGAAATTAACGATGAAATGTATAAAAAAATTATGGACAATCATGCGATTGATCCAGAGGAAGCAAGAAAAACAGCAAAGATTGTAGCGCTGTCAGCAGTGAAATATGGAGATCTGTCAAACCAGGCGTCAAAAGATTATGTGTTTGATATTGACCGATTTACTTCCTTTGAGGGTGACACGGGACCATATATTTTATATACGATTGTCCGGATTAAATCTATTTTAAACAGATACCAGAATCTTGGCAGAAAACTGGGAGAAGAAGTGATCGGTGCACCTTACAATGACAGTGAAAAGGCGCTGATGCTGGAACTTGTGAAATTTAATCAAGTGATGGAAAACGCATTTGAGGAAATTGCACCGCATAAGATCTGTTCTTATATTTATGACATTGCAAATGCGTTTAACCGTTTCTACCATGAAACCAAAATTCTTTCAGAAGAAGATGAGAAGAAACGTGCCGAATGGATTCAGCTGCTTGTTTTGACAAGAGACATTCTGGAGAGCTGTATTCATGTACTTGGATTCTCTTCTCCAGAGAGGATGTAGTAGAAACAAAGAATCAGCAGTCTGCTTCCTGGTTTGTTCAAATAAGGTGTCGCTTTTCTAAAAGATAGAGGAGAACAAGATAGTTTGTAAAAAAGGGGTATGATATATGATTTGTAAAAAATGTAAGCAAGAAATTCCTGATGACGCTGTGGTCTGCAGATACTGCGGCGAAATTATCGAAGAGAATATGGAAAAGAAGGTAAGAGAGAAGGAACAGGAGATTCAGGCGATGGAGGAAGACGAACAAAGTGATGCCTCCATTGAGGATCTTCTGCGAGAACCTTTGCCTACGGACTTTAAAGTGACAGAACCGGTGCGCTACAGGGAATCACAGCAATATCAGGAGAGAAAAAAGCAAGTAAGAAAAACAATTATCATGACAGCAGGAATGCTGGCTGCTACGATTGCAGTGGGAGTCGGAACGGTTTTTCTGGTTCGGAAAGTCGTATTAAAACCTGATGAGACGAATCAGGTCGTCAAGGTGGATCCTGGGGCAAATGCAGGAAATAATAATACTCCCGGTGACGCCGCGGTAAAGAATGAAACGGAAAAAGAAAGTGAAACAGATACAAAAGAGACAGAAAAAAAGAAAATAGGTTCTGTGTCCATTCAGGCTTCCGCAAAACAAAAGGGAGAGTCAGAAGGAGTCACTCCTGTAACTGTACGCAAGACAGAAAAAGAGACGGAAGGAAAGACGTCAACTGTCAAAGTACACAAAACAGAGGAAGAGTCAGAAAAAACAGTATCACCAGTTGAAGTTCATAAGACAGAGAAAGAATCTGAAAATATTCCGCCGGTGACAATCAAAAAAGAAAATGAGACAGAAGCGCCGGAGACAAATCCGCCGGAAACAAATCCGCCGGAGACGAATCCGCCGGAAACAAATCCACCGGAGACAAATCCGCCGGAAACAAATCCACCGGAGACAAATCCACCGGAGACAAATCCACCGGAAACAAATCCGCCGGAGACAAATCCACCGGAGACAAATCCACCGGAGACAAATCCGCCGGAAACAAATCCGCCGGAGACAGAAGCACCAGATGATGGATATCAGGATGGATGGGGAGAAGAAGAAGGACCGATTTATAATGGAGGAGGCTATATTCTTCCGAACAGCAGCAGTGAACTTTTGACAAGAGATTCGCTTGTCGGATTGAATGCAGGCGATCTTCTGTTAGCACGTAATGAAATTTTTGCAAGACATGGAAGAATGTTTGATGATGAATGGCTGCAGTCTTATTTTGACTCACAGCCGTGGTATCAGCCGATTTACAGCCCTTCTGAATTTTCCTATGATCTGCTTTCTGCGATTGAGATAGAAAATATCAATACGATTCTCGCATACGAGGCAGAGCTTGGAGCATAGAGCGGGAGGAAGAAAATGAAAAGAGGCAGGATAAAATCTGTTTTGGCAATATGGTGTTTTGCATCAGCATTTGTCTTAAATGCTGATGCGGCAGAACAGAAAACAGACGAAAAATATATTGTGGCGATTGATGCAGGGCACCAAGGTCCGGGGCAGGATATGACCGGAATGGAACAAAATGCACCTGGATCAGACGTGATGAAGGCACGGATTGTATCGGGAACGCAGGGCAGTTTTTCGGGAATCGCTGAATCAGAATTGAACCTTTCTGTTGCTTTAAAACTGGAGAAAGAGCTGAAAGAGCGAGGCTATGAAGTAGTGATGACGAGGACAGAACAAGATGTCAATTTAAGTAATATAGACAGAGCAGAAATCGCATCAGAAGCCGGAGCACATATTACCGTGCGGATTCACGCAAATGGGAGTGAAGATTCGTCCGTATCCGGAGCGCTGACCATGATTCCTTCACCAGTAAATCCGTCTGTGGGATATTTGTATGAAGATTCATATGAACTGGCACAGTGTATTCTGGAAGCTTACTGTGAGGCGACTGGACTTCAGAATGACGGCGTGGTGGAAACAGACTCTATGACAGGAATCAACTGGAGTACTATGCCTGTGACGATTTTGGAGATGGGATTTATGACAAATCAGCAGGATGATCTGTATATGGCAGACGAGACCAATCAGGAAATTATGGCAAATGCGGTTGCAGATGGAATCGACACATATTTTTCAGAGAAAGGCAGTACAATAGAGTGAGAACAACAGAAGGCAGAATATTATCGGTAATCACACCGCTTTTGCTGCACTTTTTTATCTCACAGGCAGTCATTATGGTCTTTGGAACATACTGTGATGCCACTGCACTGACAGCAATCACAGCGGGAATGGTGATACCGCCCGCTGTGATGATCTATCACAGAGAAATAAAAAAGTATCAGGACCGCGGGAAAAACAAGGTAAAAGGAAGAGAACTGATTTTGATTGCAGTGCTAGGAGTCGCAGCAAGTCAGGCGCTGACATGGTTTTTAAATGTGATCGGTGTCACGCAATATTTTTCAAATGAGACGCAGGAAGCTCTTTTTGCGGGAAATATTTTTGTGCAGATTCTGGGAGCTGGCATTTTTGCACCGATTGCAGAGGAAATTATTTTTCGAGGACTGACATATCAGAGAATGAAACGGATGGCAGGAATGGGATGGGCAATGATTCTCTCTTCTGCTCTGTTTGCAGTTTACCATGGAAACCCGATTCAGATGATGTATACATTTCCTCTGGCGCTGCTTCTGTGTGTGGTATATGAAAAATGCGGCAGTATAAAAGGACCGATTGTACTGCATATGGCGGCAAATCTGGTGGCAGTGGCAATAAATGATCTGTAAGATAACAGTTTCTGTCTTAGATAAAGAGGGTGCGGCGATATGGCAGCGCTCTTTTTTCTCTTCCCGGTTGTTATCACTGTTTTGGAATGATATAATAAACATATGGAAAAGAAAAAGGATCAGCAAAAGTAATTGCCATTGTCTAAGATAAAATTATTTAGAAAGAAATAACGGTAACTATATTATGAAAATAGCATAGCAATTCATTCCACTGCTTGCAGAAGAGGGAGAATTCTTGCTTAGTTATGGTTAAAATGGAGGAACATCAATGAGACTGACAGAATTGTTGGAAGAAATAGAATATGAATGCGTCAACGGCAGTCTGGATGTAGAGATAACAGATATTGTAAATGATTCCAGACAGGTTGGCGAGGGATCTTTATTTTTCTGCATCAAAGGAGCAGTCAGCGACGGACATCAGTATGCGGCAGAGGTTGTAAAGAAAGGCGCCCGTGTACTTATAGTGCAGGATGCGGTAGAAGTTCCGGAAAATGTGACTGTAATTCGTGTAAAAGACAGCCGTCTTGCCATGTCCTATATTTCAGCGGCATATTATGGTCATCCGGCGCGGGAGCTGAAGGTGATCGGAGTCACAGGAACAAAAGGAAAAACGACCACTACATATATGATTAAATCAATTTTGGAGGCAGCCGGACACAAGGTAGGACTGATTGGAACGATTCAGACGATTATCGGTGATGAGGTGATTCCAGCAGAGAATACGACGCCGGAATCCTGTACGGTGCAGAAATATTTCAGAAAAATGGCGGATGCAGGATGTGAATTTGCAGTGATGGAAGTTTCTTCCCAGGGACTGATGCTGCATCGGACAGCGGGCGTGATGTTCGAGATCGGTGTATTTACAAATCTGCAGCCGGATCATATCGGACCTGCTGAACATGAAAGTTTTGAGGACTATATGGCATGTAAGAGTATGCTGTTTCGCCAGTGCCGTCTTGGCATTGTCAATGAGGATGATCCATATGTGGAAGAAATTTTGAAAAATCACACATGTGAGGTGGAGAGAATCGGATTTTCACCAAAGGCGGATCTGCGTGCATCGGACGTAAAAATGATCAGCGGACCTGGATTTTTAGGTGTCCACTACCATGTGGAGGGAAAAAGAAACTTTGAGGTAGAAGTCGACATTCCGGGAAAATTCAGTGTTTATAATTCGCTGACAGCCATTGCAGTGTGCAGCCACTTTCATGTCACAGAAGAGCAGATCCTTACAGCGCTGAAAAAAGAAAAAGTAAAAGGCAGAATTGAGCTGATCAAGGTTTCCGATAAATTTACGGTGATGCTTGACTATGCGCATAATGCGATGAGTCTGGAAAGCCTGCTCACAACGCTGAGAGAATATCATCCACACCGCCTGATCTGCCTGTTTGGGTGCGGAGGAAACAGAGATAAAAACCGCAGATATCAAATGGGAGAAGTTTCCGGACGTCTGGCAGATCTGTCGATTATCACATCAGATAATCCAAGATTTGAAAATCCAGAAGATATTATAGAAGATATTTTGGTTGGCGTCCGCAAGACGGATGGAAAATATATCAAGATTACAGACCGAAAAGAAGCAATGGCCTGGGCGATTCATCATGGAGAGCCGGGAGATATCATTGTGATGGCTGGAAAGGGTCATGAGACATACCAGGAAATCAAAGGAGTCAAACATCCTATGGATGAACGTGTACTGATTCAGGAAATCCTGGTAGAAGATGGAAAGGAAGAATAATGAAACAGCAATATGCGGATATTATTGTAGATATCACGCAGGAAAAGCTGGACCGCACATTTCAGTATAAAGTTCCTGAAAATCTGAAAGGAAAACTGACAGAGGGAATGCCTGTGGAAGTGCCGTTTGGAAGAGGAAGCCGGATGGTAAAAGGATATGTGGTTGGATTTTCGGAGAAACCGGAGATTGACACAGACAAAATAAAAGAAATTCATGCTGTTTTGGAGAGAGAGCTTGGCGCAGAGACAGGCAGAATGATGCTGGCGGCATGGATGAGACAGCAATACGGCGGCACGATGATTCAGGCTATCAAAACAGTCATACCGGTAAAACAGAAGCAGCGGCCAAAAGAAAAGAAGACAGTCAGACTGTTGATTTCAAAACAGGAGGCAGAGGAGAAACTCCAGATTTTTCGAAAAAAACATCAGTCTGCCCGTGTCAGGGTGATGGAAGCGCTGGTGGAAGAAGAACAGATTCCTTATGAGCTGATCACAGGAAAACTGAATGTGACTTCTTCTGTGATTCGTTCTCTGGAAGAACAGCAGATATTAAAATGTGAAGCAGTGACGGTCTATCGAAACCCCATTCATGCGGAAGGAAAAATGGCTCATCCGGTTTTGCTCAATGAAGAGCAGGAAAGGATTGTGAAAGACATCACGGAACACTGGGATGAAGAGTCCTGCCGTGTTTCTCTGATCCACGGGATTACCGGAAGCGGAAAGACAGAAATTTATATGGAGCTGATTGCCTATGCCACAGAGATGGGCGGTCAGGCCATTGTTCTGATTCCGGAGATTGCACTCACATATCAGACGGTAATGCGGTTTTATAGAAGGTTTGGAGAGAGGATTTCTATTATTCATTCCAGATTGTCTCCCGGGGAGCGATACGATCAGTTTGAGCGTGCAAAAAGAGGCGAAATTGATGTGATGATCGGTCCAAGATCCGCATTGTTTACCCCATTTCCAAATTTAAAAATTATTATTATAGATGAAGAACATGAAGACGCATATCAAAGCGAGACTGTTCCAAGATACCATGCCCGTGAAGTGGCAATACAGCGTGCAAAGATGGAAAACGCGAAAGTGATTCTGGGGTCGGCAACGCCGTCTCTGGAGTCTTATTATCGGGCAAAAAATGGAATCTATCGTCTGTATACGCTGAAAAAAAGAGCGAAGGAAAGCAGGCTGCCAAGCGTACAGATTGTGGATCTGCGCACAGAGCTGAGGAGTGGAAACAGATCGGTCTTAAGCGTGGCTCTAAGAGAGAAAATGGAAGAACGATTAGAAAAAAAACAGCAGATTATGCTGTTTTTAAATCGAAGAGGATATGCAGGATTCTTATCATGCCGTTCCTGCGGGGAAGTGATAAAATGTCCTCACTGTGATGTATCGCTGTCCCTCCACAATAATGGAAAGCTGATCTGCCACTATTGTGGATACGAGCAGGAAAATCCTAAAAAATGTCCGCAGTGCGGCTCTTCTTTTCTGTCCAGCTTCCGGGTAGGAACACAGCAGATTGAGGAAGTGGTGCGCAGAGAATTTCCAAATGCGAACGTGCTGCGCATGGATCTGGACACGACAAGAGAAAAAGAAGGGCACACGAAGATTTTATCTGCATTTGCAGATCATCATGCGGATATTCTGATCGGGACCCAGATGATTGTAAAAGGGCATGATTTTCCAAATGTAACGCTGGTAGGTGTGATCGCGGCAGATTTGTCTTTGCACTCCGGCACATATCGGTCATCTGAAAAGACGTTTCAGCTTTTGACGCAGGCGGCGGGGAGAGCAGGAAGAGGAGAGATGCCGGGCGAGGTCGTGATCCAGACGTATAACCCGGAGCATTACAGTATCGTGAGTGCGGCGCGTCAGGATTATGAGAGTTTTTATGAGGAAGAGATCTTGTATCGAATGCTCGGAGGATACCCGCCGGTATCTCATTTGATGGCGGTACATGGCTCGTGCACAGATCTGGAACATTTGGAAGCAGGCATGAACTATTTAAAAAAATATGTAGAACAGATTGTGCCGAAAAAAGCACGCATCTCAGTAGTCGGACCTGCGGATGAACAGATTGCGAAAATCAATGATACTTATCGAAAGATTTTGTATATAAAATATAAAGAACAAGAAATGCTGCTGAAAATAAAGGAAAGAATGGAACAATATATAAAAGCAAATGAAGGATATCAGACGATTTCTATTCAATTTGATATGAATTAGATGGAGGAAGAAAAATGGCAATCAGAACAATCAGAGTAATGGGTGATGAGATACTGGAGAAAAAATGTCGGGAGATCAAAGAAGTGACTCCTAGAATACAGGAATTAATCGACGATATGTTTGATACCATGTACGATGCAAATGGCGTGGGTCTTGCTGCACCTCAGGTTGGAATTTTAAAACGGGTTGTCGTGATTGATACAGACGGAACAGGATATGTACTGATCAACCCTGAGATTATCGAGACAGACGGATCCCAGACAGGACAGGAAGGATGTTTGAGCCTGCCAGGAAAATATGGTATTGTGACAAGACCAAATTATGTGAAAGTCAGAGCATATGATGAAAATATGGAACCGTTTGAGCTGGAAGGCGAGGGACTGCTGGCAAGAGCGATCTGCCATGAATGTGAACATCTGGAGGGCGTGATGTATGTGGAGCACGTCGAAGGCGAGTTGATGGATGTGGAGACAGATATAGAAGAATAATGAGGTGAAATATGAAAGCAGTATTTATGGGAACACCTGATTTTGCAGTGGGAACACTGGAAGAACTGATACATTCCAGACATGAGGTCGCAGCTGTGGTGACACAGCCGGACAAGCCGAAAGGACGCGGAAAGGCGATGCAGTTTCCACCTGTAAAAGAGGTCGCAGTCAGAGAAAATATTCCGGTTTATCAGCCGAGAAGAGTTCGTGATCCGGAATTTATAAAAATTTTAAAAGAAATTGATCCAGATGTAATTGTTGTCGTTGCATTTGGGCAGATTATACCACAGGAGATCATTGATCTGCCGAAATACGGATGTATTAATGTACACGGATCGATTCTGCCGAAATACCGCGGTGCGGCTCCGATTCAGTGGGCTGTTATTGATGGTGAGAAAGAATCTGGTGTCACGACGATGCAGATGGACGCCGGTCTTGATACAGGAGATATGCTGTTAAAAACAATCATTCCGCTGGAAAAAGAAGAGACAGGCGGAAGCTTATTTGAAAAGCTGAGTACAGCAGGGGCAAAGCTTTTGATTGAAACTCTGGAAAAACTGGAGGAGGGCAGCATTGTCCCAGAAAAACAGGGAGAAAGCCCGACACCGTATGCAAAAATGCTGACAAAGGAAATGGGAGATCTGGACTGGAAGAAGGATGCTGTCTTGCTGGAACAGCTGATCAGAGGATTAAATCCATGGCCGAGCGCATATACGCATTTGAATGGGAAAACATTGAAAATCTGGAGCGCAGAAGTTGAGGAAAGAGAGACGAAAGAAAAGCCGGGAACGGTTGTGGAAGTAAACAAAAAAGAATTGAAAGTTCAGACCGGAAAAGGTATTCTCTCGTTGAAAGAAGTGCAGATAGAAGGCAAAAAACGAATGGAAATTGATGCGTTTTTGAGAGGAAATACAGTGAAAGAAGGTATAGTTCTTGGTCTGACGGAGTAGAAAGGAAGGAAATTCTATGACAGAGATAACAGGAGCTATCGGGTATTACCCGATGAGATATTATATTGACCCTACGATGATATTTGCTCTGATCGGACTGGTACTGTCTTTGCTCGCTTCAGCAAAAGTGCATTCGACGGTTGCAAAATATTCTCATATCCGCAGCATGAGCGGACTGACAGGAGCGCAGGCAGCAGAACGAATTTTACATCAGTCGGGAATTTACGATGTTCGGATTGAACATATCAGAGGAAAACTAAACGATCATTATGATCCCAGAACAAAAGTATTGAGACTGTCTGACAGTACCTTTTTTTCAGACTCGGTTGCAGCGATCGGGGTGGCGGCGCATGAGTGCGGCCATGCGATTCAGCACCAGAAACAATACGGACCGCTCGTGCTTAGAAGTACGCTTGTGCCGGCAGCCAATCTTGGCTCAACGCTGGCATGGCCAATCTTTGTGATGGGGCTGATTTTTTCGATGAAACCGCTTCTGACGGCAGGGATTATTTTGTTTGGACTTGCCGTCTTGTTTCAGCTTGTGACGTTGCCTGTAGAATTTAATGCTTCTTCGAGAGCAGTTAAAATTTTAGGAAATACAGGAATGATGGGTACGGCAGAAGTAAACGGAGTAAAAAAAGTATTGAGAGCGGCAGCAATGACATATGTGGCCAGTCTGGCGGCATCTGCTTTGCAGCTGATTCGTCTGATTATACTTGCAGGAGGAAGAGATCGTGATTAAAACGATTAATATCAGAGAGATTATTTTAGAGATTCTGATGGAGATTACAGAGGAAGAAGAGTACAGTCATATTGTGATCCGCAATGCGCTGGAGAAATATCAGTTTCTGGAAAAAAGAGACCGTGCATTTATCTCCAGAGTGTGTGTGGGAACGATCGAGAATATGATTTTGCTCGACTATATGATAGAACAGTTTTCAAAAGTAAAAGTGATCAATATGAAACCGATTATCCGGAATCTTCTGCGTATGTCTGTATATCAGCTGCGTTTTATGGACACGATTCCGGATTCGGCTGTCTGCAACGAGGCAGTCAAGATTGCGCAGAAAAGAGGATTTTATAATCTGAAAGGATTTGTGAATGGTGTTCTCAGAAATATTGCGCGAGGAATGGATACCATTATTTATCCATCGCTGGAAAAAGATCCGGTATCCTATCTGTCTGTAACATATTCCATACCAGAATGGATCATCACAAAGTGGACAGCTCAGTTTGGCGTTGAACAGGTAGAACAGGTATGTAAGAGCTTTCAGAAGGAACATATGACTTCTATTCGCTGCAATCTGGATAAAGCATCAAAGGAAGAAGTGATCAAAAGTCTGAAAGATCAGGGGATCACAGTAAAAGAAAGTCCGTATTTAAATTATGCACTGGAAATTGGAAATTATAATTATATGAAGGCAATCAATGCCTTTAAGAAAGGATATTTTCAAGTACAGGATGTCAGCTCTATGCTGGTGGCAGAGGCTGCCGCACCAAAATGGGGAGACTACTGTATTGACGTGTGCGCTGCACCTGGCGGAAAAAGTCTTCACATCGCTGACAAGCTGTGCGGAAGTGGGTTTGTGGAGGCAAGAGATGTGACAGAGAGCAAGGTCAGACTGATGGAAGAAAATATTGATCGGATTGATGTCATCAATATGAAAGCAGTTGTGTCGGATGCAACCGTGTTTGATCCGGAATCCGTAGAAAAAGCAGACATTTTGATTGCAGACCTGCCATGTTCAGGACTTGGAGTAATTGGAAAGAAACCGGATATCAAATATAAAATGACCCCGATCAAGCAGCAGGAACTTGTAAAACTGCAGAGAAAAATTTTAGATACAGTATACCGCTATGTGAAAGTAGGCGGAACTTTGATTTACAGCACCTGTACGATCGGCGCTGATGAAAATCAGTTTAATGTAAAATGGTTTCTGGAAAATTATCCGTTTAAATTGGAAAGTATTGATCCGTATCTGTGCGATGAACTGAAAGGAAAAACAACAAAAGCAGGATATCTGCAGCTGCTTCCCGGAGTACACCAGAGCGATGGATTTTTCCTGGCAAAATTTAAAAGGATTCAATAAAAATAAAGCAGGAATCTCCCGCCTTCAGGCAGGAGAAACTGACTGAAAAGTGGATGGAGAATTACAACCGCATCCGATGCGGGATGAGGAGGAAAAAATGGAAAAAAAGGATCTCAAATCTATGATGTATGATGAGGTTCTGGAGGAGATGACCCGGATCGGGCTTCCCTCCTTTCGGGGAAAACAGATTTACAGTTGGCTGCATGAAAAATTAGTGCCTGATTTTGAACAGATGTCAAATCTGTCAAAAAAACTGAGGACACAGCTGGAAGACGCCTACATATGTGAATCTTTAAAGCCAATCGAGGTTTTGACATCAAAAATAGACGGGACACAGAAATACTTATTTCAGCTCTCGGATGGAAATGTGATTGAGAGCGTCCTGATGCGCTATAAACATGGTAATTCTGTCTGCATCTCCTCACAGGTAGGATGCAGAATGGGATGCCGCTTCTGTGCATCTACGATCGGAGGGCTCACGAGAAATCTGCGTGCCTCAGAAATGCTGGATCAGATTTACAGAATACAGGCGATGACAGGAGAGCGTGTCTCCAATGTAGTTGTGATGGGAACAGGAGAACCCCTGGATAATTACGATAACCTGCTTCGATTTATTTATATGCTGACAGATGAACATGGACTGAATATCAGCCAGAGAAATATTACAGTTTCGACATGTGGGATTGTGCCGAGAATGTATGAGCTGGCAGAAGAAAAACTTCAGATTACTCTGGCGCTGTCCTTACATGGAAGCAGCCAGGAAAAGAGAAAATCCCTGATGCCGATTGCTAATAAGTATTTGATCACAGAAGTGATCGAGGCGTGCCGCAATTATTTTGAAAAGACAGGGCGCAGAATTACATTTGAGTACAGTCTGGTTGGAGGAGTCAATGATACAGAAGAAGATGTGAGAGAGCTTTGCGGCCTTGTAAAAGATGTAAACTGTCACGTCAATCTGATTCCTGTAAACCCTATTAAAGAGCGGGATTTTAAGCAGTCTGATAAAAAAGTTATTCTGAATTTCAAAAATAAACTTGAAAAATGCGGAATTAATGTTACTATTAGAAGAGAAATGGGCAGAGATATTAATGGTGCCTGCGGACAGCTTAGAAAAAGCTATATGGATCGAGCAAAAGGAGAGGAAGCGTAGTGAAATCATACTGCATTACAGATGTGGGGCAGCGAAGGGTGACAAATCAAGATTTTGTATATCGTTCTGATGAGCCTGTTGGAAATCTCCCAAATCTTTATATTGTAGCAGACGGGATGGGAGGTCATAAGGCAGGAGACTATGCGTCACATTATACGGCAGAGACGCTGATTGAGAGCGTGACAGAAGACGAAGAAAAAAACCCGATCAAAATCATAAGAAAAGCCATTGAAAAAGCAAATGAAAGAGTGCTGGAGAAGTCTTTATCAGATGAAGAACTAGCAGGAATGGGAACGACGGTTGTGGTTGCTACGGTGATCGGCCATTATCTTTATGTGGCGAATGTAGGTGACAGCCGCCTTTATTTAATTACAGATAAGATTACACAGATCACAAAAGACCATTCTTTAGTCGAAGAAATGGTGCGTATAGGAGAGATCAACAGGGAACAGGCGAGAAATCATCCTGATAAAAATATTATTACCCGTGCCGTGGGCATAAAAAAAGAGGTGAAAATTGATTTCTTTGACATGCGTCTGGAAAAAGGAGATCTTATTTTGATGTGCTCTGACGGATTGTCGAATATGCTGGAAGACAGAGAGATAGAGGAGATCATAAAAAAAGGCGGAGAGCTTTCTGAAATTGTTGATGAATTAGTCGAAAGGGCGAATCAGAATGGAGGAAAGGACAACATAGCAGTTATTTTGATCGAACCGCTGACAGATGAGGTGGGAGAATGTTAAAAGAAGGAATGTTTATTCAGGAGCGCTATGAGATCGTTGATAAAATTGGCTCAGGCGGGATGGCAGATGTCTATAAGGCGAAAGACCACAAATTAAATAGATTTGTGGCAGTGAAAGTGCTGAAATCCGAATTCAGGGAAGATACGGCATTTATCTCAAAATTTCAGATGGAGGCACAGTCAGCGGCAGGACTGGCCCATCCAAATATTGTGAATGTCTATGATGTAGGGAACGAAGGCGGAATCTATTACATTGTAATGGAACTGGTAGAGGGAATCACATTAAAAGACTATATCAGCAAAAAAGGAAGACTGGCTGTGAGAGAGGCAACGAGCATTGCGATTCAGGTTTCAATGGGGCTGGAAGCAGCTCACAATAATTCCATTGTTCATCGCGATGTAAAGCCTCAGAATATTATGATTTCCACAGACGGAAAAGTAAAGGTGACAGATTTTGGGATTGCCAGAGCAGCTTCCTCCAATACAATCAGTTCCGCTGTGATGGGATCTGTTCATTACAGTTCTCCGGAACAGGCAAGAGGCGGATACAGTGATTATAAAAGCGATATCTATTCTCTTGGAATTACAATGTATGAGATGCTGACAGGGCAGGTGCCGTTTGACGGAGATACAACTGTTGCGATTGCAATCAAGCATTTGCAGGAAGAAATGCGTTCGCCGCGGGAATATGTACCTGATCTGCCAAAGAGCATTGTGCAGATTATTTATAAATGTACACAGAAGAGCCCGGACAGACGATATAATGATATGGCAGAGCTGATCCGGGATCTGAAAGAGTCACTTGTGAATCCGGAAGGCGATTTTGTTGTGATGGAGCCGGTTGATACAAAGGCGAAGACGAGAACCATCACAAAGGAGGAACTGGAACAGATTCAAAATGAAAATATGCATAAGACAACAGCGGAGCCAGATCCAAGTCAGGCGTATGGAAATCAGAATCAGCCAGATCCCAATTATCACGAACCGGCGTATGGGGACATCAATTATGGCGAAGGAGGTTACTCCGGACCAAATTATACTGACCCAAATTATTCAGGGCCAAATTATACAGATCCAAATTACCATGATCCAAATTATAACGAAAAAGGATATTACGATCAGGGACAGAGCCAAGGGCAGTACGGCGCTCCGAACCAATATGGATATCAAAACTATAATGCAGGATATCAGAATTATAATGGCAATTACAACGGCAATTATAACAACGCAGGAAATTATGAAAATTATGGAAATGGTTACAATGACTATCCGGGATATGAAGATGAAAAACCAAAGGGACGCGCATGGGAAAAAATTCTGACAGGCGTCAGCATTGCAATTGCAGTTGTTATTTTACTGATTGTTCTTGCACTTGCCGGAAATGCACTCGGAGTGATTGATCTGGAAGAGATTAAAGATCGCTTCTTACCGCAGACGACAAGTGTAGTAGATGATGAGAAAGATTCCTCAAATGCTTCCGGTGAAGTTTCTGTACCAGATCTGAGAGGAAAGACAGAAGAAGAGGCAAAGAGTCTGCTGGAGCAGAATCAGCTTGTTGCAAACTACAATGGAGAGGCTGTTTCTGATCAATATGAAGCGGGAAAAATTATCTCACAGGAGCCGCTTGGAAATACAATGGCAGCGCCTGGAACGACTGTAAATTATACCGTGAGCAGAGGAATGGAACTGACAGTGCCGGACGTGACAGGAGACACACTGAAAGAAGCGCAGACAAAACTGGTGGATATGGGATTTGTTGTGGTGAGCGAAAATATCTATGATCCGGAAGTAGAGGACGGATGTGTGATTGAATCGAATCCGGCAGCAGATGCCACACTTGCAAAAGGAGAGATTGTGACTTTGAAAGTGTCACGTTACCAGGAAGGCATTCAGATTCAGGTTAAGGGAGTACAGGGACAGACTCTGGAAGAGGCAAGAGAAGCGCTGATGGATTCCGGGCTGATTGTCAATATTCAGAAAAAAGCAAGTACTTCCACAGAAGAAGGGTATATTATCTCTCAAAGTCTGACGCCGAATTCTCTTGTCGATATCGGAAGCAGTATTGTGCTGACGGTAAGTACCGGAACAGATGAGGAGACTGATGAAAATACACAGAGCGGAAAATGGGCGACAAAATGTCAGCTGACGGCGCCGAAATCTTATAATGGTCAGGAAGTCAAAATTGAGATTGAGCAGGATGGAGCGCGCACAACAATTCTTGAGGACATGACAATTACTTTCCCTTATACATTAGAGGCAGAGGGAAAAGAGGGCGTGTCAGAAGGAACGGCATATCTGTATTTAAAAGATTCGGATACAGGCGAATATGGAGAGGAAATCGTTTACAAACATATTCCGTTCTCAAAAGTGGAGTAAACAGATGCAGGGAAAAATTGTGAAGGGAATTGCCGGATTCTATTATGTAGACGTAATAGGATCCGGTGTATATGAATGTAAGGCAAAAGGAATCTTCCGAAAAGAAAAGAAAAAGCCTCTGGTGGGAGATTATGCCGTTATTGATGTCATTGACGAAGAGAAAAAGACAGGGAATCTGATCGAGATCTGTCCCAGAAAAAATACATTAATCCGGCCAGCAGTAGCCAACGTCGATCAGGCGTTGGTTATTTTTGCGGTTTCCAGGCCGAATCCAAATCTGGGACTTCTGGATCGTTTCCTTGTGACAATGGCACGTCAGGGGCTTCCGACGGTCATCTGCTTTAATAAGCTGGATTTGAAAGAAGAATGTGAGGATCTGCGCCGCATCTATGAAAAAAGCGGATGTCGTGTGATTTTCACAAGCACAAAGACAAATGAGGGGATCGAAGATGTAAAAAAATTACTTTCTGGAAAGACGACAACCGTAGCAGGACCGTCCGGAGTCGGAAAATCTTCTATGATTAATCTGTTATACCCTCATGCTGAGATGGAAATCGGAGAGGTGAGCCAGAAAATTGAACGCGGAAAGCATACAACGCGCCACAGCGAGCTGTTTCGCATTGAAAAAGAGACGTATTTGATTGATACGCCAGGATTCAGTTCACTGTATCTGGAGAATCTGGAGGCAAATGAACTGAAAAATTATTTTCCAGAATTTGAACCGTATGAGCAGAGCTGTCGTTTTCTGGGCTGTGTTCATGCAAAAGAACCGGACTGTGCAGTGAAAATGGCAGTTTCCGATGGAGAAATCAGTAAAGAACGATATGATAGTTACCTTGGCTTATACGAGGAACTGAAAGAAAAAAGGAGGTACTAATGTGAATATTTTATCGCCGTCAATTTTAGCAGCAGATTTTAAGCATTTAGGCGAACAGATTCAGACAGTGGATCAGGCAGGAGCACAGTATATTCATATTGATGTAATGGATGGGATGTTTGTGCCGAGCATTTCATTTGGAATGCCGGTGATCTCCTCTGTCCGTTCTGTCACACAGAAAGTGTTTGATGTCCATCTGATGATTCAGAACCCGGAGCGATATATTGAAGAATTTGCAAAATGCGGGGCAGACCTTATCACCGTTCATGCGGAAGCGTGTCAGCATCTGGATCGGGTGATCCAGCAGATTCATGATCTGGGACGAAAAGCAGGAGTTGCTTTAAATCCTGCCACTCCTCTGAATGTGCTGGAGTATGTACTGGACAAAGTGGATATGGTACTTTTGATGACTGTCAATCCGGGATTTGGAGGGCAGAAATATCTGGATTCCTGCACAAGAAAGATTACTCAGCTGAGAAGCTGGCTCGATGAAATGGGATATGACACAGATATTGAAGTAGATGGAGGAATCAATAAAGAAACGATTCACACGGTCTTGAAAGCGGGAGCAAATGTAATTGTTGCCGGTTCCAGTGTCTTTGGAGGAGAGGCCGGCAAAAATACAGAAGAACTTTTGAAGATTATGAAAACGTATGAGGCTTGAGGAAATGAAGACGGCAGTCATTGTGACAGGAGGGAGAATTGAAAAAGAATTTGTGTCCTCTTTTTTGAAAAAAACTCCTTATGATTATCTGATCGGCGTGGATCACGGAATAGAATTTCTGAGACAGGAGAATAAAATCCCGACGCATATTGTGGGAGATTTCGATTCTTCCTGTGAGGAAACACTGAATTGGTTCAAAGAAAAAAAGAAGATTGAGATCCGCAGATTTTTGCCGGAAAAGGATGAGACAGACACACAGATTGCAGTGGGTCTGGCGATGGAACTGCGATGTGACACAATTTATATTCTGGGAGGAAGCGGCACAAGAATAGATCATTTGCTTGGAAACCTTCAGATTTTATCAAAGCCATTTCAAAAAGGAATCCGATGTTATCTGATTGATTCACATAATAAAATTCAGCTTTGCAGAAAGTATCTGAAGCTGAAAAAGACAGAACAGTTTGGAAAATATGTTTCTCTGATTCCGCATGGCGAGAAGGCTTCAGGAATAACACTAAAAGGTTTTTATTATCCGTTGTCTGACGCCGTATTGGACAACACAACGGCGCTTGGAATCAGCAATGAGATTGTGGAGGAAGAGGCAGAAATCTTTGTGGAGACAGGAGATTTATTTGTGATTGAATCGAGAGATTAAAGTGGCGATTGCTGTCGAAACTTGAATGTCGGAATTGCTTGCAATCTTGTCAGAATATGTGCTAAACTTAACAGTGTTAAGGAATAAATACTTAGAAAGAATACAAAACAGGAAGGAATATACAAATGAAGTTAGGTATTGTAGGTTTACCAAATGTAGGAAAAAGTACGTTGTTTAATTCTTTAACAAAGGCCGGTGCAGAATCAGCAAATTATCCATTCTGCACGATTGATCCGAATGTAGGAGTGGTTATGGTTCCGGACGAAAGACTGAATCTTTTGGCTGACTTGTATCATTCTGCAAAGGTGACACCGGCTGTCATCGAATTTGTGGATATTGCAGGACTTGTAAAAGGTGCATCAAAAGGGGAAGGTCTGGGAAATCAGTTTCTTGCCAATATCCGTGAAGTAGATGCGATCGTTCACGTTGTACGCTGCTTTGAAGATCCGAACGTAATCCATGTAGACGGCAGTGTAGATCCAGTGCGCGATATCGAAACCATCAATCTGGAGCTGATCTTTTCTGATCTTGAGATTCTGGAGAGAAGAATTTCAAAGACAGCAAGAGGGGCAAGAAACGATAAGACACTTGCAAAAGAGCTGGATTTAATGAACAGGCTGAAAGAACATCTTGAGGCAGGAAAACCGGCAATCACTTTTGAGACAGATGATGAGGAAGAACAGCAGTGGCTGGCATCCTATAATCTGCTGACAGGAAAACCGGTGATTTTTGCGGCAAATGTTGCAGAAGACGATCTGGCAGATGATGGAGAGTCCAATCCTTACGTTCAGCAGGTGCGCGACCATGCAAAAGAGCAGAACAGTGAAGTGTTTGTGATCTGCGCGCAGATTGAACAGGAAATTGCAGAACTGGATGATGATGAAAAAAAGATGTTCTTAGAGGATTTAGGACTGAAAGAATCCGGTCTGGAAAAACTGATTAAGGCAAGCTACAGTCTTCTGGGATTGATCAGTTATCTGACAGCAGGAGAGACAGAGACAAGAGCGTGGACAATCAAAAAAGGAACAAAGGCCCCTGGCGCAGCGGGAAAGATTCACTCTGATTTTGAACGTGGATTTATCCGTGCCGAGGTTGTAAACTATCAGGATCTTTTAGACTGTAAAAGCTATGCTGCGGCAAAAGAAAAAGGTCTGGTAGGGCTGGAAGGAAAAGACTATGTGGTAAAAGACGGAGATGTAATTTTATTCCGTTTCAATGTCTGACAACAGTATATTTAGGAGAAAATGAATGACAGATACGATAGGTTTCCCAAATCTTGGGATTACTCTGGAACATGTAGGGAAGTCATTTGAAATTTTTGGCTTTCCGATTGCCTTTTACGGAATCATCATAGGAATTGCAATTCTATCCGGAGCTTATTTTGCCATGGCAGTGGCAAAAAAGACGCATCAGGACTCGGAATTTTATTTTGATCTGACGATGATTGCAGTTGTTACTTCACTGTTAGGGGCAAGGCTTTATTATGTGATTTTTTCGTGGGAGGATTACAAAGACAATGTGTGGGAGATCTTTGATTTTAGAAGCGGCGGTCTGGCAATTTATGGAGGAATTATTGCAGGTGTGCTGACGGCATACCTGTTTTCAAAACGAAGGAAAAAGAAATTCCTTTTAGTGGCTGATACGGCTTGCACTGGTCTGATTCTGGGACAGATTATCGGCAGATGGGGGAATTTCTTTAACAGAGAAGCTTTTGGGGAGTATACGAATAATCTGCTCGCTATGAGACTGCCTCTTGACGCAGTCAGACAGAGCGAAGTCACTGAAAAAATGCTGGAGCATATGCAGGTGATCGACGGGGTGAATTATATTCAGGTACATCCTACTTTTTTATATGAGTCCCTGTGGAATTTAGGTGTTCTTGTATTTTTAGTTTGGTATACAAAGAGAAAAAAATTTGATGGCGAAGTTTTTTTGCTTTATTTAATGGGATATGGATTAGGCCGGGCATGGATTGAAGGCTTAAGAACAGATCAGCTTCTGTTCCCTGTATTGGGATTTCCAGTATCACAGGTGCTGGCAGTTCTTTTAGTTTTCGTCTCTCTCGGAATAATTCTGGCAAAGAGAATAAAAGACAAAAAACAAAAGAGAGCAGGTGGCACGAATGAGTAAAAGAGAAATGCTGAAAAAAAGAATTGAGGAAGAACGCCGAAAACTAGATGAAATGCTTGCACAGGAAAAAAGCTCAGATGAAATTTATGAGCAGAGCGTCACCTTAGACCGCCTGATAGAAGAATATCTAGTATAACAAATCAATGGCAAATCATATTTTGGCGTAAAGGTATGGACAGGGGAAAAGACAGTTTTTTCGTGCTGCGCACGAAAAGAAACTGTCTTTTTTTCACCCATGCCTGTGCTGCAGTGCTTTTTAAGAAATAATAAGGAAAAATAAGATACTTTGTCAGCATAATTGTGCAATATGTATAATTTCCAGGATGTCAGAGGGGAAATTTTGAAATGTTTTCGTTCAGTTTCTTCAATTTAGGGTTGTATTTTGGCGGGAACTGAGCTATGATAAAAGCACAGTTTAAAACGAAAGAAAAAGTATAAGGCTGATAAGGTCAGATGGGAGCGATCAGATATGGAATTTAAACATAAGTCAGTATTGCTGGAAGAAACCATAGAGGCCCTTCAGATCAAACCAGATGGCATTTATATCGATGGCACACTGGGAGGAGGCGGTCATTCATATGAGATTTGCAAAAGACTGTCTGGGAAAGGTCGCCTGATCGGGATTGATCAGGATGCAGATGCGATCGATGCGGCTAAAAAACGATTGGAAGAATTTGGGGATAAAGTCACAGTTGTCAGGAGCAACTACTGCGAGATCAAAGAAATCATGAGCAGTCTCGGAGTAGAAAAGGCAGACGGAATACTGCTGGATTTAGGAGTTTCCTCCTATCAGCTGGATACAGCCGAACGAGGATTTACATATCGGGAAGATGTTCCTCTTGATATGAGAATGGATCAGAGGCAGACGATGACAGCGAGAGACATTGTGAATGGATACAGTGAGAAAGAGTTATATCGGATTATCCGGGATTACGGAGAAGATAAATTTGCCAAAAATATTGCAAAACACATTGTTATGGCAAGACAGAAAAAAGAGCTGGAGACGACGGGAGAGCTGATTGAGATTATAAAAAATGCGATTCCGGCGAAAGTCAGAGCGGCAGGAGGCCATCCTGCGAAAAGAACATTTCAGGCGATCCGGATTGAACTGAATCGGGAGCTGGATGTGCTGAGAGATTCTTTGGGGGATATGATTGATTTTCTGAACGATGGGGGGAGGATGTGCGTGATCACCTTCCATTCTCTGGAGGATCGTATTGTAAAGACGATTTTCAGAGAAAAAGAAGATCCATGTATCTGTCCGAGAGAATTTCCAGTGTGTGTATGCGGCAGAAAATCGAAAGGAAAAGTAATCACGAGAAAGCCGATTATTCCGAGTGAGGAAGAGCTTTTAGAAAACAAACGTGCCAAGAGTTCAAAACTTCGTGTATTCGAGCGCAGATACGAAGAAGAATAGAGGAATCTCAACAGGAAGAAAAGTCCGTTGAGATTATTTTTCGACGATATAGAGAGACGATGAGAGTATAAGAGAAGGCAGCAATCGTTCTGCCAAAGAGCTACCTTAAGATGGCACAGGGGAGAAATTATAATTATGAATGGAACAGTAAAACGACCGAATAATGATTACCGAAGAAATGTCGGGAAGCAAGACAATAAAATATATGTATACGGCAATACTGTTCGACAGATAAATGCAGCACCGGCAAGGCGGAGAGAACAGACAAGGGAAGTACAGCATCAGGCAGCGAGGAACAGAAAATCAAGTGCCTCCGCGCGCAGAAGCCGGATCAGAGCACGGCAGATTACGTCACCTTACGCAGTTTTTCTGACGGTAGTGGCAGTGATTACATCTGTTGTATGTATGAACTATATGCAGTTAAAATCGAGAAATACAACGTATCAGGCAGAATTGATTCAGAAAGCAAGCAGTATCAGTGAAGTGAAAATGCGAAATGATGCCGCTTATGAAAAAGTCATGTCCTCGATTGATCTGGAGCATGTAAGAGATGTGGCAATTACACAGCTTGGTATGGTTTACGCCGAGGAAGGACAGATTATTTCTTACAGCAGCCAGGAGAGAGATTACATCAGACAGTATAGTGATGTTCCAGTAGAGTAAGTAGGTGTAAAAGATTGACATCCAGAAAAAAGAAAAAAAAGAGAGCAGGACAGAGAAACAGAATCGACAAGAGGGAAAAAAAGTTTGATTTTTTTATGCAGAAAAAATTGCTGCTTCTGTTTGGAATCGTCGTTGTAGTTTTTTTCCTTTTAAATTTCAGAATAGCAGGGATTACTCTGGAAAACGGGGAAGAGTATACACAGCAGGTTTTGTCGCAGAAGTATTATGACAGCGTCACGATTCCGTACAAACGCGGCGATATTGTAGACCGAAACGGAAATATCTTTGCCAGAAGTGAAAAAGTTTGCAATGTGGTTTTGGACTGCTTTGCAATCAACAGTGATTCAGATTTTCTGGAGCCTACTTTGGAGGCTTTAGAACAGATTTTTGAGATTGATAAAAATGAAGTCCGCGGGATAATAACAGCAGAGGAGACGAAAGAAAGCAGATATCAGGTTATTCTAAAGGACGTAGATTTTGAAAAAGAGCAGGAATTTGAGAAACTGACAGAGATAGAAGAAATTCCGGACGATGCCTCTGAGAGTGAAAAAGCGAGAATCAAAGGGGATAACGCATGGAAAAGCTGTGTAAAAGGAGTATGGTTTGAGGAAAGCTATATCCGGGAGTATCCGATGAACAGTATGGCAAGCACTGTAGTTGGATTTTCAAATAAAGCAAATGACGGAGTTGCAGGGCTGGAATTATATTACAACGATATTTTGAATGGAACAAATGGAAGAGAATATGGGTATCTGACAGAACAGTCTGAATTGGAGCGAAAGATTGTAGAACCTCAGGACGGGAACCGGCTTGTGACAACGATTGACATGAATATCCAGCGTGTGGTAGAGAAATATTTAAATGAAATTGAACAGGAACATGCGTCAACCGGACCAGAACAGATCAGAGGAAATCTGGGAAGTCAAAATACAGGCATCATTGTGGCAGATCCAAATACAGGAGAAATTCTGGCGATGGCCACAAATCGGGGATACGACTTAAACGATCCGTTTAATCTGGAAGGCTGGTATACAGACGAAGAGGTCGCTGGTTTTGACGATACACAGTATTCAGAGGCAGTAAATGACCGATGGAAGAATTATTGCGTTCAGGACAGCTTTGAACCTGGTTCCACATTTAAATCGATGACAATTGCTTCCGGGCTGGAGCTGGGGGCAATCAGCGACAACGATACCTTTTATTGCGATGGAGGAGAACAGCTTCCTGATTATTATATCGGATGTAATAATCTGGCAGGTCATGGAATGCAGACCGTCTCGCAGGCAATGGAGAACTCATGCAATGATGCGCTGATGGAGATTGCCAAGAGAATCGGGATCGAATCATTCTGTGAATATCAGGAACTGTTCAATTTTGGAAAAAGGACAGGGATTGATCTGCCGAATGAGAGTTCCGGAATTGTGTTTGACACGCAGTCTATGGGAGAGGTAGAACTTGCGACTTGTTCTTTTGGTCAGGGTCTGACCTGTACGATGATTCAGGAATTAGCTGCGACGTGTGCGATCGTAAACGGGGGATATTATTATCAGCCGCATCTTGTAAAACAGATTCAGGATGCAGATGGAGGCGTGGTAAAGAACATTGATCCTGTTTTAATCCGTCAGGTAATCTCAGAAAAGAATTCAGAACAAGTCCGTGATTACATGGAAAAAGTAGTGACAGAAGGTACTGGTAAATATGCACAGGTTCCAGGATATCGCGTCGGCGGAAAAACAGGTACGGCTGAGATCGTAAAAGATGGCCAGCGTGTGGAGGATCGATATGTTGTATCTTTCATCGGCTTTGTGCCGGCAGATGATCCACAGATTGTAATTTATGTCGTAGTTGATCAGCCGAATGTAGAAAAACAGGAGCAAGGTTCTTTTACACAGGTGGTGGCCAGAAAAATTTTGATGGAAATTCTGCCATATTTAAAGATTTATCCGACAGAAGAGATCACAGATGAACTGCTGCAGACACTTGGCATCACAAGGGAGGAAGCGACAGAAGGAATGCGCCTTTCGGATTCTGGGACAACGAGCAATGAACTGATCGGAGACAGTTCGGACTATCAGAATTTAAACGAAGGAGAATGGGCAGGAAACCAGAACTTTCCAGTGCCTCCTGAGGGTGAAAATATCGAAGGAGCCGACGAGCTGTATCAGGGAGGTATGTACCAGGCCGACTTGTATCAATAGACATATCCTCATAAAAGCAGAAATACATTGTATTAAAGCTTTTATGAGGTTTTTTTTATGCTGCGGACAAAAACGTATCACAAAAAAAAGATTGTTGTGGTTTTTTTAGGCTGTGCCGTTATTTTATTTGCTCTGATGGGAAGACTGGGATATCTGATGATTTTTCAGTCAGAATATTATTCTGAAAAGGCACAGGATCTTCATGAGAGGGAGCGTGATATCAAAGCTGCCAGAGGAAGAATTTTAGATACCAATGGAGTGGTGCTGGCTGATAATAAGGCAGTCTGCACAATCTCAGTGATCCACAATCAGATTAAAGAGCCGGAGAAAGTCATAGAGATGCTGGTGAAAGAATTAGGACTTCCGGAAGAGAATGTCCGCAAACGAGTGGAAAAGTACAGTTCGATCGAGCGAATTAAAACAAATGTAGAAAAAGAAGTGGGAGATCGGATCAGAGAATATAATTATCCAGGAGTTAAAGTGGATGAAGATTTTAAAAGATATTATCCGCTTGGAAGTTTTGCCTCAAAGGTTTTAGGATTCACAGGAAGCGACAACCAAGGAATAATCGGACTGGAGACGGTATACGATGATGTGCTGCAGGGGCAGAACGGGAAAATTTTAACGCTGACAGATGCAAGAGGAGTGGAGTTGGAAGATCAGGGAGAAGTCCGACTGGAGGCAGTGCCAGGACAGGATTTGTATCTGAGCATAGACGTCAACATCCAAAAGTATGCAGAACAGGCGGCGTATCAGGTAATGGAGCAGAAAAGTGCTGACAGAGTGGAGATCATCTTGATGAATCCGCAGAATGGGGAGATTTATGCGATGGTCAATGCCCCGGAGTTTGACCTGAATGATCCATTTACTGTAGAAGAGAGCGATGGACTGAGTGAAGAAGAACTTCAGAATGCGCGAAATCAGATGTGGAGAAACGGATGTATCAATGATACATACGAGCCAGGCTCCACATTTAAGATCATCACGGCGGCGGCTGGATTGGAGGAAGGCGTGGTGACGCCGTCTGACAGTTTTTTCTGTCCCGGATATAAGATTGTAGACGACAGACGAATCCGATGCCATAAAACAGCAGGTCATGGGGCAGAATCATTTGTGGAGGCGACAAGAAATTCATGTAATCCCGTTTTTATTGAGGTCGGGCTGCGTCTGGGAACCGAACGGTTTTATCACTATTTTGATCAGTTTGGATTACTGTCAAAGACAGGGATTGATGTGCCGGGTGAGGCAGGGACTATCATGCACCAGCAGGAAAAAATGGGAAACGTAGAGCTTGCTACATGTGCATTTGGTCAATCCTTTCAGATTACGCCGCTTCAGCTAATCACGACAGTCAGCTCTCTGATCAATGGGGGGACACGAATCACACCGCATTTTGGCGTGAAAGTCCAAAGCAGCGATCAGACAAAGACAAAAGTTTTGGAGTATAAAGAGACGGAAAATATTGTATCAGAGGAGACGTCAAAGACACTGAGAATGATTCTGGAGCAGGTAGTAGACGGCGGATCAGGAAAGAACGCCTATATCGCAGGATACCATATTGGTGGAAAGACAGCGACATCTGAGACGCTGCCCAGAAGTGCCAACAAATATATTTCTTCGTTTTTAGGATTTGCGCCTGCTGATGATCCAAAAGTGATTGGAATCTGCGTCATCCATAATCCACAGGGAGTATATTACGGAGGCACGATTGCAGCGCCTGTCATTCGTGATATCTTTGCCAATATTTTCCCTTATCTTGGAATCGAGCGTGATCCGACGCCACAGGAGACGGAAAGTGAATAAAAAGGTTGATTAATGAGGAAAAAAGAATTATACTAAAAATCGAATCTGAGAGTGCAGGAATGCTTCGGCAGACAGGCGCTTTCACGTTAAAACAAAAGAATTTAAGAGGTGTGAAAGGATGATAGGAACAGATATTGTAATTCCGTTGCTGGCAGCATTTGCTATCAGTGTCGGACTGAGTCCGTTTGTAATTCCATTTTTGAGGAAATTAAAAATCGGACAGACAGAGCGTAAAGAAGGGGTGCAGTCCCATCTGAACAAAGCAGGGACTCCAACGATGGGAGGTCTGATCATTCTGATCAGTATACTGGTAACCTGTCTGTTTTTCCTGAAAGATTATCCAAAAGTGGCTCCAGTCCTGTTTTTGACCCTGGGATTTGGAATTATCGGTTTTCTGGATGATTATCTGAAAGTTGTGCTGAGACGTTCAGACGGACTTATGCCGATGCAGAAGATGGCAGGACAGTTTATCATAACAACAATCTTTGTAATTTATGTACTGAATATGGAGCCGGATCTCTTTAAGATGATTGTCCCATTCAGCGGAGGAAAAGAGATCGATCTGAAATGGGGCGCGATTCCTCTGACATATGTTGCCGTAATCGGAACAGTCAATGGAGTCAATTTTACAGATGGTCTGGATGGTCTGGCGACAGGTGTGACGACAATGGTAGCCGTTTTCTACACGGTTATTTCTCTGGTGAGCGAGGGAGGAATTACTCCGATCACAGCGGCTGTCACAGGAGCACTGCTTGGCTTTTTACTGTTTAATGTGCATCCGGCTCAGGTATTTATGGGAGACACGGGATCACTTGCCCTTGGAGGATTTGTGGTTGGAGCTGCCTATATGATGAAAATGCCGCTCTTTATCCCGATTATCGGACTGGTTTACTTTGTGGAAGTCATTTCCGTTATGCTTCAGGTTACATATTTTAAAAAGACAGGTGGGAAACGTCTGTTTAAAATGGCTCCGATCCATCATCATTTTGAACTGTGCGGATGGTCAGAGACGAGAGTGGTCGCTGTCTTTACTGTTGTCACAGCAATATTGTGCCTGGTAGGGCTGATTGCCTACCGTTAGGAGGATTGTATGGATTGGAAACAAAAAAAAGTTCTTGTCTTTGGAACAGGAATCAGTGGAATCGGTTCTGCTGATCTGCTGGAAAAGGTGGGTGCATTGCCGATTCTGTATGATGGAAATGAAAATATAAAAGAAGAAGAGGTGCGAGGCAGACTTGCACCAAACAGCAACGCACAGATTATAATCGGAGAGCTGAACGATGAAGTGATTGACACACTGGATCTGGCTGTACTCAGTCCAGGAGTGCCGACTGATTTGCCTGTGGTAAACAGGATCAGAGAGCATGGCGTCAAAATCTGGGGTGAAGTAGAGCTTGCATATGAAAATGGAAAAGGCGATGTGCTGGCGATCACCGGAACAAATGGAAAGACGACAACGACGAGCCTTTTAGGGGCGATCATGAAATATCATCAGGATGAAGTATATATTGTAGGAAATATTGGAACACCGTATACGGAGGCTTCACTTAAGATGACGCCGAAGGCAGTGTCTGTGGCGGAGATCAGCAGTTTTCAGCTGGAGACGATTGAAAAATTTCATCCATGTATCAGCGCAATTTTAAATATTACACCGGATCACTTAAACCGCCATCATACGATGGAAGAATACATACGGGTGAAAGAACGTATCACAGAAAATCAGGGACCGGATGACACCTGCGTGCTGAACTATGAAGATGAAGTTTTGAGAGAGTTTGGAAAAAATTTGTCGTGCAAGGTTCTATTTTTCAGCAGTGTGCGTACACTAGAAAGAGGTATCTATCTAAGAGACGGAAAGATTGTATACAGCGACGGGGCAGATAGTACCGAGATCTGCGCAGTAAAAGAGCTGAAACTCCCGGGACGCCACAACCATGAAAATGTGATGGCAGCTGTGGGAATGGCACTTTCATACGGTGTGCCGCTTTCTGAAATTCAGCATGTGATCAGGAATTTTCAGGCGGTAGAACACAGAATTGAGTATGTGATAGAGAAAAACGGGGTTGTATACTATAACGACTCAAAAGGAACGAATCCAGATGCTGCAATTAAGGGGATTCAGGCGATGGATCGTCCGACGCTTCTGATCGGAGGAGGATATGATAAAGATTCTTCTTACGAGGAGTGGATTGAAGCGTTCGATGGAAAAGTGAGATATTTGGTTTTAATTGGACAGACAAGAGAAAAAATAGCGGAGACAGCCAGAAAATGCGGCTTTTCCGATATCATATTTGCAGAAACTTTAGAAGAGGCAGTACATATTTGTGCAGAGAAAGCAAATCCGGGGGATGCTGTATTGCTCTCGCCGGCGTGTGCAAGCTGGGGAATGTTTCCGAACTACGAAGTGCGGGGAAAAATGTTTAAGGAGATTGTCAATAAGCTTTAAAGCCTGATCTAAGGGGTGGTACTATGAGCCGGAGGAAGAAACAGGATATGACCATGCTGCTTGTCATCTTATTTCTGATAAGTTTCGGTCTAATCACACTCTATAGTACAAGCGCGTATAATGGGCAGGTCAAATTTCATGATGCTGCCTATTATTTTAAAAAACAATTATTTGCGACTATTTTAGGCGCAGTCCTGATGTGTGGAATTTCAAGAATGGATTATCATATTTTTGAAAAATTTGCAGTGAGCGGATATATCTGTTCGCTTCTGCTCTCCACAGCGGTACTTTTTTTTGGCGACTCTTATAACGGATCAAAAAGATGGCTTTCACTTGGACCTTTGTCTTTTCAGCCATCTGAGTTTGCAAAACTAGTTGTCATTTTGTTTCTTGCCCATATTGTGAGCAGCAGAAAGAAAAAGCAGACAGGATTAGGAACGCTGATTTTTGTTATGATTTTGATTTTACCTATTGTCGCCTTAGTTGGAACAAACAATTTAAGCACAGCGATTATTATTCTTGGAATTGCGGTAATTGTAGTATTTGTCTCAAACCCGCGCTATCTGCCGTTTATCTGGATTGCAGTGACGGGAATCGGTTTTATTGCAGTCTTTTTGAGCATGGAATCGTATCGCCTTGACCGTCTGAAAATTTGGAGAAATCCGGAACAATATGAAAAAGGATACCAGACAATTCAGGGATTATATGCAATCGGATCGGGAGGTCTGTTTGGAAAAGGAATCGGTCAGAGTATTCAGAAATTAGGATTTGTACCTGAAGCGCAGAATGACATGATTTTTTCGATTATCTGCGAAGAGTTGGGACTGGTGGGCGCATGTATTCTAATTCTGGTTTTTTTGATATTGATCTGGAGATTTATGGTGGTGGCGGCGTATGCTCCTGACCTGTTTGGATCTTTGATTGCCGCCGGAACAATGGGTCATATTGCCATTCAGGTGATCTTAAACATCGCTGTTGTGACAAATACCATTCCAAACACTGGAATCACCCTTCCATTTATCAGCTATGGGGGAACGTCTATTTTGTTTTTGATGGCGGAGATGGGAATTGCCCTGTCAGTCAGCCGGTGTCAAAATAAATCTTCCTGCATATAATAAAATAGATTTTAATAAGCACGAAGAGGCTTAGGAAAAGGACGGGGGAGACGGATTGGGAGATATCACAGTAAGGGGCGGTATTCCTTTACATGGTAAACTGTATGTTCAGGGGTCAAAAAATGCAGCGCTGCCGATTCTGGCAGCCGCGATTCTACATGAAGGAATCAGTGTGATCCATAACTGTCCGCATATTCTGGATGTAGAGAATACCGTACAGATTTTACTCGAAATGGGATGCAGTGTAGAATGGCATGGAAACAGTCTGACGATCTTTGCAGGAACCATTCAAAATACTGAGATCTCGTCTGAGTATGCAGCTCAGATGAGATCTTCCGTTATTTTTCTGGGAAGCCTGCTTGGAAGAATGGGAAGTGCTGCGCTTCCGCTGCCCGGAGGATGTACGATCGGAAAACGCCCGATTGATCTCCATCTTAATTCTTTAAAAAGAATGGGCGCAAAGATTGAGGAGGAGAAAGAAATACTATTTGCTAAGGCGCAGAATATTCATGGCGCTGATATCCGACTGCGTTTTCCGAGTGTTGGAACAACAGAAAATATTATTCTTGCCGCAGTTCTGGCAGAAGGTACGACACGTATTTTTAATGCTGCGAGAGAACCGGAAATAACAGAACTTTGCCGTTTTCTAAAAGGAAAAGGGGCAAAGATCAGGGGAGAAGGGACAGATCGGATTGTGATAGAAGGAGTTAAAAAACTGAAAGACAGCGAGTTTGTGCTGATGTCGGACAGAATTGTGGCAGGAACGTATCTGATGGCGGCTATGAGTGCAGGAGGGATGATCTCTCTGGAACACGCTCCCGTCTGTCAGATGGCAGCGCAGTTTAAAGTTTTGAAATCTATGGGCGCGCAGCTGCAGATCGGGAAGGATAAAATTGTGATGAGCGCACCAAAAAGACCGAGAGCGCTTCGGGAAGTTGCCACACAGCCATATCCAGGTTTTCCGACGGATCTTCAGTCACAGCTTCTGGCGGTTTTATGCAGAGCAAGGGGGAAAAGCAGAATTATAGAAAATATTTTTGAGGATCGCTATCAGATCGTACCTCAATTAAAAAAAATGGGCGCCCAAATTGACACGGCTGCTCAGGAAGCGTGGATTACAGGGACACAATGTCTGAGCGGAACAGAAGTCCATGCGTGCGAACTGAGGGGAGGCGCCGCATTGATTATTGCTGGACTTGGCGCCGCAGGAGAGACAACAGTAAAAGAAAGTCATTTTATTTTTAGAGGATATGAAGACATCTGCGGCGATTTGAGAAAGCTGGGAGCAGTCATAGAGACAAATTAGAAGAGGGTAAGAAAGATGACAAGAGAAAAGAACAAAGAGAAAAAAGGAAAAGGGGAGAGATGGAAACTGGGATTGATCACAGCAGGAATTTTGCTGGCTATCTTTCTCGTTTTGATTGCGGTTTTTCAGGTTCGGGATGTTGAGGTGACAGGAAATGTTCTTTTTACAGAAGAAGAAGTAAAAGATATGATAATAAATGATGCCCTCACCTCAAATTCTCTGTATCTGACATGGAAATATCGAAATTCAAAACCAGATGATTCAATGCCTTTTTTCAGTGCAGTCGATACTGTTCTGCTCTCCCCGTCAAGTGTAAGAATTCAGGTGTATGAAAAGACACAGATTGGATATATACAAAAAGATGGGCAGAATGTCTACTTTGATAAAAATGGGTGCGTCTTACAATGTACAGAGGAAAAAAAAGAAGGGGTGCCGGAAATTACGGGGATAGAGATTGGCACGCCAGTGATCTATGAGACGATTCCGATTGAAGATGAAAAGATATTGAAAGAAATGCTGGATCTGGCTCAGATGCTGAATGAACGAAATTTAGTGCCGGATGAGATTGTTTTTGATGAAGAACACAATATGACCCTGATTTTTGGAGAGGCAGTTGTGGAACTGGGACAAGACGAATATCTGGAAGATAAGATTACAAATCTGGCAGGAATTTATAAACATATGGATGGCATGGCAGGAACACTGCGGATGGAAAACTTTAAATCAGATACGAAAAAAATAAGATTCCAGAAACAGGAAGCAACGTCGGCTGAAGCACAGTCCGCGACAGAAACTGAAAGTGAAACATTATACAGCGGAGACGGAACGTATTACGGAGACGGAACGTATTACGGGGATGGAGCGTATTACGGAGATGGAACGTATTACGGAGATGGAACGTATTACGGGGACGAAACGTATTACGGGGATGGAACGTATTACGGGGATGGAACGTATTATGGAGATGGAACGTATTACGGGGATGAAACGTATTACGGGGATGGAACGTATTATGGAGATGGAACGTATTACGGGGATGGAACGTATTACGGGGATGGAACGTATTACGGATATTAAACAGTTTTGAAAAATTAGCTTGATTAATTCAGGAAAAAACTATATGATATAATAAATACGGTTTAATACTGGGCAAATGTGTCTTAGGGAGCTGTAAATGAATTTGAGGATGTAAGGGATACAAAAAGGAGGAAATACACCTTGTTAGAAATTATGACAAATGAATCTGAATCTGCAGCAAAGATTATCGTCATTGGTGTCGGCGGTGCAGGTAATAATGCAGTAAATAGAATGGTAGAAGAGACAATTGCAGGAGTGGAGTTTATCGGAGTAAACACGGATAAGCAGGCATTACAGTTATGCAAAGCTCCTACTACAATTCAGATTGGCGAAAAAGTCACAAAAGGATTAGGCGCCGGAGCACGTCCGGAAGTCGGAGAGCAGGCAGCAGAAGAGAGTGCAGAAGATTTACGCCAGGCAATGCAGGGTGCAGATATGGTCTTTGTCACCTGCGGTATGGGAGGCGGAACAGGTACAGGAGGCGCACCAGTTGTGGCAGGAATCGCAAAAGAGATGGGAATCCTTACAGTGGGCGTTGTCACAAAGCCTTTCCGTTTTGAGGCGAAGACACGCATGAACAATGCACTTACAGGAATTGAAAAATTAAAAGACAATGTAGATACATTGATCGTAATCCCGAATGACAAACTTTTAGAGATTGTGGACCGCAGAACAACAATGCCGGAGGCATTAAAAAAAGCAGATGAAGTGCTGCAGCAGGCAGTTCAGGGAATCACAGACCTGATTAATCTGCCGGCACTGATCAACCTGGATTTTGCGGATGTCCAGACCGTTATGAAAGACAAAGGAATTGCACATATCGGAATCGGACATGCCAAAGGAGACGACAAGGCATTGGAAGCAGTCAAGATGGCAGTTGCCAGTCCGCTTCTGGAGACAACAATCTCCGGCGCTTCTCACGTTATTATCAATATTTCCGGAGATATTTCTCTTATGGATGCAAACGATGCAGCAAGTTATGTGCAGGAGCTGGCAGGTGATGAAGCAAATATCATCTTTGGCGCTATGTATGATGATACATATGCAGATGAGGCAAGCATTACAGTGATTGCAACAGGGCTTGACACAGCAACAGCCACACAGCCGTCTGTAAATCAGAAAATCGTTCCGGAGTTCCCAAATTACGGAAAACAGGAGAAAAAAACCACTACATTCCAGAGAACAACAAGCACAATCCCTAAAAATAATACAGCCTCTTCTCAGGCAGGCAGAACGTCATCCTCAACGTTTGGAAAATACAGAACTCCTGAGAGTACAGTGGCAGAAAAAGAGATACAGATCCCGGATTTCTTAAAAAGAAGATAAAATAAAAAAAGCAAGACTGCCGCATACTTTTTGCGGCAGTCTTTTTGCATAAACCGTTAAAAAGGTTTTTTACTGCCGGAAAAAAATCTCAATCCGACAGAGCAGTTATTTTGAAAAATAAGTATCTTTGATAAAATCAACAGGCATCTGCTGACCGGTCCAGATGCGGAATGCTTCCGCGCCTTGATATAAAAGCATATACAGACCGTTGAATGTCCGGCATCCTTGCTCCTTTGCCTGACGCATCAGAAGTGTCTCACGGGGATTATAGATGATGTCGGAGACAAGAAGCGACTCATGAAGAAGCTTTTTAGAAGGAATAGGAGAATGGTTTTCATTTGGACACATACCGATCGGGGTAGTATTTGTCAGAAGATCACTGACATCGAGGGAAGATTTTAAAGCAGTCTCATCGGCCAGATCAAAAAGTTCAACGTGACAGGAAGTCTCCCTTGTGATACGCTCGGCAAGGTCTTTTGCATGATTCCAAGATCGTCCCTGGCGGTTAAAAAGATGGATACAGGCAGCTCCATCCAGCGCCGCCTGAACGCAGACTGCAGTTGCAGCGCCCCCGGCGCCGAGCAATGTCATAGTTTTCCCCTTGATAGAAAATCCTGTTTCTGCCAAAGCCTGCATATATCCGATACCATCGGTATTATGACCTGTGAGAATGCCGTCGTCGTTGACAACAGTGTTGACTGCTCCGATCATCTGTGCTGCCGGAGAGAGCTTATCGACAAACTCACATATTTTTGTCTTGTCTGGCATAGTACAGTTAAAGCCGCGAACATTCAGCAGTTTTAAGCCGTCGACAGCAGTCTTTAAATCTTTTTCTGTTACATCAAAGCACAGATATACATAATCCAGTCCAAGACGCTGGAAGGATGCGTTGTGCATCATAGGAGAAATGCTGTGGGAGACCGGGTGACCTAAAAGACCGGTCAGCCGTGTGTGACCTGTAATTTCGTAGTTCAAATTTCTGACTCCTTTCAATACTTTTTTTTCATCTTAGCGAAAAGGAGCCCATCTGTCAATAGACAGAGATGACAATGAAAACCGGAAAAGATATTGAGATCAAAAGATGCCTGAATGGCACACCATGAACCATAAATAAATTGCAGCAGAAGTGGAGAAAAATAAAATGAGTATAAAAATCAGAGAGATAGAAATCGGAAAAGGAATCCCTAAAATTTGTATTCCTGTCACAGGAACAACGAGAAAGGAAATCAGAGATCAGCTCAGTCAGATAAAAGATCAGCCATTTGATCTTTTGGAGTGGAGAGCCGATTTCTTTGAAGAAATTTCAGACGAAGAGGCAAGAACAGAGATGATCGGTGAAATACGAGAATATTTGAGGGAAAAGCCATTTTTATTTACATTTCGGACAAAGTGGGAAGGAGGACAAAGAGAGATTTCCCAAGAAGAATACGGGCAGCTTCTGAGAACAGCAGCGCAGACAGGAAAACTGGATCTGATTGATGCCGAGTTGTTCCGTCTCCCTGAGTTGAGCAAACTGCTTCAGGAGATAAAAAAAGATTTTAAAATTGCGATTATCGGCTCTAACCACGATTTTGAAAAGACTCCTTCAAAAGAAGAGATTATATCGAGATTGGATATGATGAGACAGAACGGCGCAGATATTCCGAAGATTGCGGTAATGCCGGAAGATGCGGGAGATGTGCTGACGCTGCTGGAAGCGACAAGAGAATTTCAACTTGCTTTTCCAGACACTCCTGCTATTACAATGTCCATGGGTAAAGACGGGATGATCAGCCGGATGGCTGGAGAAGTATTTGGGTCTGCGCTTACATTCGCAAGCGGTGCGTCTGCTTCGGCGCCAGGACAAATTCCGGCAAAAAAATTGCAGGAAATTTTGGAAATCCTGCATGAAAAGAGAAGATAAAAAAGAAAAAAGAAGAAATAAAGAGAGACGTGTCGATAAAATTCTGGGATTTACCGGTAGCATTTGACAAAATAATAATCCTCCTTGCTCTATAATAGAAAGTGCCTGACAGGGCAGAAAAAATAGATGGCAGGGGGGATTTTTTGTACTATGAACTGTACATAGATCTGTTTTTTCTGGAAAATATAATCATGGATTACCTGCTTCTTTTTACTGTAAAACGGTTGCTGAGAAAAAAAATAAAAAAGAGAAAACTGCTGTTATCCTCTTTCATTGGATCAGCGCTGCTGTGTGTGATTTTGCTCACCCCTTTTCCAAAAACAAAAATCTGGATGATATTCGGAAATATGGCAGGAGGGGCTCTGATGCTGAAAATCAGCAGTGCAGAGGGCGAAAAAGTGGAATGGGGACGGGAACTTATTCTATTTTATCTGGTTACATTCTGCGCGGGAGGAATTTTTCAGATGATAGAAACCATTTTTTCGGCTTCTTTTTTAAAAATTTTTCTTCCAGGGGCGCTTTTGCTGCAGGGCATTTTTTATTCTTTCCGGGAAATCCGGCAGCAAACCGCACAGGAATATGAAGTGACTTTGTATTGGCACGGGAAAGAAATGCGATGCCGAGGTCTTTTAGACACAGGCAACCGGCTCAAAAATCCATGGAATCACCGACCGGTTATGGTGGTTTATTATGAAGCAGTACGAACTCTTTTTTCCTGTCAGGAACAGCGGCAGCTAGAGCAGATGTTTCAGCTTTTAGCGCCTGAGAAAGCAACGGAGCGTTTTTTTTACATTCCTTATCACAGCATTGGAAAAGAAGGGGGACTTCTCCCATGTGTGATTTTGGATGAAATGATAATAAAGGGGTACAAGAGAAATTTTCGGATACAAAAGCCTTCGGCAGCTCTTTGCAGAATGCCTGTCAGCAAATGCGGCAGCTATGAAGTAATTCTGCAGCCGCTGTTTACTGAAAGTGAGAATGAAATAAAAAAGTAGGAGGAAACGTATGGTAATTAAGGTTGCGATGCCTGAACGGTTTCAGCTTAAAATGGTACCAGGTCTGTCAAACATTTTTATGAAAAATGCCAGAGAGGTACATTATATCGGAGGCTCCGACGTACTCCCGGCGCCTTTGGAACCGGAACAAGAAGCAGCGTGTATTCAAGAATTGGGAACAACGGGAGACAGTGAAGCAAAATCGGAATTAATTGAGCATAATCTAAGGCTGGTCGTGTACATAGCCAAAAAATTTGACAATACAGGAGTTGGGGTGGAGGATTTAATTTCGATTGGAACCATCGGTTTGATCAAGGCGATCAATACGTTTAACAGAGAAAAAAACATTAAACTGGCGACGTATGCGTCGCGGTGCATAGAAAATGAAATTTTGATGTATTTGAGGAGAAACAGCAAGACACGGATGGAGGTATCAATAGATGAACCTTTGAATGTGGACTGGGATGGAAACGAATTGCTGCTCTCTGATATTTTGGGAACAGATGAAGATGTAATTTATAAAAATATGGAGAGTGAAGTGGAAAGAAATCTGCTTGGAAAAGCGATTGACACGCTGTCTGATCGAGAGAGAACCATTGTACAGCTGCGTTTTGGACTGAATACAAGGGATGGAGAAGAAAAAACGCAGAAAGAAGTGGCAGATCTTCTTGGAATTTCACAATCTTATATATCAAGACTGGAAAAGAAGATTATTAAGCGTTTAAGAAGAGAAATTGTACGCTTTGAATAGTGAAAATAGATAAAAAAACAGAAAAAAATAAAAAAACAGGTGACTTTTCATAAAAAAAGGAGTATGATAAAATTGTAACGAAGACAACAGAAGATTTGCGGCAAAAGCGGGGTGTTTTTATGGGAGAAAAAGTATTATTATCATCTGGAAATCATGAAATTTACAGAGATGGCGATACAGTGATAAAAGTTTATCGCAAAGGATTTCCAAAATCAGAAGTTTTAAGAGAGGCAATGTATCAGTCTCTTGCCGAGGAACTTGGAATTCTTGTCCCGAAGGTGCTGGGAGTTACAGAACTGGAAGATGGACAGCTTGGACTGCTCAGTCAGTATGTGGAAGGAAAAACGCTTGCACAGCTGATGAGAGAGAATCCGGATAAAAAAGAGGAATATCTAAAGAAGATGGTGGAACTGCAGGTGGAACTGTCTTCAAAGGAAGGTCCGCTGATTCCAGACTTGAAAGTAAAGATGGACTGTCAGATCAAGCAGCTGAAAGGACTTAATGATATCACACGCTTTGAGATTATGACGAAACTGAACGGTATGCCAGATCACAGAAAACTGTGCCACGGCGAGTTGTATCCGGAAAATATTATTGTAAATGAAAAGGGCTGGTATGTGCTGGACTGGATTCATGCAGCAAATGGAAATGTCAGTGCAGATGTAGCCAGAACGTATCTGCTGCTTGCCCTGGAAGATAAAGAGATGGCAGAGACGTATCTTTCCTTATTCTGTGCCAGAACGAGAACGGAAAAAGCTTATGTCCAGGGATGGCTTCCTCTTGTGGCAGCTGCACAGCTGACAAAGAAAAGAAAAAAGGAAGCGGAGCTTCTGGAATCCTTGATCAATATCTGCGATATTGATTAGAATGATCGAAAATAGAAAAGGGGCTGTGAAATAACAGTCTCTATGAAAAAAGAGGACTTTTCGTTCAAAATGAACGAAAGGTCCTCTTTTTGTGTTAAAATTAACTTGCGA
>JAGZHZ010000017.1 GCA_018366495.1 Clostridiales bacterium
GACCACATTCTTATAATGATTATCGGACACCATTTGAAGCCCGGTATGGAATACGAAATTATTAGGCACAAGTGTTACAAAAATGCTTGACCACAACAATCTGTAGGCAGAGCAAAAAATTATAATGAATATGAAACTCTGCAGTATGTAAATGAAACTGTGCCGGAAGACTGTAAAGTAATCGTGACAATGCAGGTAAGTTCTGTGGGCGGTCTTGTATGGTCTGAAGTAGAGCCTTTGGCAGATGCGATTCTGATGTACTATGCAGGCACATCATTTGGTGTAAAATTCTTCCAGGATGATGTACTTCTCGATGTGATCTCTGGAAAACTGGAACCATCAGGTCTTCTTCCATGTCAGCAGCCTGCAAACATGGAGGCAGTGGAGGCACAGCTAGAAGATGTTCCTCGTGATGTAGAGTGCTACGTTGATTCTGATGGAAATACGTATGATTTTGCATTTGGCCTGAACTGGTCCGGCAAGATTGAAGATGAACGTGTTGCCACATACAGTGCAGAGCCGCTGACTACACCGGAAAGCATTTCCTATACAGCAGTAAAATAATTAACAGAAACTGTATAAAATATAAACAAATACTTTATAAGTAAATAATATTAGGAGGTCGGTGCCAGGCACCGACCTCCTTTGCAATCAGCGATCTTTACTTTGGAAGATTACATTAAAGGGGCAAACGGAAGAAAAACACATTCTATAAATTTTTCCTTCTGTCCACGATTTAAAAATTGGTCGTAAAGGTAAGGATCGCAGTTCAAAATATCATTTTCAAAGATGTCGATATATTCCTGAACCATATGATTTTCGTAGAAGATACCGCAAATTTCATCGTCAACCATCAAGGAGCGCATATCCATATTGACAGATCCGATACAACATAGCTCATCATCAATGGTCATGGTTTTAGCATGAATATAACCGTGATATTTATAAACTTTGGCGCCGAATTCCATAATCTGACCAGCATAATAAGTGGTCACGGGGTCAAGGAAAAAACTGGCTTTTATACCCGGGATCATCAATTCAATTTTCACACCAGATGCGGCAGCAGTCTTAAGAGCGTCAAGAACAGAAACATCTGGAATGAAATAAGGCGATTGAATTCTGATTTTCTTTTTTGCGCTGCGGATCATACTCAGGTAGTTCATCTTGACAGCTTCCTTGTTGTTGTCCACACCTCCAACGACAAATTGACATAGATTCGGTGAACGGTGCTGTGGAGGGAGTTGGATAGATTCCATATATCTTACCATATCTTCCCAGTCTTTTCGGCGCACGGCACATAAAAGGTCTGTCAGAAAATATGCGTCGAGCGCTGCAACGCAGGCTCCTGTCAGGCGAATCTGCGTATCACGCCAAGGATTTTTCTTTTTAGCCAGATTTGCATACTGTTTGCCGATATTCATGCCCCCGATATACCCAATTTTGTGGTCGATGGCTACGATCTTGCGGTGGCTGCGGTAATGTGTCAGATAAGGTTTGACACGGATTACTTTTCCGCCGGCATCTGCCAAAGGTTTGAACATTTTATAAGGAGTAGATAAATTGGCAATAAAGTCACACATTACCAGAACAGTGACCCCTTCTTTTGCTTTTTCAGTCAGAATTTTGACCAGCGCTTCTCCCATTACATCATGGTGAATGGCATAGAACAACACATAAATATTTTCTTTTGCCTCTTTGATATCCTGGAACAGAGCGCGGTAATGTGTTTCACCAGTAATAAATAACTGATAATCGTCATAGCAGGTCACAGGACTGTTATTATAGTTAGTATTGAACTGCATGACCTGAAGATCTTCGTCAGAAAACTGCTGGCCTGTCAGCAAGTCCTGAGGAGCCTTTGCAGCAGGCAGACGCTTGCTGAGCCTTTTTCGGCGAAAAACAGACGTCAATTTAATTGCAGTGGTGCTGCCGAAGACAAGATAAAGCAGAATGCCGGCATATGGGATACATATCATGACAAGAACCCAGAGTATTGCTTCTGTTGAGTTCTTTCGCTCTACAAAAATAACTGCCAAAATGGTAGCAATATATAAAATTAATAGGACAGCTTTCAACATTGGCGAACCTCCTGTTTCTTGTGCTGGTTATGGTAAATGCAGCAGATTGATTAAAATGATCCAAGATAATCCGTAATAAGAAATTACAGCAACCAAATCGTTTACTGTTGTGATAAGAGGACCAGATGCAACAGCCGGGTCAACTCCGATTTTCTGGAAGAAAATAGGAATAATTGTGCCAGATAAGGAAGAAATCAGCATGGAAAGTATCATAGCTGCTCCCAGACATCCGGATACTGCAAAGGCAAAAGATACGGCATTTCCTTTTAAAGTTAAATAACCACCAATGACAAGGAAAGACAGTAATCCAAGAATACATCCATTGGTTAAACCGACACGAGATTCCTTCAAAATTAAGGACAACTTTTGTTTCCCAGAAAGCTGCTTGTCCATTAATACACGAATAGCAACAGCAAGAGATTGCGTTCCAACGTTACCTGACATATCTAAAATCAAGGACTGGAAACACATAATAATCGGAAGCTGTGCAACAATAGATTCAAAGAGTCCGACCGTCGCAGACACGCCAAGACCCATGACAAGCAAGATAAAGAGCCATGGAAGTCGTTTCTTTACACTAAGTACAATCGGTTCTTCTAAATCTTCTTCTGTGGAAAGACCGGCAAATTTTGCGTAGTCTTCATTCAATTCATCTCCGACGACTTCAACGAGATCACGGGCAGTAATAACCCCGATCAGCTTGTTTTCATTATCTAGTACAGGGATGGAATCTTCAGAGTAATCCATAAGCTGCGGGATACAGTCTTCAATCGATGAACGTGCGTAAACATACGGATAGGAACAAGTCATAATCCCTTTTAAGTCAGTTCCTTCTCTGGCAATGATCAGATCTTTTAAATCAATAGCGCCATAAAATGTTTCGTTTTGATCGACTACATAGATAGTGCTGATATTATCGTTTTCAGCTGCTTGGTGGATGAGTTCCGACATAGCTTCCTTGACGGATGAATGGTCTGAGACAACGATGTAATTCGTTGACATGACGCTGCCGATTTCATCTTCATCAAAAGAACTCAATAATTTGACATCGGAACGGACTTCTGGATTAAGTAAGTCGACTAAAGTCTCGCGTTCTCCTTTTTCCAGCTGCCGCAGCACATCTACCACATCAGAAGTTTCCATTCGAGAAAATACATCGACTCTTTTACGGATACTTAATTCCTGCACATATTCGGCAATGTGGTCAGAATATTCTAAGATGCTTGCCAATGTTTCAGAATCTAGAATTTGATATAATTTTGTTCGCTCACTTTTATTCAGAAGCTCCAAGGCGGATGCAATATCATTTTCGTGATAAGAAGATAATTGCTCCTGCATTCTCTTTGGAGTCAGATTACTGCGGATTAATTCTGCAATTTCTAAGCTGTATCCAGCAGGTGTTGCATTAAATGCTGTATTTGCTGCCATTTTATTGTCCTCCTTTACAAGTTAATTTTAGTAAAGGCAGGCATAGAAAACATGTTTACATTAAAAAAAGGCATAAAAAATCCATTGCCAATTACAAACAGGATAGTCTACACTCGCCTTTACTTATGCAGTACTGTGTTGGAACAGACAATGGTATTTACTCATATCTATATACAGGTGAAATCAGACCACAGACGATCCGATGTTGTTTGCATTTTTAAATTTGGGAAATACCATATCTGTACTTCGACTACCACCACCGTCCATGATCTCACCTCACTTTGATTAATTATATGTATTAATTGATTTAAATGGCGTGTTCATTATAACCCATTTTTCAGGGAAGTACAACCTTTTTCTGTGTTGGGGGGAGGGGCGGCAGGAATATGTGATTTTTTGAGTGTAAAAGGTGTAAGCTTAATTCAGATGATTTTTTCTGTAACCGTGCAGAACTCCTTGGAAATAATGTAAAAAAAGATATTCTATGATAAAATAAAAAAAAAGAATCTTTTTTGGGGGAAAATATTGAATTGTTTACGGAGGGAAATAATGATGAAGAAAAAAGGGAAAATAATTGTTGGAGCTGTGTTGAGCATTATAGTCGTTGGAATATCCTATATAGGAATCGAAAATCAGTTTCATTCTGATTACGGGCAGCTGGATGAAGCTGATCAGTATATTTTGGATGAGATCAACAAATATGTAGAAGATACAGAAGAAAAAGATATCTGGGAGGATTTTGATCTGGGTGATAAAACATTGCTTGCGCTGGAGGATTCTTTTGGGAGTGCATATTTAATAAATCCAGAAAAGGAAGTTCGCAGCATTTTTGCAAAGAAGATCACAATGCCTTCTGATTATAAAATAGAGGTATATCGAATTGCAGCGATAGAGCCCCAACTGTTACAGTTCAGATGGGAGGGCAATTTTAATACAAGCGGAGAAAAATATATTTTGTATGGAAATGAAGTTTTTTTTACAAAATATAATGAGACAGATGCCGTGATGAAACAATACTCTTCTTCCCATTATCTTACATTTTTGGCTCATGAAGCATTCCATTATTATATGCAGAATGACTGGATGGAAGGAAGTACATATTCAACAGAAGGAATGTCCCAGGAAGACAAAGAATTATTGTATCAAGAATATGAAATTCTGGAAAAAATACAAAAGGCTTTGATTTCAGAGGAGAAAGATAAAAAAATCTATTTGGAATATGCGAAAGAATATGTAGACATTGTAAAAGAACGTATGAAAAAGAATCCGGAGTATGTGAAAAAGGAAATAGAAAGAGAAACAATTGAAGGAACAGCAACTTATGTCGGAATTGAGGCTTCTGAGATTGTGGGATACGATTATGGAGTGATGTATTTTGATAATATAAAAAATGTGCCATTTTCTGATCTGAAAAATACAGTAGAAGCAGGGGCTTATGATATAAGTAATCTTGCGGACAGAATACCGTATGAGACGGGTGCTATGCTATGTCAATTTATAGATAAACTGGAGATTCCTGACTGGCAGAAAAAAATGAATGGGCAGACCAGGGAAAATCCAGTCACTTTGTATTCTATAATCGAACAATTTGTAGAGAATAAGTAACCTGCTCAGTAATTGAATTTCCGGGCGAAGCCCCTTGACCGTTTTTTTACTTTCTATGTTGAGCAATCAAGGAGAAGAAAGAGATAAAATCTTATGGAGAGCTGGCCTGATATTTTACATTTTTGAGACTTTGGAATGATACTATCTCTGAAAAAGGAGGAGAGAAAAAAATGAATGAAAGAGAGCGCATGATGGCAGGAAAATTATATCATCCGTATAAAGTGCCAGATAATCCGTGGGCTGTGATTCGCGCAGCCTGCAAGAAATTTAACAACTCTGATTTCTGGGAGGACAAGACAGCGCTTGATGAACTGAGAGCGCTGTTTGGGGAGGCACCGGATGATATGGTGCTGACTCCTCCCTTTTACTGTGATCATGGAGACAGAATCTATTTTGGAAAGCATTTTTATGCCAACACAGGTTTAACGATACTGGATGAAAACAATGTTCGCTTTGGAGATCATGACTTTATTGGTCCTCATGTCAGTATCTATACTGCAGGGCACCCAATCGATAAAGATGTGAGAAGACTGGACTTGGAATATGCAAAACCGGTTGAAATAGGAAATGACGTATGGATTTGCGGGAATGTCGTAATCAATCCGGGCGTGACCGTAGGGGACGATGTGGTGATCGCCTCAGGGTCTGTCGTCACAAAAGATATTCCAAGTCATGTGGTTGCAGGGGGAAATCCATGTAAAGTGATTCGTCCGATTACAGGGCAAGACAGAGAGAATTGGAAAAGACAGCTGGAAGATTATTTGAAAGAACGAGGTAAAAGAAAATAAAAACGATAAATAGATTCGTTTTTTGGGGGAATATTTTGTGAACTACCCATTACTTAAAGGGAGTGGGTTTTCTGGCTGAAAACTTATAAAAGATTTCTGAGGAAAGAAGGCAGTGGATGGAAATAATATGAAAATAATTGATTTGAGGAGGAGATCAGAAGAGGAATGAAATTTGTAGTGGAGCATTTATCAAAAAAGTTTGAGAAAAGGGAAATTTTGCGGGATATTCATTTTACGTTTGAGGAAGGAAAAATTTATGGGCTTCTTGGAAGAAACGGCGCAGGAAAAACAACGCTGTTTAACTGTCTGAACCGTGACCTGAAGGCAGACGGCGGGCGATTTTATTTTGACATGGGCGGAGTCTGTCAGGAAGCAAAGGCGGAGGATATAGGTTATGTACTTTCCACGCCTACCGTACCTGAATTTCTCACTGGAAGAGAATTTTTGAAATTTTTTATGGATATCAACGAGAAATCCATTGAAAATCCAAAAAGTATAGACGAGTATTTTGAGTATATGAGTATTGAACCAAAGGATAGAGACAAGCTGTTAAAAGATTATTCTCACGGTATGAAAAATAAAATGCAGATGCTGATCAATATCATTGCCAAACCCAATCTTTTACTGCTGGACGAGCCGCTCACATCCCTCGACGTGGTTGTAGCGGAGGAGATGAAACAGCTGCTTCGCTCGCTGAAACAAGACCGCATCACTATTTTTTCTACCCATCTTATGGATCTGGCGCTTGATCTTTGCGATGAAATTGTGCTGCTCAATCACGGGGAACTGGAGGTTGTGGAGAAGACGGATTTAGACAGCAGAGAGTTTAAAGATAAAATTATCGCAGCGTTAAGGGAGGAAGAACATGAATAAGACCTTGAAAATTTCTTTTGCCCTCAAAAATACATACCGTGTGAATGGAATTTTATTTTCTTTAAAGCAGATTCCGTTTTTAAAAAAAATACTGCCGTCGACAATATATCAGGTAAAGGGTTTTAAAATTTTGGCAAACGTACTGTCGGTGATATGGGAAATTGTCTCGATGTTTCTTGGAAAATTTCTTTATTTTTTGACGATGGTATGCGGCATTGGCATCCTTTACGAGAAACTGCCTGACAATCAGGCATTTTTACATATTTTACTGTTTCTTACAATCATCGGAAGCTTTTCCAATACCAATCTTTTTAATCCGACGAAGGACAAATATTATGCGATGTTTCTGCTGAGAATGGATGCGAGAGAATATACACTTGTCAATTATCTGTATGCAATGATCAAACTAGTGATTGGATTTCTTCCATTTACAATTTTATTTGGAAAAAGTATGGGAGTGTCATTGTGGCTGTGTGTGCTTCTTCCATTTTGCATAGCAGGGATGAAATTATTTGGTGCAGCTGTTTCACTGTGGGATTATGAGAGAAGAGGGTTTGGATTTAATGAGAACAAACTGTCCAAATATGTATGGGGCTGGATTGCTCTGCTTTTAGGTGCAGCGTATGGTCTTCCAGCATTAGGTCTTGCGCTTTCGGAGAATATCGCCGCGGTGATGTTTCTTCTCTGCCTTCCTCTTGGAGTGGCGGGCATGGCAAAGGTATTGACTTTCAGCGATTATCGTGCAGTCAATCAGGAGCTGCTATCAGGTCTGACAAATCAGATGGATTTTGCAGCGAAAGAACAAATTATAAAGAGAGCAAATGAGAATAAAATATCAACAGATACCTCGATCACAAGCAATCGGAATGGATTTGAGTATCTGAACGAATTGTTTGTCAAGAGACATAAAAAAATTCTGTGGAATTCGACAAAGAAAATTTCCTATGTCTGTACGGTTCTTGTCGCAGGCATATTGACGGTGAGCTTTTTGAAACCAGAGGTAAAGCCGGTACTGAACGAAATGGTGATGATGTGGCTTCCATATTTTGTATTTATTATGTACGCGATCAACCGTGGAACAGGATTTACACAGGCGTTGTTTATGAACTGTGATCACAGTTTGCTGACGTATTCTTTCTATAAACAGCCAAAGTTTGTACTGCGGCTGTTTCAGATTCGGCTTCGTGAAATCATGAAAATCAACGCAGTCCCTGCAGCTGTAATCGGCATTGGGCTGGCTCTTATTCTTTTTGCAACAGGAGGAACAGGCAATCCGCTTAATTATGTGATTCTGATTGTCTCCATTTTCTGCATGAGCCTGTTTTTCTCGATTCACTATCTGACAGTCTATTATCTGCTTCAGCCATATAATGCTGGAACAGAATTAAAAAGCGGTACATACCGTATTGTGATGACAGCAACGTATATGATTTGTTTTTTCATGATGCAGCTCCGTATGCCGATACAGATATTTGGAATTATGACCATTGTGTTCTGCGTGCTTTATAGTATCATTGCGAGCATTCTCGTTTATCGCTTCGCACCGAAGACATTTAAATTGAGAATATGAATTCTGATTCACATAAACAGTGAACAGCTGATTTGTATTTAAAATAAATAGCAGCAGTGACAGGCGCTGATCTCAAGAAAGCAGAAATAAAATAGAGATCAGCGCTTTTATCATGCCCCGTGGAAAATAGCAGATTCCGACTGCGTGAGCTGTTTTCTATACTGCTGAGGAGTCATTCCGATTGAACCTTTAAAACGCTGAGAGAAGTAGCTGATCGAAGAAAAACCAGTGATTTCAGCGATCTGTGAAATAGAATAATCGGTGCTTCTGAGCAGAAATTTACTTTCTTCCAGTCTTTTCTGCAAAAGATAATGAATCGGCGAGATCCCATAAGTCTGTGTAAAATGATGAACCATGTAATATTTATTCAAATGTGCTGCATCTGCCAAGATATCTAAATTCAGAGAAGTCTTAAAATATTGGTCAATATATTCTTTGACAGCGGAGATTTCTTTGCTGGCTTTGAATTGAGGAGTGATCGTAATCTGCAGCTTTTCATGACGCAGCAGATAGATGAGAATAACATTCAGAAGATTTTGACAGAGGAGATCACGATAGTCCTTATTCTGCTGCATCTCACGCACCATAATATCAAGATAGAAACGGATGGAGGAATGGTCATTACGGCAGTTTACACGACCATATGTCATGGGAGAGCCGTCCGGATGCGTAAAAGTCAGTCCTTCCACGCCAAGAACAATATATTCCAGAGGTTCTGAACTGGAGGAATGTTCTGTATGCGCAATATTAGGGCTGATCAGGATCAAGTCGTCTGTCTGTACATCAAACGTCTCAGAATCCATCTGGAAATAACCTTTTCCTTTTCGGACAAAGAATAATTCTGTGAAATAGTGAGTGTGGGGGATGCTGTTCCAGTCTGTATCATATCGTGCTGAAGTGACGTACAGGAGCTGGCCGTGGAGGAGATCAGAATCTCCGGGAAGCATCTGCACGGAATAAAGTCGATTGCTCATATATAAAACCACAATCCTTTCAAAAAAACAGGGTTTAAAGTTTAGGAATATTGCTTTTTATAGTATGATTAAAATATAATACAAAAAGTAAAATTATGCAAGATAATGACGGAAAAAGACAAAAAAGAAAAGAAGATTTATCCAAAAAGCTATGATTAAAAAACAAAGTAAACAGAAAATTGTATAAAATGATTAATAAAAATATCCCATCTGAAAAAATATATGGAAAAATAGAAAAGAGATAATACAGCAAGATATATAAAATAATTAGCAAGAAAACGCTTTGAAAATAGAAAAAATATTGTTATACTAAAAACATGCAAAGGGGAATGGAAAGCACGGAATTTGTAACTACATTCCAGAGGGGTTTATATAAGTGTATTATTAATGTACTATCAAAAAGGAGGAAAAAAAATGAAAAGAAAACTGAGCATGGTTTTAAGTCTGAGTATGGCAGCTGCTTCACTGGCAGGAATGTCTACAGTATCTTTTGCAGAGGAAGCAAAAGAATTTGAGGGTCAGACACTGAAAGTAGCAGCGATTGAAACAGCATACGGTACAGAGATGTGGACAGAAGTATGCGCAGCATTTGAGGAGATGACAGGTGCAACAGTAGAACTGATCACAGATAAAAACCTGGAAGACGTGATCGGAAACAGCTTCCGCAGCGGAGATTATCCGGATGTTGTTCATCTGGCAACAGGAAGACCGGCAGCTATGACAGAGACAATGATCAAAGACGAAGCGCTCACAGATCTGACAGACGTACTGGATATGACTGTTCCGGGAGAAGACGTCACAGTAAAAGAGAAAATTGCAGGCGGATTTACAGACAGTTCTCTGACAAATCCATACGGAGACGGAAAAACATATCTTGCACCAATGTTCTACAGCCCATGCGGACTGTTCTACAACGCAGGTCTGTTTGAAGAAAAAGGCTGGGAAGTTCCTGAGACATGGGATGAAATGTGGGCATTAGGCGATACAGCAGCAGAAGAAGGCATTGCTCTGTTCTCTTATCCTACAACAGGATACTTCGACGCATTCTTCTATGCAATGCTGTATGAAGCAGGCGGACCAGAGTTCTTTGACAAGGCTACACATTATGAAGAAGGCATCTGGGATACAGAAGAAGCAAAATTAGTATTTGATACAATTACAAAACTGGCTTCCTACACAGAAAAATCTGTTCCTTCCAATGCAAACAATGATAACTACTTAAAGAATCAGCAGCTGGTTTGTGATAACAAAGCTCTGTTTATGCCAAACGGAAACTGGGTAATTGGCGAGATGAAAGATGCTCCTAAGGCAGAAGGATTTGACTGGGGATTCATGGCTCTTCCAGCGCTGACAGAAGGCGGAGATCGTTATTCTTTCGCATGGTTTGAGCAGATCTGGGTTCCGGCAGCAGCTCCAAACGTAGACCTTGCAAAAGAATTTATCGCATATATGTATTCTGATGAAGCAGCAGCAATCTTCGCAGAGAGCGGCGCTATTCAGCCTCTTCTCGGACTGGCAGATACATTAGAAGGCGACAACAAAACTTACTACAGCATTTATGACAATGGCGCAAAAGTTGCTCTGGGCGGATTTGCAACAACAGATGCAGTAGAAGGCGTAAACATTGCTGACACTGTATTTGGAACAATCAACTCTTTAGTAAGCGGTGACAAGACAGAAGAAGAGTGGATCGAAGCAATCAAAGCTGACAGCGACAAATTAAGAGAAGCATTGAAATAAAGACAACGCAGGTATAGAGCAGTTGTTATAAGAGAATAAAAAAGACCGGGTTCGTACCTCTGTCCACAAGTGAGGACGGAAGTCATAAAAACCCGGTCTTATTTACTCAAATGTTTTGACCTTAGGAGGAATCTTATGAAAAAAGGACGCAGACGAGCAGGTTTTTTGGCAATGTGCGTGGTGCCAGCGACAGTCCTGTTTATTATCTTCATGATTATTCCCACCTTTAACGTATTTCGTATGTCCCTCTATAAATGGGGCGGATATTCAAACAAGAAAACGTTTGTGGGACTGGAGAACTTTGCGAAACTGATGGATGACAGTAAATTTTTACAGTCATTTCAAAACACGCTGCTGCTGATTGTCATCGTGACAGTTGTTACGATGGGACTGGCGCTGATTTTCGCAGCAATCCTGACACGGGAAAAAATTAAAGGACAGAATTTTTTCCGCGTAGTATTTTACATTCCAAACATACTGTCAGTCGTTATCATCAGTGCAATCTTCAGCGCAATTTATGATGCAAACAACGGTATGCTGAACAGTATTATTTCTATCTTTAAAGGTGATCCGGTGTATTGGCTGGGTGATCAGAAAATTGTAATCTTTTCACTTGCAGCAGCTATGATCTGGCAGGCGATTGGATATTATATGGTTATGTATATGGCAAGTATGGCGAGCGTTCCAGTCAGCCTCTATGAGAGTTCCGCACTGGACGGGGCGACAAAAATGCAGCAGTTCTTTCAGATTACACTGCCGATGATTTGGACAAACATCCGTACAACACTGACATTCTTTATCATAAGCAGTATCAATCTGAGTTTCCTTTTTGTAAAGGCGATGACAAGCGGAGGACCTGACGGCAGTACGGAAGTATTCTTGAGTTATATGTACAAACAGGCATATACAAACTCAAGTTATGGATATGGTATGGCGATAGGAGTAATTATTTTTATCTTTTCTTTCGGTCTGAGTGCTATTGTAAATGCAATTACAAAGCGTGAAGCCATTGATCTGTAGAGGGAGGATGAAGAGATGAGAAAAAAAGCGAATAAAAAACCATTCAGCATCTACAAACTGTTTATCTATGTGGTGCTGATCGCTCTTGCTGTCAGCATTATTGTGCCGGTGGCATGGGTATTTATGGCCTCCATCAAACAGAACAGCGAATTTTATGGAAACCCGTGGAAACTTCCAGCAGGTTTTTACTTCCAGAACTTTATTGATGCGTGGACCACAGCGCGTATGGGCGAGTATATGTTAAACAGTGTGATTGTGACAGGACTTGCGCTTGCACTGCTGTTAGTGATTGCACTGCCGGCTGCCTATGCGCTGAGCCGTTTCAAATTCAGAGGAAGAAAGATTCTGAATGTGGCATTTATGGCGGGCCTGTTTATCAATGTAAACTATATTATTGTTCCTATATTCCTGATGTTTGTGGATGGAAATACATTGCTCAGAAAGATTGGACTTCCTCCATTTTTGCTGAATAATATTTTTGTCCTTGCGGTTGTATATGCGGCGACAGCGCTTCCGTTTACGATTTACCTGCTGTCCGGATATTTTGCAACGCTTCCGAAAGATTTCGAGGAAGCAGCATATATGGATGGCGCGGGATATACAAGAACAATGGTGCGGATTATTTTTCCAATGGCAAAGCCGAGTATCATCACGGTAATTCTGTTTAACTTCCTTTCTTTCTGGAATGAGTATATTATCGCTATGACTTTGCTGGCAGATCCGAAAGGCGGAAAAACACTGCCGGTTGGACTGATGAATCTGATGAAAGCACAGAATGCAGCGGCAGAGTATGGACAGTTGTATGCAGGACTTGTAATGGTAATGCTTCCGACATTGATCTTATATATTTGCGTTCAGAAAAAGCTTACTCAAGGAATGACGCTGGGCGGTCTGAAAGGATAGGGATTATATGGAATATAAAAAAGAACGTCTTATAATGATAATTTGTCTGGCTCTGTTTCTGGTGTGTATGTGGCTGATTGTTATGGGACAAAAAAAGATCAGCTTCAGCGGACTGGGAATGATGATGCTGGGATTAATCGGGCTTTTAGCTTTATTATGGTATTATAACTGGAGACACAGTAAGTAAGAATACAGTACAGGATAAGGAGAACCATGGAGAATTTAAAACGAAAAGGTCGTGTGACCATTCCTACAGATGTGGATGTAGTACCTGAGACATTAGAATTATTAGAGAGATGGGGAGCCGATGCAATACGAGACTGCGACGGCACAGATTACCCGGAAGAATTAAAACAGGTAGATGCAAAAGTTTACAGTACATATTATACAACGAGAAAAGACAATGCCTGGGCGAAAGCAAATCCAGATGAGGTACAGCAGTGTTACATCATGACCGGATTTTACACAGCGGTGGAGGATACATTGAAAATTCCTCTGATGAAGGGAATCTCAAAGGAACTGATGATGGCAAACACACGCGATGATATCCATCGCTGGTGGGAAGTAATGGATCGCTCTGAGGGCGTTCCGGTTCCAAATGCTCAGTGGGATTACGACGAGAAAGAGGGAAACGTGGTGATCAGGGAGGCAAAACCTTTCCATGAATATACTGTAAGTTTTCTGGCTTATCTGATCTGGGACCCGGTACATATGTATAATGCTGTGATCAACGACTGGAAAGATGTGGAACATCAGATCACATTTGATGTGCGTCAGCCAAAAACACACGCTTACAGTCTGGAAAGACTGAAAAAGTTTATTGAGGAGCATCCTTATTTGAATGTAATCCGATACACTACGTTTTTCCATCAGTTTACTCTCGTATTTGATGAACTGAAACGAGAAAAATATGTGGATTGGTATGGATATTCTGCTTCCGTCAGTCCGTACATTCTGGAACAGTTTGAGAGGGAAGTTGGATATCCTTTCCGCCCGGAGTATATCATTGACCAGGGATATTATAACAACCAGTATCGTGTGCCAAGCAAAGAATTCCGTGATTTTCAGGCATTCCAGCGTCGGGAAGTAGCAAAGATTGTAAAAGAGATGGTGGATATCACCCACTCTTACGGCAAGGAAGCAATGATGTTTTTAGGAGATCACTGGATTGGCACAGAACCTTTTATGGAAGAGTTTCAGACAATGGGCATAGATGCCGTAGTGGGAAGCGTTGGAAATGGTTCGACACTTCGTCTGATCAGCGATATTCCAGGGGTAAAATATACAGAAGGAAGATTTTTGCCATATTTCTTCCCAGATACGTTCCATGAGGGAGGAGATCCGGTAAAAGAAGCAAAAGTCAACTGGGTGACAGCGCGCCGTGCGATTCTGCGAAAACCGATTGATCGTATCGGATATGGCGGATATTTGAAACTGGCTTGTCAGTTCCCTGACTTCTTAGATTATGTAGAGCAGGTGTGCGACGAATTCCGTGAATTATATGACAATATCAAAGGAACAACACCTCATTGTACAGCTACCGTAGCAGTATTAAACTGCTGGGGAAAAATGCGTTCATGGGGATGCCACATGGTACATCATGCTTTATATCAGAAACAGAATTACAGCTATGCCGGAGTTATTGAGGCGCTTAGCGGCGCACCGTTTGATGTGCGTTTTATCAGCTTTGAAGATATCAAGAAAAATCCAAAGATGCTGGAAGAGATCGACGTGATTATCAATGTGGGAGACGGTGATACCGCGCACACAGGAGGAAGCTGGTGGGAAGATACAGATATCACATCTGCTCTCAGAAAATTTGTATACAATGGCGGCGGATGGATCGGCATCGGAGAACCGACGGGACATCAATATCAGGGGCATTATTTCCAGCTGGCTCAGCTGATGGGTGTGGAAAAAGAGACCGGATTTACTTTAAATTATGATAAGTACAACTGGGAAGAACACCCAGAGCACTTTATTCTGGAAGATGTTCAGGATCAGGTGGATTTCGGAGAGGGCAAAAAGAATATCTATGCCTTTGAGGATGCGGAAGTTCTGGTACAGAGAGAAAAAGAAGTGCAGATGGCAGTAAAAGACTTCGGAAACGGACGAAGCGTATATATCAGCGGATTGCCATACAGCTTTGAAAATGCGAGAGTTTTATATCGGGCTGTCCTGTGGAGCGCAGGAAAAGAAAATGAATTGCACACATGGTATTCTGAAAATGTAAATGTTGAAGTACATGCCTATGTAAAAAATGGAAAATTCTGTGTAGTAAATAATACATATGAACCGCAGGATACCGTGATTTACCGCGGAGACGGCAGCAGCTTCAGACAGCATCTGGAAGCAAATGAGATTTTATGGTATGAATGTTAGTGAAAAAGAAAAAATATACGGAAATGAGGTATCAGTATGGTAAAAGTGTTGGGTGCAGAGGGACTTTCTATAGAAGAAGTATTGCAGGCCTATGACTGGAAAGGTCAAGTTGAGAAGGTATGCAGATATGGTGCCGGACACATCAACGATACTTTTGAGGTAACGGCTCAAAATCCGCAGGAAGGTCCCTTAGATTATATCCTGCAGAGAATCAATAAATCTATTTTTAAGATTCCGGAACAGGTGATGGAAAATATTGTAGGAGTCACCGATTTTTTAAGGGAAAAGATTGTTGAAAGAGGCGGCGATCCAGAACGGGAAACACTGACCGTATATAGAACAAAAAATGGACAGAATTGTTATAAAGACAGCCAGGGAGAGTATTGGAGAGTATATCTGTTTATCGAAGATGCCATCTGTCTGCAAAGCGTGGAAGAACCTCAGCAGTTTTTTGAAAGTGCGAGAAGCTTTGGAAATTTCATGAATCAGCTGGGCGAATATCCGGCAGCAGCATTGCATGAGACAATTCCTGATTTTCACAATACGCCTGTCAGATATGAAAATTTGATGAAGGCGGCAGAGAAGGATGTAATGGGACGTGTGGCTTCTGTGGAGAAAGAACTGGAGTTTGTCCGCCAGCGCAAGGAAGATTGCTTTTACCTTGTCCGCCTGCTTGAGCAGGGAAAACTGCCGCTGCGGGTGACGCACAATGATACAAAGCTGAACAATATTCTGCTGGATTCCAAAACACAGAAAGGAATCTGTATTATTGATCTGGATACGATTATGCCGGGACTTGCAGCATATGATTTTGGAGATTCGATCCGTTTTGGAGCAGCAACTGCAGCGGAAGATGAACCGGATCTTTCAAAAGTACATTTCGATCCGTCATTGTATCAGACGTATCTGGAAGGATATCTTCAGGGCGCAGGAGATGTACTGACGAGACAGGAGATCGACAGTCTGCCGTGGGGAGCGAGACTGATGACACTGGAATGCGGAATGCGGTTTTTGACAGATTATCTGGAGGGAGATCATTATTTTAAAATCAGCAGACCGGGACACAATCTGGACCGCACGAGAACTCAGCTGAAACTTGTCTGGGAGATGGAACAGTATTTTAAATAAACTGTATCCAGACAGGAGGATAGCAGAAAAATAGATAAAAGCACAGCAAAGAAATTCTCTGCTGTGCTTTTGCTGTCACGCCTCTTTTTTCCAAAGTCCGTGAAGATTGCAATACTCATATGCGGCAACCAATTTTTCGTGTTGTGTCAGGAAAAATTCTGCATGAGGCTTTCCACCGGGGGTCAGATATTTAATCTGCATTCCAGTTTCTGTCTCGATGGCAATCCACTCAATATGATGCTCTTCCGTCATGGGATGCTCTGTCTCACCGACCATGACAGTGACATGAGTTCCCTCTGTTTTAATTACAGGAATATGCTTTTCACGCTCTGCAGCGGCAGCTCCGGGTTTCAACTCCTGAAGAGAAAGCTCACTGCATGGAACTTTTTTATGATCTAAGAGACTGAAGATTGCTTTACAGGACGGGCATTCATAAAATTTTGCTGTCATAGTTATTTCCTCCTTATTGATGATGTATCTGTATCGTTCCGTGTGTAGTATGCACAGGTGACAAAAAAATCATACAAAAAAATTAAAAAATGAAATATGGGTTATAAGTTTATGGAAAAAAAGAAGCTGAATTACAAAGAATTTATAAAAGAAACGATTATTTTAACGGTGGCAGTTGCGATCATTGCATCAGCAGTATACTTTTTCTTAGTTCCAAGTCAGACTTCGGTCAGCAGTATTTCAGGGCTTGGAATTGTGCTTTCTAATTTTGTGCCGCTTTCTTTGTCAGCAATCACAATGATTTTAAATGTGGTTCTGCTGATCATCGGATTTCTGACATGTGGGAAAGAGTTTGGGATCAAAACCATTTATACCAGTATTTTACTGCCGTTATTTCTGGCATTATTTGAAAGGATATTTCCAGATTTTGTATCTATGACAAACAGCCAGGAGCTGGATGTGATCTGTTATATTCTTGTCGTGAGCGTGGGACTGAGTATTTTATTCAACAGAAATGCCTCATCAGGCGGACTTGATATCGTTGCAAAGATTATGAATAAATATCTGCATATGGACTTGGGAAAAGCGATGTCGCTTTCTGGAATGTGTGTGGCGCTCTCCTCCGCCCTGATCTACGATAAAAAAACAGTAATTCTGAGTATTCTTGGAACGTATTTTAATGGTATTGTGCTGGATCATTTTATCTTTGGACAAAATATAAAACGCAGAGTCTGCATTATCACAAAAAAAGAAGAACAGCTCAGAAAATTTATTATTGAAAATCTGCACAGCGGCGCCACGATCTATGAGGCAATCGGGGCCTACAATATGGAAAAAAGAAATGAAATTATTACGATTGTTGATAAAAGTGAATATCAAAGACTGATGAACTATATCAATCAGGAAGATCCAGACGCTTTTATCACTGTGTATACGGTGTCGGATATGCGCTATAAACCAAAAATATAAAGATTTCCAGATAAAAAGAAAACAGAATAGATGAAACAATAAGCAGAAAAAGAGCGCAGATTCAGATGAAAATTTGCGCTCTTTTCACTCCATTTTATAAACAAGAGTGCGGAAAGCCTACTCTTTTAGGTGAGGGATGGATAGCACGATTAATTTTATAGTTTGTTGCGTATGTTTTTGCTGTTTTTATACATACATTGTGGTATAATGTACATATGGGAAATAATTATAGATATACAAGTACAACTGTATCTTTGATAAACTATCATTTTGTATTTTGCCCTAGATACAGAAGAAAAATTTTTCTGATACCTAATATAGAAAAAAGATTTAAAGAATTGGTCAAATTAAAGTGTAAGGAGTTAGAAATAGAAATTATAGCTATTGAATGCGATAAAGACCACTCTCATATGTTCTTAAATTGCCTGCCTACATTAAGTCCATCCGATATTATGCAACAAATAAAAGGATATACAAGTAAAATTCTTAGAGATGAATTTTCGGAGTTATCTAAAATGCCTAGCTTGTGGACTAGAAATTATTTTGTTTCAACGGCTGGCAATGTATGTAGCGAAACGATTAAAAAGTACGTAGAAAGTCAAAAAAAACGATATTAAATGGAAGATATACGAAAAAATCATTATCTCAAAGATGGAACGATTTCAATGGGATACAGGCAAAAAGAATTTAAGTAGTATTGCAATTTAAAATAATAAAAAAGGTTTCGACACGAGCCTTATACTATCGTTAATTTATTCATTAGAATGATTGGTAGTGAAAGTCTTATGAAAACAGATTCGTCTTATATGCTTTCGAGCATATTTGTAAGTCTATGTACATAAGAACCCAACGAGCTTTAGCTGTTGGAGTGTCAGCATAAAGGTATGATATAGATGAAGACAGATATAGAGAGGAGAGGTCGCTATGAAAAAGAGAATTATTACAATCAGCCGAGAGTTTGGCAGCGGTGGAAGAACGATCGGGCGTCAAGTAGCGCAGGAACTGGGATTTGAATTTTATGATAAAGAGTTGATTGAGAAAGTAGCGGAAGAAAGCGGATTTGACAAACAGTATATTGAAGAGCAAGGCGAATATGCACCTGCAAAGAGTTCGTTTGCATATGCGTTTATCGGAAGAGACAGAAATGGAATGTCGATCAGCGACTATATCTGGCAGGCTCAGAGAAAAATTATTTTAAGTCTGGCGGAAAAGGGAAACTGTGTTATAGTAGGGCGATGCGCCGACTATATTCTGCAGGACAGGGAAGACTGTCTGAATGTGTTTATTCACGCTGATATGGAAAAAAGAGCAGAAAGAATTGTAAAGCTGTACGGTGAGACGGATAAAGCTCCTAAAAAACGTCTGGAAGAAAAAGATAAAAAGAGAAAAGTAAACTATCGGTATTACACAGATCGTGAATGGGGCGCTTCTCAGAATTATCATATCTGCCTTGACAGCGGAGAATTCGGCATTGAGAGATGTGCAAAAATTATTGCAGAGCTGGCAAGAGAAGAGTGATGAAGAGAGAAAATGTTTTGCAGAATACATGGGTGGTGGCGGCGCTTGCCCTGGTCTGCTGTGCACTGTGGGGCAGTGCATTCCCATGTATTAAAATCGGATATGAAATGTTCTCGATTGGCTCAGATGCCGCAGGGGCTCAGATTTTATTTGCGGGATACCGCTTTGCGCTGGCCGGAGTTTTAACGATCCTGTTTGGGAGTATTCTGCAGAGAAAGGTACTGCTTCCGAACAGAAATTCAATCGGAAAAGTTTTAAAGCTGAGTCTGGCTCAGACTGTATTTCAGTATTTATTTTTCTATATCGGACTGGCGCACACGAGCGGAGTAAAAGGAGCTATCATCGTCGGTACGAACAGTCTGGCAGCCATTTTGATTGCGAGTTTGATTTTTCATCAGGAAAAACTGACTGTGCCGAAAACAGCAGGATGTCTTGTCGGACTTGCAGGTGTAGTGGCGGCGAATTTAAGCGGATCAGGGATGGATTTTGATCTGCACTGGAACGGGGAAGGATTTGTCTTGCTGTCGGTGATCTCCTATGCATGTTCTTCTGCAATGATGAAAGACTATACACAGAATGAAGATCCAGTGATGCTCAGTGGATATCAGTTCTTAGCAGGAGGAGTGATCATGATTGCAGTTGGATTTTTAATGGGCGGAAGAGTAAAGGGATTCACAGCCGCCTCCACAGGAATGCTTTTGTATCTGGCATTTCTGTCAGCAGTTGCATATACCCTGTGGGGAATCCTCCTGAAATATAATCCAGTGTCGAAAGTAGCGATTTATGGATTCATGAATCCTGTGATCGGAGTACTCTTATCTGCACTTTTACTTGGGGAAGGCGAGCAGGCATTTCATATTAAGAATATCTTGGCGCTGATTTTAGTAAGTGCGGGAATTGTGATTGTAAATGTATTTCCGCTCAAGAGAGACAGACAGAAAACTGGAACCGGGACAGCAGACTCAGAAAGATAGAATCAGAAAAGTAAAACGGAAAGAGAAAACAATCAGCGAACGGAATGCAAAAAACAGAATCAAAAAATGAGGTTTTATGCAGGAGTATTTTATCCTGTATAGAACCTCATTTTCTTTTGAGTTTTTTATCTCTTATTTCCTGAAATCGTTCACTTTAGAAAAATGGCAGACAAACTGAAAGAAACGATAGAAGGAAACAATCAAAGAAAACGATCAGATGAAACGGCTGTAAGTGTGGAAGCAGTCCAGACATACTTTTTTTCCGTCTTCCAGACGCATCATAGATTCCATTGTAGTTTCACCGCAGATCTCGCATGGATAAGAGTGAAATAATTTCGCTCTTTCCGGAAGTGTGATCGTAGTTTCTTTGACATCGAATAATTCGGACGGATCTTTCGACTGAAGATAGTTAAAACCTTCTTCTTTGCTCATCTGCGGGCGGTCTTTTAATACAAGACGTACAGATTTTCCAGTCTTTCTGTTAAAAAAAGAAAAAGCCTGTTTTCCGCGCAGATGGAACAGTAAATTTCCTTTTCCGACACTGCATCCTAAAATAGCCTGGATGGCATCGACGCCGCAGGCATCATTTTCTGTGATGCAGACAACATCTTCGTCTTCTGAATAATTTAAGTCTAACAATCTTGCTGCATAGACAGCGGCTTTGTAGCCGATGGTAAGTCCTCCGCAGGAATGACCGTGAAATGCAACTGCTTTATCCCATAATGTTTTTTCGTTCATAAATCCTCCTGAAATAAATTGATTAATTGATGATCTTGAATTCGTGTTGTTGTTCCATTTTCCACCAGATAAATGCGATCTGCTATTTTTCTTGCGCTTTCCAGATCATGCGTGATCAACAGCATGGCGCAGCCTTTTTTATTCTGCATCGTTTTTAATAAACGCAAAACATTGGCTTTGCTCGAGGCGTCAAGCATGGAAGTAGGCTCGTCTGCAACCAGCAGTTTTGGTTCCATTGTGAGCGCTCTTGCCAGATTGACGCGCTGTTTCTGACCGCCGGAAAGTTCTTCAGTGCGTTTCTTCAGAAAGAAAGACTCTGTCGGAAGTCCGACTTCATATAACAGATTTTGGATGGTGGTGTGGATTGTTTCCTGGTTTTTCTCACCGGACAGTTTTAGTGGTTCGCCGATGACTTGAGAGACAGTCAGACGTGGATTCAGAGCGCTGGTACTGTCCTGAAAAACCATCTGGATGCCGCCTTTTTCTCTGTGGAGTTTTCTATAGTCGGCAGGGACGCCTTCAAATAAAATTTCTCCTCCGTCAGCTTTCAGAAATCCGGCAAGAATACTGCAAAGCGTTGTCTTTCCGACGCCGGACTTCCCGACCACAGCGACAAGTTCGCCGGAGTACACTTTTAATGATGCGTTGGAAATCACTTCCTGCGAACCGTACTTTTTTTGCAATCCCTGGGCAGACAATGTTTTTACAATTCCACCTCTGTGGCAGGCCACAAAGCGGGAAGGCGGCCCTTCTTTAAGAAGAGGGCGGCAGTGTGCGCATACATCAATGCGCTGCGTACAGCGATTGAAAAATACACAGTGATTATCCGGATCACATATAGCATTGTCAGAAGGGCGTATCCCCCACATATCGCGGTATGGAAACAGTTCTGGAAAAGAGTGAATCAAACCTCTTGTGTAAGGATGATGGGCTGCATGGAGAAGCTGATCTGTCGGACCGGTCTCGACTACTTCGCCTTGATACAGAATCATGGTTTTTTCTGACAATTCTTTTGCAACCAGAATGTCATGTGTGATCAGAACGAAAGAAGCTGCTGTGGTTTTTCGTATCTTTTTGATCAGCTTTATGATTTCCTGTTTGGCGCCGGAATCGAGAGAGCTGGTCGGCTCATCCAGTATAATCAGGCGGGGCTGGAGAGCGATTGCCATTGCAATCATAAATTTTTGAATCATTCCGCCTGACATTTCTTTTGGGTACCGGTTTAAATCTTCTGGAGCGAGATCTACCTGTCGGATGATAGATTCTGCTTTTTGTGGGATCTTTTTTCTGGAATATTTGCGAATCAGCACTTCAGCCAGCTGATCATATATTTTCATGCCAGGATTCAGCCATTCCGAAGAACTCTGAAAGCAGACAGAAAACTGTTCCATGCGGATTTTTTTTAAATCGGCTTCTTTCATCTTGCTGACAGGATAACCGCAGATTTCTATCTGTCCTGATACCTTTGCAGACTGCGGCAAAAGACAGGAGATGGCGCGCGCCAACGTCGTTTTGCCGCTTCCTGATTCACCGAGAATGGCAAGGGTCTCGCCGGCATACAGCTGAAGCGTCACCGGAAATAATCGAAAATCCGGATATTGTACTGAGACTTCGCTCAATTTTAATATTTCTTCCAATTTATAAATCCTCCCTTTTCTCGTTCTCAAATGTTCGCGCAAGAAGCCTTGTCAAAAGAATGGTTGTCATCAGAACGATGACTGGAGGCAGAAGCCACCATTTCCAGTACGATGTAAAATAGATTCCAGAAAAACCGGATGCTTTATTAATCATCAGTCCCCATGATTTTGCCAGAGGATCGGAGAGCCCCAGATAGGCAAGGGAAGCTTCCTGACGGATTGTTTTTCCGATGACTCCGAGTGCATTTACAATCAGAAGAGGAAGCAGCTCTATCAGGATATGGGTCTTGATGATATAAAAAGGCTTTCCGCCGTAGGCATCGGCCAGCAAAATATATTTCCGTGATTTTATAGACATCGTCTTTGCTCGGATCTGTTTTGCGATTGGCGCCCAGGAGAACAGAGAAATAATAAGAATAATATTCCACATACTCTGTCCGAAAAATGCGCCCAGAACAATCAGAACCGGAAGCTGCGGGATACACAGAAATACATTGATAAAAAAAGTAATGATATGATCGGTCATACCTCCTTTATATCCGGCAAGCGTACCTAAGATTCCGCCAGCGGCAAAAGAGAGAACTGCAGCAATAATGCCCATGAACATACTGGAAAAATATCCTCTGGAAATTTGAGCGAAAATATCAATTCCCAGATTATCAGTCCCAAGTATATGACGGACAGAAGGAGCTTCCAAAGAGCTTCCAGACGGTGTATAGGCGCTGTGCGGATACAGCAGTTCACCGTAGGCAAAAAGCAATGTCAGGGCAAGCAGGAGAAACAGTAAAATGCGCGCAGATTTTTGATGAATGATCCGTTTCATTATTGTTCCCTCCTGTCTGATCCCGCATTAAGTACATCTGCCAGAAACATACTGACAAGAACAATCACGGCAGAAAGCAGAAAAATCCCCTGTATCATGGGATAATCCCGATAGCGGACTGCCTCACGCATCACGGTGCCGATTCCGGGATAGGCAAATACATTTTCTACAAGAAGCGTGCCTCCGATCACCGTGCCGATGCTTAAGAATAAGCGTGCCGTGATCGGCGTGACTGTATTGCGCAGAATATAAAAAATCCGGATGCGCCATTCACTCAGCCCTTTTGCTTTCCCGACAAGCAGATACGGTTTGCGCAAAACAGACAGAAAACTTGCCCGTGACGTAAAGTAAAATCCCGGAATAGTCACAATGGAAAGCGCAGACACAGGCAGAAGCGCATGAACAAAAAGATCTTTTATATATTCAGAGACAGTATCAAATTTTGCAAAAGCGGTGACTCCGCCTGACAGAGGAATCCAATCCACCTTTGCGGCGATCAGAAAGAGAAAAAGCAATCCGATCAAAAAAGGTGGAATCTCAGAGAGCGCAGAAAAAAATCCGTATAAGATATGGTCGGCTTTCTGATTGCGGACGCTCACAAGAGCAAGAACAACACCGCAGACAAGACTGATGATTAAAGTCACAGCCATGATGCCAAGTGTCCATGGAAGTCTGGAACAGATGACAGAGGACACCGGCATCTTATAGTGGATACTTATGCCGAAATTTCCATGGAGATTGTTTTTTACAGTGTCAAGAAACTGTTCGGGCAATGGTTTATCCATGCCATAATATTCCCGCATTTTCTCGATCTGTGCTTCACTGTATTCCGTCGTCATATCTTCCCCTGAGACAGAGGAAGAATAACGAAAGGGATCCCCCGGCATCAGCCGGGGGATAAAAAAATTAAAGATGTAAATTACCAGAAATGCTCCGAAAAACATGAAAACTTTTCTCTTCATTTTTTACTCCCGAACTATCTGGACATAAAGGAAAGACGATTTTGTTCTGCCTGCTGATAAGCGTACGTTTTCATCCATCCGTCATAATAGTCTTTGCGGTACATGGAGTAGGAAGACTGGTTTGCGACAACGATCAGAGGAATCTCATCACTGACGATTTTCTGAATATCTTTAAACATCTGAAGACGTGCATCAAAATCGGTTTCATCTGCCTGGGCTTCACACAGTTTTGTAAGTTCTTCATTGGAATATCCGATCGGTCCCATAGAGTGAGGATTTCCGCCTTTATTTTTAGAAAGATCAGAGAAAATCGTTCTCATATAAGTCGGAGGGTTGTTGCCCCAGCCTCCGTTTCCGACAAGTGCAAATTCATAGTCACCAGAATTGATCATTTCATCTCTCGTAGAAGATTCGTAGGAAACAACTTCAACTTCAATGCCGGCTGCCTCCAGATCAATCTTGATCAATTCTGCTATACTGACATCATTTCCGCTGTCAGCTGCCAGAAGCGTAACCTTGAGATCTTTTCCATCAAAAGCTGCTTTTGCTGATTCAGGAGCATATTCATATACGGTACATTCGTCATTATAATACAATCCGCCTTCCGGGACGTATCCGGCGCTCCCAACGCTTCCAGCGCCGCGAAATACACTGTCCACGATATTCTGTCTGTTCAGTGCATGGTACAGGGCAGCACGCAGTTCTTTGTCGAGAAATTCCGGACATTTTTCAAAGTTGATCAGCATTTTGTAGCCCATATCGTTTGATTTCTCAACAAGACCGATAGATTCATCGTTTTTATAGCGATCCATGAGGTCGATCGGCATGGAAGTGATATCAATCTCACCATTTTCAAATGCGAGCAGCGGATCACTGACAGGTACAAAGAGGATACGCTGTGCAGCAGGCTGCATCGGTACAAAATTATCAAAAGCCGTAAATTCATAGCTTCCGGAGGCAGCGTCATAGGAGGTACACATATAAGCGCCGCTTCCAGTCAGATATCCGTCACCTGTGTAAGTATATGGATCGTCCACATTTTCCCAGATATGTTTTGGGATAATTTTAAAAGAACCGAGACTGGACAGTGTGTCGGCGCTGACTTCTTCAGCAGTGATAGAGATTGTCTGATCATCAATGATCTCATAACTTTCTACCAGATAATCTTCTCCTGTGCCGAGTGAATTGGAGACCGGCGGAAATTCTTTATAATAATCGAGAGAAAATGCGACGTCTTCCGTTGTCAGATCATCCCCGTCATGGAAAGTCAGACCGTCATACAGTGTAAAAGTGAAGACGTTGTCCTCCACGGTCCAATTTTCGGCAAGCCAGCCGATATCCCCATTTTCGTCTTTTTCCAGAAGGCTGCCATACACAAGCGCTGCCTTTGCCTGTCCCGGTCCTCTGGACTGATGCAGAAATGGATTTGGTGTTCCCCAGTCTGTTCCACCTTCCAGTTTTAATGTTTCTACTTCATACGACGGTTTATCTGCAGCGAGGACTGATGCAGGAGCAAGTGCAAAGAAAGACGCTGCCGACACAATCAAGCAAAAATTTATTTTCTTCATAGTAAAATTCTCCTTTTTGTTTGATTATATAATACACAATTATTTTTACAAGCCCCGCTGGGGGATATAAAATTTACTTTATTGAAGATATAGAGATATTTTCCTTAAGTCCGTCGCTGTAATGCAGCTCGCCGTCGTCTGTCACAAAGAGAGCATAGATTCCAGGAAGGCTGTCAATCAGTTCCATCCCTTTTTCAAGTCCAAGTGCAAAACAGGAGGTACTCAGCCCATCTCCATCGACAGAGAAATCTGAAAAAATAGTGACAGAGGTGAGATGATTTTCATACGGATATCCCGTTTCTGGATTCAGAATATGGTGATAAAATTTGCCGTTCTCTTCAAAATTCCGCTCATAAGTGCCGGAGGAGACGACAGACTGGTCTGTCAAACTGACAGAAGCAAGCGTCTCATTGCGCTCGGCAAACGGTTTCTGAATGCCGATGGTAAACGGTGTTTTGTCAGGCTTAGAACCAACACATAATACGTTTCCGCCGAGATTTATGATGGCGCTTTCCACTCCGTTTGAGAGCAGATACTGCTTCAGACCGTCTGCGATATATCCTTTTGCGATTCCACCCAGATCAATCTCCATTCCTTCTTTCAGAAAACGAATGCGGTTTCCCTGGAGATCTATATTTTCCCAGCCTACGTGCTGAAGCGCTTTTTGGAGTTTTTCATCTTCCGGCACATGAGGATTTTCAGAAGAAAAATCCCAGAGAGAGGACACGGGGGCGATCGTGATATCGAAAGCGCCGCCAGAGAGACGGCAGTATTCCAATCCTTTTTGGATCAGATCGGCTGTCGGGTCAGACAAGAGATAATAATCGCCGTCTTTCTCAAGCAGCCCGTGATTTAACTTATAAATTTCACTTGTCTCTTTCGTGCGGCTGAATAAATTCTCATATTCCTCACACAAATCCATACAGCCATCGAGCAGGGACGTATCGGAAGAATCATAGATAGTGACGGTAATCACCGTGTCAAAATGAAACTCAGTGACATGAATCGGCGCGCTGGAAGAGGTACTCTGTCTGGAAGACTGCATGAAAAAGAATGCAGCGATAGTCGCCGCACAGAGCAGCAGAATACCGGGCAGCCTGTGATTTTGATTTTTTTTCATAAATAAACCCCTTTCGTTTGTTATAGGCGGAAAACCACTGCCTTTAGGCAGCGGGAGGAGCCTTATAAATTTTTTGAATCATATTTCTTATTTCATAACGAAAGTCATGAGCGTTTCAATCTTATTTATAAACAAAAAATAAAAACATGTCAATGGCGTTTGATTGCGTCGGAAAGGAATGTGTGTTAAAATTTAAGAAAGAAAATGGAGGAATGAATATGAGTAAGGAACCGATTGACTTTAGCTTAGAAGAATTATTAGTCCTGGCGGAAGGCGAGCAGAGAAATGTTCAGTACGCAGTAGGATTTTATTATGAAAATGGAGTAAAGACACAGGTGGATCTGGAGAAAGCTGCGCAGTGGTATAAAAAAGCGGCAGACCAGGGGCATGAAGAGGCACAGCTGCATCTGGGACTGCTGTATGCACAGGGCAAGGGCGTGGAACAAGATTACCAAAAGGCGGTCAGCTGGTTGAGACGCGCGGCAAATCAGGGAAATGCTAATGCACAGTACAACATGGGACGATGCTATGAAGAAGGTCTGGGTGTCAGTAAAGATGAGTCAAAAGCGTTTTCCTGGTTTTTAAAGGCGGCAAAACAGAATGAATACCGCGCAATATGCTGTGTTGGACTTTATTATATGTCAGGAATCTGTGTGGAGAAAGATGAGAAAAAGGCATTTTCTTATTTTGAAAAAGCGGCAAATGCAGAGATACCGATTGCGCAGTACAATCTTGCAGTTATGTATCAGTATGGCTCCGGTGTGGAAAAAGATACGGCAAAGAGCAGAATGTGGATGGCAAAAGCAGCCCAGCACGGATTTCCGCTTGCAATAGAGATGATGAAACACGATATTGAGGCCCAGCCGGAAGCCTGAAAAGGAAAGACAGGATAAGATATAAGAGAATTAATCAGCGGGAGAAAGGAATACTCCCGCTGAAACTATTGAAAAAAGAAAATCAGATCCGGATTCGGAAGCTTTTGTCAATCAACGATCACCTATGACAGTGAGATTTTGTGTCTATCTGAATTTTATGAAAAAATTTACAGAGGACTGTTTTTTTCAGACATCGTTTTCAGTTCACGGATGACAGAAAGATTCAAAGGAATTGACAACGCAAAAGCTGCGAGGTCAGCCACTGGCTGCGCAAGCTGGATACCGGTCAGATTCAGAAAAAGCGGCAGCAGAAAGATAGCAGGAAAGAAAAAGATACCTTGGCGGGCAGAGGCAAGCACGCTTGCCGGAACCGTCTTTCCGATTGTCTGAAACAACATATTATTCAGTGTAATCCATCCGAGAAGAGGAAAAGTCAGACACTGCATCCGAAGCGCAGTCGTTCCGATCTGAATTACTTCGGCATCTCCTTTGCGGAAAATCCCGATCAGCTGCGGGGACAGAGCAAAGCCAACGACAGCGGCGATCAGGGAAAAGACAGAAGATACTCTGACACAGAACCAGAATGCTTCTCGGACACGATCATACCGTCTGGCGCCGTAATTGAATCCGCAGACTGGCTGGAATCCCTGACCGAATCCAATGAGAGCAGAGGAAGCAAAGAACGTAATCCGCATCACAATTGACATGGCTGCGATTGCGGCATCTCCGTATGGATTGGCGGCAAGATTTAATGCAATTGTGGCCACACTTCCCAATCCTTGGCGGAATAGAGAAGGAAGACCGCCCTTTGCAATCTCAGAAAAACATTTTGGAATGCAGCGGATGTTTTTCAGGCGGATTGGGATGCACCCGGCAAAATGACTGCCGAGCAGGAGCAGCACAAAACTGACAAACTGGCTGATGACAGTTGCAAGAGCAGCGCCTGAGATTCCCATATCAAATACAAAGATGAAAAGAGGGTCTAAAATGATATTCAGTACAGCGCCGCTTGTGATTCCGATCATTGCATAAAAAGCGCTGCCTTGAAAGCGAAGCTGGTTATTCAGGACAAGCTGCGCCGTCATGTACGGAGCGCCCAGTAAAATAATACCGAGATAATCTTCCGTGTAGGGAAGAATCGTATCGGTCGAACCAAGTGCGAGGGCGAGCGGTTTTAAAAATAAAAGACCAAAGACTGCGATGAGCAGACCGCAGAAAAGCGCTGAGAAAAATCCGGCAGATGCAAGCTGTTCTGCTGAGTCATGTTCCTTTGCACCGAGCTTTCGGGATATGGAATTTCCGGAGCCGTGTCCGAAAAAGAAGCCGAGGGCCTGTATGATGGACATAAGTGGAAAAACAACTCCAACGGCAGCCGTCGCACTCGTACCGATTTTACCGACAAAAAAAGTATCAGCCATGTTGTAGAATGAAGTGATCAACATACTGATAATCGTGGGGACTGCCAGTTTTCCAATCAGACCTGGCAGAGGAGCTTCAAGCATCCTTTGAAATTTTTCATCTTGAGATAAGATTTTTTTCACAAATACAGCACATCCTTTCTATCCCAAAACGCTCTTTCATCTGCCAAGATTTGGATCTTAGCGGGACTGGAGCGCATGATCTGAATATAATATACCATGGATAGAAAAGAAGAAAAAGAGGCAGATGAAATAAAATGGTATGTATTTTTTTAAGAAAAGGGGTAAAAAAATGAGAGAACATCTGACAGAAAAGGACGTAAAAAAAATTGAGGAGGAAATTGAGTACAGAAAACTTGTTGTACGAAAAGAAGCGATTGAGGCAGTAAAAGAGGCAAGGGCGCAGGGCGATCTGAGCGAAAATTTTGAGTATTATGCAGCAAAGAAAGATAAGAATAAGAATGAGAGCCGTATCCGCTATCTGGAACGTATGATCAAAAATGCAGAGATTGTATCAGAGGAATCGAGAGAAGACGAAGTAGGACTGAATGATACGGTAAAAATTTATGTGGAAGAAGATGATGTGGAGGAGACATACCGTCTGGTGACTTCAATCCGCGGAAATTCCCTGAAAGGATATATCAGTATTGAATCACCATTAGGAAGTGCCCTGAGAGGTCATCATGTGGGAGATAAAGTGATGGTAAAAGTCAATGACAGCTACAGTTACGAGGTGGAAATCCGTTCCATCGAGAAGACTGGAGATGATGGAACGGATCAGATCAGAAGCTTTTAAAGTTACTTCGTGAAAATCCCATTCGCTTTAGCTGATGGGATTTTCACGTGATTGGCAGTTCAAAGACGGAGCAGATAACTCTTTCCAGATTTCAGCCAGAAAGAGACAACCAGGCAGAAACTTCTGGGATGGCATTGTCGAACAGGAGAGCAGCAGATCAAGAAATCCAGATTCTTCACGGAGGAGTTCAACAAGGACTCCTCTTTTTTTACAGTATGATAAAAACTGTTCTCCTGACATACTGCACGGGAGTCGAAGGGCAAGACTGGTGCCGCCTGAACCGACACGAATAGCGGCGTCTTGGCCGAATGCGTGGCGGACAGCGCAGAGCAGATCCTTTAACTTTGCAGCATACAAACGCTTTAATTTCCTGGACTGAGCGGCAAGATGACCGTCCCGTATAAACTGGCACAGAGCGATCTGTTCTGCCTTGGATGCTGTCTGGTTGTAGTGATTGGCTTTCGGATGGTACTTTTTAGAAAGTTCAGGAGGAAGGACCATAAAACTGATGCGGATAGAAGGCAGCAGAAGACGAGAAAAAGATCCGATATAGACGACGCCATGACCACCTGAGAGACTCTGGAGGGAAGGAGTAGGTCTTTGAAGGTACACAAACTCATTTTCAAAATCATCTTCCAGAATGATACTTCCCCGATCGGCAGCGTGACGCACCAGCTCAAGACGTCGGGAAACGGGCATGATATCGCCCCATTTTGTCATATGTGCCGGAGAAACATAGATGATATCACAGTTCTTATCACGGCAGTGCACATCGAATCCATAATCTTCAAAGACAGAGATACCCTGCACAAAAGAGGAATTAGGAAAAGAGACACTTTTTCTGTCTTTCAGAAGAGGACATAAAATATTTAAAAGACTCTGAGTTCCGGCGCCAACCACGATATCATCGGGACTGCAGATGATATTTCTATGTGTCTGAACATAGGAAGCAAGCGCCTCACGGAAATCTTTTTCTCCCTGTGGTTCTCCATAGCTTAAGAGGCGTTCATCCTGGCGCAGAGCGCTTTTTATATAGCGGCGCCAGATATCAAAGCGAAAACTTTCACGGTCAACGCCGGAAGAGGCAAAGTTGTAGATAACTGGAAAAGAAGACACGGGTCTGCTCTCCTGAAGGGAAGGCTGGTGTGCAGAAAGTTCTGTCACATAATAGCCGCTTTGCGGGCGTGCGATAATATATCCGTCAGCGGCGAGCTGGAGATATGCAGATTCTACAGTAGTACGGCTGATTTCCAGCTCTCTGGCACAGCGTCTGAGAGAAGGCATTTTTGTGCCGGAAGCTAATCGTCCTGATAGGATCAGATCTTTATAATATTGATAGACTTGGATGTACAGACGTCCTGATGTCTGTTGTAATTCAAGCTGCATGGGAAGACTCCTTTCTGGTCTGCACAAGGCGGATCACATCTGAAAAATTATGATATAAAAAATTGTTTTTTTATATTTTAGAGAAAAAAAAGAAAAAAAGCAACACAGTAACCATTTCTGGGAAAAACAGAAGAAATTTCAGGAATAGACATTGCTATTTTTGAGATGACATGATAAAATCAACCATATAATTGTCGGTTCAAAAAAGATGGACTGGATACAAAATGGTAGAGGAGCAGGATTCATCAGTAAGATGACATACAATGGCAGGGCAGCCGTGTTATCTGAAAGGGGAGACTGCCGAAGGATATCAAAGGCCAGATTTGATATTCTGGGGCGATGCAGAATATGCGGCGCACTGTCACAGATGTGGAGCGCTATCATTGGTTAGGAAGAATATACAAAGAGATGAGACACCGCTTAGCCATGAACGTTCTCGGGAAGGAGTATCTGTTCATGGCATTTTTTTATCAAAAAACAGAAGATAAAGAAATCAGCTTAAAAGGGAGATGCTGAATTAAAGAAGAAACCGATAAGGAAAGAGAGGTAAATTTATGCGTACAGAAACGAAACGCAGGCTGCTTTCATCCGCAATTCTGACGATTGTGCTGGTAGTGGGACTTTCTATGATCGTCTTTGCAGGAGGAGATGAGACAGAGGCAGCCAAGCCAGAGATGTATGCGACATTCTGGGCACTTGTTCCCCCAATTGTAGCAATCGGACTGGCTTTGATCACAAAGGAAGTGTACAGTTCCCTGTTTGTTGGAATTTTAGTAGGCGCCATGTTTTATTCCGGCTTTTCATTTGAGGGAACAATGCTCCATATTTTTCAGGGAGGACTGATCGCACAGCTCTCGGATGAATATAATGTGGGTATCCTGATTTTTCTTGTCATTTTAGGAGCGATGGTCTGTCTGATGAACAAAGCCGGAGGGTCGGCAGCATTTGGACAGTGGGCAGGAAAACATATCAAGACGCGTGTGGGGGCACAGCTTGCCACAATCGCACTGGGAGTCTTGATTTTTATTGACGATTATTTTAACTGTCTGACTGTTGGAAGCGTGATGCGTCCTGTGACAGATAAACATAAAGTATCGCGTGCCAAACTGGCATATTTAATTGATGCCACTGCAGCTCCGGTCTGCATTATTGCGCCGATTTCTTCCTGGGCTGCGGCCGTGACAGGATTTGTAGAAGGAGAAGACGGATTTTCTTTATTTCTCCGTGCAATCCCGTACAATTTTTACGCACTTCTGACAATTTTGATGATGATTTTAATTTCTGTGATGAAAGTGGATTTCGGACCGATGGCCGTCCATGAGAGAAATGCAAAAAAAGGCGATTTATTTACAACGTCGAACCGCCCTTATGCGGATGCAGAAAAAAATGAAAATGTGATCGCACCGAAAGGAAAAGTAATCGATCTTCTGATTCCGATTTTATCTCTGATTGTGTGCTGCGTCATCGGAATGTTGTATACAGGCGGATTTTTCAGCGGTGTGGATTTTGTAACTGCATTTTCACAGAGCGATGCCTCACTGGGGCTGTGCATGGGAAGCTTTTTTGGTCTGGTTATCACTGTAGTTTTATATGTAGTGCGCCATGTAATGTCCTTTAATGAATGTATGGGCTGCATCCCGCAGGGATTTAAAGCAATGGTTCCGGCAATTTTAATTTTAACATTTGCCTGGACATTAAAAGGGATGACAGACAGCCTTGGAGCAGCCGAATTTGTTGCAGAAGTAGTAAAGAACAGTGCAAAAGGAATGATGAATCTGCTTCCGGCAGTGATTTTCTTAGTGGGCTGTGCCCTTGCATTTGCAACGGGAACATCATGGGGAACATTCGGTATTTTGATTCCGATTGTAGTTGAAGCATTCCAGAATACGAATCCGACTCTGATGACAATTTCCATCTCTGCGTGTATGGCAGGAGCTGTGTGCGGAGACCACTGTTCACCGATCTCGGATACGACGATCATGGCGTCAGCAGGCGCACAGAGTGATCATGTCAACCATGTGTCAACTCAGCTTCCGTATGCGCTTTCTATCGCAGTGATTTCGTGTATTACTTATATTATTGCAGGATTTACACAGTCCGCCTGGATTTCACTTCCAGCGGGAATTGTGATGACAGTTGTATTTTTGATTTTTATGAAAATGAAAATGCCAAAAGAAGATACGAACATTTAAAAAAGCTGCTGTATCATGAGAGAAAGCACTGGATTACGGTGCTGCAGTCATGGTGCGGCGGCTTTACTTTTTGGAAATAAAAGTTCACAAAATATTAAAAAAAATTCAAGAAGATTTTCTTATCTTTTTGGGACATACTATATTATAATAAAAAAATAACAAAGATAAAAAACTGTTTTTTAGGCAGGATATATCGCTGTGCTATGCAAAATGAAAAACAGGAAGGGAAGTATACGGGTTCGACAAAGATAGGAGGGAACTTTTTATGGAAAAGAAAATGAAAAAGACGCGAAGGGGAGCAATCGTATTTGCAGCGTGTCTTATAGCCGGAGTTGCTTTTTGCGTGAGTGCGGAACCTTTGAAAGAAAAAGACAGCAGCATATCAAAGAAAAAGGCTGTTGAAATTGCTTTAACTCATGCCGGACTGAAAGAAGAAGAGATTACAAAACTTCAGACAGAACGCGATCAGAAAGAGGGCAGAGATATCTATGAAATTACATTTCAGACAGAGGAACGAGAGTATGAATACGATATCTGCACACAGGACGGAGTGATTTCAAAGATGCAGTTTGAAGTAAAAGAAGGACAGAACAGTCAGGATAAAAATGCTGCAAAGCTTACAGAAGAGGAAGCGAAGAAGATTGCACTGAAGATGGTGGAAGGTGCCGAGGAAGAAGACATCCGTATTGAGAAAGATGAAGACGACGGGGTCTCTGTATATGATGGAAAAATTATATATGAAGATATAAAATATGAATTTGAGATGGATGCAGTATCGGGTGAATTATTGAATTGGGAACAGGAATCCGTACTGAATTGATGTAAAAAATTTCAGAGGTTTCAGACAGGAATTTTTCCTGCATGGAACCTCTGAATTTATTTTTTCTTTAAAAACCGTTGTCTCTCATACAAAACAGAATCAGGATTTTCAAGTTTATCATATTTCAGCCAGAAAACCCATGATGGGTAGTTCATGACGAGCGAATAAAAATGAACGCCGTGTTAAAAAGCCAGCGCTTTCATTTTTTCTTCCGTCGTTAAAAAGATGCTGACAGAGGCGGCAGATTCATCAAGCTGAGATGAGTCCATCTGGCAGATGGCAGCGATTTTACTTGCGCCGTTGCAGATCTGAATGTGGTCCGAAGTAAAGACAATCATATCCTCAGATACTTCGGTGCGGCTGTCAGGATCCATGCGCAGCACAGCTGTGAAAGATGAGATGCCCTGAAGCATATTTTTTTTGTGGATCGCTGCTTTTTCCAGGGTTTCCTCTGGAAATTCATAATCTGAAAACAGCTGTGACAGCTCTTTTAAAGAGACGTATCCTTTAAAATAATAGTCATTTTCCTGCATTGGCTCATAAAGTTTTAATTGCATAAAAAATCCCCCTTTTTACCATAATATTTTTATCAAATGTGTCGTAAAACCCCTTGCTTTAGCTATGGGGAGTGTCAAAGATTCATATATCCTGATCCCGTATAGAATGAGATCTTTCAGTCAATCCCTGCCTTTGGGCATAAGGAATATCCATTATTTTTTAACTTACAATTTTTTCTCTGTCTCTATCTGATAAGATCTGATTCAGAAAATAAATGATCAATGATTTTTTCATAGGCAGAAAGTTTTTCAGCCTTCTTGATCTGCTTTGCTGCTTTTTCCGGTGAGGAAAACAGATGAATCAGATAGAACCATAATTCTTTCATTTTGAATAATACATTTCGATCCCCCGACATGACGGTGCGGTAGCCCTCATAGATTTCATCATGAAAGGCTCGCAGGGTATCTCTAGTCAAAACCATGCCGGACTGAATTTCACAAGTCATTGCCGGGTTGACGAGAAGTCCCCTTCCGATCATCACTCGGTCAATCGCATCGAATTTCTGACAGAACTGTTTATAGTGATGTGCGGTAAATAAATCCCCATTATAACACAATGGATTCTTGCTCAAACGGCACGCATCTGAAAAGACAGAAAGGTTCGGTGTGTTCTTATAGTAATCTGTCTGAAGTCTGGGATGGATAATCAGCTCGCTGATCGGAAAACGATTATAGATCTCAATCAAGTCATAAAATTCTTCCGGATCTGCCATACCAATTCTTGTTTTTACAGAAATTGAAACAGTCAGTTCAGAAAAAATTTCTTCCAGAAATTCCTGCAAAAGCAATGGTTCTTTTAAGAAGCCGGAACCACGCATTTTTGATACGACAGTTTTAGAGGGACATCCCAGATTTAAGTTTATTTCTTTGTATCCCATCTGTTCTAGTTTTTTAGCTGTGGCAATAAACAGATCGGCGCGGTTTGTCAGAATCTGAGGAACGAGAGGAATCTGTTCGTTGTGCTGCGGCATCACATCCTGGATTTCTCTGGAATGAAAACATTCATTTTGGTTCGGTTGTATAAATGGCGAAAAATACTTGTCAACTCCGGGAAAATACCGGTGGTGCGCATTGCGGTATATGTATCCGGTGATCCCTTCCATCGGTGCAAAATAAAAATTCAAGTTACGTTCTCCTTTAATGATTTTAGAAATAAATGCGCTCTCTGTCAGGATGTTCTCCGGACCATCCTGTCTGCGGCATAGTATCGATTCGATACATATCTTCTTTAGAAATCTCAAAAGAAAACAGATCTTGATTTTCCTTCATGCGTTCTAAAGAAGAAGCTTTCACAAGAGGGATAACTTCTTTCTGGACAGCAAAGCGCAGACAGATCTGTGCGGGAGAGACGTGATACTTCCCGGCAAGCTCTAAAATCAGAGAATCTCCAAGTACTCTTGTTCTTCCAAGGGGACTCCATGCCTGTACTTGAATATGATGTTCCCTGCAGTAGGAAATCACAGCCTGCTGTGTGTAGCCCGGATGAAATTCAATCTGATTGACAGATGGCAAAACTTCACAGTGATGGATGATATTTTCGATGTGGTGGGGCAGAAAATTGCTCAGACCAAGCGCGCGGATTCTGCCCTCCTGATATAATTCTTCCATTGCTTTCCAAGTGTCTACATCCAGCTGTCTCCAGTCTGTATAGTCAGGAGAAGGAAGAGGCCAGTGGATCAGATAAAGATCGAGATAATCTGTTTTCAAATTTTCAAGTGTTCTGTAAAATGCCTCTTTTGCAGCAGAATATCCCATCTCCGTTTTCCAGACTTTTGACGTAAGAAAAAAGTCTTTTCGGGGAAGACCACTTTTCTGGATTGCCTCGGCTAGATAAGATTCTGTGCCGTAAAAAGAGGCAGTATCAAAACAACGATAGCCTGCTTGAATGGCTGTAAAAAGGATTTCATCTGTCTGACCGGCGGCAGCTTTGTACGTTCCATATGCCGTACAGGGGATTTGGACACCGTTGTTCAGTGTATAACAATCATAAATAGATTTCATAGGATGACCCTCCATTGACGAAAGTTTCTGAGTTCAGTCTATCTCTTTTGAAAGGAGGTGTCAACAAAAAACATAGTTCGATATCTGTTCAGACCGTGTCAAGATCGAAGCCAAAATAATGCACAGCATTATTGTAGGAAATATCTTTGATGATTGTTTCCAGATTTTCCATATCATTTGGATATTCACCATTTTCTACCCAGTCTCCAATCAGACTGCACAGGATTCTGCGGAAGTATTCATGTCTGGAATACGACAGAAAACTGCGGGAATCGGTGAGCATACCGATAAAATTCCCGAGAAGACCTAAATTGGCAAGGGAAGTCATCTGTCGGATCATGCCTGTTTTATTGTCATTAAACCACCAGGCAGAGCCTTGCTGGATTTTCCCGACGGCTTCGTTATCTTGAAAACAGCCGGCTAAAGCTGCGATCTGTTCATCATCGCTTGGGTTTAAGCTGTACAGGATCGTTTTTGGGAGAGTCTTTTTCATGCTGAGTGCATCTAAAAAGTTGGCAAGCTGCGAGATCGGCGTGAAGTCACTGATGCAGTCGAATCCCGTGTCAGGCCCCAGCTTTTGAAACATTGTATTGTTGTTGTTGCGTCTGCATCCGAAGTGAAGCTGCATCACCCAGTTGTACTTTTTATATTCTTGAGCAGAAAATATCATAAAAGCAGTCTTAAATTTTAAAATGTCAGCGTTTGTCAGATGTTCGCCGGAAAGCCGTCTGGAGAAAATACATTCCACTTCTTCTTCAGAGGCAGGATAATACATCACATAATCCATTCCATGATCGCAGATTTTGCACCCCATAGAATGAAAATCTTCCATGCGTCTGGAAAGAGCGTGTTTTAAATTTTTAAACGTCTTGATTTCCACGGAGGAAATGGAGGAAAGTTTTTTTAGGTAATCGAGATAATCCGGGCGTTCCAGATTCATCGCCCGATCAGGACGCCAGGTGGGCAAGACCTGGACATCAAAAGAGGGATCTTCTTTGATCTTCTGATGATATCTCAGATCGTCTGACGGGTCATCCGTTGTGCAGAGCAATGATACATGAGAGCGTTTGATGAGACTGCGCACGCTCATCTCATCGTGCTGCAGCTTTTTGTTGCATATATTCCAAACCGTATCGGCTGTCTTACCGTTCAATATTCCCTGGAAGTCAAAAAACCTCTGCAACTCCAGATGACTCCAGTGAAACAACGGATTTCCAATAGCTTTTTCCAGAGTTTGGGCATATTTTTGAAATTTGTCCCGATCAGGGGCCTTCCCTGTAATATAATCTTCCTCTACGCCATTAGAACGCATCAGACGCCACTTGTAGTGATCAGAACCGAGCCACACTTGTGTGATATTTTCAAATCGGTGATCCAGCGCGATTTCTTCTGGATTGATATGACAGTGGTAATCGAGAATAGGAAGAGAGGATGCAAACTGATGGTACAGCTTTTTAGCAGTTTCTGTATGGAGCAAAAAGTTGTGATCCATAAATGGTTTCATAGATAGAACCTCCTGATATTTATACATAGCCAAGCAGTCCAGGCAGCCACAGACTGATGACAGGAATATAAGTGACGAGCATCAACACAAGAAAAATCGCCGCAAAATAGATGAGAAGCTGGCGAAAGACGGTTTCAATCCGGACGCCGCCGACTCGGACACCGACAAATAGTGTCGTTCCCACAGGGGGCGTGATCGTACCGATACACAGATTAAAAATCATCATAATCCCGAAATGAACGGGATTCATTCCGAGAGCAAGGCACACAGGAAGGAAAATCGGCGTGAAAATCAGACATGCCGGCGTCATATCCATAAATGTACCTACAACGAGAAGGATTACGTTGATCATTAAAAATATGACATATTTGTTATCGCTTACGGATAAAAGTCCCGATGACACGGCAGATGGAATATTTGTAAAAGCCATGACCCAGGACATGATACTGGACACACCGATCAGAAAAATGATAATTCCTGTCATCTGTGCGCTGTCTTTTAGGATCTGCGGCAGATCTCTGAGACGGATGGATTTATAGACAAACAGAGACAGAATCAGGCTGTACACCACAGCCACAACGGATCCTTCTGTCGCTGTAAAAATACCGCCTATGATGCCGCCGATGACAAGAATAATCAAAAAAAGGCAGGGAAGAGACTGAAAAAAAATATTCCATTTTTCTTTTAAAGTGAAAGAAGAACTGCTGCGGTATCCGCGCTTTTTAGCAATCAGATAGATGACGATCATGCAGGCAATTCCCCATAGAATTCCGGGGAGATATCCGGCCATGAAGAGCGCTGCGACAGAAGTTCCGCCGCTGACTAAAGAGAATGTAATCATGACATTGCTTGGGGGGATCAAAAGTCCCGTCGGAGCGGTTGCAATATTTGCTGCTGCAGAAAAGTTGGGATCGTATCCCTCTTCTTTTTCGATCGGTCCGATGATAGAACCCATCGCAGAGGCAGCGGCAGTACCGGAGCCGGATATTGCGCCGAACAGCATATTTGCAAGAACGTTTGTCTGAGCAAGCGCGCCTGGCATCCTCCCAGTGACGACTTTTGCCAGATTGATGAGACGGATCGCAATGCCTCCTTTATTCATGATATTTCCAGCCAGAATAAAGAAAGGAATGGCAAGAAGACTGAACACGGAGATACCGGAAAAAATTCTTTGAGCGCCTGTTAAAACAGCAGCATCCGCATCCATTACGGGCAGAATGGCACAGATGGAAGAAATACCTAAAGCGGCGGCAATCGGAACGCCGGCGAGCAGCAGCAGAATCAGTACCGTTAAAATAATGAGACCACAGATAATTGCAGTATCCATAAAGTTTTTTACACTCCCTTCCTGTATTTTTCTGTTTTTCGATTTGGCGTCACATTTGCGGCGCCGCGGATCAGATCTATGATATTTAAGACAGAATAAAGCACAATCAATATGCCTGAGATGGGAAGAATGGTATAGACCATGCCCATCGGTATTCCAAGAGAAGCTGTAGATTGTGTCATAGTCAGACGCACAATTGAAAAACCGCCGTAGACCATCACAGTGCCTGCCAGAAGCAAGACCAGAATTTCTGACACGATACACAAGGCTTTCTGGACGGCTGCAGGGAGACGGTCGGCGAGAAAACTCATGCGCATATGCTCTCTTTTTCCAAAAACGTATGCGGCGGCCAAAAGCGCCATCCAGGTAAAGCAGTATGTCAAAAGTTCCTCGGAAACGGTGCTGGGGCTGCGGAAGATAAAACGTGCCATGATCTGATACGTTCCGATTACAACCATGGCTGCAAAGAGCAAGGAACATAAAAAACTCAGGACAAAGTCTATTCCTTTTCTGAGTGAATCTAATGGTTTCATTTTATCTGACCTCCTGTTGAGATTTTTTGTTTACTTCCTGGATGTGCTCATAAAAACTGCGGATACTTTTATTTTCGTCGAGCATATTTTGCTGTACGGCGGAAACTTTCTGCTGAAACAGTTCCATATCCGTCTCGATAAATGTTACCCCCATTTTTTCAGAAGCAGTTTTCTTCGCCTCTTCAATCTGTTCGTCCCAATATTTCAGTTCTGTCTCTGTTGACAGAAGGGCAGCCTCGTAAAAGACATCATATTCCTCGGGGCTTAATCCATCCAGAAATTTTAAACTGCCGATCAGAAGATCCGGCACCATCTGATGCCTTGTGTAAGAGTAATATTTTGCAACTTCTCCATGTTTGTTGTTCGTCAGCGCAAGCTCATTGTTTTCAGCGCCGTCAATGACGCCTTGCTGAATCGCCGTGTAGACCTCCCCGAAACTCATAGGCGAGGCGGCGGCGCCGAAAGCTTTGCACATACTGACGCTGGCGGGACTTTGCTGGACACGGATTTTCATTCCTTTCAGATCTTCAGGCGTGTAAATCGTTTTTTTGGCATAGAAGCTGCGTGTTCCCGCATTGTACCATGTCAGCACACGAAAACCGGATTCATCTGCCGCATGATAGATCTGTTCCATATACTGCGTATCATTCATGATATTTCGATAGATCTCTTCTGAGTGAAACAGGTAAGGCATACTGAAGATCTCATAGATATCTGAAAAATTTTCCAGATTTGCCGCAGCTGAGACGACAAAGTCAATCGCCCCTGTCTGCGCCAGTTCAATCGCTTTTTGAGAACTTCCCAACAGTTCATTTGGATAAATCTGCACATCGTATTGATCTCCTAAATGTTCCTCAACATACTGTTCAAATTTTAAAAGACCCAGATGTTCCGGGTGTGTCTCTGACTGGCCGTGGGCAATGCGCACGATACGTTTGCCGTTATTGAAACTGCAGCCTCCGGCTAAGACGGCACATCCCAGAATCAGTCCTGCGCCGAGACAAAAGATACCTGCTTTTTTTAAAGATTTCATTTTCTTTTTCCTTTCAGACAGTGTTCATTCAGATCAGACATGGACGGCGAACTGTCAGAATGAATGACAAATAGTTTGCTCCTGACAAGAGAGGATGGTTATCACCTATAATATTTATCACTTTTCATATTTTCATACCTGTGTGCGGCATATTTCATCTTACAGGTGGAAAGAATAGAACGAACGTATTTGAATTTCACAAGGCTGACAGCCGAACTGATTGATCAGTATAAGAACAAATTCATATGGCACAGTTTTATATCGCAGCAGAAAGGAGAAAGCGGCATTTGCACGGAGAAAAGATGTGTATTGAGACCGCAGAATAAAATTTTATGAAGATGACTTTTCGATGGTATGGAGAAGGAAGAGACAGCATTTCTCTGAAACAGATCCGACAAATTCCAGGTATGTCCGGGCTGATGGGGGTGCTGGATGAGAAAGCGGCCGGGGAGGTGTGGACGGAAGAAGAAATCAAAAAATATGTAGATCATATTCATGCAGCAGGTCTGGAATGTGAAGTGATTGAAAGTGTAAATGTTCATGAAGACATTAAGATGGGACTGACTTCCAGAGACAACTATATAAAAAACTATTGTACGACAATCCGCAATCTGGCAAAATACGGCATCAAAGTGATTGTCTATAATTTTATGCCTGTATTTGACTGGCTGCGTACCGATCTGGCGCGCATCATTCCGGAGGACGGCTCTTTCAGTCTGTATTTTGATGAAAAAGAGTTGGGAGAAATGACACCGATTGACATTGTAAGAGAGACGGCAAAAAACAGCAACGGATTTTCTTTGCCGGGTTGGGAGAAAGAACGTCTGGCAGATCTGGAGACGACGCTGAAAAGGTATGAGTCTATCTCGGAAGACGATCTGCGAGCCAATTATAAATATTTTCTGGAAGCGGTTATTCCGGTGTGTGAACAGTGCGGCATTGTCATGGCGTGTCATCCGGACGACCCTGGCTGGTCTATATTTGGCCTTCCGAGGATTGCGCACAGTCAGAGTGACTACGATCAGATTGTGGCAATGTATGATTCGCCATCGAATGCGATCTGCCTCTGTACTGGTTCCCTGGGATCAAACCGTGACAATGATATCCCGGCAATCATCCGTCATTTCGGTGAAAAAAACAGGATTGGCTGTCTTCATGTCAGAAATATTAAGTATCTGGGATACCATAAATTCAGGGAATCGAGTCATCTGTCTTCCGATGGAGATCTCGATCTGTTCGAGATTATGAAAGCAGTGTATGACACTTGCCCTGACACATACATCCGTCCTGATCACGGCAGAATGATCTGGGATGAGGAGGCCAGACCGGGATACGGACTGTATGACCGCGCTCTTGGAGCCACTTATATCAATGGGCTCTGGGAAGCCATTTGCAAAATGAACGAAAAATAAGGAGGCTGTGATGAAGTTAAATGAGAATGGACTAAAAGACAGAGAAGAATGGATGAAGAAAGGATATCGTCTTCCCGAATTTGACCGGGAGACAGTCAAGAAAAGGACAAAAGAGAGACCGCAGTGGATTCATTTCGGAGCGGGAAATATTTTGAGAGCATTTCAGGCAAATGTACTGCAGGAACTTTTAAACCGGGGAGTGATGGATACGGGGATGATTGCAGCTGAGGGATATGATTATGAAATTATAGAAAATATCAATCTTCTTCATGACGGTTTCAGTATTTTGCTCACTTTGAAATCAGACGGGACAATGGAAAAAACAGTAATTGGAAGTATTGTGGAATCACTGGAAGTAAATCCTGAAAACAAGAAAGATTTTGAGCGATTAAAAGAAATTTTCTGCGCCGATTCTTTGCAGATCGTCAGCTTTACCATCACAGAGAAGGGATATAGCTTAAAGGGCGCAGATGGACAGTATTTTTCAGATGTGGAGAAGGATCTGAAAAGAGGGCCTGAAGCACCTGAAAGCTATATAGGAAAGATTGCATCTCTCCTATATGAGCGATATCAAAGCGGAGGGAAACGAATTGCCATGGTGAGCATGGACAACTGTTCGCATAATGGTGACCGGCTGAAAGAAGCTATGGAGACATTTGCTCTGGCGTGGGAAAAAAACGGCAGGGCAGAAGAAGGATTTTTGTCTTATCTTCAGGACAGAGAAAAAGTAAGTTTTCCGTGGAGTATGATTGACAAAATCACGCCTCGCCCTGACAAAAGAGCGGAAGAAATTTTAAAAGCAGACGGGATAGAAGGGATGGAGCCAATCGTTACAGCAAAAAACACATATATCGCTCCTTTTGTAAATGCAGAGGAATGTCAGTATCTTGTGATTGAGGACGAGTTTCCAAATGGAAGACCGCAGCTGGAGAAGGGTGGGATTTTCTTTACCTCGAGAGAAACGGTGGATAAAGCGGAAAAAATGAAAGTATGCACTTGCCTGAATCCGCTCCATACAGCGTTGGCAGTATTTGGCTGCCTTTTAGGGTATCCACTCATCTCAGAAGAAATGAAAAATCCGATATTGAAAAAATTAATTGAGCGGATCGGATACGAAGAAGGACTTCCAGTCGTGTCAGATCCTAAAATTTTAGATCCCAGAAAATTTATTGAGGAAGTCATTCAGATTCGATTTCCGAATCCATTTATGCCGGACACTCCTCAGAGAATCGCAACAGATACGTCACAAAAACTCGCCGTCCGTTACGGGGAAACAATAAAAGCGTATGGAAAGTTAAAGAGAGGGGCAGCAGATGAATTGAAGATGATTCCACTTGTGATTGCAGGGTGGATTCGCTATCTGATGGCAGTAGATGATCAGGGAAAGGCGTTCACGTTAAGTCCTGATCCTCTTCTCGATCAGCTGCAGCCCGTTGTAAAAGAAATTTCACTTGGGTTTTCGGGAGATGTGTCGGAAAAAATCAGACCGATTCTGGAAAATAAAACAATATTTGGGACAGATCTGTATGAGACCGGTCTGGCTTCTAAAATTGCTTTTTATCTGAAAGAGATGATTGCAGGGAAAGGCGCAGTGGAAGCAACGCTGAAAAAATATGTATAAAGAGAAAAAAGCAGAAAGAAGAACAGACAAGAGACAAAAATAAATAGAAAAATTAAATAAAGAAATAAATGGAAAGATAAATAGAAGACGAAAACAGATACAAAATAAAAGCAGATATAAAAAAGATGTAACAGTAGATATAAGAAGAACGATAATATCAGGAGGTTTTATGAAAAAAGAAGAGATTTTAAAAAAAATGAGAGAAGAAAAATTAGTCTCGGTACTGCGTGCAAGAGACAAAGAAGAAGGAAAAAAGCTAGTTGAAGCTGTGACCAGAGGAGGAATTCATTTTATTGAAATTACCATGACGATGGAACAGGGAAATCCGATGGACTTTCTTCAGGTCATCTGTGAGAATTATCGGAATCGGGAGGAGATTGTAATCGGGGCGGGAACAGTGCTTGATCCGGAGACAGCAAGAGAAGCTATTCTGGCGGGGGCACAGTATATCGTAAGTCCCGGATTAAACAGTGAGACGATTCGCCTGTGTAATCGTTATCATGTTCCGGTATTTCCAGGTGTGATGACGCCGACAGAAGCAATCTGTGCATTGGAGATGGGATGCGACGTGATCAAAATTTTTCCGGGAAACATTGTGGGGCCTTCTGCGATCCGAACGCTGAAAGGACCGCTTCCGCAGGCAGAATTTATGCCTTCCGGGGGCGTGGATACAGACAATGTGGAACAATGGATTCGAGCAGGCGCATTTGCGGTAGGTACGGGAAGCAGTCTGACTGTCGGGGCAAAGACGGGTAACTTTGAAGCTGTAACAGCGAAGGCGCAGGAATTTGTCAAGGCTGTGGCAGAGGCAAAAGAAAAAATAAGACAATAGAGGGAGGAAATAGGAATGAATTTAGAGATGAAACCAAAAGAAGAATGTCGATATGATGCCGTTTCTCTGGGGGAGGTCATGCTGCGGTTTGATCCGGGAGAAGGCAGAATCCGAACTGCCAGAAATTTTAAAGTTTGGGAAGGCGGAGGAGAATACAATGTGATTCGGGGACTGCGCCGATGTTTCGGGATGCGAACGGCCATCATTACTGCATTGGCAGACAATGAGACGGGCAGACTGCTGGAAGATTTGATTCTGCAAGGCGGTGTGGACACGGCGTTAATTCGATGGATGGAAACAGATGGGATCGGACGAATCTGCCGAAACGGACTGAATTTTACGGAAAGGGGATTCGGAATCCGAGGAGCAGTGGGCTGTTCTGACAGAGCCAATACAGCAATCTCGAAAGCAGAGCCGGAAGATTTTGATTTTGAATATATCTTTGGAGAACTGGGAATACGCTGGTTTCATACAGGAGGAATCTATGCCGCCCTGTCGGAACAGTCGGCAAAAACAGCTCTGGAAGCAATTAAAACTGCCAAAAAATATGGGACAATCGTATCGTACGATCTAAATTACCGTCCTTCCATGTGGGAAGCATTCGGAGGAAAACAAAAAGCTCAGGAATTAAACAGAGAGATTGCAAAGTATGTCGATGTGATGATTGGAAATGAAGAAGACTTTACAGCGTGTCTTGGATTTGAGGTTGAAGGAAACGATGCAGAACTGAAACAGCTGAATCTGGATGGGTATAAAAAAATGATCAATGAAGCGGCAAGAGCGTATCCGAACTTTAAAGCAGTTGCCACAACACTGAGAGAAGTAAAGACAGCCACTGTCAATGACTGGAGTGCGATCTGCTGGGCGGACGGAGAAATTTATAAGGCGAAAGATTATAAAGGGCTGGAAATTCTTGATCGCGTGGGCGGAGGAGACTCTTTTGCGTCGGGGCTGATCTACGGACTGATGACAACACAGAATGCAGAGACAGCCGTAAACTATGGCGCCGCTCACGGCGCCCTTGCCATGACAACTCCAGGTGATACGACGATGGCAGACAAAAGAGAAGTAGAAGCTGTCATGGGCGGCAAAGGAGCGCGCGTGCAGAGATAATAGTATAGATTTCATTGTGAACTATCTATTGGTTTTAAACAATGAGATAGCTCATAGATACCATTCATGACAAAAAAAAGCCGTTCATGACATTACGCTTGAGAACTGTATTTTTGAGATGATATAATCAAAATTACATTGAAGCCGGTTTTCAATCGGGAAATCACTGCGCAGGATTTCAAATATATAAAAGAAAGAAAAAATATAAAAAAAGGGTATTTTTTCGGAAAAGGAGAGGTTTTATATGAGAAAGAAGAAAATTCCTATGCTGCTTTCATCAGCTATGATTTTGAATGCGATCAGTCTTCCTGTTTTTGCAGAGGAAAACTCAGTGATTCAGCAGAGCGAATCTGGATTTTACTATATTGAGGAGAATGGGGATCAGGTTCGCCTGAGTAACAAGAGTGAAGATGGATTCCTGGAAGTAGACGGGCTGTACTTCCGCGATCTCGATAAAGATGGAGAGTTAGATGTCTATGAAGACTGGCGTGCTGATCAGGAGACGCGTGTTCAAGATCTTCTGGCACAGATGACACCCGAAGAAAAAGCAGGTTCTCTGATTTTTGCGTGTGTATTTGGAAGCAACGGAAGTACGGTCAGTGATCTTGGGGGAGATCAGGATCAGTCTCATGCAGGTGTGACGGTAAAAGGAACGCCATATTTAAGTGATCCGGAAATTTGTCTGTACGGAACAGAACCATATGTTGACGTGGATGGCTCGAAAGTTGTTCCGATGGAATATCAAATTAAGGAAGCAAAGACTACTACATTTATCGCTGCGCTGACAGGAAACCCAAAAGATCAGCTTGACTTATTTAATTCTATTCAGGGAATCGCAGAGGAAAGCCGTCTCGGTATTCCGTGTGTATTTTCAGGAGACCGTTCTTATAATACATGGGGCGGTATGGTAGATATGCCGCACTACGCATTCGGTATTGCACACGACGAAGATCTGCTGTACAACCTTGTATCAGAGTATTCAAAAGAATCAGCAGCTCTTGGATATCATCAGGTATTCCACGGATATGGCAATGAAATCGGCAGTTTCTACGGGGATGATCCGAACTATATCGCAAAAATGTCTGCGATCGAGACAAATGCTTATCAGGATAACGGATGGAGCGCGCATTCTAAACACTTTATTGCACGCGGCGGACGTAATTCTTATATTAAAGCAAAATCTCCGGCAGATCTGATCGACAGCTGGATGGTTGGATGGAAAGCAGTGGTGGACGCAGGAACACACTACATCATGACGAATAATAATATTGGTGTGACAGATGGTGTACAGGGATATATGGACAAAGATACCTATTCTATCTTAAGAGATGATCTGGGATACGAAGGCGTTGTATGTCTGGACTGGCCTCTCGATATCAGCCGTATTATGGGAAATACAGGTATTACATCTGACGGTGTGGATATTTCCACATTATCAGCAGCAGAACGCTATGCAATGATTCTGAATGCAGGCGTGGATATGTTCAGCTGCTACGGTGCAATCCTTGGAACAGATATTGATGCGTACGCAGAAGAAGTTTCCAACCGTGCATTCCCGGATATCATTCTTCAGGCAGTAAACGAAGGTCTTGTGACGGAAGAAGATTTCAATGAACACGTTGCACGCGTACTCCGCAACAAGTTTGAGCTTGGAATTTTTGAAGATCCATATTCTGACTGGTCTGATGCACTTGATCTGATCGGTTCAGATGAATATAAGGCAGAACAGTTTGCAGTGATGAACAATGATGATATCAATGCAGCACGCCGCAGTGAAGTTACAGAGATGGAAGAAGAACTGATGGTGAAATCGGCAATTCTTCTGAAAAATGATAACAATGTTCTTCCTCTGGCAGAAGGTACAAAAGTATATGTGGATGGCTCAGCTGAAAATATCAAAGAGAGCGATACAGCAGCTCTTGGTGAACATGGAACCGTTGTATCCACAATGGAAGAAGCAGATGTATGCGTGTTCCATGTGACAACATTTGATGATAACTACTATTATATGGTGGAAGACGCACAGGCAGCAGGAAAACCGATCGTCCTTATATTTGAAGGAACAGTCAGCTCTGAACCTGGTCTGGAACAGGTAGAAGCCTGCGATGCAATTCTGATGCAGACATTTGCAAATACACCTGACCACGGATCTTCTGTTGGAAGTTTCTACCGTTATACAGATCCATCTATCACAGCAGAGATGCTGTTCGGCGAGAAAGAACCGACAGGAAGCACCTTATATGAGACTGCTTACAACAAAGAAGATTACACATTGTCATGGGGTGAATTACAGAATGATATCGGCGTTGATACAGAGACACGTCTGTATATGGCAATGATGGCAAAAGAGAATCCGACAATCGATATGGCAAACAACCTTGGAGACGTTTTATGGACAACGGACTATGGTATGAGCTACAGCAAACCAGCTGACATCGAACTGAGTCTGTTAAGCGTACCGCAGACAACAGAAGAAAGAGAAGTAGAAACATTCTGGGGAATGTCTATGGAGACAGTAGCTGTGACAGAAGTACAGAAGGCAGGCGTTCCGTTTGAAATTAGTTTTGTTGCAAAGAATAACGGTTCAGACGGTCATATGACTGTTCAGGTAATGGATGGAGAAGACGTAGCTGCTGAGAAATTCGTAGCTCTTGATGAAGGACAGTTCCGTGTAATTTCAGTAGAGCTGACTTTGGAAGCTGGTGAACATGTCATTACTGTAGGAGATATGAGCGAGACAATCGTTGTTGAATAAAAACTGGATGAAACTATCCCAAAAGTATCATCATATACCTACCATTTTCTGGGCGCTGCTGTTTCGGCAGCGCCCGTTTTGAGATTCAAAAAATAAAAAGATGGAAATTGACGAAGAAATGTAGTTAGGAAAGGAAGAATACAGCTATGAAAAAAGCGTTATTACTATCAAGTGCTATGATTTTGTCACTGGGAGCGATGTCAGCAGAGGCATCAGCCGAACAGCCTGCTGCCTCTGCCTATCATGCAGAGAAACCCATTACGATTGACGGAGATTTAGGCGAGTGGAATCTTTCTTCTCCGATTGAGATCAAAGACGCTTCTCAGATTATCCGCGACGAAAGTTCATGGCTTGGAGAGACAGATGTGAGCTGTACAGTCTATTTGATGTGGGATGAAGAAAATCTGTATTTGGCATCAGATACGAAGGAAGCATCCAGCCTTGGCGCAGTTGGAGTGATCGGACACAATATGGAAGATAACTTTAAGATTTATATTTCTACAAATCCAGAAGCAGATCCGGAGCGTACGTCATTTGAAACAAATGATTTTTTACTGTATCTGATGATGGACAGCCAGAACTGGTATACAGCGATTGATCGTTCTATGATTGAGAGAGAACAACTGGCACGATTCACATCAAAAGGGATGGAAGAAAATGCTGATATTCTGGAGGGGTATGAAAAAGAATATACTACGACAGATGAAGGATTTATCTTTGAGGCAGCGATCCCGTGGGCAAACTTTTCAAATAAACAGATTGAGCAGTACGTTCCGAAAGCGGGTGATACGATCAATTTTAATTTCTGCATCACAGACAATGATTATCCATTCCCGAACACGCAGTCTTCCGTACAGATGAGCTGGTGCGGAACAATGGAAATCAACAAAAATCCGAGTCTGTGGGGACGTGTGACATTTGAATAAAAAACAAATGGAAAATAAGAAAGAAAACATAAGAAAACATAAGAAAACATAAGAAAACATAAGAAAACATAAGAAAACATAAGAAAACATAAGAAAACATAAGAAAACATAAAGGGGATGTGAAAAAGTCTCTTTATTCAGAATCGCCATACCATGCAAATGCCGGATATGGCGATTTTTTGCATAATAAAAGGAGTATAACCATATTGAATGAAGTTTTTGATGTTTGTAAAGAAAATGTCAGTTGAATAAAAAAAGTCAGGAAAGAAGTTGGTTGTTGTGTTCTGGAATCCGTGATAAACTAGAAATAGCATATCGTATTTTAAGATTTTAAATGAAAAGGAGTAACAAAATATGCCAGTATTTGACTTTAATTCATCACCAGATAAGAAGAACTATGCAGAATGCACTTATACCACATTTCGTTCTAATGATTCAGAGACATCTGCTGAAAAGCCGATTTTGATCTTAGATAACAGTATCCGAAAATGGAAACATCATTCCTGTGGAATCTTTACAAATCCGATTAAGAGAACGACATTTGAGTTTAAAGAAGAGGATGGGACAGTGAGCGCTGATATACTGCGGATTGACGCTCGTTTTGTCAGCCTGCTTCGGTGGCTGGGAGAAAACCATATCAATGTGCGGCTGTCAGGGGAAAATCGTGAGGATGGCTATGCTGTTTATAAGATTCGTGAGACTGCATTCGGCGGCGGTACAAAACTTTCTGCAGAAGATGGATTCCTTCAGTTTATGATAGAGAGGCTGCTCGCCAGCAGTGCGCCGGCAGAAGAAAAGGAAGATGAAGATCAGGAGGAAGAAGGCGACGGCATGAAGCTTACAAGCCTGCAGAGCATCACAGACTTTATGACGTGCGCTGGCAGAACACTGCCTGACAATATACGGTTATGGGCGCGCAGAAACCTTGCTGTGGCACGGTCACATGAAGTCTCTCCGGAAGAAAGACGCCATGCACAGCGTGCACTTTCTATCATGATGAATATTCAGTGGAAAAGCAACTATTTCGAGGCGATTGACCCGGATGAGGCACGCCGGATTCTGGATGAAGAACTGTACGGAATGGAAAAAGTAAAGCAGAGAATCATTGAGACTGTCATTCAGATCAACCGAACCCATACGCTTCCGGCATACGGCTTGCTTTTGGTCGGCCCGGCAGGAACAGGAAAATCACAGATTGCATATGCAGTGGCACGAATTTTAAAATTGCCGTGGACAACACTGGATATGAGTTCCATCAATGATCCGGAACAGCTGACAGGAAGTTCCCGTATCTATACAAATGCAAAACCGGGTATCATCATGGAAGCATTTTCCATGGCAGGCGAGTCAAATCTTGTTTTTATCATTAATGAGCTGGATAAGGCGGCTGCAGGAAAAGGAAATGGAAATCCTGCCGATGTTTTGCTGACACTGCTTGACAACCTCGGATTTACAGATAACTATATTGAGTGCATGATTCCGACTGTAGGCGTCTATCCGATTGCGACAGCAAATGATAAAGATCAGATCAGCGCTCCTTTGATGTCACGTTTTGCGGTGATTGATATTCCAGACTATACGCCGGAGGAGAAAAAGATTATCTTCTCACAGTATGCTCTGCCAAAAGTTCTGGGAAGAATGAGGATGAAAGAGAGCGAGTGCATTGTGACGGAGGAAGCGCTCGATGCAGTGATTGAGAAATATAATGACACGACAGGAATCCGTGATCTGGAGCAGGCGGCAGAACACATCGCCGCAAATGCGCTGTATCAGATTGAAGTCAATCATGTCTCAAATGTTGTGTTTGATGCGAAAATGGTACGGGAACTGCTGGGCTGAAAAACAGGAAGAAAACAGCGATATTTTTGAGGTGAAAAATATGATTTCAATTTATAAATATAAGTCACCATTGGGCTGGATGACAATGGCAGGAGAAAAAACTGCGCTGACAGGGCTGTGGTTTGACGAACAAAAGTATTTTGGCTCTACGCTGCCGGAAACTTATGAGGAGAAAAAACTGGCTGTATTTGACAGGACAGCACAGTGGCTGGATTTATATTTTTCAGGTAAAATACCGGATTTTACGCCTCCTATTTACATGAAAGGATCTGAATTTCAAAAAGAAGTATGGTCAATTTTGCTTTGTATTCCATATGGAACGACGACAACATACAAAGCGATTGCAGAAAAAATTGCAGAAAAAAGAGGAATCGCCCGAATGTCTGCACAGGCAGTGGGTGGAGCCGTAGGGCATAACCCGATTTCCATCATTGTTCCATGCCATCGTGTAATCGGAACGGACAAAAGTCTGACAGGATATGCTGGGGGGATTGAAAAAAAAGCAGAATTGCTGAAATTGGAAAAAGAAGGCGTTGTTGATGGCTTTAAAAAGGCAGAATAGAATGATGTCATTCATTTACAAGAGGAGGGGGAATGACAGATGAAAAAAGTAAAAATTACCGTTATGAAAATGGCATGTTATCAGGATTTAATGGAAAAATATGAAAATCCGATGGAACATGCGTGTGACATGAAGATAGGACAGGTCTTTGTCGCAAACGGATGGAAACAGCCAGAGGGGTTTTGTGACAGCGCATGGGATACGGTTTCCCCTTTTGTGATGACACTGGCTCATGGAGGAGAAGATTTTTATCAAGGATGGATGAAAAATAAAAAGTCTGCGATGATTTCCTGCAATGATGGATTTCGCCCGGTCAGTTTTCTGATTGAAACGATGGATGAGGATGCACAGTAAAGGGAGATGATTGAGAATGTGGATTCTATTTGCATTTGGTTCTGCTTTGTTTGCAGGAATTACGGCTGTTTTAGCGAAATGCGGAATTCGGAAAACGGATTCTACAGTTGCGACAGCAATTCGCACCGTAATGGTATTGTTGTTTTCCTGGATGATGGTTTTTATCGTGGGCTCCCAGTCACAGATTTCTGAGATTGGAGGGAAGTCATGGCTGTTTCTGATTTTGTCAGGGGCAGCAACAGGCGCCTCCTGGCTTTGCTACTTCAAAGCTTTGCAGACAGGAGATATCAATAAAGTCGTCCCAATAGATAAATCGAGTGTGATTCTGACTATTTTACTGGCATTTCTATTTTTAGGTGAGAGCGTCAGTATGCCAAAGGTGTTTGGAATGATTTTGATCGGAGCGGGAACTTTTTTGATGATTGAGAAAAAACAGAGCGATTCCAGACAGTCAAAAAAAGGAAGCCAGTGGTTTTTCTATGCGCTTGGTTCCGCTGTGTTTGCCAGTTTGACTTCTATTCTCGGCAAGGTAGGGATTAGTGGAGTGGAGTCAAATCTGGGGACAGCAATTCGAACAGGCGTTGTGCTGGTGATGGCATGGGCGATGGTTTATGTAACCGGAAAGCAGCATCTTGTAAAAGAAGTTTCTCTAAAAGAACTGGGATTTATTCTTTTGTCAGGAGCAGCGACGGGGGCCTCCTGGCTTTGTTATTACAAAGCATTGCAGGATGGTCCTGCAAGCGTGGTTGTTCCGATTGATAAACTGAGCATTCTCGTCACAGTCTTATTTTCGTACCTTGTATTTGGAGAAAAACTTTCAAAAAAATCGTGTCTGGGGCTGGCTGCGATTGTAGCAGGAACCTTTGTCATGATGATTTCTTAGTTAAAAGAAAAATAAAAGACAGAAATTATCAAATATGTCGTAAACTCCCTTGCTTTAGCTATGGGGAGTGTCAAGAGAAAAGAATATTTGCAGAGGAAAATCCAATAAGTAAAATTTTAATTATAGATGATGATATTTATATTAATGATATGCTGGAAAAAGTGCTGGTGCGAGAAGGATATGAAGTGTTTCACGCCTATTCCGGCACAGAAGCTCTGCTGTTTCTGGAAAAGTGCAAACCAGATCTGATTTTGCTTGACTTAATGCTGCCAGGATTATCAGGCGAGGAAGTATTGAATCAGATTTTAGATATTCCGGTCATTGTGCTCAGTGCAAAAGTGGCTGTGAAGGATAAGGTAGCTCTCCTTCTGAATGGAGCTGCCGACTACATGACAAAACCGTTTGAGCTGGACGAGCTTCTGGCAAGAATCGTCGTACAGCTGAGAAAAGAGAAAAAAACAGACTGTCCGAAAGAATTGATTTATAAAGAACTGGAGAGTGTGTGCAGAAAATGCACAGAGCTGAAGGTGACTGATACTGCAGCGCTTGTCGGCGTACTGGATCAAATGGGATTACAGTATGAAATTCAATCGCACACACAGGCAGTCGTGTATGGAGAGATACCGATCTCAGATCTGATGTTATCACTGGTAAAGAAAAAGTGTTGTGTGCTTTCAATCCGTGAACATGATGAAAGCCTCGAGAGCTACTATATCAATTTAGTAGGAGGTGGAAAACATGAATAATTGCTGCATGCAGGAATGTATCGGCTTCGGAAAAATAAAGTATTCTTTGCATCGTTTTTCATTCCGGCTCTCTATTCTGTCTATGTGATGATTTCACAGTATCTGCCGATGAAAGAAAGCGGGGCAGATTATTCGCCGGATTCTTTTTTGTTTTAATTTTTGATTTTGACAGGCATCATCATGTCAGTGTTTGTCAGCCTGTATGTGGGAACGGATTACCACGATGGGACTTTGAGAAATAAACTGATCAGCGGTTTATCAAGGAATTCTATTTACTTATCAAATTTATGCATCAGCTATCTTATTGGAATTTTAAGCGTATTGTTTGCGTATCTTGTTGGAGCGGCAGCAGGAAATTCACTTTTCGGAATGTTTGAAATGCCGGCGAAGCAAATGATTCTGACTGGAATCGTTGGAATTTTGCTGAATCTGGCATATATTTCTATTTTTAACATGATTTCTATGCTGAGTTCCAGTAAAACATTAAGTCAGCCGGAATGGATAGATCAGGCACTCATCCAAAATGGAGAAACGATCATGGAAACAGTCAAAAATCCGAGATATATGACGGGAATGACAAGAACCATTTACCAAAATATCATAGATTTCCTGCCTTCTGGTCAGGCAGTACAGATTTTGAATCAGGAAGATATCCAAGCAGGAAAAATGATCCTGTATTCTGTATTTATTATTTTTGGGACAAATATAGCAGGTCTGCAGATATTTAAACGAAAAGATATAAAATAGAATGAACTTTTATAAACTCACAGTCAGAACTCCCCATTATCTTTAGGTGATGGGGAAGTTCACAAAAGTGAAAAATAGAGGAAAATAAATAGAAAGTAAAAGGGACTTGGAGAAGAAATTTAAAATCAGGAGGAAGAGAAATTGTATTTTATCAAACGACCTAGCAAGAATACTCCCACTTCAAGCCCGTAGAGGGATAAGTGGTGAGATGAATTGCCAAAGCTGTACCCTAGTAAATAATAGA
>JAGZHZ010000018.1 GCA_018366495.1 Clostridiales bacterium
GAAGTGCGCCTTTTCAGCGTATGATTCTAGCAATTTATACACAACAAAAGCAAAAAGAGGGATGTGAAAAAACTCAATCGAGTTTTTTCACATCCCCTTCTTTTCGTTTATCCCGTTTCAGGCAGAGAGTTTGCGATATTCCGGTGGAGAGAAAAATTATTTCCACAGCAGCTTTTTCTTCATTGAAATAAGCATTCATAATAGCTACTGATAGCATCACGACGCAGCAAGAAAGTAGAAATTCTATCCGATTCTTGTTATTATAGTGACAGGAATTACAGAAGGGATTCTGTATACATAAAAAGAAAGGACGACAGAAAAATGAATTATGGATTGTGGATACAGTATGATGGAACACGGTATGAAGGATGGCAGAGACAGACACGGACACAGCAGACGATTCAGGGAAAAATTGAGGCAGTCTTAAGCCGGATGTTCGGAGAGACGATTGAGATACAGGGAGCAGGAAGAACAGACGCAGGTGTCCATGCAGCAGGGCAGGTTGCAAATTTCCACACTGATAAAAAAGCAGAGTGCGAATGGATTAAGCAGGAACTAAACCGATATCTGCCGGCAGATATCGGAGTTCTAGATGTCAGAGTGATGGAGCCGCGGTTTCACAGCAGACTGTCGGCAAAAGAAAAAGTGTATCGCTATCGGATTGGTACAGAGAAAGGAAAAAATGTATTTTCAGGCAGATGGATCTATGGCATTTATGAATCGCTTGATCTGGAAGCAATGAGGCGTGCGGCACATCTATTGTGCGGTACTCATGATTATCGCAGCTTCTGCGGAAATAAGAAGATGAAAAAATCGACTGTCCGGACGATTTATGACATTGCAGTTGAAGAAAAAGACGGAGAATTGTGGCTGACCTTTAGGGGAGACGGTTTTTTGCAGCAGATGGTGCGGATTTTGACAGGAACTCTGATTGAAGTGGGACAGGGACAGAGAAAAGCGGAGAGCATGGGAGAAATTTTGGAAAAGAAAGATCGGCAGTATGCCGGAAAGACGGCTCCGGCACAGGGGCTGATAATGATGGAAGTACATTACAATTAATCAGCCAAAAGTCCACTCCTTTAGATGTAGGATGGATAGCCAGACAGGAACAATAAGTTGAAAGTAAAAAAAGAGATAGGCAAAAAGACCTCCTTGTATTATAATAGAAAAATAGAGAATGAAACAAAATCGGCAGGATTCGCAGACCGATAGGGTGTTAAATGGAGGAAGATATGAACAAAATTGCAATCGTAACCGACAGCAATAGCGGAATTACGCAAAAAATGGCAAAAGAAATGGGAGTGTATGTACTTCCTATGCCATTTTTTATCAATGGGGAACTATTCTTGGAAGATATCAGCCTGTCTCAGGAAGAATTTTACAAATATCTGACAGAAGATGCGGATATCAGTACGTCACAGCCGTCGCCAAAAGATCTGACCGATCTGTGGGATCAGATTTTGAAAGAGTACGATGAGATTGTGCATATTCCGATGTCAAGCGGACTGAGTGCTTCTTGTCAGACAGCTGCTGCAATGGCACAGGACTATGACGGGAAAGTTCAGGTGGTGGACAACCAGCAGATTTCAGTTACTTTAAAAGAGTCTGTAAGAGATGCCCAAAAGCTGGTTGAACAGGGAAAAAATGCGGCGCAGATTAAACAGATTCTGGAAGAAAAGAAGTATAGAAGCAGTATTTATATCACGCTTGAGACACTGAAATATTTAAAGAAGGGCGGAAGAATCACTCCGGCGGCCGCGGCAATCGGAACCATTTTGAATTTAAAACCGGTTCTCCAAATTCAAGGAGAAAAGCTGGATGCCTATTCAAAGGCGAGAGGAAAGAACAGAGCAAAAGCAATTATGATTGATGCGATGAAAAAAGATCTTTCATCTCGATTCAGCAAGGCAGCGCAGGAGGGAAAAGTAAAACTCATGGCAGCGTATACAGGGAATATAGAAGAAGCTGCGGAGTGGCAAAAACTGTTGGAAAGTGAATTTGGCACAGAAATAGAGATGGATCCGCTTTCATTGAGCGTGGCGTGCCATATTGGATATGGAGCGCTTGCAGTGGCAGCAGCAGAGTGCCTGTAGGCAGAGACAGCTGAAAGAGGAAAGGAGAGAAGACGATGGAAAAGTCAAAAGTATATTTCACAGATTTGCGTGTAAAAAATGGAGACAATCTTCAGAAAAAACTGGAACGTTTAATTAAAAAAGCTGGCATTGGCCAGATTGATTTTGAAAAACATTTTGCGGCAATTAAAATTCATTTCGGAGAGCCGGGAAACCTGGCATATCTGCGTCCAAATTATGCAAAGACGGTAGCAGATGTTGTGAAAGAACTAGGAGGAAAGCCATTTCTGACTGACTGCAATACTTTGTATGTGGGCGGAAGAAAAAATGCGCTGGATCATATTGACTCTGCATATTTGAATGGATTTACACCATTTTCTACAGGATGTCATGTGATTATAGCAGACGGCTTAAAAGGAACGGACGAGGCGCTTGTGCCGGTGAAAGGCGGAGAATATGTAAAAGAAGCAAAGATTGGCCAAGCAATTATGGATGCGGATATTATTATCACTTTGAACCATTTTAAAGGCCATGAGGCAACTGGATTTGGCGGCGCTTTAAAAAATATCGGAATGGGATGCGGATCAAGGGCTGGAAAGATGGAAATGCACAGTGCAGGAAAGCCGTATGTAGATCAGGAACTTTGTATCGGATGCGGAAAATGTACAAAGATTTGCGCGCATGATGCAGCGATCGTAAAAGACAAAAAAGCATCTATTGATCATGATAAATGTGTGGGATGCGGAAGATGTATCGGAGTCTGTCCTCGCGATGCAGTCAATCCGGCGTCGGATGAATCTTTTGATATTTTAAATTATAAGATTGCAGAGTACAGCAAAGCCGTTTTGGACGGCAGACCAAACTTCCACATCAGTCTGGTGATTGATGTATCTCCGTTCTGCGACTGTCATGCAGAGAACGATGCGCCGATCGTTCCGGATGTAGGAATGTTTGCCTCCTTTGACCCAGTAGCGCTTGACGTGGCATGTGCGGATGCGGTAAACCGCCAGAAACCATTTTCAGACAGCCTTTTGGGAGAGGCCTGCGAGGAAGGACATGTACACAGAGATCATTTTGGAATGGTCAGTCCGAATACAAACTGGAAGAGCTGCATTGAACATGCAGAAAAACTGGGAATCGGAACGAGCGAGTACGAACTGATTGAAGTAAAATAATAGAGTATGGGGTATGGAAAAGGCGGATTCGCCGAACCATACCCTATTTTTATCTTTTCTGCACAATCTGCAGTATTTCATAAAACTTTAACAAATATCCTTATTGATTTCTGAATCAGGTGTATTATAATAAAATAGACTATTTATGAGGAGGAAAAAAATGAACGAGAATCAGCCATCGAATCAGAATTATCAAAATCGTGGTCCGAATGACTCTCAAAATAGACCACAGCCAGACCCGAATGTCGGACCTGGAAATATGCAGGGACCCAAAAAACACAGCTTTTTATTTTTTTTAATGGCTGCACTGGCGCTTTTTGTCAGTATTAAACTTTTTAGTGGAGTTTTGGGAGATACAACAACACAGGAGATCACATACGATCAGTTTATAAAAATGATAGAAAACGGCAAAGTGGCAGAAGTTGAATTTGAGTCAGACAGAATTGTCATTGTGCCGAAGAATCCAGCTTATGCCGGAAGAATCTTTGAATTCTACACAGGAAGAGTTTATGATCCGGAATTAACACAGAAACTGTTGGATGCAGGGGTGACTTTCAAAGAAGAGATACCAGATACGACATCCGCAGTCATCTTAAATGTGATTCTGACTTTTGTACCGATTATTCTGCTTTTGGTTCTTCCATTTTTTATGTTTAGAAAGATGTCAAAAAATGGCGGCGGAATGATGGGCGTCGGAAAAAGCAAAGCAAAAGTATACGTTCAAAAAGAGACAGGCGTCACATTTAAAGATGTGGCAGGTCAGGAAGAAGCAAAGGAATCATTGCAGGAAGTCGTGGATTTTCTGGAGAATCCAGGAAAATATACGAAAATTGGAGCAAAACTTCCTAAAGGAGCACTGCTTGTAGGACCTCCTGGAACAGGAAAGACTCTGCTCGCAAAGGCAGTTGCCGGGGAAGCTCATGTGCCGTTTTTTTCACTGTCAGGTTCTGACTTTGTAGAAATGTTTGTCGGTGTCGGCGCTTCGCGTGTCAGAGATTTGTTTGAAGAAGCCAAAAAGAACGCTCCATGTATCATTTTCATTGATGAGATTGATGCGATTGGAAAAAGCCGTGACAGTCGCTACGGCAGCGGTAATGATGAGCGCGAACAGACATTGAATCAGCTCTTGGCAGAGATGGATGGATTTGATACGTCAAAAGGTCTCTTGATTCTGGCTGCTACAAACCGTCCGGAAGTTCTCGATAAGGCGCTGTTAAGACCGGGACGTTTTGATCGTCGTGTCATTGTTGATAAACCGGATTTAAAAGGAAGAATTGATATCTTAAAAGTTCATGCCAAAAATGTTCTGCTTGATGAGAGCGTAGATCTGGAAGCAATCGCACTTGCTACGTCGGGCGCAGTTGGATCAGATCTTGCAAATATGATCAATGAGGCGGCAATCTTAGCTGTAAAAAAAGGCAGAAATGCAGTCAGCCAAAAAGATCTGTTTGAGGCTGTGGAAGTGGTGCTTGTCGGAAAAGAGAAAAAAGACCGTATCATGAGCAAAGAAGAAAGAAGAATTGTTTCTTACCATGAGGTTGGTCACGCCCTGATCAGTGCACTTCAGAAAGATTCAGAACCCGTTCAGAAAATTACGATTGTGCCGAGAACAATGGGGGCTCTGGGATATGTCATGAATGTTCCGGAAGAAGAAAAGTATTTAAATACAGAGAAAGAGATCCGCGCAATGCTGGTAGAACTTGTCGGCGGACGTGCGGCAGAAGAGATTGTATTTGACACGGTGACGACAGGGGCATCGAACGATATCGAGAGAGCCACAGACGTTGCCAGAGCGATGATCACACAATATGGAATGTCTGAAAAATTTGGACTGATTGCGCTGGAAACTCCGGCGAACAGATACTTAGACGGACAGGTTGTGATGAACTGCAGTGATGTCACTGCGGCGGAAGTAGATCAGGAAGTAATGCGTGTCCTGAAAGATGCGTATGAGGAAGCAAAACGTCTTCTGAGCGAGAATAGAGATGCGCTCGATAAGATCGCAGAATTCCTAATTGAGAAAGAGACGATTACAGGAAAAGAATTCATAAAGATTTTCCGAAAAGTAAAAGGTCTGCCTGAGCCGGAAGAAAATGAAGAAAAACAAAAATCTGGCCGTGTGACAGAAAAGCCGAAGGTTGATCTGAAAAAAGAGGAAATAAAAGAAGAAAATCCGAATGTGATTGAACTGCCGGATACTTCTGCAGAGGAAGAAAATCCGGAGAAGTCTGAGAAAGAAAAAAATCTGGAGATCTCAAAAGAAAGCAGTTCAGAGGGAAAAAAATCGGAAGAAACATTTTCAGAAGAGAAAGCTTCAGAGGAGACTGCTTCAGAATCATCAAACGTTTATCAAATTGAAGATGAAGAAGAGAACTAATAAAAAGAACAAAAAGAAAAGAGAGACTGCCGTAAAAAAGTTACGGCGGTCTTTTTTTAGAAAAATATTTTCACTTTCTGAAAAATAATAGAAAAATTATGGTATAGTAATGAAAAGAGACGGCAGAAAAACAAAGTAAGAAGGGAGGAATGTTATGTTTCAGATCGAGGAAGAACTAAAGAAGCTTCCATCAAAGCCAGGCGTTTATCTGATGCATGACGAAGAGGATACAATCATTTATGTCGGAAAGGCAGTCAGTCTGAAAAACAGAGTGCGTCAGTACTTTCAGAGCAGTCGGGTGAGAAGCTCTAAAATTGAACAGATGGTATCAAAAATCAGCAGATTTGAGTATATTGTAACCGATTCGGAGCTGGAAGCGCTTGTATTAGAATGTAATTTAATCAAAGAGCATCAGCCGAAATATAATACGATGCTGAAAGATGATAAAACATATCCATTTATCAAAGTATCTACCGCTGAGGCATACCCGCGTGTCTTTCTGTCACGTTCCATGAAAAAGGAAAAAGCAAAATATTACGGCCCTTATACGAGCTCAAAAGCGGTAAAAGATACGATTGATCTGATTCAAAAACTGTTTCAGCTGCGCACTTGCAGCCGTAATCTGCCAAAGGATACAGGAAAAGGAAGACCATGTCTGAACTATCACATCGGTCAGTGTAAGGCTCCGTGTCAGGGGTTGATTTCTCAAGCTGAATATCAGGAGCAGGTAGAGAAAGCTGTCCGTTTTCTGGAAGGAGATCAGGAGCCGGTGATTCGGATGCTGGAAAAAAAGATGCAGGCGGCGTCCGAGAGAATGGATTTTGAAAGTGCAATGGAGCAGAGAGATCTGATTGAAAGTATACGACAGATTTCACAGAAGCAGAAGATTACTCAGAGCGACGGGGAGGATCGGGATATCATTGCAGCAGCTACAGACGGGGAAGATGCTGTTGTCCAGGTTTTTTTTGTCAGAGGCGGAAAGCTGATCGGGCGAGATCATTTTTATCTGCGGGCGGCGATAAATGATACAAAAAGCAGTATACTAAACAGCTTTATAAAACAATTTTATTCAGGGACACCGTTTATTCCGAAGGAACTGGTACTTCAGACAGAGGTGGAAGATCACGAAATTCTGGAACAGTGGATGACACAAAAACGGGGATCAAAAGTCTATATCAAAGTTCCTAAAAAAGGAACAAAAGAAAAACTGGTAGAGCTTGCGGAAAAAAATGCGGAGATGGTTTTGGAACAGGATCGCGAGAGGATCAAAAGAGAGGAAGCAAGGACAAGCGGAGCTGTGCGGGAACTGGAAGAACTTTTAAAATTGTCTCAGATCACGAGAATCGAAGCGTTCGATATCTCTAATACAAGCGGGATTGAATCGGTAGGTTCCATGGTTGTATATGAAAATGGAAAACCAAAGAGAAGTGATTACAGAAAATTTAAGATCAAATGGGTGAAAGGTCCAAACGATTACGCCAGTATGGAAGAAGTGCTGACAAGACGATTCTGCCATGGAATCAGGGAAAATCAGGGGAGAGAAAATATACAGGACAGTTTCAGAAGGTTTCCGGATCTGATTATGATGGATGGTGGAAAAGGACAAGTTCATGTGGCGCAGAAAGTTCTGGAAAGCATGAATTTGACTATTCCAGTCTGCGGCATGGTAAAAGACGACAGCCACAGGACGAGAGGACTTTATTTTAAGGATCAGGAAGTGGTTATAGATAAAAATACAGAGAGTTTTCGACTGATTACCAGAATACAGGACGAAGCGCACCGTTTTGCGATTGAATATCATCGTGCTCTGCGCGGGAAAAGTCAAGTACATTCTGTGCTGGATGAGATCGAGGGGATCGGTCCGGCAAGGAGAAAATCCCTGATGCAGACATTTACATCGCTTGAGGCGATCAAAAATGCAGCGGTTGAAGAACTGTTGAAAGCGCCTTCGATGAACAGAAAAAGTGCGGAAAAAGTGTATGATTTCTTTCATTGATGTTAGGACTGGATTGTGATAAAATAAAAAAAATGACTAAAAAAGGAGATCCAAAGATGAATGGTGTGGAATTGACGAAAGTCATCGAAAAGCTGAATCTGGAAAATATGACGCCCGATATTGATGCCTCAGAGATCCGAATCAAGCTTCCTGATATCAACCGTCCGGCATTGCAGCTGACAGGATATTTTGATCACTTTGATTCGGAACGCGTGCAGATTATCGGCTATGTAGAATACACATATCTGGAACATCTGAGCAGAGAAAAAAAACTGCCGGTCTACGAACAATTTTTATCAAGCAAAATTCCGTGTGTGATCTATACGACAAAAACGCAGCCGGACGAAGATATGCTCAGACTTGCGAATAAGTATCGGGTGCCGATTCTGAGAACATCTCGGACGACATCATCGTTTATGGCTGAGATCATCCGATGGCTGAACGTAGAACTTGCACCGTGCATTTCCATTCACGGCGTGCTTGTGGATGTGTACGGCGAAGGCGTTCTGATTATGGGAGAGAGCGGAATCGGAAAGAGCGAAGCAGCGCTGGAACTGATCAAAAGAGGTCATCGTCTTGTATCAGACGATGTGGTGGAGATTCGAAGAGTCAGCGATGAGACGCTGATCGGATCGGCTCCGGATATCACGCGTCATTTTATTGAGCTGAGAGGTATCGGCATCATAGATGTCAAGACACTGTTTGGTGTGGAGAGTGTAAAGAATACACAGTCCATTGATCTGGTAATTAAACTGGAAGAGTGGAACAGAGACAAAGAATACGATCGCCTTGGACTGGAAGAAGAGTATACAGAATTTCTGGGAAATAAAGTGGTATGTCATTCTCTGCCGATCCGTCCGGGACGAAACCTGGCAATCATTGTGGAATCAGCCGCTGTCAACCACAGACAGAAAAAGATGGGTTATAACGCTGCTCAGGAGCTGTATAACCGTGTACAGAACAGTTTATCAAAACGTAAAGAGCAATAAGGAGAGAAAAAATGAAAAAGTATTGTTTTGGAATTGATGTCGGAGGAACAACCGTAAAATGCGGTTTCTTTAACACAGATGGAGAAGTGCTGGAAAAATGGGAGATCCCGACACGCACCGAAAACAACGGAGAGAATATTCTGCCGGACATTGCAAAAAGTATCAATGAAAAAATTAAAGAGAGACAGATCAACAAGGATGAGATTGCCGGCGTGGGAATCGGTGTTCCGGGACCTGTCAATGAAAATGGAGAAGTGCCATGCGCAGTAAATCTTCACTGGGGATATAAAAATCTGGTCAAAGAGATGGAAGAGATGACTGGACTGAAGACAAAGGCAGGAAATGATGCAAACGTTGCAGCACTCGGCGAAATGTGGCGCGGCGGCGGCGTGGGATACCACAATCTGATTCTGATCACACTTGGAACAGGTGTCGGCGGCGGAATCATTGTGAATGAAAAAATTATTACAGGTTCTCACGGAGCTGGCGGGGAAATCGGTCATGCACATGTAGAAGACGATATGGACATCGCCTGCAACTGCGGAAATAAAGGATGTCTGGAACAGTTTGCCTCTGCGACCGGTATTTCCTATCTGGCAAGAAAGATGATGGAGGAGACCGATATGCCGTCTGTCATCCGCAGAGAAAATGTCAGTGCAAAGACGGTATTTGACGGAGTGAAGGAAGGGGACGAGCTGGCAAAGAAAGTGGCAGACCGTTTTGGATATTACCTTGGAAAAGCGCTTGCTAACTTCGGATGCGTGACAGATCCAGAAGTATTTGTAATCGGTGGCGGCGTGTCAAAAGCAGGAGAAATTTTACTGGACTATATCAAGCCATATTATCAGAAATACGCTTTCTCAGCGTGCAAAGATGCTGCGTTTGCACTTGCAAAACTGGGAAATGATGCGGGAATTTACGGAGCAGCAAGATTAGTGCTGGAGTAAAAAGAATATTAGCGGTTCTTTGCAGTTTATTCTGCAAGGAACCGCTTTTTTTAGGTAAGATCAGATGAAATTTTCAATCATTGAGCATTCATATTTTCAATCAGAGATCCCAGAGGGTCTGACTCAGATGTCTCTGGCATAGTCTCCGAAACGTCAAGCGGCGCCTGTGTTTCCGGTGTCGTCTGATTCGGATCAGGATAAGTTGGATCTGTGACGATTGGGTTTGTCTGCGGCTGTGTCTCACTCTGCGATTGCGTCTCACTCTGCGGCTGTTTTTCTGTCTCATGGCCTTCACTTGGCTTTGTGAGATTTCCGATTAATCCTCCAAGAGGCGTATGATTTCCGGCACATACCTGAGTCGGCGGCAGATATGCAGCATCTTCAGTATCCATAGAACTTCCGGCAGGAAGAGACATATAGACCTTCGTGGTAGAAGGACAGGTGGAAGATGCGACAAGTCCTGTCTCTGTACAGATATTGACGGAGATATGTGACGTACAGTACTGTGTCGGTTCTGTTCCAGCGGCAAACGATTCGGTGTAGATCTGGGAGCCTCGCGGATCATGGTCACAGATGCCAGGAATTGCAAGCAGACCCGATTTTTTACAGACAGAAGCTGTCACGATATCAGATGGCGCTTCAAACTGTCTGATCTCAAGATTTTCATGAATTCTGGACATGATGGACTGCCACAGAGTCTTACTGTAGGAGTGATAAATATCACCGGAGATATCAGGAAGAGGGCTGTTATTATCGTATCCTCCCCAGATTCCGCAGGTATAGTATGGTGTATATGCCACAAACCAGATGTCTCTGTAGTCAGAGGTGGTACCTGTTTTTCCGGCAACCGGCATTCCATTCAAATTGATAGAATTTGCGGTTCCATCAGGAGCATTCACAACATCCTGCATTGCATTTGTGAGCAGATAGGCGGTGGATTCCTTGATGACAGGAGAAGGAGAAGGCGTATTGTCAATCAGCACATTTCCATCCCGGTCTTCAATTTTTGTGAAAAATTTCGGTTCATTATAATTTCCCTTATTGGCAATGGCTGCATATGCTGCAGTCAGTTCTACGTTATAGACACCGTCTGTCAGTCCGCCAAGTACGAGAGACTCATTGATATCGGAGAAAATACCGTAATCTGTCTCTAAATGAGAGCAGAGAGTGGAGATTCCGAAACGCTGCGCAAAGTCAAAACCTGCCTGCGGGGTAATTTCATTCAGACATTCAACAGCCACGATATTGACGGATGTGGTGATTGCCGATCGGATTGTAGTCAGACCCGTATAAGAGTTGACATCCCAGTTTGTGATCGGATTTCCGTCTTTGTTGATATAAGGGGCATTATTGTACACAGAGGCAAGTGTTTTTCCATAAAGATCAAGAGCCGGCGCATAGGCAGTCAGGATTTTGAAGGTAGATCCAGGCTGTCTTGGTGAGGAAGTGGCACGGTTTAAAGTCAGACTGGCTTCTTTTGTGCCTCGTCCGCCCACGATCGCTTTGACAAATCCTGTTGTCTGGTCGATAATCACGCAGGATGCTTGCGGCTGCGGGGTGATTGTGATTCGTTCCGCGATCTCCTGATCTCCTTCTTCATGGATAGAAGCTTTGTACTGGTCGATCCAGCTGCGAGCTTCTTCTTCTGTGGAGAAGAGAAGATTAAAAGAAGGATCTCCAAGCTGTTCCTGAATAAAAGTGCGAAGCATTTCTTTGCTGTGATTTACTGTCTCACCATTTGGCTTCAGAATGCTGAGCGCATAGTCCAGTCCAACCTGAGTGCTGGATGGGAAGTTGGCAAGATTTGCAAATTCTTCATCACAGATTCTTTGGATCTCCATATCCTGTGCGGAATAGATTTTCAGACCGCTGGAGTAGACAGCGTGATATGCCTGATCATAGGAATAGCCTTTTTCTGTCTGAAGCACGTCCATGACCTGATTGATCAGGGCGTCGACATAGTAAGAATAAGGATCGTCTTCTTCATCGGAAACCTCAATGTTGGTCTGCTGAATCCGCTCATAGACGTTGTCATTCAGCGCTTCTTGATATTCTGCGTCTGAGATATAGCCCTGTTCCAGCATCTTTTTCAGAACAATCTGGCGGCGCTCTGCATTTTTTTCCGGATAAGTGATCGGATTGAGCATAGTAGGATTCTGAGTGATGCCGGCGATGACGGTACATTCTGAAAGTGTCAGTTCAGATACATCTTTATTGAAGTAGCGCTGCGATGCAGCCTGCACGCCGTATGTGCCGGAACCTAGATTGATCGTGTTTAAATAATTTTCTAAAATCTGATCCTTGCTCATTTTTTCTTCCAACTTCAGAGCAAGATACTGTTCCTGAAATTTTCTTCTCAATTTTTCACCAAAAGAAGACTCGCTTGTCCAGTCGGTAAAAACACTGTTTTTTAAGAGCTGCTGCGTGATGGTGCTGGCTCCCTCGGAGAAGCTGCCATTTTTCAGCCCCACAAAGAAAGCACGGATGATGCCGCGGATATCGATTCCATTGTGTGTGTAGAAACGTTCATCTTCTACGGCCACGATAGCGTGCTGAAGATGGACGGGTATGCGGTCAAGTGTCACAAGTTCCCTGTTTGCTGACGGAGCGGTCAGCTTTTGAATACGGTTTCCGTTCTGGTCATAAATGTAAGTGGCAGATTCGGAAGGACGAAGACTGATATTGCTGATATCAGGCGCATCCTCAATCAGACCGTTGATCATTCCAAATCCGGCGCAGATTCCAAGTACAAGAACTGCTATAAAAGAAAGAAGGACAATCTTTACAGCGGAAAGCCGGAGTTTTTTTCTGATCTTGGGAGCTTTTGGATCTTGCTGTTGATTTAGAATACTGTTTTTTCCATAATCCATAGATAAGAATCTCCTTTATAAAGGTAGTGCTGTGTATTGCCGAGTACGGTTACGAGTCAAATTATATCAGAACTGCATTTTGAAAGAAAGGGGATAAATGGAAAGTTTAGAGATTCTTAAGAAGAAAGAAAAATCACAGAAGAAATAGCATAAAAAAGTATCTGTTGTGTTCCGGTGGCAGGATTGCTATAATAAAAACAATCAGAATCAGAAAAATGGAAGAAAAGGATGAGAGAGAATGGACGGACAAAAAATATTGTATGAAGGCGGCGAAGGAGAAATCATAGAGAAAAAATCGCGTTTTATTGCAACAATCCAGCGTGCGGAAAGCGAGGAGGAAGCCGTTTCCTTTATCAATGCGATGAAGAAAAAATATTGGGACGCCACTCACAACTGTTCTGCATTTGTAGTAGGGGAAAAGCAGATGCTCCAGCGGTGCAGCGACGACGGGGAGCCGTCAGGGACAGCAGGCAGACCGATGCTGGATGTGCTTCTGGGAGAAAAAGTCTGTAATATTGTCGTTGTTGTGACACGTTATTTTGGCGGAACGCTTCTCGGAACAGGAGGGTTGGTGAGAGCTTACTCAAAAGCAGTTCAGGAAGGACTGAGAAACTGCAAGATCATTGAGAAAAGACAGGGATATCTGCTGGCGATAAAGACAGACTACACAGGGATTGGAAAGATTCAGTATATTCTGGGACAGAGAGGGATCGCTATCACAAATTCAGAGTATACCGATACAGTGACAGTGGAGGCGCTTGTGCCATCGGAAGAAAAGAAAGATCTGACTGAGGAGATTACAGAAGCCACAAATGGAAGAGCAAAATTTTTGAAAGAAGATTGCGTATGCTATGCGTTTGTGGATGGAGAGCCGATGATTTTCTGAGAAATCGTCACTTGCATTTGGCATTACAACAGAGTAGAATAAAAAAGATATGTCAGGAAAATAAAAAATGAGGATAGATAAATGGAGAATAAAAAAAATCAAATAGATCTGAGAAATGCACCCGTTGGAATCTTTGATTCCGGTGTGGGGGGACTGACTGTCGCAAGAGAGGTGATGCGCAATATTCCACAGGAGAGAATTGTTTACTTTGGAGACACGGCGAGAGTGCCTTACGGAAACAAATCAAAAGAGACGATTATAAGATACTCCAGACAGATTATACGTTTTTTGATGACACAAGGTGTGAAAGCGATTGTGGTTGCGTGCAATACAGCAAGTGCTTTTGCGCTGGAAGAGATAAAAAAGGAGATTGAAATTCCAATTCTTGGCGTTGTCCAGCCTGGAGCAAAAGTGGCATGTGCTGCGACAAAGAATAAAAAGATCGGAGTGATTGGGACAGAGGGAACGGTACGCAGCCAGATTTATACAAAATTTGTACAGCAATGGGATCCTGAAATTCAAGTGATAGGAAAAGCATGTCCGCTTTTTGTACCTTTAGTAGAAGAAGGATGGCTGAAAGACCCTGTGACAGATGAGGTGGCACAGCGCTATTTAAGCGAGTTGAAAGAAAAAGAGATCGACACTCTTGTTTTAGGCTGTACCCATTATCCGCTTCTGCGCTCTACAGTGAGAAAAGTGATGGGAGATGACGTAACGCTTGTGAATCCGGCATATGAGACAGCGTTGGAGCTGAAAGAGCTGTTATGCGCCAATCACCTTGATAACCGGGGAGAGGGCGGACAGGATAGAGAAAAATATCAGTTTTTTGTGAGTGATGCTGCCGATAAATTTAAGCAGTTTGCAAATTCCATTTTGCCGTATGATATAGAAACCACGAAACAGATTCAGATTGAAGAATTTTGAGAGGAAAACGATGACAAGAGAGGTACTGCTAAGTATAAAGGGATTCCAGGTAATAGGGGAGACAAAGGAAGAAACAGGGGGCGAAGAGATAGAAGTCGTTGCTCCGGGAAAATATCGGTTTCAAAATGAAAAACATTTTGTCAGCTATGAGGAAGTAATTGAAGGAAGCAGTGAAAAGATACAAAATCTGATCAAGATCAGCGATGACATTGTGGAAGTCACAAAGCGAGGATTTACAAATGTCCATATGGTGTTTGAGAAAAACAAGAGAAATATGAGCTATTATGATACGCCGTTCGGAAAGTTTCTGGTCAGTATTATGGCAAAGAACATTCAGGTGATCAAAGAGCAGGGACAAATCAGCACAAGAGTAGACTACAGTCTGGATATCAATTATGAACATATGGCGGACTGCACCATTGAGATCAAAATCAATGCAAAAAACGGAACACCATTTCATCTGTCTGAAACAGCCAAATAATAAAAAATGAGAAATAAAATTCCGGGAGATTTGCAGCAAAACGTTTGCTTTGCGGCAGATCTCCCGGAATTTCTACATCCGTATTTAAAACAGTTATTTATTTTTTTTACTGAATTTTGATTTCATACGTTTGAAGAAGCCTTGTTTTTCAGGTGTTTGCACCTGCAAAGGTTTTCTTCCCCCTTTGACATCGACAATGTAGATACCGCTGATTACAGCTTTGACTTCCTTTTTGATCGGTATGAGATCAAAAGCCTTTGGATCGCAGACAAGTGTCATGATTCTAGGACCAACTTTTGCTTTGACGATTGGAAGTTTAGAGCCTCTCATCAGTTTCGGCGTCTGATCAATGACCATTTGAGGAAGACCAGATTCTTTGATTTTCATTTTCTTTTTATCGATGACCAGCATAGAAACTGTCTGCTTAGCGGCTTCGATCTGTTCCTGCTGGATAGCCTGCTTTTTCTGTGCTTTTCTTCCGAGAAAATACAGAACAATAAAAGCCACGACCAGTACGATCAAAATGACAATCAGTACATTCCAAAACATTAGAATACCTCCCGTAATATTATGATGACACTATATTTTATCATTCTTTTCCAGAAACTGCAAGAATCATCTGTATTTCTTTATTTTTTATTAAATGAGAAAAAGTATCTTGTTGACAAAAGAAAAAGTGTGCTATAATGTTTAGCTGTATAGACAGCACAAAACAGTGCGATAGGAGGATTTTATGAAAAGAAAATTCATGGCAGCGGCTGTAGTGATGGCTTGTGGATTAATGTTATCCGGATGCGGTGACGGATCAAAAGACACAGATACCACTGAAAAAGAGACAGTCACAGAAAAAGTAACGGAAAAAGCAACAGAAAAAGAAACAAAAAAAGAAACTGAAGAAGAGACAGAAAATCAGACGAAAGAAAAGAAAGACGCAGCGGCAAGTTCTGCTGATGCGACAGCTTCCGAAGCTACACCGACAGATGCAACAAGCGCTGATGCAGAAGAGCTTAAAAAACCTGTTTATACAGCATCTGATTATGTAAAACTGGGACAGTACAAAGGACTGGAGATCACAGTTGATCCGATTCAGGTGACAGAAGATGAAATTGACGCTGAGATTGAATCCGCGATTGTACGTTCCGGCAAAAGAGAAGAACTGAAAGAGGGTACAGTCACAAACGGCGATGTCGCAGTGATTGATTTTGTTGGTAAAAAAGATGATGTGGCATTTGATGGCGGAACAGCGAAAGATTATGAACTGGAAATCGGTTCTCACACCTTCATCGAAGGCTTTGAAGAGGGAGTAGAAGGAATGAAAGTAGGAGAGACAAAAGATCTCGAACTGACTTTCCCGGAAAATTACCCAAGCGAAGACCTTGCAGGAGCGGATGTTATCTTTACTGTAACAGTAAATGCAATCAAAAAGACACCGGAACTGACAGATGAACTTGTAAAGGAACTGTCTTCTGAGAGCAAAACAGTAAAAGAATACAGAGAAGAAGTAAAAGAAGCGCTGGAGGCAAACAAAGTAGAACAGCAGAGAGGAACAGAACTTCAGAAAATTTATGCACTGCTGATTCAGAACTGTGAGGTAGTAGAGTATCCACAGGAACTTCTGGACTACGGTGTAAGCCAGTTTACAAGAAATTACACAAATTATGCGGAACAGTACGGCATGTCATTAGAAGACTTTGTTCAGGGAATGTTTGGCATGACATTAGAACAGTTTGAGGAACAGGCACTGATCAACACAAAAGAAACTGCCCGTCAGGAAATGCTGCTGAAGGCAATCGCAGAAAAAGAAAGTCTGGAACTCACAGAAGAAGAGTATAAAGAAGGACTGAAAAAATACACTTCTGATTATGGATTTGCAAGTGAAGAAGCATTACTGGAAGCAAACAGCGAAGAAATCGTGCGCGATGCCCTGTTACAGGACAAAGTAATGCAGTTCTTACTGGACAATGCCGTGATCACTGAAGTAACTGCAGCAGACGCAACAAAGGCAGATGCAGAGAGTGAAGAGACAGAAACAGAGACAGAAACGGAAACAGAAACAGAGACAGAAACTGAGACAGAGAAAGAATAGGCAAAAATAAGAAGGTGCTGCAGATGATTGAAACTGCCGGAAAGACCGAAGACAGTGATAAAATCAAAACTTGCAGCACTTTTTTTACGGATATTGCCGTTTTGCTTCGCGATAAAAAAATAAGTGTCTCATGAAAGATTTATAAAAAACACTGAAAAAAGAGAAAGGAAACAATATGGACGTGATGGAAATTTTGAAGGCAGTGATTCTTGGCATTGTAGAAGGAATTACAGAATGGCTGCCGATCAGCAGCACGGGACATATGATTCTGGTGGACGAATTTCTGAAAATGAATGTCACCCCGGAATTTAAGGAAATGTTTCTCGTTGTCATCCAGCTTGGTGCGATTTTGGCCGTTGTGCTCTTGTTTTGGAATAAGATGTGGCCGTTCACCACGAAACAAAAAGGATGGGTTAAAAAAGATACGTTTTCAATATGGTATAAAGTTTTGGTGGCGTGTATTCCGGCGGCAATTCTGGAACTGGCAGCGGGGGATTACATTGAAGCTACATTTTATAATTATTGGGTCGTCTCCCTTGCACTGATTATTTTTGGAATGGCATTTATTCTGATTGAAGACAGAAATAAAAGAAGAAAACCGGCAGTTAATTATCTGTCTGAAATTACATACAAAGATGCTTTTATCATTGGTATATTTCAGTTGATCGCCGCAATCTTTCCGGGAACTTCACGTTCCGGCGCCACGATTTTGGGCGCAATTCTGATCGGAATTGCAAGACCTGCCGCAGCGGAATTTACATTCTTCCTGGCTGTACCGGTTATGTTTGGAGCCAGTCTGATTAAAGTGCTGAAATTTGGTCTTGCGTTTACGTCGGCAGAGGCAGTCATTCTGCTTACAGGTATGGCAGTAGCTTTTGTAGTTTCTGTCATCGTCATCCGTTTTTTGATGGACTATATCAGAAAACATGATTTTAAAGTTTTTGGATGGTATCGGATTATTTTGGGAGTCGTCGTCCTGGGATATTTTCTGTACTTTGCATAAAGGAGTGCACACTCCTGGCAAATGCGGCGACTTTTTTTGCTTGTATGGTATTCTGGGAAAACAGGAAAAAGAAGTGTTAATATAGAGGAAATTAATAATGAGAGAGAGAAATCAGTCGATAGATGCAATCAGATTTTTAGCTGCTATTCTTGTTGTCTGCCTTCATGTAAGTCTGCCAAAGGGACAGATATGGTCAATGACAATACTGTTTGTAGCACGTTCTGCCGTACCTTTATTTTTTATGATTTCAGGGTACATGTTTGGCGTAAGGCAGAAATGGGATACGCAGATTGAGCAGTATACAAAGAAGCAGGCATGGAAAATTACAAAAATCGCAATGGCTGCGTATATTTTTTATATTTTAATTGATGTCTGGAGAACAGGTCCGAAGATTGTCTTCCATATTCTTACAAACTACAAAACAATCATCCGATTCCTGTTTTTTAATAAGACATTTTACGGCGGACATCTGTGGTACCTGTTTGCCTATATGTGCGTCTTGATTGTCTATTGGATTTTAATCAAAAAAAATAAAGTAAAATGGATGTATTACTGGACTCCGGTCGGACTGATTTTATATTATGTACTTGGAAAATATTCCAAACTGATTTTCGGTGAAGTGGTCAGTTTCTGGTATGCCAGAAATTTTCTGATGGTAGGAATCCCATGTTTTGCTATCGGCTATTACTTTGGGCAGAAAGGAATTAAACCGGCCGTTAAGAAAAAAAACGCAGAGAAAGCAGCATGGCTTGTTTTCATGATTTGGCAGATCGGTCTGATATGGACAGAACGTTCTTTTTTGAGAGACCATCGTGCTTATGTAGGCAATAACAATTTTATTTTCAATACGTCGATTGCAGTGACGGCGCTCTTATTTGCACTGCGTTTTCCGGGAAAATCAAAATGGGTGTCCAAGATGGCGACATGGGGAAGAAAATATTCCCTTGTCATTTATATTTTTCATCCGCTTGTCGCAAGATGCATCGGATTTGTCATGAAGAGAGTGGATCTCTGGGTAGAACTGACGCAGCAGGAGAAGTATCTCCAGATCTGGAGGGGAATACTTCCAATTTTGTGTATTATCGGCTGTATGATGATAAAGATGGTATGGGACTGGATACAAAAGAACATAATAGAGAAGAGAAAACAAACGACATCATAGAAAGATGAAAAAACTTGAGAGTACGCTGAAAGTGCTTTCAAGTTTTTTTCTTTCAAAAAAGTACTTGACAAAGAAAAATTGTGTGTTATATTAGTTGTAGAACAAATAAAACAACAGCTTGAGCGGATAAAAAAGATCTGCTTTATGGAGGTATATTTATGAATATCAATAAATTTACACAGAAATCACTTCAGGCTGTAAATGATTTGGAAAAAACAGCTTATGAATATGGCAATCAGGAGATTGAACAAGAGCATTTATTATATTGTCTGTTAAATCAGGAAGACAGTCTGATTTTGAAACTGATCGAAAAAATGGAAATTGATAAGGAGCATTTCTGCCGAAAAGTGCAGGAAGCTGTCAATAAGAGAGTAAAAGTATCAGGAGGACAGGTTTACATCGGACAGTACCTGAATAAAGTATTAGTCAGCGCTGAGGATGAAGCAAAAGCGATGGGAGACGAATATGTTTCTGTGGAACATCTGTTTTTAGCTCTTCTGCGTTATCCAAATCCTGCCCTGAAAGAAATTTTTAAAGAGTATGGCATCACAAGAGAGCGTTTCTTGCAGGCGCTTTCTACCGTCAGAGGAAATCAGCGTGTGACAAGCGACAATCCGGAGGCGACATATGACAGTCTGAAAAAATATGGTCAGGATCTGGTGGAGAAGGCGAGAAACCAGAAATTAGACCCGGTGATCGGACGAGATTCCGAGATCAGAAATGTGATCCGAATTTTGTCGAGAAAGACAAAAAACAATCCTGTTTTAATCGGAGAACCTGGAGTTGGAAAGACGGCGGCAGTGGAAGGATTGGCACAACGTATCGTGCGAGGGGATGTTCCGGAAGGATTAAAAGACAAGACAATCTTTTCGCTCGATATGGGAGCGCTTGTGGCTGGAGCAAAATACCGCGGCGAGTTTGAAGAGCGTCTAAAAGCCGTCTTGGAAGAAGTAAAGAAAAGCGAAGGAAAAATCATTCTGTTTATCGATGAACTGCATCTGATTGTCGGTGCTGGAAAAACAGATGGGGCGATGGATGCCGGAAATATGTTAAAGCCAATGCTGGCAAGGGGAGAACTGCACTGCATCGGCGCTACAACGCTCGATGAATACCGACAGTATATCGAAAAGGATGCAGCGCTGGAAAGACGTTTTCAGCCTGTTCTGGTGGATGAGCCGACAGTGGAAGATACTATTTCGATCCTGCGTGGATTAAAAGAACGGTATGAGGTATTCCATGGCGTAAAAATCACGGACAGCGCTCTCGTCGCAGCAGCAACACTGTCAAACCGTTATATCACCGATCGTTTTCTTCCAGACAAGGCGATTGACCTTGTGGACGAAGCATGTGCGCTGATTAAGACAGAGCTGGATTCCATGCCTTCTGAGCTGGACGAACAGCAGAGAAAGATTATGCAGCTTGAGATTGAGGAAGCCGCTCTGAAGAAAGAGACAGATAAACTGAGTCAGGAACGGCTGGAGAATCTTCAAAAAGAACTTGCTGAGCTGAGAGCTGAGTTTAACACAAGGAAGGCACAGTGGATTAACGAAAAAGAAAGCGTTGAAAAACTCCAGACACTGCGTGAAGGAATCGAAAATATCAACAAGGAGATTGAAAAAGCAAAGAGAGCTTATGATCTGAACCGTGCCGCTGAACTACAGTATGGAGAACTTCCTAAGATGCAGCAGCAGCTTGAGATTGAAGAAGAGAAAGTGAAAAACAAAGATTTAAGCCTTGTCCATGAGAGTGTGACGGAGGATGAAATCGCGCGGATCATCTCAAGATGGACCGGAATCCCAGTGGCAAAACTGACACAGGGAGAGAAGAGCAAGATTCTGAGTCTGGGAGAAGAACTGCATAAAAGAGTGATTGGACAGGACGACGGCGTGGCGAGAGTGACGGATGCGATCCTTCGATCAAAAGCGGGAATCAAAGACCCTACAAAACCGATCGGTTCCTTCCTGTTTCTGGGACCTACCGGTGTCGGAAAGACGGAACTGGCAAAGGCTCTGGCAGAAAATTTATTTGATGACGAGAAAAACATGGTTCGTATTGATATGAGTGAATATATGGAGAAGCACTCTGTGTCCAGACTGATCGGAGCGCCTCCGGGATATGTAGGATACGAAGAGGGCGGACAGCTGACCGAGGCAGTCAGAAGAAAACCATATTCCGTTGTTCTGTTTGATGAAGTGGAGAAAGCGCATCCGGACGTATTCAATGTTTTGCTTCAGGTTCTGGATGACGGTCGTGTCACAGACTCACAAGGCAGAACGGTAGATTTTAAAAATACGATTTTAATCATGACTTCCAATATCGGTTCTTCCTATCTGCTGGATGGAATTGCAGAAGATGGAACGATCAAGGCGGAGGCAGAACAGATGGTGATGAGTGATCTGCGAAGCCATTTCCGACCAGAGTTTTTGAATCGTCTCGATGAGATTATCATGTTTAAACCTCTGACAAAAGAAAATATCGGGGCAATCGTAGATCTGATGACGAGCGATCTGAACAGACGGCTGGAAGACCAGAAAATTTATCTGGAGTTGACGGACGGGGCAAAAGACTATATCATAGAAGAAGGATATGACCCGATCTATGGTGCAAGACCTCTGAAGAGATTTCTGCAGAAACATGTAGAGACATTGGCTGCGAAGATGATTCTTTCAGGAGATGTCGAGACAGAGGATACGATTGTGATTGACACAGTAAACGGACAGCTTGCAGCACGGGTAAAAAAACATCAGGAGTGAAAAACAAAATGATACCAAAAGATCCGATTATGCTGTTAAGCTATGTCAATACCATGCTCAGAGATAAATACAGTTCTGTCACAGATCTGTGCAGAGCGTGCGGTGTGGAAGAAGATGAAATCTGCGAGAAATTAAAAACCGTTGACTACGAATATGACGAGTCTTCGAATCAGTTTATCTGATGCCTTTGATGAATGGAAATTTGACTATCCCATGAAAATCATGTATAATAAAAAAATCATGAAAAAGGGGAAAAGGGCATGAGTGAAGAAAAACGGAGGAAGATTCAAAATTTCATCTCAGTGATTTCTTTGATTTTAGTAGGAGTTATTGCACTGTTTCTGCTTATAGCTTCCAGAAATCAGAAACTGACCGGGACGGTTTTTAATGTGATTATCATAGCATTCTTAGTTTTTTACTGGATTCTGCTTGATATCGTGGAGCCGATTCTTCTGAAACAGTTTGAAAATTTTACAAAAGAGCGAAAGACAGCATATGTGAAATATATTGTGACAGATGCTGTCGGATATGCAGGTATTGCGATGTTTATCTGTCTGCTGGGAAATTCTTCTTCCAACAAAGGATTGATCGGAGCAGTGATCTATGTTATATGTATCTGCTTAAAGAGAAAATTTAAGGAAGAGTTTTTAGGTGTGCCGTCTTCACAGGAGAAAATGGAAGACCGTACAGAAACAGAAGAAAAAAATAAGAAAGAATAGCAAAAAAGCAGTCACAGCCGAAAAAAACGGCATGGGGACTGCTTTTTTTTCATATACATTTCAGTGAAAGAATGATTTTCGCCTTTTTGGGGCATCAGACCAGTTTCGTCTGCGAAAAGCGAAAGGATTTTGCGTATGAAAAATAGAAAGATCTGCAGAAGTCTGACTGTAGTCAACAGTTTTTTATTTCTGGCAATTTTGGGGATTCATGCCGTGGGAATGAGGGAAAACAGAGAATGGGAGGCAGTATCCCAGAAAACAGAGGGCAGAAAAGAGGACGGGATAAAGCCGAAAATCGCACTGACTTTTGATGACGGTCCCCATCCGCTCTATACCCCACTGCTATTGGAAGGACTGCGAGAGCGGGGAGTGAAGGCATCGTTTTTTCTGATTGGAAAAAATATTGAAGGAAACGAGGAGATTGTAAAACAGATGGCAGAACAGGGACATATCGTAGGAAACCATACTTATAATCATGTAAAAGTAAATGATCTGCCTCCTCAGCAGGCGTGTGAGGAGATGAAAAAGACAAGTGATCTGGTGAAAGAAATCACGGGGGAGACGACGTGTTATATTCGCCCTCCGTTTGGCGAGTGGGATGAAAAATTAGACTGCGGCATTGACATGATTTCCGTGATGTGGACGGTTGATCCGCTCGACTGGACAACACAAAATGTTTCACAGGTGGTAAATAAGGTGGTGACGGAAGCAGAAGAAGATGATATTATTTTATTGCATGACTGTTATGCGTCTTCCGTAGAGGCTGCTTTTCAGATTATTGACCAGCTTCAGGCAGAAGGATTTGAATTTGTGACAGTAGATGAATTGATTTTGGAGTAGATATTTTTGGAAGAAGAGGATAGAAATGGATTTATTTGAATACGCAAGAAGTAAAAATATGGAGACAGAAGCGCCTCTGGCTTCTCGTCTCCGTCCGAGAACACTGGAAGAAGTAGTAGGACAGGAGCATATCATAGGAAAAGGGAAACTGCTTTACCGTGCAATTAAAGCAGATAAGCTCAGCTCTGTTATCTTTTACGGTCCTCCGGGCACAGGTAAGACAACGCTTGCCAGAGTTATTGCGAACACGACAAGCGCAGAATTTGTGCAGATCAATGCGACCGTTGCCGGAAAGAAAGATATGGAAGAAGTCATCGCAAAAGCGAAAGAAAACAGGGGGATGTATGGAAAAAAGACAATTTTGTTTGTAGATGAGATCCATCGGTTTAACAAAGGACAGCAGGATTATCTGCTGCCGTTTGTGGAGGATGCGACAGTTACTCTGATTGGAGCCACGACAGAAAATCCTTATTTTGAGGTGAACAGCGCTCTGATTTCCAGATCTGTAATTTTTGAACTGAAACCTTTGGAAAAAGAAGAGGTAAAGAAACTGATTCACAGGGCAGTATATGACAGGGAGCGCGGCATGGGGGCATACTGCGCAGAAATTTTGCCGGAGACGGAAGAAATTCTTGCCGATCTTTCCGGAGGGGATGCACGCATCGCTTTGAATGCGGTAGAATTAGGCGTGCTGACAACAGAGAGAAATGAGGACGGAAAAATCTATCTGACGACAGATGTGATCTCAGAATGTATCCAGAAACGTGTCGTAAGCTATGATAAAAATGGAGATAATCATTATGACATTATCTCAGCGTTCATTAAAAGTATGCGCGGATCTGATCCGGATGCCGCCGTCTACTATCTGGCAAAGATGCTGTATGCAGGGGAAAGCATCGAATTTATCGCCAGAAGAATTTTGATTTGCGCTTCGGAGGATGTGGGAAATGCAGATCCGATGGCGCTTCAGGTGGCAGTGGCAGCGGCGTCAGCAGTGGAACGAGTGGGAATGCCGGAAGCACAGCTGATTTTGTCTCAGGCAGTTTTGTATATTGCGACTGCGCCGAAAAGTAATTCTGCCACAAATGCAGTTTATGAAGCAATGAAATCCGTCAAAGAGAAGAAGACAACTGTTCCGTCGCATCTGAGAGACTATCACTACAGTGGGGCGAAAAGTCTGGGACGAGGAATCGGATATGAATATGCCCATGAATTTCCAAAACATTTTTCAAAGCAGCGGTATCTGCCGGAAGAGCTGGGAGAGCAGAAGTTTTATAAGCCGTCTGAGAACGGCTATGAGAGACAGATTAAAAAATATCTGGACTGGATTCACGAAGAATAAAAAAAGAGCAGGGACAATCATTTTTTGTATTGTCTCTGCTCTTTTTAAAATATAAACTACGAAATACGAATTACTGAAAGTCAACTTTAAAATGATAGAAATCACATCAACTCTTTCATCAGATTCGCATAAATTTCCTGACATCGTTCCTTCCAGTTGGCGCACATGGAGGAAGCCTGTTCCTTGTCAGGGACAGTGAGCGTCAGCTCAATCAGACTGGAATTGCGTTCCGTTACTTTACACTGTACGGCATAGTCGCCGTTTGTTGTCCTGTAAAAATCAGATGTCACAGAGACTTCATCGCGCAGCTCCAGACGATGCTTTTTCAAATAGTCATCAATATCTTTCTGAATGGACTTTGAGATCATATGTTCAAAGTAACCAAGCGTTTCTTTTCCAGCATCTGTGATATAGTAGTATGAACTGTTTCGGATCGTCTCAGAACGGATCAGGCTGGATTCAATCAGCTCTGAAAATGTCTGCTGAAGAGTAAAATAAGTGGTATATCCGGCATCCAGCACGAAATTGGAAATTTGAGAATTCGTGAGAGGAAAATTCACTCTTGTCAGCATATATAGTACAATGAGTTTGTACAGAGTTAGTGGTTCTGACATAAAAATGCCTCCTTTATTTTGAAAAATTGCGTCCCTGCCAGGTATGACGATTTTTAAGCTCCTGGTGGATTGCATTTAGAACAGAACGTTTTTTTGTACTCCAGAGCGGAGCAATCAAAAGGTCTTTCGGTCCGTCTCCTGTCAGACGGTGAACTGTGATATCAGGGGAGAGCAGTTCCAGACAGTCTGCGATCAGAGAGACGTACTCTTCCATTTCAAGCACATGAAACGGATGCGTCTCATAATAATCAGCCAGATCCGTTTGCTTTAAAATATGAAGAAGCTGAAGCTTGATCCCCTGAATCGGCTGATGGTTCAGATAAGAGATCGTCTCGAGCATCTCTTTTTTTGTCTCGCCAGGAAGGCCTAAGATTACATGGACAATAACCGTAAGACGGCGAAGATGAAGATTGTGTACAGCTGTCTCAAAACAGGAAAGGGGATATCCTCTCCGGATAAACGATGCCGTTTTCTCATGGATTGTCTGGAGTCCAAGCTCTACCCAGACCGGCTTTTGATGATTTAATTCTTCTAAAAGATCGAGAATCTCTTCTGAAAGACAATCAGGACGAGTGGCGATGGACAAAGCAGCAATTTCAGGGCGGCTGATCGCCTCTGTAAAAATTTTGCGCAGATAAGAAGGCTCTCCATATGTGTTTGTGTAAGCTTGAAAATAAGCGATGTATTTTTTAACAGGTCGTTTTGTGAGAAGAAGACGTTCTTCAAAGTCAATCTGTTCTGATATAGAAAGAGAAGCACTTGCGGCAAAATCGCCTGATCCGCCCTGACTGCAGAAAATACAGCCTCTTGTTCCGACTTTTCCATCTCGGTTTGGGCAAGTCATTCCGCCGTTGAGTGCAAGCTTATACACTTTCTCGCCAAACTGTTTTTTTAACTCGTAGTCGAGTGAATGATACGGCTTTTCACCCCAGCGCATAGGAATATTTGATTTGATCTTATTTGTTGTCATGGCTGATGTCACCTTTTTTGCTATAAATTATTTAAAGTCATCATATCATCTCCTGTCTTTCAATTCAAGAACCATTTTGGCAGGCATCTTAAAAATGATTTTACATTTCTAAAAAACGGCTGTTTATTTTACAAAGATTTTACAGAAGACTGATTTTCTATTTTACATGGGTTCTGTAAGATAGAATTCGTAAAGCAAACAAATAAGAAAAGAAAAACATTTCACAGAGAAAAGGAGAAATTGATATGATAAAAAAAGCTTTGGCATTGGGATTAGCAGGAGCAATGATTGCAGGAATGACAGTATCAGTAAGCGCAGAAGAACTTTCTGGAAGCATCACAGGATCAGGATCTTCCGCACTGCTGCCTTTGGCTCAGAATGCAGCAGACGCATTTAAAGAGCTTCATCCGGATGTATCCATTACTTTAAACGGCGGCGGATCAGGTACAGGATTAAAACAGGTATCAGACGGATCTGTTGATATTGGAAATTCTGATGTGGAAGCTGAGACAAAACTGGAAGCAGACGCAGCAGCAGAACTGGTAGATCACAAAGTATGCGTTGTCACAATGGCTACCATCGTAAACAAAGAAGTAGGAGAGAGTGTTACAAGCCTCACAAAAGATCAGCTGATTGACATCTTTACAGGTGAGATCACAAACTGGAGCGAAGTTGGCGGACCAGACGAAGAAATCATTCTGATCTCACGCCCACAGACATCAGGAACACGCGCGCTGTTCAAAGAATATGCACTCGATGGAAATGAGGAATTATCAGGCGGTTCCCTGGAAACAGATGATTCTGGTACACTGCTTCAGAGCGTTGCAGACAATGAAGGAGCAATCGGATATGTAGCGCTTCCTTACCTTCTGGAAAATGATACAGTGAGCACAGTTGCAATCGACGGTGTAGAGCCTACGATGGAAAATACATACAACGGTACTTATCCGGTATGGGGATATGAGCATATGTATACAAAGGGCGAGCCAAATGAAGTAGTACAGGCATTTTTAGACTTCATGATGAGCGAAGAATACGGCGAGCAGATTGAAGCTCAGGGTTATTGCATGACATCTAAGATGGAAGTAGAAAGATAAGAGAGAACATGAAAAAGAAAAGCTTATTCTGGAAAGAGCATTTCTGGCATGGCTTGATTACTTGCTGCGGACTTCTGGTGATTGTGCTGACTCTGGCAATTGGAGCCTTCCTTGTCTATAAAGGAAGCGGTACTTTCACAAAGTATGGGCATAGCATTTTTGAATTTTTCTTTTCCTCCAAGTGGGCTCCGGCAGATAACTCCACTGGAGGAGGGGCAGTAGGTGCAGCGGTCTACATTGTGGGATCGCTGTCTACTTGTGGTTTGGCGCTTCTGATCGCAGCGCCGTTCAGCATTGCAGCAGCAATCTTCATGACAGAAATTTCACCGAAATTAGGAAAAAGTATATTCAGACCGGCAGTAGAGCTGTTTGTAGGAATTCCAAGCGTCATTTATGGATGGGTTGGTCTGACAACTCTCGTTCCGGCAATCAAAGAGATATTTGATCTGAATATGGGATACTCTGTTTTGGCAGCAGGAATTGTGCTTGCTGTTATGATTTTTCCGACAATTACTACAATCGCTGCCGATGCGCTGAAAAGCGTACCGAACGATTATCGAAAGGCAGCATATGGGCTTGGAGCGACAAGATGGCAGGTGATTCATCAGATTGTGCTTCCGGCGGCAAAACCTGGAATTTTTACAGGAATTGTGATGGGACTGGCGCGCGCATTTGGAGAAGCGCTTGCAGTTGCGATGGTAATCGGAAAGATGAGAGCATTTCCAAAATCAATCTTATCTCCAACAACAAACCTGACATCTGCAATCGCTTCCGATATGGGAGGCGCAATGGAAGGCGGAGAATACAATACAGCGCTGTGGACGATGGCACTGCTTCTGTTTTTAATTTCACTGTTATTTATCTTCATTATTCATCGAATCGTGGCAAAAGGAGGAGCAGAGAAAGATGGAAGCAAATAAAAAGGCAAAATGGACAGACCGCATAATGACGTGGATTTTTGTGGCAGTTGCGGGCTTCTTTCTTCTCCTTCTGGCAGGTTTTGCACTTCTTGTAATTGGAAGAGGACTTGCGGGCTTTGAACCATATATGTTATCATTTAGCAGAGAGGGAATTGGAAATCAGCTTTTTAATACACTATATCTTGTGGTATTGTCTCTGCTTGTCAGCGTGCCGTTTGGAATTGCGACCGGTGTGTATCTTGCAGAATATGCAAAGCCTGGAAGAATGACAAATTTTTTGGGAATCTGTATCGAGACGCTTTCTTCCCTTCCATCCATCGTAGTTGGTCTGTTTGGGTATCTCGTCTTTATTGTTCTGGTTGGAGCAAAATGGAATTTGGCCTCTGGAGCATTGGCAGTTTCTATTTTAAATCTGCCGTTGATTGCGACGACCACGAAGGATGCAATGTTATCCATGCCAAAAGGATACCGGATGGGAAGTATGGGGCTTGGAGCGACGCACTGGCAGACAATCCGCCGGGTTCTGCTTCCGGCGTGTATGCCGAGAATTCTGACCGGAATTATTCTGGCAGCGGGACGTGTCTTCGGAGAAGCGGCAGCTCTTTTGTATACGGCAGGAATGAGTACAGATATTAACTGGAGCAACTGGGATTTATCATCACCGACGTGTCCGCTCAACCCGTTTCGTCCAGGAGAAACACTGGCGCTTCACATTTGGGCAAGCCGCACAGAGGCAATCGGAGCAGATTCGGCGCAGATCGCAAACTTTTCTTCAGCAGTTTTGCTGATTTTAGTATTTACATTCAGTATCGGTGCGCGTATCATAGGACATCGGATGGAGCGCAAAACAGGAGGGAAATAAATTTGGAAAGCAAATTTGAGGTTTCAAAATTAAATCTGCATTACGGTCAGTTTCATGCACTGAAAGATGTCAGTCTTTCTATTTTTCCACATGAAGTGACTGCACTGATTGGGCCGTCCGGATGTGGAAAATCTACTTTTTTAAAGACGTTGAACAGAATGAATGATCTGGAAGACGGCGTTACGATTGACGGCAGTGTACTCTTGGACGGAAAAGATATTTTTAAAGATATGGATGCGATCTCCTTAAGACAGAGAGTGGGAATGGTATTTCAGCAGCCGAACCCCTTTCCGAAAAGCATTTATGAGAATGTGGCATATGGACCAAGACTTCAGGGAATCCGCTCAAAAGTAAAATTAGATGAGATTGTGGAGAACGCGCTCAGGGGCGCTGCAATCTGGGATGAGGTCAAAGACCGGCTGAAAAAGAATGCGATGGGACTTTCAGGAGGGCAGCAGCAAAGACTTTGTATTGCAAGGGCGCTTGCGGCAGGACCGGATGTTCTGCTGATGGACGAGCCGACCAGTGCATTGGACCCAATTTCTACTTCAAAAATTGAGGAGTTGTGTGCACAGCTGAAAAAGGATTATACGATTGTCATGGTTACGCATAATATGCAGCAGGCAGCGCGAATTTCTGACAGAACAGCATTCTTTCTATTAGGAGAAGTCGTAGAGTACAGTGATACGGATCAGATGTTTTCCATGCCGAAAGACAAACGAACAGAAGACTATATTACGGGGAGATTTGGTTGATATGACAAGAACAAGATTTGATGAGCAGCTCGAAGAGCTTCATGTAGAGCTGATCAAGATGGGCAGCCTCTGTGAAGAGGCAATTTCTCTTTCTGCGCAGGCGTTAGAGAAAAATGAGGAAAAGACAAAAGAAAGAGTATTTGCTCTGGAGACAGAGATTGACCAGATGGAGAGAGAAGTGGAGACACATTGTATGCGCCTTCTGCTTCATCAGCAGCCTGTTGCCAGAGATCTGCGTGCGATCTCGGCAGCGCTGAAAATGATTTCTGATATGGAGAGAATCGGAGACCAGGCGGCAGACATTGTGGAACTTGTTCCTTACATTGCGCAGAGCGAATGTAAAAATAAAGTGGATATTGCAGAGATGGCAAAGGCAACCGTGTCGATGGTTACAGACAGTGTGGAAGCGTTTGTGAAGAAGGATTTAAAACTTGCGGAACAAGTAATTGAAAAAGATGATATTGTGGATGAAATGTTTGCTTCCATCAAGAAGAAATTGATGGAGCTGGTGCGCAGTCAGGATGTGGATGCGGAGCCGGCGCTTGATCTTCTGATGGCGGCGAAGTATTTTGAGAGAATCGGAGATCATGCTGTAAATGTAGCAGAGTGGGTAGAATACTCGGTTACAGGGATTCATAAGAGCAGTGAACACCATTTGGGAAATTAGGAGACAGGGCGGTAAGACGAGGTGAGTGATGTGATATATTTATTAGAAGATGATGACAGCATTCGTGAGCTTGTGACATATACGCTGAACAGTCAGGGCATGGAGGCAGAAGGCTTTGCGCGTCCCAGTCAGTTTTGGAAAGCATTAAATCAGAGGATGCCTTCGCTTGTTCTGCTCGACATCATGCTGCCGGAGGAGGATGGAATGGCAATCCTGAAGAAACTGCGGGGATCAGCTGTTACAAAGAAGATTCCGGTGATTATGCTGACAGCAAAGGGAAGTGAATATGATATTGTGCGAGGGTTGGATGCCGGAGCAGATGATTACATTCCAAAACCATTCCGTATGATGGAGCTGATCTCACGGGTCCGCGCTCTGATGCGCAGGACATCGGCGGAGAACAGAATAGAAGAGTACCAGATCGGACCGTTATACGTCTGCCCCTCTCAGCATATCGTGAAAGTACAGGACAAACCAGTGACATTGACATTGAAGGAATTTGAACTGCTCTGTCTTTTGCTTTCAAAGCGTGAGATGGTATTTACCCGCTCTCAGCTTCTGAATCAGATCTGGGGCTATGAATTTGACGGGGAAAGCCGAACAGTAGATGTTCATATCCGAAGCCTGCGTCAAAAATTGGGAGAGGCAGGGGAATGCATTGAGACTGTACGCGGAGTAGGCTATAAGATTGGAGGACAAAATCTATGACAAGAAAAATCTTTCGGTCAATTTTGATTGTGTCCATATCGGTTTTCTTGATTGGGGTAGCGTGCATTCTTGGAATTTTATATCAGTCTTTCGGAAATCAGCTGGAAAAAGAGCTGAAAAAAGAAGCGCAGTACCTGGCTGTGGCTGTGGAGAACGTCGGTCAGGATGTATTAAAAGATCTGCCCGATAAAGGAGAACGTGTGACGCTGGTTGGACCTGATGGAAGCGTGCTGTATGACAACTATGCAGACGAAAGCGCTATGGAAAATCATGGGGACAGAGATGAAATCAAAGATGCGGTGAAGAATGGGTATGGTGAGGCGACGCGCCAGTCTGCGACAATGGGAAAAAAGACGGTATATTATGCGCTCCGTTTAAGTGACGGTCATATTCTGCGCGTCTCAAGCACGCAGGACAATGTGATCAGCATCATTCAGGATTTTATTCGTCCTTTGATTATAATTTTGATCTTGATTGCTGTAATGTCAGGTGTTTTTGCATCCAAGATTGCAAAGAAGATTGTGGAGCCTTTAAATCAGCTGGATTTGGAAAAACCGGATCAGAATAACGCTTATGATGAGATGGCGCCGCTTTTGACAAAGATCAGCAAGCAGCAGCATACCATACAAAATCAGCTGAAAGATGCAAAAAGACAGCAGGAAGAGTTTGCACTGATCACAAGACATATGGGAGAAGGCCTGTTTGTGCTGGATGTCCACGGCAATCTGCTCTCCTTCAACAAGAGCGGCCTGGAAATGCTTGGAGTGTCGAATGCTGAGGCTGGTCAGAATGTATTGGAATTAAACAGAAGCAAAGTATTTCGTGAGACGGTGGAGGATGTGCTGGAGGGGAACCACCACGAGACCATCATCGAGCTGAACGGGCTTTCATGCCAGATGATTGCAAACCCTGTCTTTGATGAAGGAAAAAAGAAGGGAGCGGTTCTTCTGTTAATTGACAGTACAGAGAAAATGCAGCTGGAACAGCTGCGCAGGGAATTTACAGCGAATGTGTCGCATGAATTGAAGACCCCGCTGACTTCCATTTCAGGATTCGCAGAGATTATGCGGGATGGAATGGTGAAGCCAGAGGATATTAAAAAATTTGCAGATCGTATTTTTCAGGAAGCACAGCGTCTGATCACACTTGTCAACGACGTGATTAAAATTTCACAGCTGGACGAAGGCGGAATTCCATATCAGAAAGAAGATGTTGATCTGTTTCAGATGGCACAGGAGATTCTGGATCATCTTCGTCCGGAAGCAGAAAAAAATGGAATTAAGTTAAGACTGAACGGCGACCATGCTGTCCGATATATGGAGAAGCCGATTTTTGAGGAAGTGTTGTATAATCTCTGTGACAATGCCATCCGCTACAACAGAAAAGGCGGTATTGTGTCAGTGCGCATCAGACAGGATGAAAATGAGACGAGAATCTCTGTAAAAGATACAGGAATCGGAATTCCGATGGTTCATCAAAAACGGATTTTCCAGCGCTTTTACCGTGTGGACAAGAGTCATTCAAAAGAAATCGGAGGAACGGGTCTTGGGCTGTCCATCGTGAAACATGGGGCAAATTATCTTGGCGCTGAGATTGGTCTTGAAAGTATGACAGGAGATGGAAGTACATTTTGGCTGCGTTGGGACAACAAAAAGACTGAGAAGACACAACAGTGACAGATACATCAAAAGATACAGAAAAAGAATAGAATACAGAGTAAAAAAATTGCCGCAGACGGTATAGATTTTTATTTTTAAGTTAAAGATTTAAGATAAAAAAGAACGTCTGCGGTATTTTTGCGCTATAATAAAAGAGGGAAAAGGTTGCGGCACCGTTTTGAGTATGGTAAAATAATATGACCACAAAAAGAGGACGAAAGAATAAAAAAGGAAAGGAATGAGAAAATGACAATTTTAATAAAAGGCGGCAGAGTAATTGATCCGGCGACAAAGACAGACAAGGAAATGGATGTTTTTATCAGTAAAGGAAAAATTCAGAAAGTGGCGGATAAGATTGAGACACAGGCAGATAAAGTTGTGGATGCAAGAGGATGCTATGTGATGCCGGGACTTATTGATCTGCACGTTCACTTAAGGGACCCTGGACTGACACATAAGGAGACGATAGAGACAGGGGCAAAGGCGGCAGCCAGAGGCGGATTTACTACAATCGTTGCCATGCCGAATACAAAGCCGGTGATGGATGACGGACTGCGTGTGCGATACGTTCATAACAAAGCGAAGACGGAAGCACCGATCCATGTACTCCAGTCAGGAGCGATCACGAAAGGCCAGAAAGGAGAAGAGCTGTCTGATATCGAGGGGATGGTAAAAGCAGGCTGTCCGGCGATCAGCGAGGATGGAAAATCTGTGATGAATGCTGAATTATATAAAGAGGCAATGGAGATTGCAGCGAGACTGAACATCCCGGTTCTGGCACACTGTGAAGATATCAATCTCGTAAACGGCGGAGTGTTCAATGAAGATAGAAATTCCGAGACACTGCGCGTGCCGGGAATCACAAATACGGTGGAGGATGTGATTGTGGCAAGAGACATTCTCCTGGCAAAGGAGACGGGGGTTCACCTTCATCTTTGTCATTGCTCGACAAAAGACAGCGTTTATATGGTGAAACAGGCAAAAAAAGAAGGGGTGCATGTGACAGCTGAAGTATGCCCGCATCACTTTTCTTTATGTTCTGATGATATTCCAGGACGGGACGGAAATTATAAGATGAATCCGCCGCTTCGGACAAAAGAAGATATGGAGGCTCTGTGCCAGGGGCTGAAAGACGATATCATGGATGTGATTGCCACAGACCATGCGCCGCACACAGAAGAGGAAAAAAGACAGCCGATTGAGAAAGCGCCATTTGGAATTGTAGGTCTGGAGACAGCTGTGCCCCTGACGATCACAAACCTTGTCCATAAGGGATATCTGACGCCGATGCAGATGGCAGAAAAGATGAGTTATAATCCGGCAAAAGTGCTTGGCATTGACAAGGGAAGTCTGGAAGAAGGAAAAGATGCTGACGTTGTCATCATTGATCCGGAGGCTGAATATGTGATTGACAAAAGACAATTTGCCTCAAAGGGAAAAAATACTCCATTTGATGGTATGAAAGTAAAAGGCAAAGTAATAGCGACCATCTGTGATGGAAAAATTGTATCAATGCAGAAAAAAGAAAGTACAAACACGAGGAGGACAAAGAAATGATACAGAAATTAATCCGCAAAATTAAAGAGACAAACGCACCGATCGTTGTCGGTTTAGATCCGATGATGAATTATATTCCGGAACACATCCAGAAAAAAGCATTTGCAGAATTTGGTGAGACTCTGGAAGGTGCAGCAGAAGCAATCTGGCAGTATAATAAGGAAATTATTGATCATACATATGATATTATTCCGGCTGTAAAACCACAGATTGCGATGTATGAACAGTTTGGAATTGAAGGACTGAAAGCTTTTAAGAAAACGGTTGATTACTGTAAAGAAAAAGATCTTGTCGTGATTGGCGATATCAAAAGAGGGGATATCGGATCTACTTCAGCAGCATATGCAGTAGGGCATCTCGGAAAGGTACAGGTTGGAACAAACTGGTATTCTGGATTTGATGAAGATTTTGCTACTGTCAATCCGTATCTTGGATCAGATGGTGTGAAACCATTTATTGATGTGTGCAAGACAGAGAAAAAGGGTCTGTTTATTCTTGTAAAGACGTCCAACCCTTCCAGCGGAGAATTTCAGGATCAGCTGATCAATGGAAAACCTCTGTACGAGCTGGTCGGAGAGAAGGTTGCAGCCTGGGGAGAAGAATGTATGGGCGAAGAGTACAGCTACATCGGCGCAGTTGTCGGAGCAACATATCCGGAGATGGGAAAAGTGCTCAGAAAGATCATGCCGAAGTCTTATATTCTTGTTCCGGGATACGGTGCACAGGGAGGAACAGGAAAAGATCTCGTTCACTTCTTCAATGAAGACGGATTGGGAGCAATCGTAAATTCATCAAGAGGAATTATCGCAGCATACAAACAGGAAAAATATGCGAAATTCGGCGCAGAAAATTTTGCTGAGGCATCAAGAGCAGCAGTGGAAGATATGCGTGCAGACATTGCAAACGCTTTAAACAACAGATAAAAGAATGAAACGCTTTTACAGGAGGAAAAAATGGCAGAAAAAGTAAAAGAACTTGGAAAAATTCTTTCACAGGAGATGATCGGAACAGGGATTTACAGCATGTGGATTGAGCTGCCACAGATTGTGCCGTGTGCAAAACCAGGGCAATTTGTCTCCGTATACTGCAGGGACGGAAGCCGCCTTCTGCCTCGCCCGATCAGTATCTGTGAGGTGGACAATGAGAAAAAAGCGCTGCGCCTTGTGTACCGCACTGCGGGAAAAGGAACAGAAGAGTTCTCTAAAATGACAGCAGGAGAGACATTGGAAATCATGGGACCTCTCGGCAATGGTTTTCCTCTGGAACGGATGAGAGAAGGAAAAAAAGCATTTTTGATCGGCGGCGGAATCGGAATCCCGCCTATGGTAGAACTTGCAAAACAGCTCGGAGGGGAGAAACAAATCGTTGTGGGATACCGTGACGAATTGTTTCTGACAGAGGAACTGAAAAAGAACGGGACACTTTTTGTGGCCACAGAAGATGGAAGCTGTGGAACAAAGGGAAATGTACTGGATGCCATCCGTGAAAATGAGTTAAAAGCAGATGTGATCTATGCATGCGGACCAACGCCGATGCTGCGCGCGTTAAAGGGATATGCGGAGGAAAATGGAATCGAGTGCTGGCTGTCTCTGGAGGAAAAGATGGCTTGCGGAATCGGAGCATGTCTTGCATGTGTCTGCAAATCAAAAGAGATTGACGGTCATTCTCATGTGCATAACAAACGTGTCTGCAAGGATGGTCCGGTATTCTTATCAACGGAGGTGGAATTATGATAAACATGAGTGTTGATATTGCAGGTGTAACGCTGAAAAATCCAGTCATGACAGCCTCCGGTACATTTGGATCAGGGGAAGAATACAGTGAATTTGTAGATTTAAGCCGTTTGGGCGCTGTCGTGACAAAAGGTGTGGCAAATGTGCCATGGCCGGGAAATCCAACGCCGCGAATTGCAGAGACGTACGGCGGAATGATCAACGCCATTGGTCTGCAGAATCCTGGAATGGAAGTGTTCTGCAAAAGAGATCTTCCATTTTTGAGAAAATACGATACAAAGATAGTGGTCAATGTCTGCGGAAAGACAACGGAAGATTACTGTGAGGTGGTGGAACGCCTCGCGGATGAAGATGTAGATCTTCTTGAAATCAATATTTCCTGTCCGAATGTAAAGGAAGGCGGTATCGCTTTCGGACAGGACCCGCGCGCGGTGGAAGCGATCACAAAGGAATTGAAAAAGAGAGCGAAACAGCCGATTATTATGAAGTTAAGTCCGAATGTCACAGACATTACACAAATGGCAAAAGCAGCAGAAGCAGGAGGGGCGGACGCACTTTCTCTGATCAACACATTGACAGGAATGAAAATCGACGTCAACCGCCGTTGCTTTGCTGTGGCAAATAAAACGGGAGGGCTGTCAGGTCCAGCTGTAAAACCAGTCGCAGTGCGGATGGTATACCAGGTTGCAAATGCGGTACACGTTCCGGTGATCGGAATGGGAGGCATCACAAACACGGAGGATGCCCTGGAATTTTTACTTGCCGGAGCGACGGCTGTTTCAGTCGGAACAGCAAACTTTTTCAATCCGACAGCAACGGTAGAGATTGCACAGGGAATAGAGGAATATCTGAGAAAAAATAATTTTACAGACATTCATCAGATTATCGGCGCTGTCAAATAAAGTACAGATTTGAAAATACAGAACCGAAAGAATAAAAGAACAAACAGAATAAAAGAACAAAAGTTTTAGAAACGCAGGAGGTTTTAAAAACATGGAAGCATACAAGCAGGAATTTATCGAATTTATGGTAGATTGCGGAGTTTTAAAATTCGGAGATTTTGTGACAAAGAGCGGAAGAAAAACACCATTTTTTGTAAATACTGGATTTTACAGAACGGGAGCACAGCTGCGCAAATTAGGAGAATATTATGCGAAAGCAATCGAGAGCAAATTCGGACTGGATTTTGACGTGCTGTTTGGACCGGCTTACAAAGGAATTCCGCTGAGCGTTGCAGCGACAATGGCAATCAGTGAGTTCTATGGAAAAGATATCAGATACTGTTCCAACAGAAAAGAAGTAAAGGATCATGGTGATAAGGGAATTTTACTTGGAAGCCCGATTTCAGACGGAGATAAAGTTGTCATCATTGAAGATGTGACAACAGCCGGAACTTCCATTCAGGAGACACTGCCGATCATCAAGGCGCAGGGAGATGTAAACCCAATCGGTCTTGTTGTATCTGTAGACCGTATGGAGAGAGGACAGGGAACAAAGAGCGCCCTGAAAGAAATCGAGGAGACATACGGTCTGAAGACGACAGCGATTGTGACAATGGCTGAGGTTGTAGAGCATTTATATAATAAAGAATACAAAGGAAAAGTCGTGATTGACGACACATTAAAAGCTGCGATTGATGCTTACTATGAGCAGTATGGCGCAGAAAACGAATAAAATCAGCTAAAAAGAAAATGATGGGAAAGGCTTCGATACATCTGGGGATGAGAGCGTTCTCCACCCCCAGATAAGAAGTGCTTTTGAGACGATTTTTTGAATAGAAAAAATGGAGGAGCCGTCTATGAATGAAAAAATTTATAAGACAATAACAGGATCAGGTGCGGCAAGTCTCGTCATGGGCATCCTTACAGTGACTACAGGCATCGTGACAGGTGTGATTATGATTGTCCACGGGGCAAAACTTCTTTCATGCAGAAAAAATATTTTACTGTAGTGGCATTGAAAAATAAAAAGGCAATCTGTTTTTCTCATGCGAGAATGGTAGGATACGGCGTGTGTTGCCAAAATAGCTAGATAAGGAGAAATAGAGTGAAGATAGAGACTGCAAAAAAAATCCGTGCAGTGGGAATCTTTTTGTTCACACTGTATTTGATTTTGTTGATTTATTTTCTGTTCTTCGCAGAAAGTTATGGAAGGGTGTCAGTACAGAGGGAATACAGATATAATCTGGAATTATTCAAGGAAATTCAGCGCTTTTGGGATTATCGGGAAGAGCTTGGATGGTCTGCGGTATATAATCTGTGGGGGAATATAGTGGCTTTTATGCCATTTGGATGTATTTTGCCGGTTATCTGGAAAAAGACACGTGGCTTTTTTCGTATTTTCTTCCTCACTTTTGGATTCAGTCTGGCAGTGGAAACTATACAGCTGATATCAAAAGTTGGAATTTTTGATGTGGATGATCTTGTACTGAACACACTGGGAGGAATCATCGGATATTTTGTTTTTGCCGTATGTAATTATATAAGGAGAAGAGTCTATGGCTAAAAGAAAAATGTACTCTTTTGAGGAGAGAAGACATTCGCAGATGGGGATTACTTCTACTGTTTTGGGAATTGTAGCTGTGATTATAATTCTGGCGTTGATTTATGTTGCAGCTTACTATAAAGGCAATGGCGGCGCTTATTTAGGTTCGATCGGAATCACAGCGATAGTGATCACGATCTATGGATTGATCTGCGGACTGCGCAGCTTTAAGGAAAAAAATAAAATCTACACATTTTCAAAGATAGGATCACTTTTGAACGGAATTCTGATAGCGGGATGGATTGGCTTAATTTTGTTTGGTATGGAATAAAGGAGAGAGAGGATGGATCGTTTACAGCAGCAGATGCAGTTTATTTTAGAAGTCGATAAACTGAAAAAGATAACAAGACAGACATTTCTCGCTGACGGGAGCAGAAAAGAAGACGATGCGGATCATTCCTGGCATCTTGCTCTGATGTGTGCGCTGCTTTCTGAACATTCAAATAAAGAGGTGGACGTTTTAAAAACGATAAAGATGGTGTTGATTCACGATATCGTGGAGATTGATGCGGGGGACACTTACGCATATGACAATGCCGGAAATGAGACGAAACGCCAAAGAGAAGAGGCGGCTGCAGACCGCATTTTTAATCTTCTTCCAGAAGATCAGGCCGGGGAGATGAGAGACCTGTGGGAAGAATTTGAAGCAGCACAGACACCAGAAGCTAAATTTGCAAATACACTGGACAAAGTGCAGCCTCTGATGCTGAATGATGCCTCCGGAGGAAAGAGCTGGAGAGAACATGGGATCAAAGAGGAGCAGGTACGAAACAGAAATAAAACGACAGCAGAAGGATCGGCAGATCTGTGGGAGTATGCGGATCGTCTGATTCGCAAAAATGTGGAAAAGGGAAATTTGATCGGCAGCTGACAGGAAACCATGTCGGCCCAAAAATCGGCGTGTACTCAGAAAGACACGCTTAGAAGAAGGTGATAGAAATGCAGAAAAAAAATGAAGAGATACAAGAGCGGTATGAGCTTTCCATGAACCGCATCAGTGAAATCAAAAATGAGCAGACGGTTCCGGCTGAATTTATCTCTTATTTTCAGAGAACAGCGCAATTTATTGAACAGATCGGGAAAGTGGAAGTACTGCAGTCGTCTCATGCCTTAGAACAGTTTACACTGGAACAGTGGCAGAAACTGAACGAAGAGCTGTATCATGACATTCTTCCAAAACAATATGAAAAGAGCTATGCGAATCCAGCATATGCCGTAAGACAACTGGGAGAAACTCACGGAGCAATGCTTAGTTTTCTGTACACAGAAATCAGGAAAATGATTCCATATGTGTTTGAGGAGCGTTTGCTGGAGATTACAATCTTAAACGAATTATTTATTGAAATTTATAATCGCTTTGAGGAGGAAAATGTGCCGTCCTATCGGGAGATTCAGCAGATTCTCTATTGGTTCATCAGCGATTACAGCGATTTGACGGTCGATAACCGGGTGCAGGAAGCGATTGATCCTTCCTTAAATTTTGCCGCGAATCTGATCGTCAATTCTGATTTTAAGGATCTGCGCTATCTGTACCGATTTGGAGAGTACATATCCGAAAATGAGATCCAGATGGCACAGTATCTGAATGGACTTCCAGAGGAGACGATTCAAAAGATTGCGGACACGTTCACAGAAGGATATCGAAAGGGATTTGAGATTACAGGAAAAGATCTTTCCATCAAAAAGACAGTCAATATCCGTTTCCATCTGGGATTTGAACGCATCATCCGTGAAGCGATCAGAAACTTTGAAAAAATGGGGCTTTCACCTGTCATTTATCGTGCGGAGCACAAACTGCAGAGAATCGGATATATGGGTGCGATTCCAAACAGACAGTATGATTATGATCATAAATCAGATCAGGCAATTTATCTGGATAAGCCGCTTGTCGACCGCAAAATCAGTGTGATGCGGACATCGTATGAGAAACATAAAAAATTGGCTGCGGGGATGGCAGGCCCGGCAGTGATGGAGACGTTTGGGGAAGCGATTTTTATGCCGACTGCCAAAAAAGAAGCGTTTATCCTGAGTGAAAAACAGCAGAAACTGTCTGTCTTATATGACAGAGAAGCTTCCCAGATTGTAAATCAATACATCAAAGGCGAAGAGAGAAGCTTTACAATCATCGCCTTTCCTGTCCATGAAATCGGAGATCGTTTTTCCGAGATTTTTGATGAAATCGTAAAAATCAATACGCTGGATTCAGAAAAATATCAGAAGATTCAGCAGCATATCATCGACGCACTCGACCAAGGAACGCACGTCCATATCAAAGGAGCGAAAGAGCGCGGTAATGAGACGGAACTGACGGTAGCTCTGAGAAAATTGAATGATCCAGCAAAAGAGACACTGTTTGAAAACTGTGTCGCTGATGTCAATATTCCAGTCGGGGAGGTGTTTACTTCACCGAAACTCTTAGGAACAAACGGCACGCTGCACGTCACGAAAGTCTATCTGGGAGAATTCCAGTACAGAGACTTAAAAATTACATTTAAAGATGGAAAGACGACCGGATACAGCTGTGCAAATTTTCAGGATGAAGAAGAAAACAAGAAATACATTTTGGAAAATATTTTAAATTATCATGACAGTCTTCCCCTCGGAGAGATGGCAATCGGAACGAACACGACAGCATATGCGGCAGCGAAAAAATATCAGATCGAAGACAAGCTTCCGATTCTGATTGCAGAGAAGATGGGACCTCACTTTGCTGTGGGGGATACTTGTTACAGCTGGTGTGAAGATACAAAAGTATACAATCCGGACGGCAAGGAGATCATTGCAAGAGATAATGAGATTTCAATTTTGCGCAGAGAAGATGTGGCGAAAGCGTATTTTGGATGCCACACAGATATCACGATTCCATACGAGGAGTTGGAGCTTCTGGAAGCAGTAAAAGAAAACGGGGAGACGATACCGATTATTGCAGATGGAAGATTTGTGCTGGAAGGGACAGAAGAGCTGAATAAACCTCTTAAGATGCTGTAAGACGACCTGACGTAGAGTCTGTACTTGGAAATACGGCGCAAAAACAACGAAAAATGGAAATAAGATTGACAATGGAAAGAAGAATTAGTAAAATTAATAGTCAAGAATAAAACGCATTCAGATGAAGGAGAGATACAATGGCAAAAGTAGGAATTGTTATGGGCAGCGACTCAGATATGCCTGTTATGAGCAAGGCAGCAGATATGTTGGAAAAGTTGGGTGTAGATTATGAAATGACCATTATTTCTGCACACCGTGAACCAGATGTATTTTTTGAGTATGCAAAATCAGCAGAGTCAAAAGGATTCAAGGTAATTATTGCCGGAGCAGGTATGGCAGCACATCTGCCTGGTATGTGTGCAGCGATTTTTCCAATGCCAGTAATCGGTATTCCAATGCACACTACTTCTCTTGGCGGCAGAGATTCGCTTTATTCCATCGTTCAGATGCCATCCGGAATCCCAGTGGCAACCGTTGCAATCAATGGAGGAGCAAACGCAGGAATTCTGGCAGCAAAAATTTTGGCGACTTCAGATCCGGAACTCCTGGAGAGATTAAAAGCATATTCACAGGAATTAAAAGAACAGGTAGAAAAGAAAGCAGAGAGACTGGAAAAAGTCGGATATAAAGAATACATGAAATAAACTTTTAAAAAGTTTCAGTAAACTTCTGATTCGGTCAGGAGAAATAGACAATACAGTACTTTTAAGAAAACCAGGAGGAAAAAAGAATGGATTACAAGAATGCAGGCGTTGATATTGAGGCAGGATACAAATCAGTAGAGTTGATGAAAGAACATATTAAAAAGACAATGAGACCAGAGGTACTGACAAATATCGGAGGGTTCTCCGGTGCATTTTCCATGGAAAAATTTAAAAACATGGAAAAACCGACACTGGTTTCCGGAACAGACGGTGTGGGAACAAAATTAAAACTGGCTTTTGTTATGGATAAACATGATACAGTTGGTATTGATTGCGTTGCGATGTGCGTCAATGATATTGCATGTGCAGGCGGTGAACCATTGTTTTTCTTAGATTATATTGCCTGCGGAAAAAATATTCCAGAGAAAATTGCTACAATTGTGAGCGGAGTTGCAGAAGGATGTACACAGTCTGACGCAGCCCTGATCGGAGGAGAGACAGCAGAGATGCCAGGATTTTATCCGGAAGATGAATATGATCTGGCAGGTTTTGCAGTCGGCGTTGTAGATGAAAAAGATTTAATCACAGGCGCTGATATTAAAGATCAGGATGTTTTGATTGGAATCGCTTCTTCTGGTGTGCACAGCAACGGTTTCTCACTTGTCAGAAAAGTATTTAAGATGGAAAAAGAAGTACTGGACAAATACTATGATGAATTAGGAACAACATTGGGTGAAGCTTTGCTGGCTCCGACAAAAATTTATGTGAAGACCCTGAAAAACATTAAAGAAGCAGGCGTTAAAATTAAAGGATGCAGCCATATCACAGGAGGCGGATTCTATGAGAACGTTCCAAGAATGCTTCCAGAAGGTGTACGTGCTGTGATCAGAAAAGACAGCTATGAGGTTCCGGCTTTATTCCGTATGCTTGCAAAAGAAGGAAACATTGAAGAGAAGATGATGTATAACACATACAACATGGGAATCGGAATGGTTCTGGCTGTAGATCCAAAAGATGTAGACAAGACAAGAGAGGCAATCAGCGCGGCAGGCGAGACTTCTTATGTGATCGGTCATATTGAAAACGGAGAAAAGGGCGTTACATTATGCTAAAAATTGCAGTACTGGTGTCTGGAGGCGGAACAAACCTCCAGGCAATTATAGATGAGATTGAAAAAGGAACAGTCACAAATACAGAGATTGCGGCTGTGATCAGCAATAACAAAAATGCGTACGCTCTGGAGAGAGCAAGACAGCACAATATTCCTGCCGTGTGCGTATCACCGAAAGATTATGGCACAAGGGAAGAATTTAACAAAGAACTGTTAAAGAAGATCCAGTCTTTTGACGTGGATCTTGTTGTGCTTGCAGGATGTCTCGTAGTGATTCCGAAAATCATGGTGGAAGCATATCCGAACAGAATTATTAATATCCATCCATCCCTGATTCCTTCTTTCTGCGGAACGGGGTATTATGGCCTGAAAGTTCATGAGGCGGCGCTGGAACGCGGCGTGAAAGTGACGGGAGCTACTGTTCACTTTGTGGATGATGGGACAGATACCGGTCCGATTATTTTGCAGAAGGCTGTGGAAATAAAACAGGGAGACACACCGGAGATTCTGCAGCAGCGTGTGATGAAAGAAGCAGAATGGAAAATCATGCCGCAGGCGATCGACTTGATTGCGAACGGAAAGATTGCAGTGCGGGACGGCAAGGTTGTTTTGGTAGATAAATTGGAGGACTGCTAAGATGAAAGTTTTAATTGTAGGAAGCGGCGGAAGAGAACATGCGATTGCGTGGAAAGCAGCGCAGAGTCCAAAAGTAGACAAGATTTTCTGTGCGCCTGGCAATGCAGGAATTGAAGAGTACGCGCAGTGTGTGAATATTGGAGCCATGGAGTTTGACCGTCTGGTGGACTTCGCAAAAAAAGAAAAGATTGATTTGACGATCATCGGCATGGACGATCCTCTGGTGGGAGGAATCGTGGACGCATTTGAGGCGGAGGGACTCCGCGTATTTGGACCGAGAAAAAATGCTGCAGTCTTAGAAGGCTCAAAAGCATTCTCAAAAGATTTGATGAAAAAATATCATATTCCTACTGCGGCATATGAAAATTTCTCTGATCCGGAAAGCGCTCTTTCCTATCTGGAAAATGCAAAATTCCCGATTGTGTTAAAAGCGGATGGCCTTGCACTCGGAAAAGGAGTTCTGATCTGCAATACACTGGAAGAGGCAAAAGAAGGCGTAAAATCCATCATGATGGATAAAAAGTTTGGCTCCGCAGGAAACCAGATGGTTGTGGAAGAATTCATGACAGGAAGAGAAGTTTCTGTTCTCTCTTTTGTGGACGGCAAGACGATCAAGACCATGACTTCTGCTCAGGATCACAAAAGAGCCGGAGACGGAGATACGGGATTAAATACAGGCGGAATGGGAACATTCTCACCAAGCCCGTTCTATACAGAAGAAGTGGATGAGTTTTGCAGGAAATATATCTATCAGCCGACTGTGGATGCGATGGCCGCTGAGGGCAGAGAATTTAAGGGAATTATTTTCTTTGGCCTGATGCTGACAGAAGACGGACCGAAAGTGCTGGAGTATAATGCCAGATTTGGAGACCCGGAGGCACAGGTTGTTCTGCCGAGAATGAAAAATGATATGGTGGAAGTGATGGAAGCCTGCGTTGATGGAACACTGGATCAGATTGATCTTCAGTTTGAGGACAATGCTGCTGTCTGCGTTGTGCTGGCTTCAGAGGGATATCCTGTTCAGTATGAAAAAGGGCTTCCGATCAGAGGGCTGGAGAACTTTAAGGAAAAAGACGGATATTATGTATTCCATGCAGGAACAAAAAAAGATTGCGGTCAGATTGTAACAAATGGCGGACGTGTATTAGGTGTGACAGCAAAGGGAAGTGATTTAAAACAGGCCAGAGCAAACGCTTATGAGGCAATTCAGTGGATTGACTTTGATAATAAATACTATCGTCATGACATTGGAAAGGCGATTGATGAAGCGTAGAGTCTGTATGACAAAGGAGTAAATATATGAAAAAATTATGGAAGCAGTTGGGGAGAAAAGTGGTACCAGTACTGATGATGGTATTGCTTTTGACAATGACGGCATCTGCGGAAGGATATTCTGGGGATAACTCACTGGCGGCGCTGGGAGTAGAAAATGGTACCGTGACACCGGAATTTGAATATTCAACGTGGGAATACAATGTAACAGTAGCGCCAGGAACGACAGAATTGATCTTAAATCCTGTCACATCTGATCCAAATGCTCAGGTCATTGATATCAGCGGAACAACATTGGGTGAAGATGGAACGGCGACAGTAGTGATCACAGTGCAGGCAGAAAATGGAGATCAGTTTCCATACACACTGCATGTAACAACAGACCAGACAGCAGCGCCGACGGCTCAGACAGAAGAGACACCTCAGACGGAGGAAACTCCTCAGACAGAGACGCAGGCGCCAGAGACAGAAAATGCAAAAATAAAAGAACTGGAGACAAAAAATAAATTGTTCCGTTCTCAGGCAGATGAATACAAAGAAGAAAGCGAACTGCGCATGAAGATTATTCTGGGCTTCATTGTTGTTACAGTGATTCTGATTTTTATCATTATCAATCTGCTGATGAAAATCAAAGATTCAAAAAAAGATTTAAGAGAGTTCGAGAGTGATATTGACTCTATGCATAAAAAGAAGAATGCTTCTTTTGACACTTATTATACGCCGCAGCAGGGAAGAGGTATTCCGAAAAATATTACTCCTGTAAACGGGGGAAACTATCAGGAAGAGACATTCCGCCAGGTAGAAAATGATGGCGCAGAAGATAAGACAGCTGCCAGAAAACAGGCGAGAGCAGAAAAGAAAGCTGCAAAGGCAGAAGCAAAAGCCGCAAAAAAGGCAGCAAAATATGACCAGCAGCAGAGCGACTCCATTAACAGCGGGGCTGTAAACCGTCAGCCGGCACAGCAGCCGAGGGGAAATATGAATACTCCGCCGATGAATACGCAGACGATGCGTCAGCCTCAAAATGGAATGAACGGAGCAATGATGCGCCAGCCGCAGCAGGGAGTTCCAAACGGTCAGCCAATGAATAACCCGATGGGTGGCATGAATAATAATATGGGACCTTATGTGGGACGTCAGCCGCAGCAGGGAACCGGCTCAAATGTTCCGACAGGACAGAATCGCCCGCAGCCTTCCAGAGAATCTTCCACTTCTCAGGAACAAGAACATTCTAAAGTAGAAATTGATATGATTGACTTATAAGATATAAGACAAAAGAAGAAAAAGCAGCCTTCCGAAAAAAGGGTGCTTTTTCTGATATCTGGGGAATAGAAATTTTGCATTACGAGATAGAGGTTTGCAGGGAAAGCGAGAAAGGAAGCTTGACATAAAGTGATAGCTGTTATATCATTAATATAACAATATAATCTTTTGAAAATCATACAAAGAGAAATATTGTGCTGAGGAAAAGAACGTTTTGGAAGATAGATAAAGAAGGTGTTGTATCGTGATTATTAAGATTGATTTTCAAAGTGATGAGGCATTGTATGTACAGCTGCGCAATCAAATTATTGTGGGAATAGCCAATGCTTCCATTCAGGAGGGAGACGTCCTGCCGTCTGTCAGACAGTTGGCGGAAGATATTGGAATTAATATGCACACGGTCAATAAAGCGTATTCCGTGCTGAGGCAGGAAGGATTTGTGACGATTGACAGAAGAAAAGGAGCAGTGGTTTCACTGGATGTGGATAAGCTGAAAGCACTGGAAGAAATGAGAAGAAATCTTCGTGTGGTGCTGGCGAAAGGCTGCTGCAAACATATCACACGAAAAGAAGTGCATCAGCTGGTGGATGAAATCTTTTCGGAGTATGAAAAACAGGAAAAATTATAAAAACAGAAAGAATTTTGCAGAGAACGAAAAAACTTCTCGCATAAGCAGGGGAATTTAAAGAAAGGAAAAGTCACTCAAGAAACAGAGGAAGATCCATCGTATTTTGAGTGGCAGGAATGAGGATGCAGTATACACAAAATGCGGCCGAGGCATTGAGACTTGCAGAAAAAGCGGCAAAGAACAGAGGAAGAGGATGCATTGGATCGGAAGATCTGCTGTTGGGACTTTTAAGAGAAGGAAAAGGAACAGCGGCGATTGTTCTGAGGAATAATAAAGTTCAGGAAAAAAATTTGGAGGAACTGATTGAACGCCTTGTGACACCGGAGACGGGAGCAGAAGATTTCAGACAGCAAGTCTGCACTCCAAGAGCACAGTACCTTCTTGACAACGCCAGAAAGGAAGCAGCATCATTTCGTGCGGAGGAGATTGGAACGGAGCACATTCTGATTGCAATGCTGAAGGATCTGGAATGTGCTGCGACGAGACTCCTCTATACAATGAAAGTCAACATCTCAAAGATGATGGCAGAGATCATTGAGGCTATGGGAGAGAGCGCAGAAAAATATAAAGAAATCATGGCGTCTTTAAAGGAGGGAAAAGGAAAGACAGGAACCTCTATTTTAGATCAGTACAGCCGAGATTTGACAGAATCTAGTTTTGCGGGAGATCTCGATCCTGTAGTGGGAAGAGAAAAAGAGACAGATCGCATTATTCAGATCTTGAGCCGCAGAACAAAAAATAATCCATGTCTGATAGGAGAACCTGGAGTTGGAAAGACGGCGATCGTAGAAGGGCTTGCCCACAGAATCGTGGAAGGAAGCGTTCCGGAATCCATTCAGGGAAAGCGTGTGATGATGCTGGATCTGGCCAGCATGATTGCAGGTACAAAATACCGCGGGGAATTTGAAGAACGCATGAAAAAGCTGATTCAGGAAGTGCGTGAAAGCAAAGATGTTCTTTTATTTGTGGATGAGATCCATACAATTATAGGCGCAGGCGGTGCAGAGGGAGCAATGGATGCTTCCAATATTTTGAAGCCATCTCTCGCCAGAGGAGAAATTCAGCTGATTGGTGCAACAACAGTGGAAGAATACAGAAAGCATATTGAAAAAGATCCGGCCCTGGAGCGGCGTTTCCAGCCAGTCATGGTGGAAGAGCCGACTGAAAAAGAAACGATTGAGATTTTAAACGGATTGAAGTCTCAATATGAAAAACATCATGGTGTAGAGATTACACAGGAGGCGATCAAAGCGGCCGTTTCTCTGTCTGTGCGCTATATCAATGACCGTTTTCTGCCCGATAAGGCGATTGACCTGATCGACGAAGCTTCCTCCAGAAAGCATCTGGGAGGGTATCAGATTCCAGATCAGATGAAAGAATTAGAAAAAGAAATCGAGGACTTATATAATAAAAAAGAGACTGCCTTAGTGGAAGGCGATCTGAAAGAGGCATCTAGACTGAATGCGGAACAAAGTGAAAAAGAGAAAAAACTGGAACAGATGAGAAAGCGTTTCGAAAAAAAGACGCAGAACGGCAAATTGATGGTAGAAGAAAACGATATTGCAGCAGTAGTATCCATGTGGACAAAAATTCCGACTCAGAAATTGGCAGAGCAGGAGACAACACGGCTTTTGCGTCTGGAAAAGACGCTTCATCAAAGAGTCATCGGTCAGGATGAAGCTGTGACAGCTGTTGCCAAGGCGATTAAACGAGGAAGAGTAGGCTTAAAAGATCCGAAACGTCCGATCGGTTCATTTTTATTCTTAGGACCGACAGGCGTTGGAAAGACGGAACTGTCAAAGGCAGTCGCGGAGACGGTATTTGGAAGCGAACGAGCTTTGATCCGTGTAGATATGACAGAATATATGGAAAAACATAGTGTCTCAAAACTGGTAGGTTCTCCTCCGGGATATGTAGGATATGAGGAGGGTGGTCAGCTCAGCGAAAAAGTACGCAGAAATCCATATTCGGTTATCTTGTTTGACGAGATCGAAAAAGCACACCCAGATGTTTTTAACATCTTACTTCAGGTGCTGGATGACGGTCATATCACAGATGCGCAGGGCAGAAAAGTAGATTTTAAAAATACAATTCTGATTATGACGTCAAACGCAGGAGCTCAGGCCATCATAGAACCGAAAAAACTGGGATTTATCGCAGTAGATGATGAAAAGAGAAATTATAACAGGATGAAGGAAGGAGTGATGGAAGAAGTAAAGAGGATTTTCAAACCGGAATTTTTGAACCGTATTGATGAAGTCATTGTCTTCCATTCCCTGAACAAAGAGAATATCCGGGAGATTATTTCACTGTTGATAAAAGAATTTGCACAGCGGTGCAAAAAACAGCTGAATCTGGATTTACAGGTGACCGGAGCAGTAAAGACAGATCTTGCAGAGAAGGCATATGATGAAAAATATGGAGCTCGTCCTCTTAAGAGAGCGATTCAGTCCCGGATTGAAGATGCTTTGACGGAAGAAATTTTGGAAGGAAAAGTGAAACCGGGAGATTCTGTCTGCGTTAAGCTTTCCAAGGGAGAAATTCAATTTGTAGTAAAAGAATAAAAATAGAAATGTGACAGCCAAAAATTACTTGTCGAAATAAATAGAAAACTGTAGCAAAAATAAAAGATTTATGTTAAAATTTAAACTACAAAGAACCGGCGGTTGTTTGAAAAATCAGAAAGACCGTACAGGAAAAAATAATTTATAAAGACACATTTGGGAGGACATTTAAGATGTCAGTTGTAAAAGAATTAATACGCACAGAGGCAGATCATACAATCAGCTTCGGAAACTATGAATTAAGTGAAAAATCAAAAAAAGAGAATTTTGAGTATGACGGAGATTTATACAAAGTAAAAACGTTCAAAGAAATTACAAAGTTGGAGAGAAACGGAATGTTTGTATATGAATCAGTTCCAGGAACGACAGTCAGCCATTTTTCTGAGGATGACAAAGAACTGAGCTTTGAAGTGGAAGGAATGGAAGATGCGCAGATCACAGTTGAGCTGGAAGAGGAGACGGAGTACAGCATATGGATCGACGGTGAGGAAGCTGGAACTGTGAAGACAAACAAGGGCGGAAAATTGAGCCTGAGTGTGGAATTGGAAAATGCAGATAAAGCTTCTGTAAAAATTCAAAGAGCATAAAAGAGACAGAAGGGAGTGTCATGGGCAGAGAAGCTGCTCCAGGCGGCTCCCTTTTTAAATTTTTTGACTGCATTTTTATAAAACCGCAGCCAGAAAACCTATTACAGTACCAAAATAAATCATAAGGCCGACCAGAAAGAGAAAGTGGTGAAAGGAAAAGAGAATGGTAAAAGGAAAAAAAACAATATATCTTTGCCAGAATTGTGGATATGAATCAGGAAAATGGATGGGGCAGTGTCCGGGATGCAAAGAGTGGAATACATTTGTGGAGGAAACAGTCTCCAAGACAGAACGGACAAATGCACGGAGCATGAGAGAAGAAAAAAGTCCTGTCACGCTTTCAGGTATTTCTCTGGAAGATGAAAGTCGCATGAACTCCGGAATGAAAGAACTGGATCGCGTTCTGGGAGGAGGAATAGTGCGCGGTTCTCTCGTACTTGTCGGGGGAGATCCGGGAATTGGAAAATCGACGCTTCTGCTCCAGGTATGCAGAAATTTGACAGATCAAAAACGGAAAGTGCTTTATATTTCTGGTGAAGAGTCTTTGGCGCAGATTAAGATGAGAGCAAAAAGAATCGGAGAGTTTGGGGAATCACTGTATCTGCTGTGCGAGACAAATTTGGAAGTGATCCGAAAAGCGATTGAAAAGATGCGTCCGGAAGTAGTTGTGATTGATTCTATTCAGACCATGTATCAGGAAGAGATTTCATCAGCACCGGGCAGTGTATCCCAAGTTCGGGAATCGACGAGTATTTTGATGCAGATTGCAAAAGGGATGAACATTACCATTTTTATTGTAGGTCATGTGACAAAAGAAGGTGTTGTGGCAGGCCCACGTGTGTTGGAACATATGGTGGATACTGTTTTATATTTTGAGGGCGACCGCCATGCCGTCTATCGTATTTTAAGAGGGGTAAAGAACAGATTCGGTTCTACAAATGAAATCGGCGTATTTGAAATGAGAACAGAAGGACTTGCCGAAGTAGAAAATCCGTCAGAATTCATGCTGAATGGAAGACCAGAGGATGCCTCTGGATCTGTTGTGGCGTGTTCTATGGAGGGAACACGACCGATTCTGATTGAAATTCAGGCTTTGATCTGTCAGAGTAATCTTGGAATTCCACGCAGAACGGCAGCAGGAACCGACTATAACAGAGTAAATCTTTTGATGGCTGTGCTGGAAAAAAGGGCGGGACTTCATCTCTCCTCCTGTGATGCCTACATCAATATTGCTGGAGGAATTAAGATGAATGAACCGGCAATTGACCTTGGAATCATTCTTGCGATTGTATCAAGCTATAAAGACAAGGTGATTGATGAAAAAACGATTGTTTTTGGAGAAGTTGGTCTGAGTGGCGAAGTGCGGGCGATCAGTATGGCAGAGCAGAGAATTATGGAAGCAAAAAAATTAGGATTTCAGCGTGTGATTTATCCTAAAGTCTGTGAAAATGAGAGGACAAGAATAAAAGGAATTGAATTGGTCGGCGTTTCTAATGTGAGAGAGGCGATAAGAGCAATTCTGTAAAAGAAAGACATGGCGTAAAACAGCGCAGGGTCTCGCTGGAAAACTTGTGAGGCCCTGCGCTGTTTATAAACGTACACGACAGAATCTGGATATAGAAGTATTTATACCAGTTTTTTGTAAGTGCTGAGGATAAGGGATTTACCGTCCATTTGTTTGAAAAATATCCAGATCTGCGTCAAAAATTATGGAAAGGAGAACTCTGGAATCATTCTTACTAGGTGGAGACTATAAAAGAATAATAAAAAAGTACTTGACATTTTTGGGAGACTGGTGTATGATTCAATACGTTGTCCAAGAAATGTTTTGAAATATATATTCAATTTAAAAAATTCAAATAATTTAAAAAGTTGAAAAAATTAAAAAAACATCTTGACATAAGGAAAAAGAAGTGATATACTTCAAAGGTCGCTG
>JAGZHZ010000019.1 GCA_018366495.1 Clostridiales bacterium
TCCACATACTATCCACCGTGCGATGTGGATAACTTTTCAAGAGTGTGGATAATGTGGATAACTTTCAAATTGGTTATCCACATTATCCACACTGAAAATAAAAAAAAACGAAACCACAAGATATTGAAAAAGTTATCCACATTCTATCCACAAAATGTGGATAACTTTTGCTTTCCGGTGGAGAACCAGAAAGCAGCGAAAGCGGGAGAAACGAAAAAAGATAAAGGAATTACTTGACTTCACGGGCTTTTATGACTATAATTGTAATGATATTTTGTAACAGGTACGGGCAGTTGACATCTATGCAGAATTTTTTGCAGAAAGCAGAATATAGGTGGATGCTTCGCCGTCGTTGCTGTGATATTAATATACCAATTAATCAGATAGATATCAATTGGTTTTGATAAAGGAGGTGGCCCGAATTATGAAAATGACATTTCAGCCTAAAAAGAGATCCAGATCTAAAGTTCATGGTTTCAGAGCAAGAATGAGTACAGCTGGTGGAAGAAAAGTTTTAGCTGCCAGAAGAGCAAAAGGAAGAAAGCAGTTATCAGCATAGGCCGCAGATATGTGGCCTTTTCTTCTCTTCAAAAGAAAAAGGATAGTCTATGATATTTTCAGAATCATTAAAGAAAAATAAGGATTTTCAGGAAGTATACAAAACGGGAAAATCTTTTGCGAATCGATACCTGGTTATGTATGTGAAAGAAAATGAAAGCCAGAAAAATCGTCTGGGAATCTCGGTCAGTAAAAAAGTAGGAAATAGTATTGTGAGACATCGCTTGGCAAGACTGATACGCGAGAGCTATCGGCTGAATGAGGCTGATTTTTCCAGAGGAAAAGATATCATTGTGGTTGCGAGGGTGAACGCAAAAGACAGAGGCTTTCATGATATCGAGAGCGCATTGCTGCATTTAGGGAAGCTTCATAAAATAATCAACAGAAAAGAAATGATATCAGATGAGAAAAATATTGATCTTAATGATTAAGTTTTATAGAAAATATTTATCGCCGTTAAAAAGGACACATTGTCCCTATATTCCAACCTGCTCTCAGTATGGGCTGGAGGCAATCGAGAAATATGGGGCTATAAAAGGCAGTATTTTAACGTGTTGGAGAATCTTAAGATGTAATCCGTTTTCCAAAGGCGGTTATGATCCGGTTCCATAAACCATGCACGATGGGAGGATAAGAAGTTGTCTAAGATGGTATTAACGAAGAGTTCAATCTGGGTGATTGGGCCTGTAGCTACGGTCCTTGGAGTGATCATGAATGCAATCTTCGGTGTTTTGGATATGGTGAACATACAAAATATCGGTCTGTGCATTATTTTATTTACATTTTTTATTTATATGCTGCTCACTCCTCTGACTGTAAAGCAGCAGAAATTTTCAAAGTTATCGGCACATATGAACCCTGAACTTCAGAAAATTCAGAAGAAATACAAGGGAAAAAATGATCAGGTTTCTATGATGAAAATGAACGAAGAGACACAGCTGCTTTATGCAAAGTATGGTGTTTCTCCGATGGGAAGCTGTCTTCAGCTGATCATTCAGATGCCGATTTTGTTTGCTTTATACCAGGTAATCTGGAATATTCCGGCATATGTAGGGCGTGTATATGATGTATTTAAACCTCTTGCTGAAGCGCTTTTAAATAACTCGGCAAGCCAGGGATTTATGGAAGGAATTGCCAAAACTCTGAACATCAGTTACAGCAATGGATATACGATTGAGAAAATTATTGATACACTTTATAAATTGAAACCGTCCAACTGGACTGAACTGGCTGCAGAGTTCCCAAATATGAGCAGCCTGATTCAGGAAACACAGGCAAGCGCCGATCATATGAACTATTTCCTGGGTCTAAACATTTCTGATTCACCGCTTAATATTATGCAGCAGGGATTTGCAACAGGTGCATGGCTGCTGATAATCGGCGCTCTGGCAATTCCGGTATTATCTGCATTAACACAGTGGCTGAATACAAAACTGATGCCTCAGCAGCCGGCTCCAAATGGAGAGCAGAGTGCAATGATGAGCTCCATGAAAACAATGAATGTTGTGATGCCTCTGATGTCAGCTTTCTTCTGTCTGACACTGCCAGCAGGTATGGGTATCTACTGGATTGCAGGTTCCGTGATTCGTTCCATTCAGCAGGTAATTGTCAACAGACATATGGACAAGATGGATATTGATGAATTGATTGCAAAGAATGCGGATAAGGTTAAAAAGAAGCAGGAACAACTGGGAATTAATCAGCAAAGAGTGGTAAACAGTCAGGCTAAGGTAAATACAAGAAATATTAATACCCCGACTAAAAAAGTTATGACTGAGGAAGAGAGAAACGCAAGAATTAAGAGTTCAACAGAGTACTATAAGAACGCGGAAGAGAAGCCAGGAAGTATTGCTGCGAAGGCAAGAATGGTAGAGAAGTATAATGAGAAGAACAAAAAATAGGGGTGCATTTTTATGGAATATATTAGAGTATCAGCGAAAAAGGTAGAAGATGCAGTTATTGAAGCTTCTATCCAGTTGGAGACAACGAGTGACAATATTGAATATGAGGTATTGGAACACGGAAGTTCGGGGTTTTTCGGTATAGGGAGTAAGCCTGCAGTAATCAGAGCAAGAAGAAAAGAAGAGAAAAAAGAATTCGATGAGATGGCTGAGATTAAACAGATGTTTGAAACAAAACCATCCGTCAAAATGGAAGAACCAAGGGCACCGAAAGAAGAGAAAAAAGAGACTGTTGAGAAACGGGAAACAGCAGTTTTGGAGAAGGAAATAAAAGAGGAAAATCTTCCGAAAACAGAACAAAAACCGGAAAAACAGCCAGAAAAAATGCCGAAAAAGGTAAAAAAAGATAAGCCTGTAAAAGAGAAAATCCAAAAAGAAAAACAGCCGACAGCTGAACCCAAAAAAGAAGAGCCGAAGAAAAAAGAAATCAAAGAGGCAGATAAAGAACGCGCTGAGAAAAAGGCAGTAGAATTTTTAAAGCAAGTTTTCGATGCGATGCAGATGCAGGTTCAGATTACTGCTGAATTTAAAGAAGATGCTCTTGAAATCGGCATGGAAGGGGAAGATATGGGAGTTCTGATCGGAAAAAGAGGTCAGACGCTGGATTCCCTGCAGTATCTGGTAAGTTTGGTAGTAAACAAAGAAAAAGAAGCTTACATCCGCGTGAAACTGGATACGGAAAATTATCGCAGCAGAAGAAAAGAGACATTGGAAAACCTGGCAAAAAATATTGCTTTTAAAGTAAAAAGAACAAAAAAACCAGTATTTTTGGAGCCAATGAATCCATATGAAAGACGTGTAATTCATTCTGCGCTGCAGAATGATCCATATGTCACAACACACAGTGAGGGCGAAGAACCTTATAGAAAAGTAGTTGTAACTTTAAAGAAATAGTAATTTGAAATGAAATGTTATTTCTGGTCAAAGCAGATAAAATACATTTGTATTTTTCCTGGTCAGAAATAACATTTTTTTCGATAAAAAACAATTTTCAGCTGCGATAAAATAGGGTATGATATAGAATACAGATAAGAGTATGATATAGAAAACAGATAAAAATGATGGAGGAATTTATGAAAACAGATACGATTGCAGCGATCTCAACAGCAATGTCGAATTCAGGAATAGGAATTATAAGAATCAGCGGTCCTGAAGCTTTTGATGTGGCAGACCGTATCTACCGCAGCAAAAAAGGAATAAAAAAGCTCAAGGAACAGCCGTCCCATACGATTCATTACGGATATATTGCAGACGGGGATGAAATCATAGATGAAGTTCTCGTGATGCTGATGAGAGGACCGCATAGTTTTACGGCAGAAGACACAGTAGAAGTGAATTGTCACGGCGGAGTTCTGGCAATGAAAAAAGTGCTGGAGACTGTTATAAAATATGGGGCAAGACCGGCAGAACCAGGAGAATTTACAAAGAGAGCATTCTTAAATGGCAGGTTGGATCTGTCTCAGGCAGAGGCAGTCATGGATATTATTCAGGCGAAAAATCAATATGCTTTGCAGAGTTCTATCAGTCAGCTGAAGGGATCGGTACTCAGACCGATCAAAGAATTAAGAGAAGAAATTTTATATCAGATTGCATTTATTGAGTCTGCTTTAGATGATCCAGAGCATATCAGTTTAGAAGGATATCCGGAGAAACTGGCAGAAAAAACGGATAAATGGATTGAAAAAACAGGAGCTTTGATTGATTCTTTTGATAACGGAAGAATTGTAAAAGAAGGCATCAATACTGTAATTGTAGGAAAGCCAAATGCGGGAAAATCTTCTCTGATGAATGTGCTGGTAGGGGAGGACAGAGCCATTGTAACAGATATCGCCGGGACGACCCGTGATACGCTGGAAGAGCAGATTTTCTTTGGCGGAATCAGCCTGAATGTGATCGATACAGCCGGCATTAGAGACACAGAAGATGTTGTAGAAAAAATCGGAGTAGAGAAGGCTAAAGAGAAGGCAGAAAAAGCCGATTTGATGATCTATGTTGTCGATTCTTCAACAGAACTGGATGAGAATGATAATGAAATTATAGAGATGATAAAAGGGAAAAAAGCGATTGTACTTTTGAATAAAACAGACCTGAATATGGTCACAACAGAGGAGCAGTTAAAGGGAAAAGTTGACCATCCTGTTATCAGCATTTCGGCAAAAGAAAAGACTGGAATGGAGCAGTTGGAACAGACTCTAAAGACCATGTTTTTTCATGGAAATCTGGAATTTAATGATGAAGTATACATCACAAATGTACGGCAGAAACAGGCCTTGGAAGAGGCAAAAGAGAGTCTGAAACAGGTCAGAAACAGCATTGATATGGGGATGCCGGAAGACTTTTATTCGATTGATTTGATGAGTGCATATGAGGCGCTTGGAAGAATCACAGGGGAATCTGTAGAAGATGATCTTGTCAATGAAATATTTGGAAAATTCTGTATGGGAAAATAGAAAAAAACGATCGTTTACAGCAAAAAAAAGAAAGAAAACCGTCTGCATAAAAAGGAGAAAAACATGAGAAACGTAGAAGAATTTGTGGATGTAGTAGTTGTAGGAGCCGGTCATGCAGGATGCGAGGCGGCGCTGGCAAGTGCAAGGCTTGGAATGGAGACTGTGATCTTTACCGTCAGCGTGGAGAGCATTGCCTTGATGCCGTGCAATCCGAATATTGGAGGAAGCTCAAAAGGACATCTGGTCAGAGAAATCGATGCTCTTGGAGGGGAGATGGGCAAAAATATTGACAAGACATTTATCCAGTCCAAGATGCTCAATAAATCAAAAGGTCCCGCTGTTCATTCACTGAGAGCACAGGCAGATAAAGCAGAATACAGCAGAAGAATGAGAATGGTTCTGGAAAATACAGATCATCTTTCAATCAAGCAGGCAGAAGTAAATGAGATTATAGTAGAAGATGGAAACATAACAGGAGTCCGTACAAATTCAGGAGCAGTATATCACTGCAAAGCGTGCGTACTGTGTACAGGAACGTACTTAAACGCACGTTGTATACACGGAGATGTCAGTGTGTATACAGGACCAAATGGTCTTCAGGCGGCAAATCATTTGACCGATTCTCTGAAAGCAAATGGGATTGAAATGTATCGCTTTAAGACGGGAACTCCAGCGCGAATTGACAAGAGATCGGTTGATTTTTCTAAGATGGAAGAACAATTTGGGGATGAAAAAATTGTTCCGTTTTCCTTTACAACAGATCCGAAAGATGTGCAGATTGATCAGATTTCCTGCTGGCTTACCTATACAAATGAAAAAACGCATGAGATTATCAGAAATAATCTGGATCGCTCTCCGCTGTATTCTGGTATGATTGAGGGAACCGGTCCTAGATATTGCCCATCCATAGAGGACAAAGTTGTAAAGTTTGCAGATAAAAACAGACATCAGGTCTTTCTGGAGCCGGAAGGATTGTATACAAATGAGATGTATGTAGGAGGTATGTCCAGTTCTCTGCCGGAGGATGTGCAGCATGAAATGTATCACACCGTACCTGGACTGGAAAACGCCAAAATCGTGAGAAATGCGTATGCGATTGAGTATGACTGTATCAATCCAAGACAACTGGATGCTTCCTTAGAATTTAAAAAAATTCACGGTTTATTCAGCGGCGGACAGTTCAATGGAAGTTCTGGATATGAGGAGGCTGCTGCGCAGGGGCTTGTTGCCGGATTGAATGCGGCTCTTTCCATTCAGGGAAAAGAAAAATTAATCTTAGACAGATCAGAGTCCTATATAGGAGTTTTGATTGATGATTTGGTCACAAAAGATAATAAGGAACCTTACAGAATGATGACATCAAGAGCCGAGTATCGTCTCCTGCTCCGCCAGGATAATGCAGATATCCGTCTGACTGAAAAAGGATATCATGCGGGACTGATATCAGAAGAAAGATATGAGAAACTACAGGAAAAGATCCGCCAGATTCAGGAAGAGACACAACGTGTAGAAAAGACGACGGTTGGGGCAACAGAAGAGATTCAGAAATTTTTAGAGAGACATAACAGCACGCCTCTGAAATCGGGAAGTACATTAGGAGAACTGATCCGGAGACCGGAGCTTTCCTATGAGATGCTGGAGGAGATTGATAAAAATCGTCCGGAACTGATGAACGGCGTTGGCGAACAGGTCAATATCAATATCAAATATGAAGGATATATAAAAAGACAGATGAAACAGGTGGAACAGTTCAAAAAATTGGAGGAAAAGAAAATTCCGAAAGATTTAAATTATGACGATGTGGGAAGTCTTAGAATAGAAGCCAGACAGAAACTGAAAATGTTCCAGCCTCTTTCGATCGGACAGGCTTCCAGAATATCTGGTGTTTCACCGGCTGATATCTCCGTTCTGCTTGTTTATCTGGAACAGATGAGAAATAATAGAAAAACTGAGAAATAACAGAGAAAAGGAAAAGAATATATGAAGAGTGACATTTTAGAGAGAGGATGCCAGCTTTTGAATCTTTCTATCACTGAAAAACAGGAAGAACAGTTTATGCAATATTATGAACTGCTGGTTGAGTGGAATAAAGTGATGAATCTGACTGGCATCACAGAGTTTGATGAGGTGATGAGAAAACACTTTTTAGACAGTCTGAGCATTGTAAAAGCGATAGAAAAAAAAGATATGCTTCGTGTTCTGGATCTCGGAACGGGAGCAGGATTTCCGGGAATTCCTTTGAAAATTATGTTCCCTGAATGGGACATTGTTCTGTTGGATTCTCTGAATAAAAGAATAAAATTTTTGAATGAAGTGATCGGACAGCTGGGGCTGCAAAAAATAAGCACCATCCACGGCAGAGCAGAAGATTTTGCCAGAAAAGAAGAATATCGGGAAAAATTTGATTTGGTAGTATCAAGAGCAGTGGCAAATTTATCTTCCCTTTCTGAGTATTGTCTTCCGTACGTGAAACAACAGGGAATTTTTGTATCATATAAAGCGTCAGATGTAGAGGAGGAAGTAAGAGAAGCAAAAAAAGCAGTGACTGTACTGGGAGGAAATCTGGAGAAGACAGTAGAGTTTCAGCTTCCAGACACCGATATTGACCGGACACTTTTAGTTATTCAAAAAATAAAAAAGACACCTGGAAAATATCCGAGAAAAGCAGGATTGCCTTCTAAAGAACCGATTCGATAAAATTAAAAGCAGCGGATGAAATGTTTCACGTGAAACATTTCATCCGCTTCCTTTTAGAATAAAATGATATATTTTAATTTTTAAAATCAGGACAGAAAAAGATTGATATATTCCAGAACCTGATCCGGTGCTTCAAGCTGCGGAAGCTGTTTTGTATTTGCAATGGAAACCACCTCGATAGCAGGGTTGAGTTTCACATATTGCTCTGCAATAGAGGAAGCATTGCTGACATGATCGCCATAGAGGATAAAAATACTGTTGTTAATTTCGTGCAGCGCTTTACAGATATTGAAGTTTAAGAATAAACCTTTTTTGCTGGAAAGCAAAAATTTTCCATTGCTCTGTCCAAGATGTGCAGATTCATAATAGACGTCCAGACACTTTGTCTGAAGATGGAACGGATTAAACAAGTACTCTTCTGTAAAAGCGTACTCGATCTTCTTTTTGCTTGTTAAAATATGATAAACGGTATTTCCTATAATAGGAAGTTCTAAAATAAATTTGGCAACTTTTGACTTCTTTGTAGGAATCATGTTTAAGCTTGCAATACTCTCAGGATTTATTATAATAATCTTGTCAAACAGAGAAGGATTACTGTAGCAAGCCATGATCAGAAAAGAAGAAGATAAGCCGGTGACAGCAATATTTGTCTTTGAACCAATGACCTGCTGAATAAAATCAGATATCAGCTGTACATACAGATAATTGGTATATGTCATACTTGGTTTGTCTGAACGGCCGCATCCCAGAAGATCAATTGCATAAACTGTGTGATTTTTTGAAAGTTTTTGGATCAGTTCGCTCCATTCGTATGAGGAAGAGGCAGGATCCAGATCATGAATTAAGAGAAGCGGTGAGCCGGAACCGGTTTTAGAGTAAAAAACATCTCCAAATCGCCAGGAGAAACGGTGTCCCATATGTGATTTCAGTAAATTTTTAGTAACGGCAGTCGCAGATAAAAATTTATTCATCAGATGAGTAAAAAACAGTGCGGTCGATGTCAAAATGACGGAATTTTTGATTTTATGTTTCATGATAGTTCTCCTTTCTAAACATTGACAAGTTCTGTTTAAAGAATTGGCAGCGCAGCATTTGATACATAAATCTATTATAAAACATCTTAGTGGGGCTGACAATATCTTCTTTCAGAGAAACTTTTCTTTCAAAAAACTTGATGGGGCATCAGAAAATAATTAAAAAGTAGAAATGGAACTTGGCATGAACCGGGAATTGAGATAAGATGAGCGCAGAGACGGATGAGATCAAAAAATCAGAAATAAAAAACAAGGTTTGATTTCTGTTAAATACATGATACAGTGAAAATAAAAAATGGACATAGAAAAATGAGATGGTGAATGATGATAAAAGAATATATAGAAGAGAGAAAAGTTAAAAATCTCCAGAGAAAAAGTGAACTGGAAAAAAAATATTCCCAGTTATCCGAAGAGGAAAAAAAAGTAAAACTGGAAATCAGTAAGACAAAAGAAGAAATGAAAATGGAATATGATTTATTTTCACCGAGAAGTTTTGAGCGAATGGCAAATGTGAAAATTTTCGATATGGAGGAAGAACTGAAAAATATCATTCTGAAAAAACAGGAGATCAAAAGACAGATCAAAGAAAAAGAAAGAATGATGAAGAAAATTGAGCAGATGGAAAGTGAGATCACGGATATTGAGACGGATGAGAAAATTAGTCTCTCCAAAGACAAAGTGGGAGAGATTGTAGGAAAATTAGATGAATGTCTGAACTTAATGTATAATGATCGAAATACTTGTAAATCAGAATTAAAACAGGTGAAAAAATATTTGAAATCTTTTATGTGAACTTTTATTTTTTTCTATGAGATAGAAGAGTCAATGCCATTCAGATTTTTTTTGATTGCTCAGAAAATGTTTCACGTGAAACATGTGGCATATTAAAAGGAAGGGTGCTATAATAAAAAAAACATAAGAAAGGGGAGAACAGAATGAAAAGAGTCATTGTAATTGCAAATCAAAAAGGCGGTGTCGGAAAGACTACAACAGCAATTAATCTTTCAGCTTCTCTGGCTGAGGCTGGGAAAAAAGTGTTGATGGTCGATATGGACCCTCAGGGAAATTGCACAAGCGGACTTGGCATTGAAAAGAATGAAGTTGAAAATACAATATATGAGTTGTTATTAGGACAGTGTAAGGCAGAAGAGTGTATTTATGAGAGTGTCTGTGAAAACTTATCTGTGATTCCGGCAAATATGAATTTGGCAGCAGTCGAGATCGAACTTATAGATGCAGAAGAAAAAGAATATATATTAAAAAGAGAATTGGATACGGTGCGTGAAAAATATGATTTCATCTTGATTGACTGTCCGCCGTCTTTAAATATGCTGACAATCAATGCAATGTGCGCCGGGGATACGGTTCTTGTTCCGCTGCAATGTGAGTATTATGCGTTAGAAGGTCTGAGCCAGTTGATGTATACAATCAATCTCGTGAAAGAGAGATTAAACCCTGATCTGGAAATAGAAGGCGTTGTATTTACAATGTATGATGGCAGAACAAATCTTTCGCAGCAAGTAGTCGAAAATGTGAAAAATAATCTAGATCAGAAGATTTATAACAGTGTAATTCCAAGAAATGTTCGTTTAGCGGAGGCTCCCAGCTATGGAATGCCGGTACTTTTATATGATGCGAAATCTACGGGAGCAGAGAGTTATCGAATGTTGGCGAGAGAAGTAATGTCCAGAGGTGAAAAATAATGGCAGTGAGAAAAACAGGACTTGGTAAAGGGTTAGATTCTCTGATTCCTATGACGAAAAAAGAAAAGACGGCAGAAAGAAAAAATGTAAATATAAAAGAAGCAAAAAGTGCAGAGACAACATTAAAAATCACAGAAATTGAGCCGAACAGAGAACAGCCCAGAAAAAATTTTAATGAGGATGCCTTGCTGGAACTTGCAGAGTCCATAAAAAACTTTGGATTGATACAGCCAATCATTGTACAGAAAAAAGAAGAGTATTATGAAATTATAGCTGGCGAGAGAAGATGGAGGGCAGCTAAAATTGCAGGACTGAAGGAAGTTCCTGTCATTATTAGAACATTTTCAGAGCTGGAGAGCGTAGAAATTGCATTGGTTGAAAATATTCAGAGAGAAAATCTAAATCCGATTGAGGAAGCGCACGCTTACCGCAGACTGATGGAAGAGTTTCATCTGAAACAGGATGAGATTGCAGAAAAGGTTGCAAAGAGTCGAACAGCTGTCACAAATGCCATGCGTCTGTTAAAGCTGGATGAGAGAGTACAGCAGATGGTGGTGGACGATATGATTTCTACAGGCCACGCCCGTGCTTTAATCAGCATAGAAGATCCGGAAGAGCAGATTAATCTGGCACATCAGATCTTTGACGAGAAAATGAGCGTTCGGGAAGTGGAACGGCTTGTTCAGAAAATGCAGGAAGGCAGAAAAGAAAAAAAGAAGAAAGAAGAGCGGGAAGATCTGTTCTGCCGCGACATCGGGGAGAAACTGAAAGAAATTCTGGGCACGAAGGTTGTAATCAGACATCAGAAGAATAATAAAGGAAAAATTGAAATTGAATATTACTCAAATGATGACCTCGACAGAATTTTCAGTTTACTGGAGAGTATTCAACGATAACGGATAAATAGTTTTAGAAAGGGATTATATGGAAAGTCAAATATTAGAATTTATAGGAATTGACCCTGGAATTATCTTTATTATTATGGCGCTGCTGATGCTGCTTTTGTTTATTTACATGGTGAAGATTTCTTTTAAGATGACGAGATTTTTGCAGAAGTATAAGCAGTTCATGAGAGGAAAAGATGGGGTTTCACTTGAAAAATCGTTTCTGAGAAGTTTTGCAGAACTGGATATGCTCATGGAATCGAGCAAAAATCATATGGAAGAGATCCGAAAATTAAAAGAAGTTCAGAGTAAAACATTTGTCAAGACAGCAATTGTGAAATACGATGCTTTCAAGGAAGTCGGAGGAAAATTGAGTTTTGCTCTTGCTATGCTGGACCAGGAAAATAATGGGTTTGTAATCAATGCAATCCACAACAGAGATGGATGTTACACTTATATAAAAGAGATCGTAAAAGGAGAATCATATATTATTCTGGGAGAAGAAGAGAAAGAAGCGCTGAGGCAGGCAGTCAATTCGTACTCAGAAATGCAGAATGCTTATATTCCGACAGAGAGATCATAAAGAGAAAGGAACATCCAAATTGAAAAAAGAGAGGCTGCTGCATTCAGATGAAAAAAGGCAATTTTCTGAAGATGCAGGAGCCTTTTCTCTTTACTAAAACTATAAAATAGAGTATGATATATAAGATATAAGTATAAGATAAAACCATCATCGGAAGAATATAGAAAGAATGAAAGATTTTGCCGATGCAGGAATAGAAGAGAGATGCCATTTGGCAGATCGAACCATCTGGAAGAGACCTGAATAAAAAACCAGATTGGAATGAAAGAAGAAAAGCTCAGGGAAAGGAAGAAAAAAATCATGTTAGACATTAAATTTGTCAGAGAAAATCCAGAAATCGTAAAACAGAATATACGAAATAAATTTCAGGACAGCAAACTGCCTCTCGTAGATGAGGTCATTGCACTTGATCTGCGCAACAGAGAAATAAAAAAAGAAGTAGAGGCGCTCAGAGCTGAAAAAAATCAGATTTCAAAAAAAATCGGCGGATTTATGGCGCAGGGTAAAAAAGAAGAAGCAGAAGAGATGAAGAGACAGGTAGCGGCATCCGCAGCCAGAATGGAACAGTTATCTGCGGAGGAAAAAGAAGTAGAAGAGACTCTGTTGAAAAAAATGATGATCATTCCAAATATCATTGATCCATCTGTGCCGATTGGAAAAGATGACAGCGAAAATGTAGAGATTCAGAAATATGGAGAACCGGTTGTTCCTGACTTTGAAATTCCGTATCACACAGAGATTATGGAAAAATTTAATGGAATTGACCTTGACAGCGCAAGAAAAGTGGCAGGAAATGGATTTTATTATCTGATGGGAGATATTGCCCGTCTCCATTCTGCAGTTATTTCTTATGCAAGAGACTTTATGATCAACAGAGGGTTTACTTATTGTGTTCCTCCTTTTATGATCAGAAGTAATGTAGTGACAGGCGTTATGAGCTTTGCAGAGATGGATGCCATGATGTACAAAATTGAGGGAGAAGATTTATATCTGATCGGAACGAGTGAGCATTCTATGATCGGAAAATTTATTGATACGATTATTCCGGAAGAATCTTTGCCTCAGACTCTGACAAGCTATTCTCCATGCTTCAGAAAAGAAAAAGGTGCACACGGTCTGGAAGAACGTGGCGTATACCGTATCCATCAGTTTGAAAAGCAGGAAATGATTGTTGTCTGCGAGCCAAGTGAGAGCAAGATGTGGTTTGATAAACTGTGGCAGAACACGGTAGATTTATTCCGTTCTCTCGATATTCCAGTTCGTACACTGGAGTGTTGTTCAGGAGACTTGGCTGACTTAAAAGTAAAATCTATTGATGTGGAAGCATGGTCCCCGAGACAGAAAAAATATTTTGAGGTGGGAAGCTGCTCAAACTTGGGAGATGCTCAGGCAAGAAGACTGAAAATCCGTGTGGCAGGAAAAGATGGAAAATATTTTGCTCATACCTTAAACAATACCGTTGTTGCACCTCCTAGAATGTTGATTGCATTTCTGGAAAACAATCTTCAGGCAGATGGAAGCGTGAAGATTCCGGAAGTTTTACAGCCGTATATGGGAGGCATGAAAGAAATTCGCTGACGATAGCTGAATAGAGGTGCTTTGCGATCATATTGGTATGAAGTATATGGATAAGGTGTCCTTAAATGGATGCCTTATCTTTTATCTAAATTTTATAGAGGAGGTGCGAGGTGCATCAGTATTTGAGAGCGATTGGATTCAGCGATAAAATGACGAGGAAAGAGCTGGATATAATGCTGAAAAAAATGATTCTGGAAAATGACAGAAATGATGTGGTCAAACAGGAAGACGGAAGTACATTTGTGGAAATCAGCAAAAAATTTGGACCTAATATCGGGATTACTTTATGCGGTGAAGTGGATAAAGATGGATTTCATCAGGATTATTACTTTCCATATTTGGAGGGAGAAGCAGTATCGACAAAGGAAGGTCTGATTATTGAACAGTCAGGAGACGGAAATACATATTCAGGCGCCTGCGAGGATCCCAGAGTTGGAGTTACACTGATTTTTTATCTTCAAAATGCGGCTGCGCTGAAAAGAATAAAGATGCAGGGAGACTTCAGAAAAAAAGAACAGGATACCATATTGACGGCTCTTTCTCTGGAAGGAAAAATATTACTGCCTGTGTACCAGAATTCTATGCAGATGGCATATGAAAGAGAAAGCGCATCAAAGCGAAAAGATCTTCTGGCAGATGCCAGAAAGGGAAATGAGGAGGCAATCGAGAGTCTGACCCTGGAAGATATGGATACTTACTCTATGATCTCAAAGAGAATCCAAAATGAAGATGTCTTTTCTATTGTAGAGACGTTTTTTATGCCATATGGAATGGAATGTGATAAATATCAGATTCTAGGGCGTATTATGGAATGTCAGGAAATAGAGAATGAGTATACGAAAGAAAAGTTATACCAGATGACTGTAGAATGTAACGATATTGTTCTGAAAATCTGTATTAATAGTAAAGATCTGTTCGGAGAACCAGAGATAGGACGACGATTTAAAGGAATTGTATGGCTTCAGGGCAGAGTACAGTTTTGAGATAGACAGCGTTTGTCTATGAATCAAAAAGATAATTGACAAAAATTTATAGAACAAGTATAATTTAAGAAAACGGGCAGGATTTTTCGATGACAGTCATCTAAAAAGAAAGCCCGTTTCTAAAACCTCAAAAATGAGGAATATGGCCTGAGTATAATCGGGATGTTATTAAAAAGGATATGTCCATATAGCTCAGTTGGATAGAGCACTCGCCTCCTAAGCGAGGGGTCGGAGGTTCAACTCCTCTTATGGACGCTGGATGAAAAAACCGAAAGCCTTTAGAGATAAGGGGCTGAGGTTAAAAAAAGCAAGTTTTGAAAAGGCAGCATAGCCCTGTTGTAAGGACTATGCTGCTTTTTCGTGTCTATGAGCTTATTAAAGCATCCAATATTTCTCCAATATCTCCATTTATACAAATTGACTGTGACGAGATTTCTTCCGGATAAACTGCTTGGCCTGCGTTGATACAGGCATAGGTATATTGTGAATTTTGTGCTGTCATATGCCAAAATGGATATTTGATAATGATGGGGGTATTATACCCGACTCCCAACTCCAAGAATAAAACTTTTTCGTTCTTTCTTGACTGTAGAAAATTTTCATATCGTTCCGCTGCGCTATGCCATCCAGCATCCTCTGCAAAGCGGTCATCAGAACGCAGATTCATGGTCATGGGTTTACCGCAATATGGACAAACAGGCAATAATTCAGTGGGAATACGCATATTTTTCTGGTCTTTCAACATTTGGAGAATGGTAATTTCATTATCAAAGGTTTCCTGACAGCATGGCTGAGAGCATTGAAACAAGCCATAATCTCCTTGGGTGTAGAACAACCGCTTTTTGTCAAAACCAGCTTTTTGAAAGCAATGATCTACATTTGTTGTAATAACAAAATAGTCTTTACTTGCAATCAGCTTTAAAAGATCTTGATAAATAGGTTTTGGTGCATCCAAATAGCGGTTGATATAGATATAACGACTCCAATATGCCCAATGTTCTTCAAAGGTAGAAAAAGGATAAAAACCACCGGAATACATATCTTTAAAACCATATTTTTGAATAAAATCTGAAAAATACTGTTCAAACCGTTGTCCAGAATAAGTAAATCCAGCAGAGGCAGAAAGTCCTGCCCCACCTCCAACGACAACCGCATCAGCCTTCTGTAAAGCGTTTCGCAGCCGTTCAATCTCCTGTGAGCAATCGTTTATAGATTTCTTTATCCACATCTTTGAAAACATTAAAGATCACCTTCTTTACACTGGTTTTTTCTTTCAAAAAATTTTTGACCGTTTTTACAGCAATTTTTGCCGCCAGTTCGTTAGGAAAGTGAAATTCTCCAGTAGAAATACAGCAAAATGCCACACTTTCCAGATTATGTTCAGCCGCTAATTTTAAACAGGAGAGGTAACAGTTTGCAAGTTGTTCACAATCCTGAGTACGGACTTGTCTGTTGATAATGGGTCCGACTGTATGAAGTATATAGCGGCAGGGCAGATTGTAGGCAGGAGTGATTTTTGCTTGCCCTGTTGGTTCTGGATGACCTTGCTGCTCCATAATTTTTGCACAAGCAAGCCGCAGTTCTACACCGGCAAAAGTATGAATAGCGTTGTCGATACAGCGGTGGTTAGGTATATAGCATCCAGTCATTCCAGAATTTGCCGCATTGACGATAGCATCACAACGGAGGAAGATGATATTTCCTTGCCAAAGATACAGTCCTGGCTGTATGGGAGTTAAATTTGCAATATCGATAATCCCTTTATCAGCAATTTCTTCACGCAGGTATTCATCTTGCACATGAAGAAAAACTTTTTCACTTTCTTTTGCTGGACGTATATTCATCAGCCCTCGCAAAAGCTGACGTTGACTATATTCATCTGCTGGTATGCTGATTTCTCCATAATATTCTTTCTGTTCTCTGAGCAGTGATTGAATGAGAAAGCGTCTGCGCTCTTTTTGCCTCATAGTTAGTACCTCAAATAAAAACATTGTCTTTCATGGTAAAAAGTTGTATAGCTTTGTGCTATAAGCTTAGTAAAATATTTCAGATTTGATTAAAATTCGTAAGGAGGATTACCAGAGAAATCCGCAATTACGCCGTGAGGAGCGTCCAGATAGAAAACTTCAAAAATAGGATTCGTGGCTTTACCGTACTGCTCTTTGACAATTGGATTGGAAATGCACATTTCTTTTGCTTTTATGTTGTTTTCAAATACAGCTTTGCCATGGAGGCGAATCCATGCATAAGACGGGCTGGAAACGGAAAATTCAACTTCTGGGTTTTTAAGCATATCTTTATAGACATCCTTCTGGTTATTGGTGCAGAACCAAAGTTTGCCGTTCAGCTCACCAGCAAACATAAAAGGACGACACTTTGCTTTGCCATCGCGGCCGACAGTAGCCAAATACTGCACAGGATTTGCGTTCAAAAACTCTACAATTTTGTTCATAATCAGTACCTCCAAAAAAGTATTTTCATGCGGAAATGTTGTTTTTTCCTTTCAATGCTATTATAATAAAATTATACAGCTAATTTGTAAAGTAAGCACAAAATTGTACCGTAGTTACCAAAAAGAAACTAATGGAGAATATAAAATGGAAAATATTAAAACGATTGAAACAGTACCATCAAAAGAACTACCTGCCTGCCCAGTTGAAACTACATTAACTCTTATCAGCGATAAATGGAAAGTGCTGATCCTGCGTGACTTGATGCCTGGAACAAAACGCTTTGGAGAACTCAAAAAATCCATTGGTCATGTAAGCCAGAAAGTTCTTACCGCGCAACTTCGGCAGATGGAAGAAAATGGCTTGGTAAACAGAAAAGTATATGCGGAAGTGCCGCCTAGAGTAGAATACACATTGACAGAATTGGGTTATAGCTTAAAGCCTGTCCTAGATGCAATGTGGACATGGGGAGAAAAATATCAGAACAGTTTTCAGCCAGGAAATTGCCTTTGAGATTTTTTTATTTTTTGCTGCAGGAAAGTTTCTGAAATGCTGATATGTAATGAAATAAATCATCTCGATAAAGACATTATCTCAAAGGTGAAATCATTTTAATGGGATAAAAAAGCTTAAGGGGCTGTCGCAAAATAGAAAATTTCTACAAGATGTCGTTTAGGTCTATATACGATGACTAAATATCATGTATGAAAAATTCATTTTGCGACAGCCCCTTTTATTTATTTAATATGTCGAAAAATCCCTTGTTTTAACTATAGGGAGTGTCAAGTAAGATGAAGATCTACAATTTCGTTGCTTGTTCCAATTCGGACAGGGAGCTGGAAGAAACCTGCGCCTGAAGAGATAATGGCATGTGTCTTTCCAAACTGTTCATGACCGTAAAAATAGTGTTTTCCATTTGCTAATTTTGTAAAATAAGTCACCGGAATAAACTGACCTTTATGGGTATGACCGCTGAGGACAAGATCCACCTGAAATGGAATGGCTTGCCGTATACCTGCCGGATTGTGATCTAAAACAATAGTTGGAAGAGCTGGATGGATCTGTGTTGCCAAGCTTTCCATTGAACAGCGCTCATTGTTGCTGGCATCTGTCCTTCCAACCAGATTTAAGCCTGAAATCTGAATCACCTGATTGTGCAGAAGCTGAATATGAGAGGCATTTAAGAAATCATGGAATCTTTTATTTGCGATGTTTGGGTCATGATTTCCCAACACGGCGAACACCCCGTCCTTTGCTTTTATTTTCTGAAAAACAGAACTGATTTTGGCAAGCTCCTTATCATCTTCCAAGATATGATTGTTGACGTCAATGAGGTCGCCGCAAATGACAACCAGATCAGGATTCAGGTGATTTACTTTATCTGCAATTTTTAGGATATGTTTTTCATCGACATAAACACCAAGATGGATATCGCTCAACATTGCAATCCGATAAGAGTTTTCTTTCAGCCCAAGGTGAACAGAGTAGGAGGTATACTTTATCTGCTTTGCGTGGAAATATCCTGCCATTACAATTATTACAGCAATAAGATCAATACAGAAAATACCAATGGTCTGTATATGGTGGGACATAGAAAAAAGGCAAGAAAAAATTAGCCAGAGAAGCAGCAGCATACAATCATAGATGAAAAAACAGCTGTAAATTCCCATGATGGTTTCTAATTTTTTATTGTGCCATTTTTTCATAATTTCATTTTGCATTAAGGCTGAAATTCCCATGGCAAGATAAAGAATACCAATCAGATACGCCAGCCAGTCTTTTTGCAGTAATATTTTTACAGCATGGGTGTTCATAACAGCGCCAATGGCTGCGCTGAATAAGATAAATATAGAAAAGAATTTCTTGAAAAAATTTTTTTCAAGAAATTTTCCAAAAGGTGTGTCCATTATTCATATCCCCTTTCTTATAATACTATACGTGGTTTATGGACTATAGGGAATCCTGAAAAGAAGGGAAACAGGGATTTCGATTGATTTTAGTTCCGATTGTCCAATACAAAAAATATAACACAGACAGCTGTTTTTGGCTACTTTAAGATTTCGGGCGGGAATTTTCGGTTATTTATATCCGAGATGAAAGACCATTTTATTTATCGAAAGATATGGATAATATACAAGTGAAGATGCGGCTGGTTAAACTGTTATTTTAAGCAGAAAATTATTTTTGGGAAAAGATGCGTTAGAAAAGAATGGAAATCAAGAAAAAGTGAAGATTTTTAATGAAATGATTGATAATTAAAAAATTAACAAAGAATTTGAGAAAAAACGAATAAAATTATATATTTTTATCAAAAAAATGTGGACAATTCAAAAACTATGTGGTATATTTGGACTATAAAACAGCGCATTATGGCGTAAAAATGAACTAAATATAAAAATCGGATGAAGGATTCGGGAGAGAGCGGAACGGAAACCGCCGCCGAAGGTGAAAGCTGCAGGGCTAAACTCTCAGGCAAAAGAACCGTATCTGGACGAAACTCTGGAGAGCGAACAGCACCAACGAGGATGGCTGACACAGCCATAAAATCTTTCAGGTAAATGGACAGAGACAGGAGAGAAGATACCAATTTAGGTATTTCTTTTTCTTGTCTCTTTTTCTTGTTATAGTTTTTTTAAGTATTTTACATAAGACTGCGCCCCAGGATATATGGGAACAGTATAAACAAGCAAAATAAGATAAGTGAAAGAAAACGAATTAAATAAAAACAAGTAAAAGAATTTAGAAAGTGCCGATCTCATATTTGTTTGGAAAAAGGAGGGTTTTAAAAATGGAGAAGAAGACACCGCTTTATGATACACATGTGGAATGTGGAGGAAAAATTGTTCCTTTTGCAGGATATCTGCTTCCAGTACAGTATCAGGGTGTGATAGCAGAACATAATGCAGTAAGAAACGATGCAGGGCTTTTCGATGTCTCTCATATGGGAGAGATCACATGTACAGGAAAAGATGCACTGGCAAATCTAAATTATCTGCTGACAAATGATTACACAACGATGTATGACGGACAGGCGCGTTATAGTCCTATGTGCAACGAAAATGGCGGCGTGGTCGATGATCTGATTGTATATAAAGTTCGAGACGATCATTATTTTATCGTTGTGAATGCAGCGAATAAGGACAAAGATTTTGCATGGATGAAAGCACATGCTTTTGGAGATGCCGTTTTTACCGATATTTCTGAGGAAGTGGCTCAGATTGCACTGCAGGGACCAAAAGCAGAAGCGATTCTCAGAAAATTGACAAATGAGGAAGATATTCCGGAGAAATATTACAGCTGTCATTTCCACAGAACGATTGGCGGAATGGACTGCATTATCTCAAGAACGGGATACACAGGAGAAGATGGATTTGAATTTTATCTGGCAGCGGCGGATGCTCCGAAATTCTGGAACCTTCTTTTGGAGACGGGAAAAGAGGAACATCTCATCCCGTGCGGATTGGGCGCGAGAGATACGCTTCGTCTGGAAGCAGGAATGCCGCTCTACGGTCATGAAATGGATGATGAAATCAGTCCGAGAGAGACTGGTCTTGGAATTTTTGTGAAAATGCAGAAAGAAGATTTCATTGGAAAAAAGGCACTGGAAGAGAGAGAGATCACAAAAAAGAGAATCGGTCTTAAAGTGACAGGAAGAGGAATTATCCGTGAACATATGGATATCTATGCAGGAGAGAAAAAAGTAGGTGTTTCCACATCCGGAACACATTGTCCGCATCTTGGATATCCGGCAGCGATGGCGCTTGTTGAAAAAGAATATGCCCAGATCGGAACAAAACTGCAGGCAGAGGTAAGAGGAAGAAGAGTCGATGCTGAGGTTGTAAAACTTCCGTTTTATAAACATTCTTAAAGAAAGATCTAAGTAAAAACAGAGCAAAAATAAAAAGAAAAGCAGAATTTTTATAACAAAATAAAAATAATATAAAAAAAATAGCAATACAAAAAAAGAATAAAAGAATGATAGCGATAGAATTAGCAGGAGGAGAAATAAAATGAAACATCCAGAAGAATTAAAATATTCAAAATCTCATGAATGGGTAAAAGAAGAAGGCGATACAGCATATATTGGAATCACAGATTTTGCGCAGGATGCACTGGGCGATCTGGTATTTGTAAATCTGCCGGAAGTCGGCGATAAAGTAGAAGTTGGCGAGCCATTTGCAGATGTAGAATCCGTAAAGGCAGTATCCGATGTCTATTCACCGGTGACAGGCGTTGTGCTGGAGATCAATGAAGAATTGCTGGACAGCCCGGAGAAAATCAATGAAGCACCATATGAGGCATGGTTTATCAAAGTAGGCGAGATTTCAGACCATGAAGAGTATCTGACAGCAGAAGAATACGAGGAGCACGCAAATTCTGAAGAAATCTAAAAAGGGGGAGAATCATGGGTTCTTATGTAACATCCACAAAAAAAGAACAGGAAGCCATGCTGCATGAAATTGGACTAGCCAGTTTTGAAGACCTTTTTGTCCAGATCCCTGAAAAAGTTCGTGCCGGAGAGCTGAAACTTCCTGAAGGACTGTCTGAAATGGAAGCTCTGGAAAAAATACAGGGCATGGCAGAAAAAAATAAGGTATTCCACAGTATTTTCCGGGGCGCCGGAGCTTACAATCATTACATTCCGGCGATTGTAAAAAGTGTGACTTCCAAAGAAGAATTTGTCACAGCATACACGCCGTATCAGGCGGAGATCAGCCAGGGCGTCTTACAGTCTATTTTCGAGTATCAGACGATGATCTGCGAACTGACAGGAATGGATGTTTCTAATGCGTCTGTCTATGATGGAGCGGAGGCAGCAGCAGAGGCGACGGCGATGTGCCGCGACAGAAAGAGAAATAAAGTTTTGGTTTCTGCGTGTGCAAATCCAGAGACAATTCAGGTGATAAAGACATACTGCTTTGGAAATAATATGGAGTTTTTGATAGTTCCTGAAAAAGAAGGAAAAACAGATATGGAGGAACTGGCAGCTCTTCTCGATTCCGGAACAGCCTGCTTCTATGGAGAAGCTCCGAACTTTTATGGAATAATTGAAGATTATACCGCTCTTGGAGAAAAAGTACATGAAGCGGGAGCAAAATATATTTTAGGATGTAATCCGATTTCTCTGGGATTACTTCGCACACCGGCAGAGTATGGCGCAGATGTCGCAGTAGGCGAGGGGCAGCCTCTTGGAATGGAACTTTCATTTGGAGGACCATACCTTGGATTTATGGCAGCGACAAAAGAGATGATGAGAAAACTGCCGGGTCGTATTGTAGGCGAGACGACAGATCATGACGGAAGAAGGGCTTTTGTTCTGACTCTTCAGGCAAGAGAACAGCATATCCGAAGAGAAAAAGCAAGCAGCAATATCTGTTCAAATCAGGCGCTGTGCGCGATGACAGCCGCTGTATACCTTTCTGCAATGGGAGAAAATGGTATGAGACAAGTGGCGCAGCTTTGTATTTCAAAAAGCCATTATTTACAGGCAGAACTGGAAAAGATTGGTTTTGATTTAAAATATGACGGACCATTCTTCCATGAATTTGTCACAAAGACGCCTATGGAGACTGAAAAAATTGAAAAAGCTTTGATGAAAAAAGGAATTCTTTCTGGTCTGCCGATTGGAGAAAAAGAGATGCTCTGGTGTGCAACAGAAAAGAATACAAAAGCTCAGATTGACGAGCTGATTGAGGTATTAAAGGAGGTGTGCGGAGCATGAAACTGATTTTTGAGAGAAGCAAAGAAGGAAGAAAGCTTTCTATTCTGCCATCATGTGATGTTCCGGTTTACACTCCGGAAATGCCATTGAGAGAAAAGAAACTCCATCTGCCTCAGATGTCTGAAAATGAATTGAGTCGTCACTATACAGAACTGGCAAAACAGACGCATGGCGTCAATGATGGGTTTTACCCGCTGGGTTCCTGTACAATGAAATATAACCCGAAGGTAAATGAAAGCGCAGCTGCACTTCCTGGATTTGCTAAAATTCATCCGCTTCAGCCTGAGGAAACGGTTCAGGGATGTCTGGAAGTTTTAAAAACAGCAGAGGAAGAACTGTGTGAAATTACCGGTATGGACGGCATGACATTTCAGCCTGCGGCAGGAGCGCATGGAGAATATACAGGTCTGCTTTTGATTAAAGCTTATTTTGAAAAACGCGGTGAGACAAACAGAAAAAAGATTATTGTCCCAGATTCTGCTCATGGAACAAACCCGGCGAGTGCTGTTATGGCAGGATTTACAATCGTCAATATTCCATCTGCACCGGATGGATGTGTAGATTTGGAAAAACTGCGTGAGGCAGTGGGAGAAGATACGGCAGGTTTGATGCTGACAAACCCGAATACACTCGGATTATTTGATAAAAATATTTTGGAGATCACAAAGATTGTCCATGAAGCAGGCGGTCTTTGCTACTATGACGGAGCAAATCTGAATGCAGTTATGGGACAGGTGCGTCCTGGAGATATGGGATTTGATGTGATCCACCTGAATCTTCATAAAACATTCTCCACCCCTCATGGAGGAGGAGGACCGGGAAGCGGTCCAGTAGGATGTAAAGCGATCCTGAAGGAATTTTTGCCGGGAATCCGTGTTGTTGAAAGAGATGGTGTGCTTTCTACAGAAAGAGCTGAAAATTCTATTGGAAGCGTCAAAGAGTTTTACGGAAACTTCCTGGTTGTTGTCAAAGCGCTGACTTATATTTTGGTGCTTGGCAAAAAAGGCATTCCTGAAGCATCGCTCAATGCTGTCTTGAATGCGAATTATATGATGAAAAAACTGGAAGATCTTTATGACATGCCTTATCCGGGAATCTGTATGCATGAATTTGTAATGTCTCTGGAAAAAATGAAACATGAAAAAGGAGTGTCAGCGATGGATATTGCAAAATCGCTGTTAGATTACGGAATCCATCCGCCTACCATGTATTTCCCATTGATTGTGCATGAGGCATTGATGATTGAACCTACAGAGACAGAGTCAAAAGAGACGCTGGACGAGGCAATTGCAGTATTCAGAGAGATCTATGAAAGAGCAGTAAAAGATCCGCAGGATGTACAGAATTCACCGAAAAAGACACCGATTGGACGCCCGGATGAAGTTCAGGCAGCCAGAAAACCGGTATTGCGATACGAATTCTAAAAGAAGAAAAAAGAAATAAGAAAAGCTGATGCCGCGCCGGAGCCGGAAAAGTCCGGTGCGGCATTTCTATTGGCAGGTATCAGCAAACAGTAGCGCAGACTAAGCCGTATGGCAAAACGAAGCAGGCTGGAAAAGCGCGTTTACTGTATCCAGATAAGTTTGTGCTGCGTTTTGTCGGATCATTACCGACTACGCTCCACAAGCTCCTGACTTTAATCAGGAGAAGTTGACTAGTAATTGAAAAGTAAATATCCAAAAATAAACATTTAACAGGGAGGAACGAGATGATCACGAAGACAGGAATTTTTTATGCATCAGGTACTTGTCCGGAGAGAAACCTGGCTTTGGAGGAGTATCTGCTTTTTCACACAGAACCTGGGGAATGTCTGCTTTATCTATGGCAGAATGAACGCACGGTAGTTATTGGCAGAAACCAGAATTGCTGGAAAGAGTGCGATGTAAGCCGGCTGAAAGAGGAAGGCGGTCATCTTGTGAGACGATTGTCGGGCGGAGGAGCAGTCTATCACGACCTCGGAAACTTGAATTTTACATTTTTAGTCCGAAAAGAAGACTATGATCTGGAGAGACAACTGCACGTCATCCAGGAAGCCGTGGAATCATTTGGCATTCCGGTAAAAAAGTCAGGACGGAATGATCTTCTGGCAGGAGACAGAAAGTTTTCAGGTAATGCGTATTACGAGAGCGGAGACTTTGCGTATCACCACGGCACTATCTTGATTGATGCAGATAAAGAGCAGATGGCGCGGTATCTGACCGTATCGAAAGAGAAATTAAAGTCAAAAGGTGTTGATTCTGTGCGTTCAAGGGTTGGAAATTTAAAAGATTTCTGTCCGGAAATCACAGTAGATCAGATGAAAACTGCGATGGAAAAAGCATTTGCACACGTCTATGGGATGGTTCCAAAGAGAAGAGAACTGAACGAAAAAGGTGAAAAAAAAGTAAAAGATCTGGAAGAAAAATACGATTCTTTTGACTGGAAGTATGGAAGAAGAATTGCATTTACACATAGTTTTTCAAGACGATATTCCTGGGGCAGTGCAGAGCTGGAGCTTTTTGTGAATCAGGGGCGAATTCAGCATGCGGTTCTGTATTCAGATGCGCTGGATACGACAGTGTCACAGATCGGGGAAAAACTTTCGGGATGTCCATATGAAAGAGCAGCCGTGATACGGCGGATTCAGGAGTGCCAGTCTATGATGGGCGCAGAGATCACAGAGGATCTGACAAAACTAATTTGGGAAGAATTATAAATTTATAGAGAAAAACGAAGTGAGCAGAAAGGAAGAAAAACATGGATTATCAATATGATTTATTTGTAATCGGAGCAGGACCCGGCGGCTATGTGCCGGCGATCCGGGCAGCTGCTTATGGACTGAAGACAGCAGTGGCAGAAAAAGATTTTGTCGGCGGAACGTGCCTGAACAGAGGATGCATTCCGACGAAGACACTGCTTCATTCAGCAGAGCTGTATGGAGAAATAAAACGTGCCGGAGAGTTTGGAATTACCACAGGGGAGACCGCTATCTCGATGGAAGCACTGAAAAATCGGAAAATTCAGGTGACGGAGGATCTTAGAAAGGGAATTGAAGGGGCGTTTAAAAAAGCAAAGATTACGCAGATCAAAGGAAAGGCAAAGATTACAGGAAAGCATGAGGTAACAGTGGAAGGAGAAGACGGCGCTGCAGTCTATACGGCAGATAAAATTTTAATTTCAGCCGGTTCTGAGCCAGCACGTCTGCCGATTCCGGGAGCTGATCTTCCTGGCGTTCTGAACAGCGACGGATTGTTGGATCGAGGAGAACAGCCATTTGAGAGCCTGATTATTATCGGAGGCGGAGTTATCGGCATGGAATTTGCCTCTCTTTATCAGGCTTTAGGGACAAAGGTCACTGTATTGGAAGCGCTTGATAAGCTCTTGGCTACAATGGATAAGGAGTTTGGCCAGAGCGTAAAGATGCTGATGAAAAAACGCGGTGTGGACATTCATACAGGAGCCATGGTTCAAAAAATTGAGAAGACAGAAAAAGGATTTTCCTGCATTTATAAGGAGAAAGAAAAAGAGCAGGTTGTTTTTGCAGAAGGCATTCTGATTGCTGTGGGAAGAAAGCCGTGTACAAATGGACTTTTCGGAGAAAATATCGAGATTCAAACGGAACGGGGACGTATTGCTGTAAATGAGCATCTTCAGACCTCTATTCCAAATATTTATGCGGTGGGTGATGTGATCGGAGGTATCCAGCTGGCCCATGTGGCTTCGGCGGAAGGGCTTCATGCCGTGGCACACATGGCGGGCAGAGAAGAAGAAGTATGTTTGGATCTTGTGCCTTCCTGCGTCTATACAAACCCGGAGATCGCTTCTGTCGGACTGACTGTCGATGAGGCCAAAAAACAGGAGATACCAGTAAAATCTGTAAAATATCCAATGTCTGCCAATGGAAAATCACTTCTTTCCAGTCAGGAGAGAGGATTTGTAAAGATCGTATTTCATGAAGAAACACGAAAAGTTCTGGGCGCCCAGATGATGTGCGCCAGAGCTACCGATATGATTTCGATCTTTGGAACTGCCGTTGCAAATGGGCTGACTGTGGAAGATATGAAAAAAAATATGTACCCGCATCCGACGTTCAGCGAAGGAATCGGGGAAGCTCTGGAATTGGCAGTTTTTTATTAAAAAGTAGCATAAGGAATCCTTTTTCTTTTTGTTTATTGGAGTATTGCTGCGGCGACTTTACTTCATATCAAAAACGATAGGGATTCCTTATATTTTACGCATTTTTTGGAAACTTTGTATAATCAGTAGAGCTGATAGGGAGTTCTATGGACAGAACTGCGGAAACTCAAGCAGAAATTTCGGAGTTACAGATTTAAGCGACTATAGCAGGAAGAAAAATTGAGAGAAATATCCCCAAGGGGGGCTTGCTAAGCTTATTTGGATGAAGTAGTATACCAATTATATGATTCCTAACAGGTATTTTAAAAAAGTTAGAGAAAGTCGGGGAAGGAATTGGAGAATAATGAGCATAGCAGGAAAAAGAATGTTGCTTTTAGGCGTATATGGAATGGAAATGGTAGAATGTGGCGGCGTTTTGCATAAAAATGTAATGGCAGGTGGCGCATCACATGCCAGCATTTTGTTTGCAGGTCCGAAAATGCGGGAAGGGCTGGAAAAATCAGCTGCCATTCTTGGATGTAGTATCGAGTATTTGGGAATGGATACCGGCACAATTTCAGTATCACTGGAAGAAAAGCTGAAATTGATTCGTGTAATCCGCAGTTTTCGACCGGATGTGATTATTACACAGGATCCGGAGCACTGTATCAGCGATCTGGATCCGGGAAGAAGGCCGGCAATGACATTAATTCTGGAGGCAATGGCGTTGGCTGGACGTGATTTTGGGCTGGAGCAGATACCGGATTTGAAACCGCATCGCCATTTCAGCGTCTATTATATGACTCCGGAACATCCTAATTGTTTGGTGGATATTGCTTCTGCATGGGAGAAAAAATGCGAAGCAATGGATGCGCTGGAATCACAGCTAGAGTTTATTGCAGAGTTGGCGGAAGGAACCGAAGAGGAAAAACAATATGCACAGCTGATCCCTGGATTTTCACAGATGGAAACGCGCTTGGAACGTGGGCGTGCTATAAAACGTCTGATGGATCAGGCTTATCATCTGTACTTTGGTTCAACTGGGCATAACCATGTACTGCTTTCTGAAAATTACAGAAAAGACGGAATGTTTGTTTTTGAGCAGTTGATTTAAAGATATCTCAAATTGTATGAATAATCCTAAGGAGGAGAAAAAAATGAAAATGAGAAACAAAACAGTTACAGCACTCATGATGGCAGGTATGGTTTTGATGTCCGCAGCCTATCCGACACAGGTACTGGCAGAAGAAACAGCCGTAGAAACTCTGACGATTGGTATGTCAAAAGACCAGAGTACGATTACTCCGTTTACTTATATTAATGGAACACCTGGATTTGATGTCATGAGATTTATTTATGACAGTCTTTTTACTATTGATGAGAATAATGAAGCAGTTCCGTGGATGGTAGAGGATGAATATGAAGTAAGCGACGATTATAAAACTTATACAGTAACACTTCTGGATGGTCTGAAATGGCACGATGGAGAACCTTTGACAGCAGAAGATGTTAAATTTACATTTGAATATGTGCTGACACAGGACGTGGGTCGTTGGATCACTATCGCATCTGGTGTAGAATCTATAGACATAGATGGAAATAAGATTACATTTCATCTGACTGATCCTAATCCGGATTTTATCCGCTCTGGTCTTGCAGATATGCGAATTATTGCAAAACATGTCTATGAAGGTGTGGAAGATGCGACAACTGTACCGAGCATGGGCAGCGGCGCTTATAAAATGACTGATTATGTGGCAGATCAGTACTATACATTGGAAGCTTTTGAAGACTATTTTAAAGGCGAACCGACTGTAAAAACTTTGCAGCTTCCGATCATCTCCGACAATTCTGTAATGCAGCAGTCTTTGATTTCCGGGGAGATCGCAGCTTACACCGGTAGTATTTCACCTGAGCTGATTGAAACGTATGAAGCAGCAGAAAATATAGATTTGATTTCTACAGAAGGATATGTTTCTACTCTGTTACTGTTTAATTGTGAAAGAGAGCCGTTTGATGAAGCTGATTTTCGTGTAGCTCTGACACAGGCAATTGATCTGGATGAAATTATTGAACAGGTTTGCCTTGGAAAAGCAGATAAAGGAAGCGCAGGATATGTAAAAGAAGGTCTGGCAGAATATACAGAGGGTCTTGATTATGTATATGATCCTGAAAAGGCAAGTGAAATGCTGGATACACTTGGATATACAGAAAAAGATGAAAATGGGATGCGTCTTGGAAAAGACGGAGAAGTAATGGACTTAGAACTTCTGGTTCAGTCTGGCAATACTACAAGAACAAGAACAGCAGAATTAATTGCACAGCAGCTTGGAAAAATAGGAGTAAAAGTGAGTGTTACCTCTATGGAATCTGGTTCTGTTGATGATAAGGTATGGCCGGAATTTGATGTTTCCAAAGGTCGTGATTATGATATGGCAATGTGGGGATGGTCTGCACCGGTAATCCAGAAAGCAGGTGCGATCGTAGCAGCATGCTACAGTGACTTTGTTGCAGGTGGAGATAACCTTAGCGGATATAAAAACGAAGAGTTTGATGCACTTGCAGCAGAATATCTGGCAAGTGAAGATGTAGATGAAAGAGTAGAGCTGTCACATGAGATGCAGAAATTGGCAGCATCTGAAGCGCCGTTTATGACACTGTTCTTTACAGATACAATAAGTGCGGTAAATAAAGAGCAGTACGGTGGCTGGAAAGAAGTAAAAGGTACTTATGCATTCAACGTATTCTCCTTCCTTCCGTGATAAGTTTATCGAGTTATATAAAAAAAGAAAGATTAGGTGGGCTGCTTCTGAGGGAGCAGCCCTTTTGAGGGAAAAGAATTGAAACATAAAATATCGTATTATCTGATTTTAATAGCGGCAGTGATTACACTGAACTTCTTTTTGCCGAGATGGCTGCCGGGGTCTCCGGTTGCTCAGATTATCGGAGAAAATGTAGGAGAAATGCTTCCAGAAGAAAGAGAACGAATTTTAGAAGCATACCATCTAAATGATTCCCTTGGGGAACAGTTTGTAATGTATATTAAAAATATTTTTACGTTGGATTGGGGGATTTCTTACTCTAAAAAACAGCCGATTAAAGATTTGATTTTTTCGGCAATCCCATGGACACTTTTACTTTGTGGAACAAATCTGATCTTATCAACCTTGCTTGGAACATTTCTTGGCACACTGTCAGCAATGCTTCGAAAAAAGAAAAAGGATATTAAGATTGTGGGCCTGATGGCAGCTTTGGGATCAGTACCTTCGTTTTGGATTGGAATGGTGCTAATCTCATTTTTTGGCGTGAAACTTGGATGGTTCCCAATCTATGGGGCATATTCTGTTGTGAAAAAATATACAGGTGTGGCAAAACTGTTGGACATTCTCCAGCATCTGGCAATGCCGACGATTACGATGACGCTCGTGTCTTTGATGGGATTTTTTACGACTTCCAGAGTCAGTGTGTTGGAGACAATCCATCAAGATTATGTAATTTTGGCAGAAATGCGAGGGATTCCGCAAAAAAGAATTCGTCTTTTTTATATTATGCGAAATGCTATGATTCCGGTTTTTACTGTTTTTATGTTGGAAGTCGGATATGTGCTTAGTGGCGCGGTGGTAATTGAAAGTCTGTTTTCTTATCCAGGCATTGGCAATCTTCTTTATAATGCAGTATTAGCAAGAGATTATCCGTTGATGCAGTATGGCTTTTTGTTGACTTCTATAATGGTAATCCTCGCTTCTTGTCTGACGGATGTGCTTTATGCAAAAATTGATCCAAGGATGGTGAGCGTACTTGAAAAATAAGAGATATTTTTTTACTGGAATCTGTATTGTCGTCTTTTTTTTAATTTTGGCAGCAGCCGCGCCATGGATTACTTCATATTCCCCATCAGAAATTGTGGGAAGTTCATTTATGAAACCATGTAAAGAACATTTTTTGGGAACAAATGATATTGGACAGGATATTTTCAGTGAGATTGTATATGGAACCCGTTATTCTCTTTTGATTGGTTTTCTTGCAGCAATGTTATCCTGGCTGATAGGATCTGTTGTGGGAATTGTATCAGGATGGTTTGGGGGAACTGTGGATGATATTTTGATGAAGATTACTACGTTTGTGATCACAATCCCATATTTTCCGCTTGTCATTGTACTTTCTGCATTCATGAAAGGAAATTTGTTTACGACAGCGTTTGTGCTTGGCATTACCTCTTGGCCGGGAATGGCAAGAGTTTTTCGTTCACAGACAATGAAAATTAAAAGCAGCGAATATATTACATCAATTCAGGGGATGGGAGCTGGAAATCTGTATTTACTGACACACCATGTATTGCCAGAAATTTTACCGCTGATGATTTATAATGTGATCATGCGTTTTAAATCAGCGATTTTATCAGAATCTTCTTTAAGTTTTTTGGGACTTGGTTCTGCAGTGAATAAAAGTTGGGGAACGATTTTATATTATGCACAAGCTAAAAATGCATTTTTGACAGATGCCTGGATATGGTGGATTTTACCGCCGGGCATTATGATCATTTTACTTGTGTTTGGTCTTATGATGATTGCTTATGGAATGGAAGGAAGAGCAAATCAGCGGTTGGAGGAGAAAAATGGATAAAGTAATGCTTGATATACAAAAGCTTACGCTGGGGTATGACTGCAGTAAGCCGCCAGTTGTCTCAAATCTATATTTTCAGTTATTAAAAGGTGAAACTTTGTGTTTGCATGGCGCCAGCGGATGTGGGAAAAGTACGATTATATGGGCAATTATGGGAAAACTTTCCAGAATTGGTGGATTTTCAGAAGGGAAGATTCTATATGAAGGAAAAGATATTTTAAATGATACGGCAGCAATGGAAGCGGTGCGTTGGGAGAAGATCGCTCTTGTTCCGCAGTCATCTATGAGTGCCTTTAATCCAGTTTATAAGATGAAAAAGACGTATATGGAACTTTTGAACCTGAAGCGAAAAAATTTGACTTGCAAAGAAAAAGAGAATCTGATTCGGGAAAAACTAGAGATTGTGCAGTTAAAAGAAACCGTTCTGGAACAATATCCGCATGAACTAAGCGGCGGTATGCGCCAGAGGGCGGCAATTGCGTTAGCGCTGATTCTGGATCCAGAACTTTTGATTTTAGATGAGGCTACAACCGGACTGGATGTTTTGGTAGAAGCAGATATTTTATGGACACTGAAAAAAATCCGAAGAGAAAAGAAAATGTCGATGCTGGTAGTTAGCCATGATGCCAGAATTGCTAATGCTTTTTGTGACAGGAGGATTCATTTATGAGTGAAATTTTGAGAGTAGAATCCGTTTCTAAGCGCTTTTTTGTCACAAAAGATGGAAAAAAAGATTTTATTCAGGCAGTAGACCATATTTCTATTTCGGTAAAGAAAGCGGAGAGAATAGGAATTATAGGAGCCAGTGGATGTGGAAAGACGACATTATTGAAAATGATATTGGGGCTGATAAAAGCAGATGCTGGAAGAATTATTTGTAACGGAAAGATAGGATTTGTGGCACAGGATCCATACAGTTCTCTGTGTCCAAGGTTCTCTGTGAAAAAGATTGTGGCAGAACCGCTTGTTTATGAAAACAAGAAATTAAGCAGGGGACAGATAGAAGAAAAAGTAAGAGCTGTTTTGCAGCAGGTGAAATTGGACCCAGAAGTTTTTATGGAACGTTATCCACATCAGTTAAGCGGCGGCGAGCGTCAGAGAGTCAGTCTGGCCAGAGCATTGATTCGGAAACCCGAGCTTTTAATTCTGGATGAACCGACTTCGATGCTTGATTATGAGGTGAAAAAGAGCATCGGAGAACAGATTTTGAATATTTCTGAACAGGAAAATCTGGCGTTGGTTCTGGTAACACATGATATAGAATTTGCGCAGATTCTCTGCACACAGTTATACATTATGAATAAAGGAAAATTTATAGAACACGGAAAAAAAGAGCAAGTGTGCGAATGTCCAAAACATGATTTTACAAAAATGCTGTTTGCGGCCTCACTTGATCTGGAAAAGTTTTGGAAAATAAAAGAATGTATGGAGAAGGGACATGAAGGATGAAAAGTACTGGTATCAAGAGTGGAAAAACGCAGCAGAACGTTCAACATTTTCTGAAATTTATCCACAGGCAGATCTGTGCTGGGATCATGCAGCATCAACCTACGATCTAGGCATGGGAAACAGTCTGGAACGTGTAGATGTTGTGTTGGAAGAATTGAAAAAAATGGGATATAGCCGGGATACACTTCAAAGTGTTCTGGATGTTGGAAGCGGAACTGGTACGTATACACTTCCTTTTGCTCATATTTACAAAAAGGTAACAGCGATCGACTGTTCTTTGGAAATGAATAATTGTTTGCGAAAAAAAGCAGAAAAGACTGGACGAGATATCACAATTATAACGGATGATTTTATGGATCATCTGTTTACTAATACATATGATCTGGTGTTTGCAAGCATGAATCCTGGAACATATCGTCCAGATGCCTTTGAAAAAATGCTGAGCTTGACAAAAAAAGTACTGATCTATGTTGGAATTATCCCTAGACCGGCAGTTTCATCAGAGCGGCGGTCATTGGAGGAAATTTTATTTGATGTAAAACTGACGCATGGAGGAAGCAACGACGTAAAATATCCGTATGAATTATTAAAAGCTAAAGGATATCATCCATATATTCGGGAAGCTGCCTGTAGATGGGAATATATGGAAGATGTAGAACTGGCTATCCAGAGAAAAAAAGATTTGTATGAAAAGGTTCCACAGCATCATAAAAACTGGAAGGGGGAATTAGAAAATTATATACAGAGTCAGGTTGTGGATGGCCAAATTGTTCAAAAAGGAGATTCTCAACTGGGAATCGTTATTTGCAATGTAGAAGAAAAGATAGAAAAATAACAGAAAAGATTACTAAAAAGCAGCATAAGGAATCCTTTCTCTTTTTGCCTATTGGAGTATTTTTTATAATTGGTATATAATTGGTAAGAGAAAAGAAAAATAGGCATGAGGGTATCTAAAAGAAAGGGAATTTTGAATTTTCCAAAAAGGCTGGTGAGATATCCGACAAAGGGGGAAAAACGATGGATTATCTGCGATGTGTGGTGGAGCGAATTACATATCAGAATACAGAAAATGGATATACCGTGCTGAAGTGTGCCGCAAAAAATTATAAGGATCTTGTGACTGTCGTAGGGATTATGCCTGAGATCCATGTAGGAGCGGTACTGTCTTTGGAAGGAATGTGGAAGATGGACTCCAAATATGGCAGACAGTTTTCAGCAGAAAAATTTGAGGAAACTCTTCCGGCTACTGTTTATGGAATCGAAAAATATCTGGGATCGGGACTGATAAAAGGAGTCGGACCAAAGTTTGCAAAGAGAATCGTGGCAAAATTCGGAAAAGATACGCTGGATATCATTGAGAAAAATCCAGATGCTCTGAACAATGTGGAGGGCATTGGGAAAGTCCGTGTGGAGCGGATCAAAAAGAGCTGGCAGGAACAAAAAGAGATCAAAAATATTATGCTTTTTCTGCAGAGCCATGAAGTAAGCACTTCCCATGCTACAAGGATTTTTAAAACGTACGGCAATAAAAGTATTCAGATTGTACAGGAAAATCCATACCGTCTGGCAGATGATATCTGGGGAATCGGGTTTAAGACAGCTGACAGAATTGCTGAAAAAATGGGATTCGAGAAAGACCGTTTTATCCGTCTTCGGAGCGGAATCTTATATGCACTCAACAAACTTGCTGAGAATGGACACTGCTTTGCAGTGAGGGATCAGCTGATTCAAAAAGCGAAAGAATTGCTGGAGACAGATATCCCGGAACTGGAAATCACACTGGATGAGATGATGCGCACGGGGGACGTCATTCGATATGAGGAGGCGATTTATCTGCCGCCTTTTTATTATTCAGAGACGGGATGTGCCAAACGGCTGCTCAGGCTTCTTGAGACAAAGAGTGAGACAAAGGCTGATGCGGAAAACATAGTAAAGAGTGTAATTCAGAATGCTGCGATCGCTTATGATGAAATACAGGAGGAGGCAATACGGACTGCAGTTAACTCCAAAGTGATGGTGCTGACAGGCGGACCGGGAACAGGAAAAACGACAACGACGATGGGGATTATCTCAGCGCTCCAGATGATGGGATGCCAGATTCTATTGGCTGCGCCGACAGGCAGGGCAGCAAAAAGAATGGCAGAGACAACTGGCATGGAAGCGAAGACGATTCACCGTCTGCTGGAGTATAAGATGCCCGACGGATATCAGAAAAATGAGGAACATCCGCTGGAGGGAGATGTTCTGATTTTAGACGAGTGTTCGATGGTGGACGTTATGCTGATGTATAATCTTTTAAAGGCGGTGCCGCCGCAGATGTCGCTGATTCTGGTAGGAGACACGGATCAGCTTCCGAGTGTGGGTCCGGGAAATGTATTAAAAGATGTGATTGCCTCCGGCATTGTCCCTGTGATTCGTCTGACCAGAATTTTCCGTCAGGCACAAGGCAGCCGGATTATCATGAATGCTCACAGAATCAATCGGGGAGAGCCCATTGATATGCGGGGCGGAAAGGATTCGGATTTTTTCTTTGCACAGAAGGAGACGAATGAGGAGGTCGTCGATACACTTGTACGGTACTGTACGAAAAATCTTCCAAATTATTATCATGTGGATGCATTTCGTGATATACAGGTTCTGACGCCGATGCAGAGGGGAATTTGTGGCGCCGCAAATCTGAATCAACTGCTGCAGGAAGCGATGAATCCGTGCAGTCTGTTTCTGAAAAGAGGCGGAACGCAGTACCGCCTTGGGGACAAAGTGATGCAGATCCGGAATAATTATGATAAAGAAGTATTTAATGGGGATATCGGAACGATTTCTAAGGTAGATATAGAAGAGCGGGAGCTGGCTGTCTGCTACGACGGCAGAGATGTGACTTACGATATCAGCGAGCTGGACGAGCTGACTCTGGCATATGCAGTTACGATTCATAAATCGCAGGGAAGCGAATATCCGATTGTCGTGATGCCGTTTACAATGAGCCACTTTGTCATGCTGCAAAGAAATCTGCTCTATACAGGTGTGACGAGGGCAAAGAAAATTTTAGTTTTGATCGGTGAAAAAAAAGCTGTTTTTTATGCGGTTGGAAATGAGACAACGACAGGAAGAAATACGAAACTGGCAGAATATCTGGCAAAGAACAGCAAGAGAGAAGAAGAGGAAAAAAAGAGTTTTGACTAGGACAAAAAAAGAGAATAAAGTCAATAAAATGCAGAACCATAGTCAAGAAAAAGCATGACAAGATCAAGAATTTTCAAATGATGAATGGTAATAAGAATGATATAATAAAATTATCAAAAAATAAACGGATCATAGATAAGAAGACAGAAATAGAGGATCTGTGGGTCTTATTTTGGGGGGAATCCGTGGTTTTGAAAAATTCGTGATTTTATGGAGGTGCAAGTATGAAAAGAGGTATGAAAAAACTGTTATGCGTGGCGACAGCTTTGATGATGGTTCCTTCTGTTCCGGCATTTGCCAGCGGACTGATTGCTGAGAATCCGGCGGCGGCAAAGACTCAGCCAGTTGTTGAAGTTGAGGGCGGAAAGCTGATTGGCTTTACACGCGATGATACCTATTGTTTCTGGGGTGTGGACTATGCTTACGCAGACCGCTTCGAGCAGCCACAGAAAGTAGAGCCTTGGGAAGGCTACCAGTTTGCACAGAGCTATGGCACAATCTCATACATCCCGGATCAGAAGGCTGTCGGTGCAGATGAGTTTGTCTGGCCGCATCGCTACTGGACACAGAGCGATCACTGTCAGAACCTGAATATCTGGACACAGAGCCTTGACCCGGAGGCAAAGAAGCCAGTTATCGTTTTCTTCCATGGCGGCGGACACACAAATGGTTCTTCCATTGAGTCTACTGCTTATGACGGACAGGCATTGTCAGAATATGGCGATGTTGTGGTTGTTACGGTAAACCATCGTTTAAATGCAATCGGCTATCTGGATCTGTCTTCTTTTGGGGAAAAATATGAAGGAAGCGGAAATGCAGGTGCAGCGGATCTGGCTGCTTCACTGCAGTGGATTCATGATAATATCGCTCAGTTTGGCGGAGACCCAGAAAATGTAACGATTTTCGGTCAGTCCGGCGGTGGCAGCAAGGTTGCTACTTTGATGCGTCAGCCGTCAGCTGAGGGGCTGTTTGATGCAGCCGGTATGATTTCCGGCGGCGGCGTTACGATTTCTGACAACACAAATGCGAAGCTGCTCGGCGAGAGAACAGTAGAAATCCTTGGCCTGACAGAGGAGACGATTGATGAAATTCAGACAATCGACTACCGCACGCTGCTTACTGCTGCAACACAGGCACAGGAAGAACTGAAAGAGGAGGGAATCGAGACAAGATGGGGACCGACTGCTGACGGTGTAGTCGTTATGGATGAGTTTGTAACAACAGATATTCCAGTCATCGTGTCCGGCGTATTCTCAGAGAGCGCTGTTTCTTCTTATAAATATGGCGATTTCCGTCATCATGAATGGGATGAGGCAGAGACAACGGAAAAACTGGAAGAGCGTTTTGGGGACAAGGCGGATGAACTTCTGGCTGAGTTTAACAAACTGTATCCGGAAATGGAAGACCGTGAGATGTATTTCTATAACAATACCATGAGCGGTAAATGGGATATTGCAGAAGCCCTGACAGAACTGGGCAATACGGTTTACCTCTATGAGTTCGATTATGAATCACCGGTGAATGGCGGTATCACTGCTTTCCACTGTGAAGACCTGGCATTTATTTTCCACAACCTGGATGAGCCGATGGTCAACATTGCTTATGGAGAAGATCCAAATGCTTATATTGTGCAGGATGCCATTTCAGATGCATTTATAGCGCTGGCATATACAGGAACTCCGAGTACAGAAGAACTGCCTTGGGAAGCTTATGAGAGCGGTTCTCATAATATGATGAAATTCAATGTGGAGAGTGGTTGTGTGGATCATGATACAACAGCTTACACGGAAATTCTGAATGAAGAAAAATAATATTCAGAAGAATAAAAAAGAGTAAAAACTCTTAACATGAGATTGTGCAGTCCTCCGATGCACATCGAAATAATTGAAAAGCAGTACAGAAGTAAAACAGAAAAGCGTTCTTAAAAGAGGGAAAGAATCCCTGAAAATAAGAGCGCTTTTCTTTTGTTCTGTCTGATCTCAGAAAAGCACAGCCGTCTGTCTTTTCTGAAACTTTTGGATGAGCAGCATCAGAAAAAATATTCTGTAAATGGAATGTAATTTGCATCTCTCTCACCATGATGATATACTTCATTATAAAAATGTCCATATTAGGAGGGGGATATATGGAGGAAATAAAAGTTGCGATTTGTGACGATGAGATTTTACTGCTGCCACAGCTTGCCGCTGTGATCAAAAGGTTTTTCCTGACGCAGAATCTGGAGACGAAGCCGGATACATTCTCGTCTTCAGCGGAACTGCTTGCAAAGCTGTACAAGTCACAATGCTATGACGTCTATTTTCTGGATATTGATATTCCGGAACAGGATGGGATTACGCTGGCTGAGAAGATCAGAGCCAAAAAGCCGCAGTCCTTGATTGTATTTATATCAGCAAAAGAAGAGATGGTGTATGATACATTTCGTGTTCAGCCTCTTGCATTTGTGCGGAAATCTTGCTTTTCACGGGATATCAAAAAAGCAATGGAAACGGTAATGGAACATTTGAGAAAACCTGCCGATACAGAGATTACATTTTATGATGAACTGGGGCATCCGATTCTTTTAAATATAAACCGTATTGCATATGTGGAGGCAAAAGAAAAATATCAGGATATTGTCAGTATTGACAGCCATCAGATGATTCGCTGTGCCATCAGCGACCTGGAAAATGCTCTGGAGCCGTACCGCTTTATTCGCATTCACAGGGGATATCTTGTCAATTTTCGATATATTTATCGGATCGATACAAATCACATTATTTTGGATGATGGCCAGAAACTGCCTTTGAGCAGACATAGAAAAAAAGAAGTTCAGCGTCTGTTTCTCGAATATGCGCGGACAGAAAAAAGTTTCTGATGGTTCAGTTTGAAAAAATGGGTTTTAATGTGAATGATTCGAGATTCAAGAATTTTTTCAGTGGGGGAATTTAAGATGACTTATTCTATTTTTTCAATGCCGGAAGGAATGATTCTCAACACAGCCGGACAGTTTATCGACGCATATCTTTTTATTTATCTGATCAATGGTTTTTTTCATCCGAAAAAAGGAACAACCGTTTCAAAGAATCATATAGTTATCATGACTGTTTTGATTGCGGGAGTTTTATTTCTGGCAGATTTCTTTTCAGATAATAATTTTTATATTTATTATGCAGCGATTTTTCTGCTTCCCCTTGTGTACAGCATGATGTTTTTTAATGAGAAATTGATTACGAAGATCATTATCTGCTCCATTTTTACAAGTCTGATTTTATCATTTGAAAACTTAGTGATCCAGTTTCCGCACACGGAATTTATAAAAAGTCTGATTGAGACGAATCGTTTTGCATATGTTTTCCGTTTTTTTATCCAGAGGATCGGACTGAAGGTGATGATGTTTTTCATCATAAAAAAATTGCTTCTCTGGCCGAAACAGTCAAACATTGAACTGCCTACGCCGTGCTGGTTCATGATTTTAAGCGTGTCTGTTTTTGGAAATCTTCTGCTTGTGATTTTTAAAATTCCACGCAGAATGGACGGATATGTTGTAAGGCTGGTCACATTGATTTTTCTTGTCATACTGCCTGTATTTCTGCTGCTGCTCGTAAAATATCTCTGCATGACAGGGGAGAAAAACCGGATTATCAGCGCTCAGATTTCACAGACCAAGATACAGAATCAGTATCTGATGCAGCAGCTGGATATGGTGGAATCGCTGCGAAAATTCCGCCATGACTATAAGGCGCACTTGTTTTGCATGGATACGCTGCTCAATGCCAAGAAATATGAAGAGCTGCATCAGTATCTGCTTTCTCTGCATCAGTATCAATATGAAGGCGTCCATCTGAGACGTTTTGTGGATGACGAGAGTCTGAATATTATTTTGAACCAAAAAGTGACAGTCGCTGAGAAATATGGGATTCACTTTGAAACCGATATTGTGCTTCCTACTCATGGTAAAATTGCGATGAGTGATTTAAATTCTCTGATCGTCAATCTATGCGACAATGCGATTGAGGCGTGCGCCACTTTGCCGGATGCCAGAATTTCTCTTGATATCCATAAAGTAAAAGCATATCTGATCATTGAGATCACAAATACATCCAGAAATAATGTACAGAAGACGAATCCTGAATTTCGGACGCATAAAAGTAATCCGGAGCTTCATGGACTTGGAATCAAAATTATAAAAAGTATCACAGAAAAATATAATGGTCAATATCATATAGTAAGTACAGAAAATTCATTTACGACGAATCTGATGCTGCTGGATGAGTGAACTCTCCGGCAGTATTTTTTATACTATTCTGTTTTTCAGCCTGATTTTTTTTGATAGAAAAATACTCTTTCGTCAAACCAGACGCCATGGAAGGAAACCCTGCTTTACAATAAGATGGGGATAGAATATAATAAAAACAGTGGAGAAAATTCTTTTAACATATTATTCAGGAGGGAGAAGCATGAAGAAAAGAAGGAGTCGAAGAAGAATTTCAGCATTTTTTCTGGTACTCAGCTTACTGATGCTCAATACAGGAATACTGTATGCCGAGGGGAACGATGGAGCAGAACCTGAGACGATCGAGGCATATACGTTGCCGATTGAGTCAAATAATACAAAAGACTGGCCTCAGGGACCGAAAATCGAAGCGGAAGCTGCGATTGTCATGGAGGCAGAAACAGGAACTGTCCTGTATGCGAAAAATATAAAAGCAAAAGAATATCCGGCGAGTATCACAAAATTGATGACCGTTTTGGTAGCGCTTGAGAATGGAAATTTAAATGACACAGTAACCTTTTCAGAAGAAGCAGTATACAGCATTGAACCTGGAAGCAGTCATCTGGGTATACGTCCGGGGGAACAGCTCAGTCTGCGCCAGTCTCTGTTTGGTATTATGCTTGCTTCTGCAAATGATATCTCCAACGGCGTTGCAGAACATATCGGAGGCAGTATTGAGCACTTTGTGGAGATGATGAATGAAAAGGCAGCAGAACTTGGCTGTATTAATACTCACTTTACAAATGCACATGGATTGCATGACGATAATCATTATGTTTGCGCATACGATATGGCGCTCATTGCAAAAGAGGTCTATAAATATCCGTCATTCCGAACGATTACGAAGACGGTAGAGTGCAGTTTTCCACCTACAAATGTAGTAGATGAAACACGTTATTTTGTGAACCATCAAAAGATGCTGTATGATGAAGAATTCAAATATGAAGGATGTGTGGGAGGCAAGACGGGATTTACAGATCAGGCCTTAAATACTCTTGTAACGTATGCGGATCGTGACGGGACTGTCTTAATCAGCGTAATTTTATACTTAAACGGTTCCTACAAGACATTTCAGGAGTCTGCACTTTTGCTGGATTATGGATATGACAACTTTGAAAAGAAAACATTTACAAATCAGAGTACAGATCCGACATTTTCGGCAATTGCTGCGTCAAGCACGGATAAAGAGAATAATCTTTTAGAAGGAATGAAAACAAAGGAAATCCAGATGGATGAGACATCGACGGTCATTGTTCCAAAAGGGATTGATCTGTCAAAGTTAAAACCGGAAATCACAAAAAAAGAGGATGATACAGGCACGTTGACGTATCGTTATAACAACTGGTCTGTCGGAACTGTTAATCTGAGCTTTCAGGAAGTACCTGAGACAGAAGCCCAGACAACAAATGTGATACCGCAGACCGATCAGACTGAGACAGAAAAGAAAGAGAGCGAAAAGAAAGAGGAGAAGCAGACGATTTTCGGGGCGCTCAACAATGTAGTGGACAAGGCAGGGGAGCTGGTGAAAAAGGCAGATGAGTATATCTTAAACCATAAAACATTCTGCATTATCATCTGTGTAATACTGCTTCTGATCTTTGTGCCGATGCTGATTCTGACTTACCTGCGTGCAAAAAAAATGAGCAAGAGACAAAAAGAAATGGAGTGGGAGAAGGAAGAAATCGCCAGAATTGAAAGGGAGATCAATGAAAAATCGGCCGAAGAAGTAGAGCTGGAACTGCGCGGTAAAATGGGAAAAGAAAGACAAAGACGGGCAGAGACAGAGAAATCCTGGAGCGGTCAGGAAGAACAGGAAGAAAATGAAATAAGACGCCAGGAATATGATTGGGCAGACGAGGATGATGATCCAGACATATATGACAGTACTGCAAAGATATATGATGTGCCGGAGGAAAAAGACAGACAGCAGGATCATGAGGAGGAATAAGAATGAATTGGGTGTCACCTATTAAAGATGAAAAGACATTGGAGCATTTCAAGCAAAAATTGCGGGAAGTGGATGACAAGTATTATATTATGTTTGAGATTGGAGTAGGAACAGGATTACAGCTTCAGGAGATTTTGAAATTTAAAAATAAAGATATCCGGGGAAAATCCAGCATAGAAGCTTATATCGGATCAAAAAACGTAAAGAAAGTATTTGAAATTCCTGAAAATCTGCAGCAGATCATTCTGAATTACACAGAAGGAAAAGATCCGGATGATTATCTGATTATCGGTCATGCAAGTTCCAAGGCTCCTCTCTCAAGAGAACAGGCGTATCGTGTTTTTAAAAGTGTCGGGAAAGAAATCGGATTAAATTCAGTCGGCGCTCAGACGATGCGAAAGACGTTTGCATGGAAATATTATAAAGCTACAAATGATATTTACTATTTGCAGAAACTGTTGAATCATGCTTCACCTTCCATTACCTACCGCTATATCGGAGAGAGACCAGATGTAGATATTGTTCTGAAAAAAATGACTGCTGAAGAAAATGAGAGAAGCCGCTATCTCTTATACAAAGACGGGAATGGAAAAAAGAGAATTCAAAAGTTAAAAGAATTGCTCGATGAGATTGAGAAAGAGATGGACAATCCAACAAACAACGATGCGTATTATGGAAGAGTCGATTGTTTTCTGACAGAATGTGAATCGCTGGCTGCCAACTTTAAAAGTATAAATTCATAACGTTTTCAGACAAAAAGGCATTGTACAGATGACATTTTTAGTACTGTATCTGATTTGTATCAGATACAGTTAAAAAATCATCTGACAATGCCTTTCTCAGCTCTGAGGGCTGAATTTTGCAAAAATTTAATGAAAATTATGACTTACAATAGTTTCTTCTCTGTGCTTTAACTGCTTTTTTTCGCGCATCATTTTCTGCATCTCTCTTATTTTCAATGCCGTCTCCGGGCTGACTTGTTTTAAAATCCTGATACAGAAAATTTTCCCGTCATCTGTTTTTTTAAATCTGATTTTCCCCTTAAGATATCCGTGTTCTTTGCATTTAGCAAGACAGTAATAACTCTTGGAGGGACCCACAAACCATGCAATTTCCTGATGTGCATTTTTTTGGCAGAGATGACAGGGAACTGCCGTCAGATTGTTATCCTGCATGGCATCCAGACGACTGTCGAACGGTTTGGAAATATATTTTGAGTATGTCTCATATACAGCATAGATTTGTTCAGAATCTGTTGCAGGCGGCTGATAACAGTCGATGGAATAGTTTTTAAAGATTTCCTCTCTTACAAGATGACGCATCACCATGCCTGTATAAAAAGCGTCGCACAATGCGTCATGAAAATGGCGGTCCTTTGAGATCAGGAGGAAATCGACGGCAAATTCTAAATTCCGGCGAGTTTTTCGGTCTTCGTAGACGATACTGAAAATTTTCTGAATATCGTAAAAGAAGAGAGGAAAGCGAAAAGGAGATTTTATCTGATAATATTTTAAATTCCTCTGCAGTTCTGTTAGATCACATGGACCCCAGGTACAGAAAAAACAGTCAGGACCGCACCAGGAAAAAAAATCTTCTGCCACTTCCGGAAATGATCTTGCGTTTTTATAATCAGCATAATTAATCTGAATAATCTCCTGAATTTTATAATGAATTTCAGGATATATAACAGGGCGGATACGCTCAAAAAACTGATCAATGATATTGAAATCCTGATCCAGTTTAACTGCACCGATTTGAATAATTTCAAAAGGAAGATGAGGGTTTTCATGTTCCTTTTTATCTGGAGACTGATTCCATTCCAGATCTAAAACAATAAAATTCATATCATCACCCGGATAAGAGTATACACAGTTTTGACGAAAAAAACAAGGCACTTCGTCAATATGTCTATGAAATAGAAAAAGAAATGTACAAAATAACAGAAGAAAAAAGAAAAGAAATTGTTTGTAAGCATAACGTACAAGGTTTGTATAAATCTTTGTTTATTTGTGGTATAGCATCGAAAAAAAAATTCGATTATACTAAACACATATTATGGTAACTGATAATAAAGAATTTGCCTGCAGGTATGAATGGGGAAAACATACTGGCAGAAAGTTTTAAAATTCGCTTTATTTTATAGGAGGATTATTATGGCAAGTTTATCATTGCAGCATATCAATAAGACATATCCAAATGGATTTGAGGCTGTTAAAGATTTTAACCTGGAAATAGAGGATAAAGAATTTATCATTTTTGTAGGTCCTTCAGGATGCGGAAAATCTACAACATTGCGTATGATCGCGGGACTGGAAGAGATCTCAAGCGGTACATTAAAAATCGGTGATAAAGTGGTCAACGATGTGGAACCGAAAGACAGAGATATTGCTATGGTATTCCAGAACTATGCTCTGTATCCTCACATGACCGTATATGATAACATGGCATTTGGTCTGAAGCTTAGAAAAGTTCCGAAAGATCAGATTGACAGACAGGTAAGAGAGGCTGCAAAGATCCTGGATCTGGAGAAATTGCTGGACCGCAAGCCAAAGGCGTTATCAGGAGGACAGAGACAGCGTGTGGCGATGGGACGTGCCATTGTGCGTAACCCGAAAGTATTCCTGATGGATGAACCTTTATCCAACCTGGATGCGAAGCTGAGAGTTCAGATGCGTATTGAAATCTCTAAACTCCATCAGAGACTGGGCGCTACGATTATTTATGTAACGCACGATCAGACAGAAGCTATGACGCTTGGAACGAGAATTGTAGTCATGAAGGATGGCGTTGTCCAGCAGGTAGATACACCGCTGAAACTGTACAATCAGCCATGCAATCTGTTTGTAGCCGGATTCATCGGATCTCCGCAGATGAACTTTATGGATGCAAAAACCGTTGTAAAAGGAAACGACGTGGAATTACAGGTAGGACCATATTCAATCAAACTGCCGCCGGCAAAGGCGAAAAAATTGATTGAAGGAGGATATGCAGGAAAGACAGTCATACTTGGCATTCGTCCGGAAGATGTACATGATTCACAGATGTATATCGAAGCTTCTCCGAACAGCGTAATCGAATCCACAATCAAAGTATATGAACTGCTGGGAGCAGAGGTATATCTGTATTTTGATGTAGAAGGATTCCCTATGACAGCGAGAGTGGACCCGCGCACGACAGCAAGAACGGGAGACCGTGTGAAATTTGCCATGGATGTTGAAAAGATCCATGTATTTGACAAAGAAACAGAAAAATGTATCACAAATTAATAGGGTTTAGATAGGAATATGTGAGGGGATAATCCGAAAGGATTCCCCTCTTTTTTATATGATGTAAGAAAAGTTTTAATGCAGATGGGGAATCTTTCTTGCGTTTTTTTCTGTTTTGTTTTATCATTATCGCTAAGAGCATATGATTTTTAAATATTGATAGAAAAAAATAGGAAGAGATCATATTTTTGCTCACAGAAGGTAGAACAGAAAAGAGAAAAACAGAAAGACACAATGCGAAAATTAAGAAAGAAGAGGAAGTGAACAGATGATTTCTAGTCAGGTTTTACAGACAGCAATGGATGAGTTGCGGGCAATTACAAGAATAGATCTGTGTGTCATGGATCTGGAAGGAAAGATGATTGCTGCGACTTTTTTTGATATGGATATACAGGAAGATACCGTGCGCAATTTCGCCGATTCCATGGCAGACAGTCAGGTGATTCAGGGATACCATTTCTTTAAAGTGTTTGACGATCGGACGATGGAATATATTCTGATCGCCAGAGGATCCAGCGAAGACGTATATATGATTGGAAAAGTAGCAGTCAGCGAGATCCAGAATTTAATTATTGCATATAAAGAAAGATTTGATAAAAATAATTTTATTCAGAATCTTTTGCTTGATAATCTTCTGCTTGTAGATATCTATAATCGTGCGAAAAAGCTTCACATTGACGTGAAAGCACGCCGCATTGTCTTTATCATTGAGACAAAGTATGAGAAGGACAATCTGGCTATGGAGACGATAAAGAGTTTGTTTGCGATGAAAACAAAAGATTTTATCACAGCGGTAGATGAAAAAAATATTATTCTTGTGAAAGAATTAAAAGAGAATGAAGACTATCCGGAAATGGAAGAGACGGCAAAAGTGATGATGGATATGCTGAATACAGAGGCAATGTCAAGCGTACGCATTTCCTACGGAACGATTGTCAATGAGATCAAGCAGGTTTCAAAATCATATAAAGAGGCAAAGATGGCTCTCGACGTGGGGAAAATTTTTTACACAGAGAAAAATATTATTGCGTACAACACATTGGGAATCGGGCGCTTGATTTATCAGCTTCCTATTCCTCTGTGCAAGATGTTTATGCAGGAAATCTTCGGAGAACATATGCCGGACACATTTGACGAAGAGACATTGATGACGATCAATAAATTTTTTGATAATAATCTGAATGTCTCGGAGACATCGAGACAGCTGTATGTTCATCGAAATACGCTGGTCTACCGCCTGGAAAAACTTCAGAAAAGTACAGGACTCGATATCAGAGTGTTTGATGATGCACTGACATTTAAGATTGCTTTGATGGTCGTAAATTATATGAAATATATGGAAGAACAATAGAAATCAGGAGGAAAAAAGTATGGTTAAGTTATATGACAGCGGTGTTTATCTGCTGAATGGAACAGAGATCGTAGAAGATCATCAGGATGCGGCAGCCGTTCTGCACAGCAGATTGGGAGATCATGTTCCAACAAAGGAAGAAGCAAAGAAAAATACAATTGCTTATCGTATCTTGAAGGATCATAATACTTCAGGAAATATGGAAAAACTTCAGATTAAATTTGATAAGCTGACATCCCATGACATTACATTTGTCGGAATTATCCAGACAGCCAGAGCGTCAGGGCTGGAAAAATTCCCGGTTCCATATGTTTTGACAAACTGCCATAACAGCTTATGTGCAGTCGGTGGTACGATTAATGAAGATGACCATATGTTTGGACTGACATGTGCGAAAAAATATGGCGGTGTATACGTTCCGCCTCATCAGGCAGTCATCCACCAGTTTGCAAGAGAGATGCTTGCAGGCGGAGGAAAAATGATTTTAGGATCAGATTCTCATACAAGATACGGAGCGCTTGGAACAATGGCAATGGGAGAAGGCGGTCCGGAACTTGTAAAGCAGCTTCTGTCCAAGACGTATGACATCAATATGCCGGACGTCGTTGCGGTATATCTGGATGGCGCTCCGATTCCGGGAGTGGGACCTCAGGACGTTGCGCTGGCAATCATCGGCGCCGTATTTGGAAACGGATATGTCAACAATAAAGTGATGGAATTTGTAGGACCTGGCGTGAAAAACCTGAGTGCAGATTTCAGAATCGGAATTGATGTCATGACAACAGAGACAACATGTCTTTCTTCTATCTGGGAGACAGACGATACAATAAAAGAATTCTATGACATTCATGGAAGAAGCGAGGACTATGCAGAGTTAAAACCAGGCGCAGTATCTTACTATGCAGGAATGGTTCATGTAGATTTGAGTAAAGTAAGACCGATGATCGCAATGCCGTTCCATCCAAGCAACACTTATACGATTGAAGAACTGAACAGCAATTTGATGGATATTCTGGATGATGTGGAAAAGAGAGCGCTTGTCAGCCTTGACGGAGCGGTCAGCTTCACATTAAAAGATAAAGTGCGCAATGGAAAATTGTATGTGGATCAGGGTATTATTGCAGGATGCGCCGGCGGCGGATTTGAGAATATCTGTGACGCTGCTGATATCTTAAAAGGAACCAGCATCGGTGCAGATGAATTTACACTGAGCATTTATCCGGCAAGTACGCCGATTTATATGGAACTGGCGAAGAATGGCAGACTGGCAGATCTGATCGCTACAGGTGCGATTGTAAAGACAGCATTCTGTGGTCCGTGCTTTGGAGCAGGCGACACACCGGCAAACAATGCGTTCAGCATCCGCCATTCTACAAGAAACTTCCCGAACAGAGAAGGATCAAAACTTCAGAGCGGTCAGATTGCATCTGTAGCGCTGATGGACGCCCGTTCTATCGCAGCGACAGCCGCAAACAAAGGATATCTGACAGCAGCTACTGATATCGATGCAAATTATACAAAACCGAAATATTTCTTTGATAAGACGATCTATGAAAATCGTGTATTTGACAGCAAGGGAGTGGCAGATCCAAATGTAGAGATCAAATTCGGACCAAATATCAAGGACTGGCCGGCGATGTCTGCACTGACAGATCACTTGATTTTAAAAGTGGTTTCTGAGATTCACGATCCTGTCACAACAACGGACGAGCTGATTCCTTCCGGAGAAACTTCTTCTTATCGCTCCAATCCGATTGGACTGGCAGAATTTACATTGTCCAGAAAAGACCCTGCCTATGTGGGACGTGCAAAGGAAGTGCAGAAAGCAGAGAAAGCAAGAATATCTGGAGAAGATCCGAGAAAAGAACTGGAAGAACTTTCTTCTGTGATGAACACAGTGAAGACGGTTCGTCAAGATGCAGATTTTAACAATACTGGAATTGGAAGTACGATTTTCGCAGTAAAACCTGGAGATGGATCCGCCCGTGAACAGGCTGCGTCTTGCCAGAAAGTGCTGGGTGGATGGGCAAATATTGCAAACAGTTATGCGACGAAGAGATATCGTTCTAATCTGATCAACTGGGGAATGCTGCCATTCCTGATTGAAGAAGGAGAATTGCCATTTAAGAATGGAGATTATCTGTTTGTGCCGGACATCTGCAAAGCGGTAAAAGAGAAACAGACAGAAATAAAAGCGTATGTGATCGGGGAAGAAGCAAAAGAGTTTACTCTGAAGATGGGAGAACTGACAGATGATGAGAGAACAATCATTCTGAAGGGCTGCCTGATCAATTACTACAGAGGATAATGCGAATATAGACAGATATAGAATAAAAGGTACCATAAACAACACAATAAAAACACAATGCCTGGATTTTTCGGATGAGAAATCCGGGTGTTTTTTTTGAACTAATTTTCTAAAAATACAGAATAATTTCAAAAATTAACAGTTTTTATATAAATAAAATAGATATTAAGAAAAAAGAATAGAAAAAAATTAAAAAAAGTATTGACAAAAAAAGAAACAAGTGATAATATACAGATATAAACAAAACAAGATTTCGAAAAGTAATTAAGTGACGAGAAAGCTTAATGAACCGAACAAGAAAAATTGTTTTTATCGCTCTCTTAAAAAAGTTTAAGAGAAAAAAGAAAGGAATGGAGGTTGAATCCAATGGACATGAAAGCTCATTACACAATTCAATATGGATGTGGTATGATAAATATTTCCTGCGATCAGACCTTTATCTCAGATAAATAAAAAAGACCAGAACAAATTATCATAGAAAAAAGTAATCAGAGAAGAAATCATCCTGGATCAGAGATAAAGTAAATTTTATCACCATATTGAAGGACTTACCACAGAAAAGTTCAAAGAATTTTAATTGAAGTACAGAAGAACGGAAATTAAAAATATGAGTAAATTGTATAATCATCAAAAATCAAATATGGAAATGAAACATAGAAATATTTGATTGAGAGAAATTATATAGTGGAAAATATGAAAGATAAATATTTACGAAGAATACTATCATTCGCTTTGAAAAGTTATATATTTGAGAAAACGGAATTCAAGAATATATTTATATAAATACAGGCAGGAAATAAAAAAGAAAAAGAGCCTCTGATTATATCCTAAAATAAAATTGAATAACAGACTTAGGATACTTAAGATAATTTTATATATATAATACTTAAGAAAAATCCTATTAAAAATACCTAAGATAAAATGACAGCCATTATAAGAAATTATAATGGCTGTTTTTTCTGCGCTGAAAGTTTTTTGGGAACGAATTTTGGCGATTATATATACAAAAAAAAGATAGATGGCGGTAAAATGATATGCTACCCTCATATAGGACAATGAAATATAAAAGTCCTATGTGGGGGTATTTTCATGTCTAGAAAAAGTAAGATAAATCCAATAGAAAAGGT
>JAGZHZ010000052.1 GCA_018366495.1 Clostridiales bacterium
TCGATTCCCATCACCCGCTTTTTGAGTCTGTAGCTCAGTTGGATAGAGCAACGGCCTTCTAAGCCGTGGGTCGGGGGTTCGAATCCCTTCAGGCTCGTTGGGTCCATAAATTGCGAAGTGTTTGATCCATAAAAATTGGAATTATGAAATTGATGGTGGGTATAGCGCAGCTGGTTAGCGCGCCAGATTGTGGCTCTGGAGGCCCAGGGTTCGAATCCCTGTATCCACCTTACGGTGGGCTATCGCCAAGCGGTAAGGCACAGGACTTTGACTCCTGCAGGCGCCGGTTCGAATCCGGCTAGCCCAGCTAGAGCCGAGTAATAATGGCGGTCAATGATAGAATAAATTTGCGGATCACTGAGATCCGTCTTATAATCCGGACAGTATAGAGATGTTCGGATTTTTTGGATATTGTAAAAATATGCGGTTGTGGCGGAATTGGCAGACGCGCTGGTTTTAGGTACCAGTGGGTGACCGTGTGGGTTCGAGTCCCACTAGCCGCACTGAATTCCCTGTAAAAACAGGGAATTTTTTTTGCATAAAAATGAGAATTAATCGTGAATATACAAAAACAGAACCGACATGAAATATATTAAAGAAAGTGTTGAAAATATTACAAAAATAAGAAAAAAGAATACAAAAATCAAAAAAAATGAGATTAGGAAAAGAGAATAAAATCGAAAATATGTAGAAAAATAAAGGATAAAGTCGGAACTTGACAAAGAAATAAAAACGTAATATAATTGTAATAATAATTCGCAACGTGCTTAAAAAATGAAACTCTATTTCAAAATGCCGAATAAGGCAGAGAGACAGGAAGAAAGGGATAGAATGAAGAGCTTAAGTGTAGAAATTGATAATTTATACTATAGCACCATTGAACAGCAAATCTGTTCTTTTTTTGATATGGGAGAAACGAATACAAACATGAAAAAGACAGAATGTGCGGAAGATTGTTATGGCAGATGCACCATCCATGGCTCTAAAAAAATGGGTAAGTTTTCAATACACATCATAAAATTAAAAAATGGAAAGTATCGTCTGGTTGCAAACTGCTGTGATTTATATTGTGTGTGTTAAAAAAATTATTTTGAGGCTCCTGTGCAAAGGTAGGAAATACTTTTGCATGGGAATTTTTTATTTCTGGACAAGCTTTGTTTTATGTGGGAGTATGAGACTTTTCGTCTCAGAAAAATTGTGATATAATAGCAAAACGTATGAGAAACAATAGAGAAAACGTAGAAACACAAAAATACAAAAATACAGAGGAGGAAACTATGGACTGGATTCAGATACTAGCAGGACCTGTAATCGGAGCTGTGATCGGATATTTTACAAACTATATCGCTGTAAAAATGATGTTTCGCCCGTTGAAACCAATAAAGTTTAAAAATTATACGCTGCCATTTACGCCTGGAATCATACCAAAAGGAAAAGACAGGCTAGCAAAGGCATTAGGAGAAGCGGTGGGTGAAAATCTTTTGACAGAGCAGGACATGGAAGAGGCATTGCTTTCAGAAGAAATGAAAGAGATGATCGAAGAGGCAGTGGCAAATGAGATCAAACAGGATCAAAACACGATGGCGGAATATATGAATCGCTGGATGCCAGAGAATAAGACAAAAGAGTGGAATGAGCTTTTGACAGATAAGATTAGTAAAAAAATTGTTATCGGTCTTCAGAAAGTCCATATTGGAGATTTGATTGCAGAGGAAGGCAGCAGGATTATAAAAGAAAAAGCAGCCGGAACTTTTTTTAGTATGATGCTCAGCGACAACCTGATACAGAGCATTGTAAAAACAGTAGGGACAGAGGCAGAGAAGTATATCGAAGAGCACGGGGAAGAAAAAATTAAACCTGTGATCGGATCAGAAATTGAACAGATTGAAAATAAAAGAGCAGAAGAACTGATAAAAGATCTAGGAACAAACGCAGATCAAGTCAGCAGAGCCGCAGTAAAACTGTATGAAGAAATTGTGAGAAGAAAAGGAAAGGAAATGATCAGCAAAATTCACATCTCTGAGATTGTGGAGAGCAAAGTGAAAGCCATGGATGTTCTGGAACTGGAAAAACTGCTTCTGTCAATTATGAAAAAGGAACTGAATGCAGTCGTCAACCTCGGAGCAGTGATCGGATTTGTGATTGGATGCGTAAATTTACTGTTCTAAGCAGGAAACGATATTTTTCTTGACACCTTTTATACTTTCCATAGTTAAGATAAGAGGATTTATGGAGATATCAGGAATACCCGTGTTTTTTGAAAAGAGATAGATGGTTGTGTTTTGGAAAAATTGTAAGAATGGAGATGAATCTAATTATGATAAAGTTATATGAAAAAGACGCGTATCAGACGACATTTTCAGGAAAAGTGATTTCCTGTGAAAAAGAGAAAGAAAGATGGAAAGTGGTGATGGATCAGACTTGTTTTTATCCAGAAGGAGGAGGCCAGCCGGCAGATCACGGAATGCTGGGAGAAGCAGTTGTATTGGATGTTCAGGAGGAACAGGGTCAGATTGTCCACTGGACAGATCGTCCTTTGGAAATAGAAAAGCAAGTAGAAGGACAGATCGACTGGGCCAGACGTTTTTATTTTATGCAGAATCATACAGGAGAACATCTCGTTTCAGGGCTGATCCATAAGAAATACGGATATGAAAATGTGGGATTTCATATGAATGAAGAGATGATCACAATAGATGTGGGCGGTATTCTGACTCCAGAACAGTTGGAGGAGATGGAAAAAGAGGCAAACGAGGAACTGAGTAAGGGAAGGGAGATTGAAACTTTGTATCCGTCAGCTGAGGAACTCCAAAATCTTGCATACCGCAGCAAAAAGGAAATTGAGGGACAGGTGAGAATCATTCGTATTCCAGAATGTGATACATGCGCTTGCTGTGGGACACATGTGAAAAATACACTGGAGATTGGAATGATTAAGTTTCTGAGTATGCAGAACTATAAAAGCGGCGTCCGCGTCACGTTGATCTGTGGAAAAAGAGCGTTTGAAAATTATGGGAAGAAACACAAAAGTGTGATGAAGATTTCTCATCTGCTTTCATCAAAACCGGAGGAAGTGACAGAAGCGGTGGAGAGGCTGAAAGAAGAAAATCAAAATTTAAGACAGAAGATCGGGCAGTTAAAACAGATGCTTTTGGAGGCGAAAGCACAGATGATACCAGATAGTGAAAAGACTGTTTTTTTGTGGGAAGAGAATCTGGAACCAGGTGATCTGCGCCATATGATCAATGCGGCGATGAAACGGACAGAAAATATTATGATTCTTGTACCAGGAAAAGAAGGTATTTTTAATTATGCAGCTGCGTGCAAAGAAAAGGACAGCAGACAGATCAGTAAAGCGCTGGCATTGCAGTTCTTCTCCAAAGGAGGAGGAACTGCACAGATGGTTCAGGGAACGGTTAAAGGAGAAAAAGAGGAGATAAAAAAGACATTTATGAGAACAGTGGAGGAAAAAGAATGTTGAAGATAGGATGCCATCTTTCTAGCTCAAAAGGATGGGAAGCTATGGGAAAAGATGCTTTAAAAATCGGGGCAAATACATTTCAGTTTTTTACAAGGAACCCAAGAGGAAGCAAAGCAAAAGCTTTAAATCTGGAAGATGTGGAAAAATTAAGAAAACTGATGGAGGAGCATAGCTTTTCGCAGATCGTGGCGCACGCTCCATATACGCTAAATGCGTGTTCTTCAGATGAAAAAATTAGAGAATTTGCAAGACAGACGATGAAAGATGACTTAGAACGCATGGAATATCTGCCAGGGAATTATTATAATTTTCATCCGGGCAGCCATGTACAGCAGGGAGCAGAGAAAGGAATCTGTCAGATTGCTGATCTGCTGAATGAAATTTTATGGGAAGATCAGAAAACGACAGTGCTTCTTGAGACGATGGCAGGAAAAGGAACGGAGGTAGGACGTTCTTTTGAAGAGCTGAATGCTGTGCTGAAAAAAGTAAACTTAAAAGAAAAAATGGGAGTCTGCATGGATATCTGCCATATTCATGATGGAGGATACGATATTGTGAATCACTTGGATGAAGTGCTGAATGAATTTGATCGCGTGATTGGACTTGACCGTCTAAAGGCGATCCATCTCAATGACAGCAAAAATCCAATAGGAAGCCGAAAAGACAGGCATGAAAAAATTGGAGAGGGATATATTGGTCTGGAAGCAATCAAAAGAATTGTAAAAAATCCTTTGCTGAAAGAACTGCCGTTTATTCTGGAGACACCAAATCAGCTGGATGGATATGAGAGAGAAATCCGTATGTTGAGAGCGATTGAGTAAACGATATTATTTTGATGGCTAGAGAAGAAAGAATATTGTGCAGCAGAAGAAAAAAATAAAAAAAGACAAAACGAAAAAAGATAAAAAATAAGGAACTTCTAGATTTTTCAGAAATATTATGATAATAAAAATATAAATAAAATATTTACTTGACAAATTGAAAAAGAAGAGTTATAGTAAGATCTGTAATCAAGAAGTTCCGGTTGCTGACGGGTCAATGTAGAGCACTACAGTGTGATCGGAATCAAATAGAGTCGACCGTCTGGACAGCATTTGAGGAAGAAAGAGATGTTGTCTTTTTTTGTATCAGAGCTGAGAGGAAGACTGTTTAACAAAAATAAAAAATTATTTTTCATAAAGTAGAGTAGATGTTACGCGTAAAGTGTCACGGAATAGGAAGAGTTTCTGTGAACGAAGGAAAATCCGCGTTGTAATATCGCTTCCGCTACTGCGCCAAAGTGAGTTGCATTTTCTTTGCGCAGTTTTTTGTTACCCTTTTTTTGAAAAAAAGTGACAAAAAATCGAAAAATTAAAAGAAAAAACTGTTAAAAAATCACAAAAAGTATATAACTGCAAAAAGCAGTGGAATAAAGAAAGGAGATTTTTATCATGGGATACAAATCAGATATTGAAATTGCACAGGAGACACCAATGCTGCCGATCACAGAGATTGCAAAAAAAGCAGGAATCGATGACAAATACCTGGAGCAGTATGGAAAATACAAAGCAAAAATTGATTATAACTTATTAAGAGAAACAGATGCAAAAGATGGAAAACTGATCCTTGTGACAGCAATCAACCCAACTCCGGCCGGAGAAGGAAAGACAACAACAACAGTTGGTCTTGCAGATGCAATGCAGAGATTAGGAAAAAATGTTATGGTTGCACTGAGAGAGCCATCCTTAGGA
>JAGZHZ010000020.1 GCA_018366495.1 Clostridiales bacterium
TTTTCATCGCAAGTTAATTTTAACACAAAAAGAGGACCTTTCGTTCATTTTGAACGAAAAGTCCTCTTTTTTCATAGAGACTGTTATTTCACAGCCCCATCTTTTTTTGATCTGCGTGTGAGGCGTTTGTATGCCGGCATTTTGCCTCACAGCGGATATAGTTTTATGTCAGATATCGCCTTCCGCTAAAGTGAGCGCCTCGGAGATTGCGTCGAGCAGCATTTGGGAAGTGTATTTACTGTCTGATGGATAAGTAATATTTTCCAGAGACTGACTCTGGCAGACTTGAGAGGCAATCGAGTCAAGTGTAGGGCTGACAAGAGGATACATCGTGGCGACGGTATCATTTAGATTGACAAGGCGAATGGAATTAATATGATTTTCATCGACCACGACTTCCACGTCAACGCTGCTTCCGTTTAAACTGACAGGAGAAGTGTAGACGCCGGCAATGTATTTCGGCGCGGATGCGCTGCCTTTGTCAGACGTTTCTTCAGCAGCTGGAAGAAACATAAAGAACAGCAGAACAAGCAGAATGATTCCCAGTACTGCAAAGATTGCAGTATAAATGATTTCACGCATCCGAAAGACCAGGATTTTTGTTTTTGCACTCATCTGCATGCCCCCTTCTTTTTATTTTCTATATTGTATGTATAAGAAGAAAATATTATTCAAATTTTAAGAAAGGCTCAAAAATAAATTTTGGAACGTGCTGTGATTCTATCTAAAAATATGATAAAATGATTGGCATATGAAAGCTGTTATCAGCTTAATATAAAGATATGATGGAAAATGTGAAAGGAGAAAAATATGGGAGAGTACTTAATTACAACAGACAACATGAGTGATCTGCCGGACGAATATTTAAATGAGCATCAGATCAAAACGTGTTCATTGAGTTATATGTTGGAAGGGGAAACATACACAAGCAAAAATGGAATGGACAGTCATCTGTTTTATGAGAAGATGCGAAACGGTTCGATGCCTACGACTTCTCAGGTAAACCCAGAGGAGGCAAAATGTGATTTACAAGAATTTTTAAAAGAAGATAAAGATATTATTCACATTGCATTTTCGAGCGGACTGAGCGGAACATACAACAGTATGCAGATTGCAGCCAGAGAGTTGGAGGAGGAAGGATGCGGACATAGAATCACCATCATTGATTCTTTGAGCGCTTCCCTGGGAGAAGGATTACTGGTTCATAAGGCATTAGAACAGCAGAAAAAAGGATTGAGTTATGATGAGATGATACAGTGGATTGAAGAACATAAACGAAATATATGTCATAACTTTACCGTGGATGATCTGTTTCATCTGTACAGAGGAGGAAGAGTCTCAAAGACAACGGCAATTTTAGGAACGATGATTAAGATCAAGCCAGTGCTTCATGTAGATGATGAAGGCCATCTGATCAATGTGTCAAAGGCGCATGGAAGAAAAAAAGCGCTTGCAGAACTGGTATCGAACATGGAGCGCCAGATTGGAAGTTATCGCGACAAAAATGACGTTGTATTTATCAGTCACGGAGACTGCATTGAAGATGTGAAATATGTGCAGAAATTGGTGGAGGAGAAATTCGGAATCCATAACTTTGTGATTAACTATGTGGGACCGACAATCGGGGCACATTCCGGTCCAGGCACAGTGGCACTGTTCTATATGGGAGATGTCCGATAAAGAACGTGCTGTTCGGAAAGCGGCAGAATAGTCGTATGATATTTTGTACAAAATAAAAAAACAGAAAAAATAAAGAATATTGGTACAAAAAAACAAAAAACAGAATATATAAAAAATATACAAAAGAAGAGAACATACAAAAAACAGAATTGCAGCAGAGAAAAGCGGCAATTCTGTTTTTTTAAATTTCTGCTTTCAGATATCTGCCAGATAAGCAGTGGGAAGCGGATCTCACTTTAGCTTTGACTTTTTGACGGGAAAGAAAAGAATCCCCACGAAAATTTTTTGTCAAGCATCGGGAAGAGACAGATTGCCCAAAATACAATGATAAAGTAGCGCAGACCGCCAAGCAGAAGTCCGTCTCCGATAACATATTTAAATCCAAATTCCAGAACGGCTGTCACACAGATCCCGACGACAAACTTAAGCGTCTGTTTTTTCAATGGAACTTTATTCTCAAAATTCAGGCAGGTATGTTCCAGATACCAGGAAAGTGCAAAACCAATTCCGGCTCCAGCTGCTTTGAAACAGTCAGCGGCGTATTTTGCCTCAATCAGCTGACACTTTAAGAAAACAAAAGCAAAAACTGCGGTGAACACAGAACAGAGAGCCAAAATGATTCCGATCAAAGATGACGGTACATGGTGTGTTTCCATATAAGAAATAAGGCGTGAAATTCCAAATACAATCAAAAGAGTCAAAGCCATGGAGACGAGAACATCTTTTGGTGTATGGACACCGAGATACATTCTGGAAAATCCGACTGCCAGAAAAAGAAAAACGCACATCACTTTCTGCCACGTCTTTTTGAAAAAGAGCGCGAGAGTTCCGAATAAAGCAGTTGCCGCCTGTGTGTGACCGCTTGGGAAAGAATAGCCTGTAGCGGCTGTGACAGCCGAGGCGACTGCTTCAAACTCCGGATCGAGAATCCAAGGGCGCGGAATGCGGAAAGCGATTTTTAAAATCTGCATGAGGAGTCCTGATGCAAAGAAAGTAAGTCCGATCTGGTAGGCGAGTTTTTTATGAAGACACCAGTAAATCAGACATAAAATTAAAATGATCAGGAGCTCCTGACCGAAATAAGTAAAAAACTGAAAGACAGCTTCGCCGGCAGGCGTGCGGTGTTGTGCCAGAAAACGCAAGAAATCCATAAAATTCTTTCTCTCTTTCTAAAAATTTTTCTATTTCAGAAATGAACTCATTATATCATAATTCTAACCAGAAAAAAAGAGCTGCGGAAGAAAACAGGTGTATAGAAAAATTAGAATTGTACATATTATTAAAAAGCGTCTGGATGCTTCTCATATAAAAAATTAAATAGCAGGAGGAATTTTCATGAAAAAAATAAAACCGTATGCCGCAGGCTGTCTGGCTGCACTGTGCATTTTAGGGCTGACAGGATGTGGAAATGACAATTCCACGAAAGCAACAGAAAAGACAGAAAGAGCCGTGCCTTCTAAAGAGGAGGAGAAAAAACGTACTGCGACAGAAAAAACAACGGAGAGTGACAGAACAAAAAATAATTCGGACAAAATGAATAATGGCATCACAGATGAGAATAGAAATAATCATGAAGACAGAACAGCACAGACAGATAAAAACGGAAACATTGTGACGGATGGAACAGAGAAAGAGACAGGAGTTCTGGAAGATTTGGGTGAAGGAATTGTGGATGGAGTAGAAGACGTCGGAGACGGCATCAAAAATGGAATAGAAGATGTTGGAGACGGGATCAGGGACAGTGCAGAGGATACGAAACGAAAACTGGATGAGACGGAAACAGAGCGTTACCATATGACAGAAGATGGCGTGCAGGAAAGCACACGATAAAGATAGAAAAGGCAGAAAACTTTTGAAAGTGCAGAAAAAGTTTTCTGCCTTTTCATGACTTGTAAAATTTGTTATAATAAAAAAAACGCAGAGAGGAGAGAAGAAAGATGCGGTTTCGACCGTGTATTGACATACATAATGGAAAAGTAAAACAGATTGTGGGGGGAAGTCTGAGCGATGAGCGGGATCAGGCGGATGAAAATTTTGTATCAGATCTCAGTGCGGCGGATTTTGCACGATTTTACCGCCGTGATCATGTGAAAGGCGGTCACATTATTTTGCTCAACCCTGTTTCTTCGCCATACTATGAGGCGACGAAAGCTCAGGCTGTCAGTGCGCTTCAGGAATGGAAGGGAGCGATGCAGATCGGGGGAGGAATTCACAGTGAAAATGCTTCATTTTATCTGGAAGCAGGGGCATCCCATGTGATTGTGACTTCTTTTGTCTTTCAAAATGGACAGATCCAGTATGAAAATTTGGAGAAAATAGAGCGGGAGACAGGAAAGGACAGATTAGTTTTGGATTTAAGCTGCCGAAAAAAAGATGGGCAGTATTATATTGTGACAGACAGATGGCAGAAATTTACAGATGTCATATTGTCAGAACAGGTGCTGGATGAGCTGTCTGAGCACTGTGCAGAATTTTTGATTCATGCTGTGGATGTGGAAGGAAAAGCGTCCGGAATTGAAGCGCCGCTTGTGAAGATGCTGGGAAAATGGGGAAAAATCCCGATTACTTATGCAGGCGGAGTGGGAAGTTTTAAAGATCTGGAAGAATTGAGAAAAGCAGGGAAAAATAGATTGGATGTGACGATTGGAAGTGCGCTTGATCTGTTTGGCGGCCATATGGAATATCAAAAAGTTTTAAAATTGTGTGAAAAATATTAAAAAAATGAAAAAGAATAAAAAAGCTCAAGAAATTGTATTGAAAAGTACAGAGAATATGATATAATCAGTTTATAGTAAATCATCTGCTTTACTAAAAACAGGATAAAGGGGTGTGTCATATGCGTTATACAATCAGCGGAAAGAATATTGATATTACCGAAGGCTTAAGAAATGCAGTTACAGAAAAACTTGGAAAGCTGGAACGGTATTTTACTCCTGATACGGAGGTTATTGTTACACTCAGCGTTGAAAAAGAAAGACAAAAAATAGAAGTTACTATTCCGGTAAAAGGAAATATCATTCGTTCAGAACAAGTCAGCAATGATATGTATGTGTCCATTGATCTTGTGGAAGAAGTAATTGAAAGACAGCTGCGGAAATATAAAAATAAGATTATTGAGAAGCATAAAGAAGGAGGAATCTTCCAGCAGGAATTTATCGAGACAGAAGAGGAAGATCCAGAAGAAATCAAGATTATCAGGACAAAACATTTTGGAATGAAGCCAATGTATCCGGAAGATGCCTGCATCCAGATGGAACTGCTGGGACATAACTTTTTCGTATTCTGTAACGCAGAGACAGAGGAAGTAAACGTAGTCTATAAGAGAAAAGGCAACACATATGGACTGATTGAACCAGAATTCTAAATAGTGAAAGAAAATCCCCGCTTTAAAACAGCGGGGAGTTTTTTGCTCAAAAAATAAAGTACAAAAGAATGGAGAGCTTATGACAGGAAAAACACATTTCGTGGTAGGAGAGGCAGCGGCGCTTGCTGTACTGATGCCTTCAGGCTGGAAGGAGACGGCGCTTTGTTTTGCTGCCGCCGCAGTCGGATCAGTGATCTGCGATATTGATGTGGATAGTTCTCATGCCCACAGACAGGCAGAACGTGTGATTTTGTTTTCAATTATAGCGGTGATTATAGCAGGACTGGCTGAATGGAAATTTGACCTTGGAATCACACAGAAAATTGTATCTCAACGGGAGTTATGGCCGATAGCGGCAGGGATCATCGGATTTCTGGCTATGTGTATGATTGGAAAAGAACAGCCACACCGCTCTTTCATGCATTCCCTTTTAGCGGTTTTGATCTTTTCCGGACTTGTATATCTGGTGATTCCAGAAGTGGCAGGTTATTTTGCGGTGGCGATGAGTTCCCACCTGGTGCTGGATATTTTTAATAAAAAAAATATTCGTCTGTGGTATCCATTTCCAGGCGGTGTATCGTTGAAATTATGTAAGGCAGATGGATGGGCGGATGAGGCGCTTTTTTATATCGGATGTACAGCTGCATCGGTTCTGACGCTGATTTGTTTGATGCGATAGGAAAAGATAAAAGAAAAAAGAAGAAATATGTGGGGAGAAGGAAAAAAAATTTTGTTGTGTTCATCAATGGAAAGTGCTACAATAGGAAACAGAATTATGTTTTCAGCAGAATCTGATTTTGTCATGTAAAACATACAGACTGAAGACAGCTGTCTGAAAAATCATCGGATAAAAAGACAGAAAAGAAATTTAATAGAACGGAAATAGGAGAAAGTGACATGAAGTTTGTTGAAAAAGTATTTGGGACTCATAGCTCCAGAGAGTTGAAAAGAATTATGCCTCTGGTCAAAAAAATCGAAGACCTGCGCCCGACAATGCAGGCGCTCACGGATGAAGAGCTGAGAGGAAAAACAGAAGAGTATAAGAAAAGACTGCAGCAAGGTGAGACACTTGATGATCTGCTCCCAGAAGCATTTGCTACCGTGCGCGAAGCGAGCAAGAGAGTTTTGAATATGGAGCATTATCCGGTACAGTTAATCGGAGGTATTATTCTGCATCAGGGACGTATCGCTGAGATGAGAACAGGTGAAGGTAAGACGCTTGTGTCAACAACACCGGCATATTTGAATGCGCTGACAGGAAGAGGCGTTCATATCGTAACAGTCAATGACTACCTGGCAAAGCGTGATGCGGAATGGATGGGAAAGGTACATGAATTTTTAGGTCTGAAAGTCGGCGTTGTTTTAAATGATATGGATAACGATGCGAGAAGAGCAGCATATGCGTGTGATATCACATATGTGACGAACAATGAGCTTGGATTTGACTATCTGAGAGACAACATGGTAATCTATAAAGAACAACTGGTACAGAGAGATCTGGCATATGCGATCATCGATGAGGTTGACTCCGTATTGATTGATGAGGCGAGAACACCTCTGATTATTTCCGGACAGAGCGGAAAATCAACAAAATTATACGAAGTGTGCGATATTCTGGCAAGACAGCTGGAACGCGGTGAGGCAAGCGGTGAAGTGACAAAAATGTCTGCGATCATGGGAGAAGAGATCACAGAGACAGGTGACTTTATTGTAAATGAAAAAGATAAGATCGTCAGCCTGACACAGGACGGTATCAAAAAAGTAGAGAAATTCTTTAATATTGAAAACCTTGCTGATGCAGAGAATCTCGAAATTCAGCACAATATTGATCTGGCGCTGCGCGCTCACAATCTGATGTTCCGCGACAAAGATTATGTTGTAAAAGACGATGAAGTATTGATTGTTGATGAGTTTACAGGACGTATCATGCCGGGAAGAAGATATTCTGATGGTCTGCATCAGGCAATCGAGGCAAAAGAGCATGTAAAAGTAAAACGAGAGAGCAAGACACTTGCGACAATCACATTCCAGAACTTCTTCAATAAATACGAAAAGAAGAGCGGTATGACCGGTACAGCTCTCACAGAAGAAAAAGAATTCCGTGAAATCTATGGCATGGACGTTGTGGAAATTCCGACAAACCGTCCGGTTCAGCGAAAAGATTTGGACGATGCCGTTTACATGACGAAAAAGGAAAAATTTCATGCAGTTGTAAAAGCAATCAAAGAAGCGCATGACAAAGGTCAGCCTGTTCTGGTAGGTACGATCACAATCGATACATCCGAACTGTTAAGCTCCATGCTGAGAAAAGAGGGAATCCCTCACAAAGTCCTGAATGCAAAATTCCATGAGATGGAAGCTGAGATTGTAGCGGATGCCGGTGTTCACGGAGCAGTTACGATTGCGACAAACATGGCTGGACGTGGTACCGATATTAAACTGGACGATAAATCAAAAGAACTGGGCGGTTTAAAAATTATCGGTACAGAGCGTCATGAATCAAGACGTATCGATAATCAGCTGCGTGGCCGTTCCGGACGTCAGGGAGACCCGGGAGAATCCAGATTTTATATTTCTCTGGAAGATGATCTGATGAGACTGTTCGGATCTGAAAAATTGATGGGAGTATTTAAATCTCTCGGAGTAAAAGAAGATGAGCAGATTGAACATAAGATGCTCAGCAGTGCAATCGAAAAAGCACAGATGAAGATTGAGAGCAATAACTATGGAATCCGTAAGAACTTGCTGGAATATGACCAGGTCAACAATGAACAGCGTGAGATCATTTATAAAGAGAGACGCCGTGTACTTGACGGTGAGAGCATGAGAGATTCTATCTTTAAGATGATCAATGACTGTGTAGATCGTTATATTGATCTGTGTATTCCATCTGATCAGGAACGCAGCGAGTGGGATCTGAAAGAGCTGGACAGAGTTGTTCTGCGTATTATTCCATTACAGCCGATCACAGAAGAAGATATCAAAGATATCAAAAAGAAAGATGAACTGAGACAGTACCTGAAAGAAAAAGCAGTGAAGATGTACGAGGAGAAAGAGGCTCAGTTCCCAGAAGCAGAGCAGCTGCGTGAATTAGAGCGTGTCATTCTCTTAAAAGTAATTGACCGGAAGTGGATGGATCATATCGACGATATGGAACAGCTGCGTCAGGGAATCGGACTTCAGGCGTATGGACAGAAAGATCCAAAAGTAGAATATAAAATGCAGGCATATGACATGTTCAATGAAATGTCAGCTGCCATTCAGGAAGAGACAATCCAGCTTCTGTACCATGTAAAACTGGAACAGAAAGTGGAGAGAGAAGAAGTGGCAAAAGTGACTGGAACAAATAAAGATGAAAGCCTTGCAAAAGCGCCGAAGAAACGCGAAGAAGACAAGGTTTATCCAAACGATCCATGTCCATGCGGAAGCGGCAAAAAATACAAACAGTGCTGCGGAAGAAAAAGAGTATAATAAATAAAATAAAAAAGCAGACAGGAAAAAGGATTGTCAGTATGACATACCTTTTTCCTGATTTTTAAGAAAGAAGGTGAAGCGAATGGTAGAATTAGATCAGTTTAAGTACGTTCTCGGTACATATGAGAAACCATTGGTGGAAGTGAGGGATTCACTTTGACCTGGCTAACAAAGAGCAGCGTATCCAGGAATTAGAGAGAAAAATGGAAGAACCCGGATTTTGGGATAAACCGGAAGAGTCCCAGGAGTCCATGAAAACTTTAAAGGGACTGAAAGACGATGTGGAGACGTATCGTCAGCTGAAACAAAAATATGAAGATATTGAAACACTGATTGCCATGGGTTATGAGGAGAACGATGCCTCTTTAATACCGGAGATTCAGGCTGAATTGGATGAGTTTATTGATACATATGAAGGAATCCGTGTAAAGACATTGCTTTCCGGAGAATATGACAAGGATAATGCGATTGTGACGCTCCATGCCGGAGCGGGCGGAACAGAGTCCTGCGACTGGGCAGGAATGCTTTACCGTATGTACACAAGATGGGCAGAGAAGAAAGGATATCAGGTGGAAGTACTTGATTATCTTGACGGGGATGAAGCAGGAATTAAGTCTGTGACATTTCAGGTGAACGGAGAAAACGCATATGGTTATCTGAAATCAGAAAAAGGCGTTCATCGTCTCGTGCGTATCTCACCGTTTAATGCTGCCGGAAAACGCCAGACATCTTTTGTGTCATGTGATGTTATGCCGGACATCGAAGAAAATATTGACATTGAAATCAGGGATGAGGATATTCGTGTAGACACATACCGTTCCAGCGGTGCGGGCGGTCAGCATATCAACAAGACTTCTTCAGCAGTCAGAATTACACACTTGCCGACGAACATTGTAGTGCAGTGTCAGAACGAGCGCTCTCAGCATATGAATAAAGATAAGGCAATGCAGATGCTGAAAGCAAAATTATATTTGATGGAACAGCAGAAAAATGCAGAAAAACTTTCTGATATCCGAGGTGAGGTGTCAGACAACGGATGGGGAAGTCAGATTCGCTCTTACGTTCTTCAGCCGTATACGATGGTGAAAGACCATCGTACAAATGCCGAAACAGGAAATGCCGAGCAGGTATTGGATGGCGGCATTGATCATTTTATCAATGCCTATCTGAAATGGCTGACACTTGGCAAAAAGAAGGAAGAAGAATAGAATCAGCAGACATCAGGCATTGCACCTGGTGTCTGTTTGTTTTTTTAGGAAGGAACTACGATGGGAATTATTAAATCAATGATAAGCAGTGCGGCAACAGCAATCGGAGAAGGATTACAGGATCAGTTTTTAGAAGTAATTGAGCCGGAAGACATGGGAGAACAGACTGTCATGACAAGAGGCGTTCAAATGCGGAAAGGACGTGGCGGAAACCGTCGGGGAAATGATCATATCATCTCTAATGGTTCTGTCATTCATGTATATGACAGTCAGTTTATGATCCTTACAGACGGCGGAAGAATCATCGACTATACAGCAGAACCGGGGTATTATACGGTTGATAATTCCTGTATGCCTTCTATGTATAACGGAGAGTTGGGGGATGCTCTGACGGAGACGTTTGAGAGAATCAAGTTTGGGGGGATTACGCCTCAGGCACAAAAAGTATATTATATCAATCTGCAGGAGATCAGGGGACTGAAATTTGGGACGAAAAATCCAGTCAACTATTTTGACAATTTTTATCAGGCAGAGCTGTTTTTGCGGGCACATGGCACATACTCCATTAAAATTACAGATCCGCTGAAATTTTATGAGGAAGTAGTACCCAGAAATAAAGAGCAGATTGAAGTGGAAGAAATCAGCGAGCAGTTTCGGAACGAATTTTTAGATGCGCTGCAGTCCAGCATCAACCAGATGTCAGTCGATGGAATCCGCATTTCTTTTGTAACTTCCAAGAGCAGAGAGCTGAGTAAATATATGGCAGATGTGCTGGACGAATCGTGGAGACATAGCAGAGGGGTAGAGATTCAGAATGTTGGAATTGCCAATCTATCTTATGATGAAGAGTCAAAAGCATTGATTCAGATGAGAAACAAAGGCGCTATGCTGGGAGATCCAGGTGTCAGAGAAGGATACCTTCAGGGAGCGATTGCACGCGGAATAGAAGCGGCAGGAAATAATCCGTCAGGCAGTATGAATGGTTTTATGAGTGTCAATATGGGAATGGCATCATTCGGAGCAGGAAATGCTCTGTTGTGGAACCAACAGCCGGATTTAAATCAAAAAGAGCGCATGAGCAGCAGGAATAACGATTCTGCTTACAGTCAGGGCGCCAGAGAATGGAGATGCGAATGCGGCACAGTCAATGAGGGCAGATTTTGTCAGGGGTGTGGAAAGCCGCGCATACAGGATAAGATATGGCGGTGCAGCTGCGGCACGGTTAATGAGGGGAATTTTTGTCAGGGATGCGGAAAGCCGCATGTAAAGAATACGAAATGGACATGCAGCTGCGGTACCGTCAACGAAGGAAATTTCTGTCAAGGATGCGGAAAACCACGCCCATAAAAAGATAATGTGGAAAGAAAACGAGAGGAGGAGGTCAGATGGCAGCGGTCAGCTACCATTGTCCAAACTGCGGAGGAGAATTAAGATTTGACCCGAATATTCAGAGATATCAATGTGATTATTGCGGATCAGATTTTGAAATTGAAGAAAAAAAAGAGGAGGAGAAGGAGACGGAAGAACGGCATTTTTCTGGCGCCAGACAGACCAAGGGGGCAGAATTTGAAGGGACGGTCTATACCTGTCCTTCCTGTGGCGCAGAGATTGTGACAGATGAGACGATGGCGGCGACTGTCTGTTATTACTGTCATACGCCTGTTGTCTTATCCGGAAAACTGTCGGGAGAATATATGCCGGATGAGATTATTCCGTTTGCATTTGACAAAAAAGAGGCAGAGAAGCGTTTCTTACAGTTTGTGAAGACAAAAAAATATGTGCCTTCCAGCTTTTTTCAAAAAAAACAGATTGAAATGCTGAGAGGAGTTTACTTTCCGTTTTGGATCTGTGAATGTAAGACAGAAGGAAATTTAAGAGGAGAAGGCATCCGCATCCGTGTCTGGAGACAAGGTGATATCGAATTCACAGAGAGAACTACATACCATGTGGAGAGAGAAGGGCAGGCGGACTTTAAAAATATTGTGAAGAATGCGCTTGGAAAGGCGAAGAATGATCTGACGCAGGGTGTTCATCCATTCGATCTGACGAAAGTAAAACCATTTTCGATGGGATATCTTGCAGGTTTTCAAGCAGAAAAGCGTGATATTGAAAAAAGAGAACTGGAAGATGAGATCGAAAGAGAAGCCAGAAATCATACGAAGAAGATGCTGGAACAATCGGTATCAGGATACAGTGTAAAAAATATCGACAGCTGTTCTGTTCATACGATAGAAGAAAAATGGAAATATGTGTTGCTTCCTGTCTGGACGCTGACGTACAAGGGAAAAAATAATGAAGTTTATTACTATGCAATGAATGGGCAAAATGGAAAAGTGTGCGGAAAACTTCCTGTCTCGTATAAAAAATTATGGCTTCATTCAGGAATTTTAGCAGCGGCTGTGATGATATTTGGCATGATAGGAGGATATCTCTTATGAAAAAATTGAAAACAGGAATCGGATGTCTGATTTTTTCTTTTCTTTTTTTTATGGCATATCATTCTCAGGCACAGACATTGTATGTATATGATGAAGCAGATCTTTTAAGTGAAGCGCAGGAACAAAATCTGCAGGGATGGGCAGAAGAGAAAAAAGAAACAGAAAAACAAAATTTTGTTTTTCTGACATCAGATGATACAGGAAATCAAGATACAAAAACGTATGCGGATCAGTTTTATGACAGCCATGGATTTGAAAAACAGGATGGGATTTTATTTTTCATAGATATGGATAACAGACAGCTAACAATCTCTACAACAGGAAGCATGAGAAGCTACATGACAGACGAGAAAGTCAGCGCAGTATTGGAAGAAGTAAAACAGTATGCCTCAGACGGAGCATATAATCGAGTGTTTACAGAACTCGGAGAAAAAGCAGTAACATCCTTGAGAGAGATGGAACACATCCCGTCCGGGACAGATAGAGAAAAAGCAGAGACTGTGAAACAGAAAGGGATCTCAATAAGCGAGGCGGGAGGAGCATTTTTGGCGGCTTTCGTTTCAGGGGCAATCTTTTTCTTTGTGATTCTGAGAAAATATAATATGAAAATAAAGACATCTGCGTACTCGTATTGGGAAAACGCAGCGATTGACATGACAATACAGACAGATCATCTCATTCATCGTACCGTGACCAGAAGACGTATTGAGAGAGAAGAGACAGAAACGGGCACGGCAGAAGAAAGCGGAGGTCAAAATCAGGATGATCACGGTGGCGGCAGCGTCGGTTTTTGAGCTTTTTCGTGCAGATAAAAAAGTCTTGCATGAAAGCAATAAATGTGGTACGATCTTCCTTATGAAAACAGATGTATCTCTGGTGCAAACACGGAGGAGGAATATAGATGGAAGAGAAAAGCAAATATTTTGTTGTAAAACAAAAAGCAGTTCCGGAAGTTTTATTAAAAGTAGTAGAGGCGAAACGGCTTCTGGAATCAGAGAAGGTAGAGACGGTGCAGGAGGCGACAGAGCGTACCGGAATCAGCCGCAGCTCTTTTTATAAATATAAGGATGATATTTTCCCTTTTCATCAAAACGCAAAAGGAAAAACGATCACTTTTGTGATACAGATGGATGATGAACCTGGTTTGTTATCGGATGTATTAAAAATTGTGGCAGAGTTCAGAGCAAATATTCTGACGATTCATCAGAGTATTCCGATCAACGGGATCGCTTCCCTCACATTGAGTGTGGAGGTTTTGCCGAACACGGGAGATATTTCACAGATGATTGAAGAAATTGAAGAGAAATCAGGTGTTCAGTACCTGAAAATTTTAGCTAGGGAGTGAAAAGAAAATGGTTCAGATCGCAGTATTAGGATATGGCACAGTAGGATCAGGAGTGGTGGAAGTACTCAACACAAATAAAAACAGTATCGCTAAAAAGACAGGTGAAGAAATTCAGATCAAATATGTGTTGGATTTAAGGGATTTTCCGGGAGATCCGATTCAGGAAAAAATAGTACATGACTTTAATATTATTTTAAATGATCCTGAAGTGCAGATTGTAGCAGAAGTGATGGGAGGAGTAGAACCGGCATGCACCTTTACAAAAAAAGCTTTGATGGCAGGAAAAAGCGTATGCACATCAAACAAAGAACTGGTTGCACGGCACGGTGCAGAGCTTTTGCAGACTGCAAAAGAAAATAATGTCAACTATCTGTTTGAAGCGAGCTGCGGCGGAGGAATCCCGATTATCCGTCCGTTAAATTCCTCTCTGACAGGAGACCAGATTGATGAGATCACCGGTATCTTAAATGGAACGACAAACTATATTCTGTCTAAAATGATCCAGGAAGGATCAGCATTTGACGAAGTGTTAAAAGAAGCACAGGAAAAAGGATATGCGGAGAGAAATCCTGAGGCAGATGTAGAGGGCTATGATGCCTGCCGTAAAATTGCGATCTTGTCTTCTCTTGCATTTGGAAAACAGGTGAATTTTGAAGATGTATATACAGAAGGAATCTCAAAGATCTCTTTAGCTGATATTCAGTATGCAAAAGCGATGAATCATTCGATCAAATTGCTGGCAAGCAGCAGACGTGAGGGAGAAGATGTCTATACGATGGTCTGCCCTGTTCTTGTAGATAAGGAAGATCCACTTTTCAGCGTAAATGGCGTATTTAACGCGATCTTTGTGCATGGAAATATGCTGGGAGACGCAATGTTTTATGGAAGCGGCGCAGGAAAACTGCCGACAGCGAGCGCAGTGGTAGGCGATATCGTGGACGAGGCAAAAAACAGAGGCAGAAATGTGATGGCTTCCTGGAGCGAAGAACATCTGACGCTTGCTGATGTCAAAACATCCAAAAGCCAGTTTTTCGTGCGTGTATCCGGAACAGCGGAGGAAGATTTAAAGAAGACAGAGGCCGTATTCGGACGTGTGAAACCAGTTGTATTGGAAGAATTGCCAGGAGAATTTGGTTTTGTCACAGAAGAAATGACAGAAGCAGAATTTGAAGAAAGAAAAGAAAAATTCGGCAGTGTGATCAGTCGGATTCGCGTTCGCCGTGCAGAGTAAAAGAAAAATGGCGGAATCTTCAAAAAATATCAGATGAATTGAAAAAAGAAAAATCTTTGGAGGTTCCCCACAAAATATTTTTTAGATTTTGTGGGGAACCTCTGAAATTTTATAAGTAAGATGGAAACACTTATGACTTTAGTATGAGATTAAGTAAAAGTGCGGCAGAATTTATCTGTGTCAAGGCACGGAACAGGAGGAAAAAATGAAATATATCGTAGTTTTGGGGGATGGAATGGCTGATGAACCGATCGAATCACTGGGAGGAAAGACACCGCTTGCATATGCTGTCACAAAGACGTTAGATGAGCTGTCTCCCAAGTCTGAAATTGGTCTGGTACATACGATACCAGAAGGAATGAAGCCAGGAAGCGATACAGCAAATCTGGCTGTTTTAGGATATGATCCGAAAAAATATTATTCCGGACGGTCTCCACTTGAGGCTTTGAGTATCGGGGTTCCGATGAAAGATACCGATGTTGCGTTCAGATGCAATCTCGTGACGCTTTCAGAGGAAGAACCATATGAAGAAAAGACGATGATTGATCACAGTTCGGATGAGATCAGCACAGAAGATGCTGCAATCTTGCTGGATGCAGTGAAAAAAGAACTGGAGAATGAGCAGTACCAGTTTTATGCAGGAACGAGCTATCGCCATTGTCTGATCTGGAACAACGGCAGCGTCGTAGATCTGGCACAGCCGCATGATATTCTGACACAAAAAATTACATCTTATCTTCCAAGTGATCCAATTCTGCGCCAGATGCAGATCAGAAGCTATGAGATCTTAAAAAATCATCCGATCAATCAGGAGCGCAGAAAACAGGGATTAAATCCGGCAAACAGCTGCTGGTTCTGGGGAGCAGGCACCAAACCATCGCTGTCTTCTTTTGAAGAAAAAAATCATAAAAAAGGCGCCATGATTTCAGCGGTAGATCTTCTGAAAGGAATTGCAGTCGGCGCCGGAATGAAAAATATTATTGTAGAAGGTGCGAACGGGGGACTTCATACAAATTATGAAGGAAAGGCAAAAGCGGCAGTTGATGCTGTACTGAATGATGGATTTGATTTTGCATACATTCATGTGGAAGCGCCGGATGAGATGGGACATCAGGGAAGCGTGGAGAGAAAAGTTCAGGCGATAGAATATCTCGATGACAGAGTGATACGATATGTCAAAGAAAAAATGGATGAATCAGGTGAAGAATATCGTCTTTTAGTACTGCCAGATCATCCGACTCCGATCAGAGTACGCACTCACACAGCTGATCCTGTTCCGTATCTTTTATATGATAATACAGTTGAAAAACACGAAAATTGGATTTATAATGAAGCAGATGCGAAAAAAAGTGGAAATTATATTGCAGAGGGCTACAAGCTAATAGATCATCTGTTTCAGAATGAAAAAGATTGTTTAAGATAAAATATCACTTCGCATAAGACAGATGAGAGAAGGCAGGAGAAGTCTCTGCGTCACAGGAGGAAAACATGCTGATAGTAAAAAAATTCGGCGGCACATCTGTTGCCAATAAGGAACGAATTTTTAATGTGGCAAGACGCTGCATTGCAGATTATCAAAAAGGAAACGATGTGGTCGTTGTCCTGTCTGCGATGGGAAAAATGACAGATGAACTGATTGCAAAAGCGCGGGATATCAATCCGTCTGCTTCTAAAAGAGAGCTTGATATGCTCTTAACAACAGGAGAGCAGACGTCAGCTGCTCTGATGGCAATGGCAATGGGGGCTTTAGGAGTTCCAGCCATCTCTTTGAATGCATTTCAGATTCAGATGCACACGACATCAAAATATGGAAATGCCAGACTGAAAGGAATTGACAGCGACCGTATCCAGACGGAGCTGGAAAATAGAAAAATTGTCATTGTGACAGGATTCCAGGGAATTAATAAATATGATGATTATACGACGCTTGGCAGAGGAGGTTCTGACACGACGGCAGTAGCGCTTGCCGCTGTCCTTCATGCAGACCTGTGTGAAATTTATACAGATGTCGATGGAGTATATACGGCTGATCCGAGAGTCGTGAAGAATGCAAGAAAATTAAAAGAAATTACATATGATGAAATGCTGGATCTGGCTACTGCTGGTGCAGGTGTTTTACATAACCGTTCAGTGGAAATGGCGAAAAAATATGGGGTGCGGCTTGTTGTACGCTCCAGTCTGAATGAATCAGAAGGTACGGTGGTCAAGGAGGAAGTAGACGTGGAAAGAATGTTAGTGAGCGGAGTAGCTCTCGATAAAAAAGCGGCAAGAATATCAGTTATGGGATTAAAGGATGAACCAGGAATAGCATTCCGTCTGTTTCAGATCCTTGCCAAGAATAATATCAATGTAGATATCATTCTTCAGTCCATCGGACGTGAAAATACAAAAGATATTTCGTTTACTGTAAATGAAGAAGAAGCAGATGAAGTAGTGGCTCTGATTGAGGAAAATAAGTCCAGAATCACTGCAAAAGAAGTAAACTGCAACAAATCTGTTGCAAAGGTTTCTATCGTGGGCGCAGGCATGATGTCAAATCCAGGTGTTGCAGCTAAGATGTTTGAGGCGCTGTACAGCAGAGGAATCAATATCAATATGATTTCTACTTCAGAGATCCGCATCACAGTCTTAGTGAATCTGGAAGACGGCGAGAGAGCCATGAATGCGATTCATGAGGCATTTGGACTTTCCGAGTAAAAAATACGAATAAAGAGAAGAAATCTGTGACGGATAAAAAAGATCTGCACAGAAGAAAAGAGTGTCATAAATAGAAAAGTCAGGAATAAAAAGAGATTCCTTTCTGACAATATTTCTATTTATGGCATTTTTTTATTGAAAGAATCTGGAGCGAAAGGGCAGAAAAACGGTGCGAACGACATATTGGATAAATTGATTAAAAAAAATAGAATTTGTATAATAAAAATATCAAAAATCACAAAATACGGATGAGATATTGTGAAAAAGAAATGCAAGAAAGGGGAATACAAAATGAATCGAAACAGAAAAGCATTATCAAAGAAAATAATGGGGACTGTCTTAGCAGGAACCATGGCATTATCCAGCATGACGGTACTTGCCGAAGGACTTCAGGAAGGACAGGCAAACGAATACACACAGGCAAATCTGGACAATGCAAAAAATGGCACAGGACTTGGAACAGTATATGAAGAAGGAACTTTTGATGTAAATACCGATTATGATGACGAAAGTTTTTATAATGAGGTAGATTCGGAAGATACGACATTCCCGGAATGCTATCCGAAAGACAATATGGCTCCGATGGATGACGAAACATTGGAAAAGACACTGGATGCTCTGATGAAGACAATGACATTTGAGGAAAAGATCAATTTAGTGTCCATGAATACAGATCCGGAGAATCGGTCTGGTGTTGGATATATCACAGGTGTTCCGCGACTGGGTGTACCGGAGAGCCGTATGCATGACGGTCCATCCGGAATCAGTACAGCGACACAGAGTTCAGATTCCTACGTTGAGACGACAAATATGCCTCTTCAGCTGACAACTTCCATGACATGGAGTGAGGATCTTGTATACGCATATGGCGAAGCGCTTGGAAAAGAACACGTATCGACAGGATCTGGATGGCAGCTTGGAATGCAGATGGATTTAGCTCGTACGCCTCACTGGGCAAGAGCAAAAGATACATTTGGAGAAGATTACTACCTGACGTCACGCCTGACTGTGGCAGAGACAAATGGGCTTCAGGAACACGGCGGATTGGCAATGGCAAAGCATATCGGCGCATATTCTACAGACGGCGACACGTCGCTTTGGGTGGAAGTAGATGAGCAGACACTTCATACTGCTTACTTATATCCATTCGAGACAGCGGCAAAAGAGGCAAGGGTTGCATCTATCATGGGAACTTACAACCGTATGAACGGATACTATACTTCTTCAAATGCTCATCTTCAGATTGAGATCCTGCGCGATATGTGGAACTGGCAGGGAGCGATGGTTCCTGACTGGGGAGCAAATCAAGAATTTTCGATGAGTCTGGGAACAACAATCTCACAGGAAAATGCAGAAAATATTGAATCAAAATTCCGTTCTGCAGCATCCCAGGGTATCATGACAATCGAAGATCTCGATGCAGCAGCCAGAACAACACTGTATGCTTACGGTGTCAGCGGATACTTAAATCTGGTTCAGATTGATGAAAATGGATATGCGAAAGAAGAACCAGGGCGTACAGAGCCGATTCGTTTCGAGAGAACGTATGAGGAAGATCGAGAAGCTGGTCTGTATGATGAAAACAATGAAGTGGCAAAAGAGATTGCAGAGAAAGGTATCGTACTGCTGAAAAATGAAGAAAATACATTGCCTTTAACAAGTGAAGACTATACAGGTGACAATTCGGTAGCTTTGATTGGCTACGGAGCAGTCAACTTAGTAGGAGGCACAGGAGGAGAACGTTCCTTTGGCGTATTAGAATATATGACAACTCCTTATGAGTCAATAAAAGAAATTGCAGGTGAGGATGCAAATATCACAGCAGCCATTTTAAACAACGTTCATGGAACAGATATCCCAGCTGAACTTGTATTCCAGAGCGAAGATGGAACAGAAAATGGATGGACACGCACAAATGGAATTAAATCAGAAGATGTTGTGGAAAGTCAGATGGGATTTGGAGGACCAGGAGGTCCAGGAGGAGAACAAGAAGAGACAGAGGAAGCAAAAGCTCCGGATCCAATCGAAAATCCTGGCACAGAACTTGGAAGTACTGTAGGAGTGGAGGAATCCATTCATTTGTCAACTGGAAAACGAGATTTCAAAAATGCAGAAAATGGAAATGCGATGACAGATGAGGAAGCATATACTTGGACTGGCTATGTGGAAGCTCCAGAGTCCGGCGAATATTCTTTCGTAATCCAGACAAACGGCGGAAATGCAAGCGTGAAGATCAGCGGTGCAGGGGAAGAAGATATCACAGCAAACGCATCTGACGGCGTATCATGGGATTACTATACAACAGAAGGCTTGAATTATTCGACGGCATCCGCGACACTGGAGGCTGGAAAACGATATAAAGTCGTTGTGACAGCACAGCATACCTCTTCTTACCGTGATCAGGGTGTTAAACTGAGCTGGATCTTGCCGTCTCAGGAAGAGACAGATATGGCAAATGCACTTGCAGCGGCAAAAGAAAATGATACCGTTGTCATGTTTACAAGAACAGGCGCTACAGGCCATGGACCAGTATTCCAGACAGATTTTGATATCTCACTGGATGAAGTGGAGCAGATCAAAGCGGTACAGCAGGCAGCAAAAGAAAATGGAAATAAATTTGTCCTTGTTGTATTCGGACGCTCTGGATTCTCCTTTGAGGGTGACTGGTTAGACGATACGGATGCTTTGTTAGTACCATTTTATGCAGGACAGTCTGCAGGAACAGCAATCGCAGAACTTTTGACGGGCGTTGTCAATCCAAGCGCAAAACTGACGATGACACTGCCGAAGACAAGTGCAGATACTCTGCTGACATACGGATATTATGACAATCCGGATTCTGAGACGAACTATAATACAGAACGTGCAGGAGATCAGTCGCAGTCTGAATATACAGCGAAATATACAGAGGGTCTGAACTTTGGATACCGCTGGTATGATGCAGAAGATGTAGAACCACAGTACGCATTCGGATATGGATTATCTTATACGACATTTGAATACAGCGATTATACAGTGACAGTGAATGACGATCATACGATTGATGTGAGCGTCAAAGTGACAAACACAGGAGACGTCGCAGGAGATGAGATTGTTCAGGTATACCTGGGAGCAGCAGACGTTCCGGAAGGAGTTCAGACTGTCGAAAAACAGCTTGCCGCATTCGCAAGAGTGGAAGATATCCAGCCGGGAGAGAGCAAAACAGCAGAGATGACAATCAATGAAAGAATGCTGTCCTACTGGGATGCAAGTCTTGAATTGATTGAGAGAGAAGATGGAACAAAAGATAAGTGGGTACTTGCAACAGGAGAACGCGATGTGATGATTGGATCTTCTTCTGATAACCTGCTTCACACAGAAAGTGTGACAATCAAGTAGCAAAGAACCATTCAGGAAATTCTTGAATCATAATATATGAAGTACCCCGTCTAAAGTCAGGCTCCCTGTCATTAGGCGGGGGTTCCTATAAATAAAAAAACAGTCTTTTCGATCAGCAGAGATTGAGAAGACCGTTTCTTTTTGGGGAAAATTTTATAATTTTTTGGACAGAAAATCCAGCGCCTTTAAGTGCTGGGAGTTCACAGAAAAAAACAGGGATTAGAAAAATATATTACGAATATTCAGATAAAAATGCTATAATAAAAGAAAATAAAAAATACTTTTATATACAAGTGAATTTCACGATAAAAAGGAGGGAAGATAGAAAAAAATTATAAAACAGATGGCAACTTCCATAGATTTAGATATGGGAGAAGTGTCAAGAAATAAAAAGAGAACGATGTGGAAGGGGATTTTTATGAAAAGAAGACGAAGAATGAATGAATTGGCAATGGCAGCTGCAGTAGCTATGATGGTTTCCGGATTTAATATGGGCGCAATGGCAGCAGAAGCGCTGGCAGCGGAACAGATCAGTATATCAGAATGTGTGGAAAAAGTGACAGCAGTGACTTATGTAGGGGATGATGGAGAAATGACAGAATCGTATGTCGTGACAGTGGATGATGCGGCAGCGATTGAAGGACTTACGAAAGATCAGATCACGGCGGTCATGGAGCAGACAAACAGAGAGACAAAAGAAGTGACAGAGGTTCCTGTAGAGATAAAGGATATTTTGGTGGATGGCGCAACACTGACGATTGAACTGACATCGCCGGTCAGCTCAAATGCAGTGGTGAATGTAAATGCAGGCGAAAAATATGATTTGACTTTTACATCCGAGACTGCCGAGAGAGAAAATTTTTCCATCGCAGATTTTCAGGCGCTTTCTTTTATGGGAAGCAACGGCACGGAAATCTTATATCGGATGAGAAGCGGAAGCGGAGAGAAACAACCGCTTGTTTTGTGGATGCATGGTTCTGGGGAATGCGGAACAGATAACCGGATTCACATTACGGCGAATCGCGGGGCAACTGCATTTGCAGAGTATACAGATGACGCATATGTCATTGCAGCGCAGTATCCGGAAAGTTACCACACGCCTTTTGAAGAAGGGGAAGAGAAAATAATGGAAGATTGGCTTGCGGCATATACCGAGCTGATTCAAAGCCTGATTGAAGAGGGAAAAGTAGATGCAGATCGCGTATATCTGACAGGAGCTTCCATGGGAGGCGGTCTTGTACTGCGCTATATGACAGATTATCCGGAATTGTTTGCACGCGTGGTGGCAATGTGCAGCAGAGGAACGATCAATGAAGACCTGAGTGTGCTGGAAGCAGTGGCAGATAAGCCGATCTGGCTGTTCCATGCAGAAAGTGATTTTGTCAATCCGTCTGTAAACAGCAAGGAAGTGTATGAAAAACTGGTGGAACTGGGCAATAAGGATGCAAAACTGACAATCTTTTCAGATGAAGACCTGGAAAAATTAGGCGTAGGATTCAGCCATGCAATCTGGGCTCCGGTTCTCAATGATATGGAAATGATGGAATGGCTGTTTGAGGCTTGATATTTTCCCCCTGCCGGAAGGCAGGGGATTTGTGTTTAAAGTGGATAATTATCGCTGTTGTATATAATAATATTTTGGAAAAAATGAAGATGCCTTTCAAATGTTTAAAAAGATCGGACAGATGGAGTAGCGAATGGAAGGTCATTTTGTAATGAGGACATTGTGATAAGAAGAAATCCACCGTAAAATCTCATTTTTTTTCCGAGAAGAAAACATAATTTCTTGTCCGTCTGACATCGTAATCGTTTTTTTACTTAAATGGATGAAACGGACGAAATCCGCATTGATAATATAAGAACGGTGACAGCGGTAAAAACGGGAATCCAGCTTTGAAAAAACATTGTTTAAGTTACTGTTAAATTCAAGCTGCATATTTATGGTATATAAAGTCACTTTATGGGGCTGGGTATTTGTCTCAAAATATAAAATCTCATCGAGAGAAATAAAAGAAACGCAATCTCCGATTTTCACTGAAAATGTCTTTTGACGAGAATCTCTGATACAGGCATATTTTTTCAAAGCATTTGAGAGACATTGAAAAATCTGATCGGAAAGAGTCTCTGGATGATCTTTTATAATATAGTCAAGCACTTCTAACTTCATCTGAAAGGTAAGAGATGCCATTTCAGAATGAGAGGTGATAAACACGATAAAACCTCTTGGATCTATTTCACGGATTTTTTGTGCAAGTTCCAGTCCATCTATATCTGTATTCAGATTAATATCCAAAAAATAAATACCGGTATGACTGGAAGAGCCGGCAGCGTCTAAAATAGTATGCGGATCTGTGGAAGCGGCCGCAATAGACAGATCAAGGTTATAGATCAAGATGTATTTTTGAATAGATTCTTTGATATATGTTAATTGAGAAATTTCATCCTCACAGATATAGATGTAAAGCATAAAGTCTCTCCCTCATAAAAAATAAAAAAATATACAGCTTCATTATATCAAAAGAAAGAAAGGGAAAAAAGAGTTTTGAGAAAATATTTTAGCTTCAGTTCTGACAGAAGTGAATTGGAAAAGGCACAGATTTTATATGGAATACAGGTACTGTGGCATAATATAAAAACGACAGTGATTATTTTTGCGGCAGCATTACTTCTCGATGTATTGTGCGGCACATTTTGGACATTTTTATCTTTTGGGATGTTTCGGATGTTTGCCGGAGGTCTGCATTTAAATACGACTGTGGGATGTCTGCTCACCACAGGAAGTATCGCGATTGGCGGAGGAATTTTAGGAGAATATCTTATATTTCATCCGTGGCTGCTGTTTTGCATCTATTGTCTGATCTTGACAGGCGTTGTACTGTTTGCACCGCAGGGAACAGTGAACAATCCTTTTTCGGAAGATAATCAGAAGAAAATGAAAAAACGTTCCATGATTCTTGTCTTGATCTATGCAGTCATTTCCATATCCGGAATAGAAAAGATCAGCTCTTGGATTACGATAGGAGCAATCGCAGAGCTGATCACAGTTATTATTTTATATGTTCAGAAGAAATCCGTCAGGAAAAAGGGATAGTCAAACGCTGCTCAAAGATATGATCTTTCATCGCGGTTTGATGTAAAACGTGTGGATATTGCGATAAAATTTTTTCAGCGTTATAAAGTCCCAGACCGCGAAGCGCTCCTTTTGTAGAAAATGCAGGGCCTTTCAACTGACTGTATGGAATCTCATCACCGCTGTAAGTGTTTTTGACAGAAATAACAATGGTATTTGGAAAAGTTACAATGGCAAACCAGATCTGACGCGATTCTGATTGGAGTGCAGCCTCGACAGCATTATCGAGATAGATGCCAAGAAGACGCGCCAGATCCAGCGTCTCCATACTAATTTGTTCCAAAGGATCTAAAATTTCAATGGAAACAAAGAGCCCCATTTCGTGTGCATAGATTAGTTTCGCAGAGATCATACCTTTTAATTCAGGAATTTTTAGATTGCTTAAAGTTCCAAGCCGATAGGTTTCACTTGTATATTGCCTGCCAAAAGGCAATACTTTATCATAAAAATACGCTTCTAATTTATCAAATTGTTTCATTTCAAAATATTCCGTCATAGAAAGCATAATATTTGCATAGTCATGCTTGAAGGTACGCAGTTCAAGATTCATATCTTCAATTTTTTCTGTGTACTGCTGTAAAGTTTCATATAACTTTTCTTTTTTTTTCTGCTTTTCAACAGCAATTAATGTCTTCACAGAATGAAAAGCAGAGAAAAGTGTCCATAAAGTACAGCAGATAACAAGAAAAAAATTAAAATATACGATAGGGTCTGTGTAACCTAATTTTTCGCCTGCAATAAAATTCAGAAGAACTATCAGCAGACAGATAAAAAGAGTAGGAAAGACCAGTTTTAATACTTCATTCAATTCTAAAACAGATTGAAATTTTTTCTTCAAAAAAGGCAGCAGGAAATGTGAGAACAGGAAACAAATAACCAATTCCACAGTAAGACCGGCAAGACAGCTCACAGTCATCAGAGAATAATCTGTATGTGTTGAGGCAACACCATAGTCAAGCTCAGTCAAAACGATACTTATAATCTGATCAATCAGAACAAGCAAAAAATAAGCGACAATAACAGAACAAACAGTGGGCAGGTTTTTCTTTGTTATTTTACATAAGTAAATAGAGACAACGATCAAGAGAAAAATAACAGCCGCATTGCTTGTGGTGGCAATAAGAATAAGAGAGAAAAATAAAAGGAAATATAAAGTTAAATATTGTTTTATCGAAAGCCGATAAGGCAAAAAAGTAATAATAGGGAAAAAATAAAGGAAACTTGATAAAAAAATAGAAAAAATAAACATAAAAATTACCCTTCTAAAAATATTTATAGAAAAATTATAAAATTCTATAAAATATATGTCAAGAAATTTAAATCGACAATATTTTCTAAAAAATAAAAAGAAAAATGTAAAAATATAGCATCCAGGACTGAAAAACGATCATTTAGGAAAAAAATGTAGAATTTCAGAAAGAAGTGATATAATAATGATACATAAAAGGGGGAAAGAAAAATGGGAATGAAACGAAAAACAGAAGAACTTTTAATATGGCTGGGAAAGCACAGTGTTGGAAAATCTACATTTTGGGGTGTTTATGAACCGCCTGTTCCGCAGATTTTGAAAGAGCAAGAAGAAAAGAAAAAATGCCAGTGATGCTATAATCCAGAAGAAATGGTAGATGCAGAGAAAAATAGTATCATGGGAGAGAACGTGAAAATAAAACAATAGAGCGTACGGCTATTGTAAACTTAAAGAAAAAGGAGAGGATTCCGATGGAGAAAGAAAAAAAGACCTAAACACAAATCTAATTTGAGAGTAGGAGCTTTTTCCTATGAATGTTATCGTGGACAGTCTATCTATATACCATCGAATACATATGAATACGGATATAGAAGCTGCTGTTTATCTATCTTAGGTCCAAGTTATACTCCTGAATATGCGTACGGATGTTGGAGCCCGGACAGTGTATAAATATAGAAAAATTATACCTAATGTGATAAAAAATAATAGAAGAAACTGGAAAGGTATGTAGTAAATATATATAATATTTCTTAATATTATTATCAAAAACAAGAAAGGTATCTCAAAGGTAAGTTATGATGCAACGATTTATCATAGCATATAGTAATTGAGATACCTTTTTTGAAGATATTTTATTTAACTTATTATTCTATTATCTATCAAAATAATTAGGCCATTGGAGTATTAATAAGATATGTCGGATAATCTTTGGTGGAATATTTGATTATATGGAGAGGAGAGAGAACATGAAAAAGTTGAAGAAAAAATTGATAATGATTCTATGCTGTTGCCTTTTTTTGACAGGGTGCAGTATAGATAGTGAATATCTAATTTTAAAGAAATCAGAAATATTAGATACAAAACGGTTTGACAAAGAACTTGAAAAGAAAATGAAAAAAGAATTAGAAAATGGATTAAAACAAAAACGTCATTTCAGATTTGAATGGGTCAGTAAAAGCGTACAAGATAAGCTACCAGAATATGTACAAAAAGAACGTTATGTAAAATTGGAAAACGGACAAGTGTATGAGCTTTTTACAGAATTAAAAGAAGATCAGGCGTATCTGGAAATTATCCTTAATATTACGAACGATATGGAAACAGATCAGGAATGGAATATAGGAAATAGTAGTTTATTTATTCCGGGGAGTTGGGAAGAATTTCATTCGTATTATGAAATTATATATTTTAGTGAACATCCTCCTTTGGTAAGTAAGCAATCAATAAAACAATATTGCACATGGACTTTGGAAGCAAAAAAAACATATCAAGTAAAATTAGGATATTGTGTAGATAAACAAGATATCAATGATCCTAATTTACTTTTACAATTCTCTCCGTATTATTTTCAAAGAACCGATCCTTATTTAGGTGGAATGATTGCTTATTACCGTGTAAATGAAGAAGAATAAACGAAAGTGTATTCAGAAAAAATATAAAATTTACGTATTTTTATATCCATGAAACTAATCATTAAATTTTTCTGTCTAATAGATAAGAAGAAAATAAAAAGCAACTTATCAAAGAAACATGTTCGTGAAACAGAGAGGAGTGGGAGCATGAAAAACTTAGGACAGAAAGTGATAATGATTTTATGTTGTTGCCTTTTTCTGACAGGATGCAGTATAGACAGCGAATATCTAATTTTAAAGAAATCAGAAATATTAGATACAAAACGATTTGACAAAGAATATGAAAAAAAGATGAAAAAAGCTCTAGAGAATGGAACGGCACAAAAACGTCATTTCAGGTTTGAATGGGTGAGTAAAAGTGTACAAGATAAACTGCCGGAGTATGTAGAAAAAGAACGTTATGTAAAACTGGAAGATGGACAAGTATATGAGCGTTATGCAGGATTGAAGGAAGGACAGGTATATTTGGAGATTGTTTTAAATATTACAAATGATATGGAAACCGATCAGGAATGGAATATTGGAAACAGTAAACTACTTATTCCGGGAAGTTGGGAAGAATTTCATCCATACTATGAAATTAGATATTTTAGTAAGCATCGTCCAATCGTAAGTAAAGGGGCAATGAAACAATATAATACATGGACTTTGGAAGCAAAAAAAACATATCAAGTAAAATTAGGATATGGTGTAGATGAAAAGGATGTAAATGATCCTAATTTGTTATTACAAATTTCGCCGTATTATTTTTCAAATAACGACCCTTATTTAGGCGGAATGATCGCTTATTATCGTGTAAATGAAGAGGAGTAAAAGAGGGAGTTTATCAGAAAAATAAAAGGTGGCTTTTGAGACCATGAAAGGGGGAAAAGAAAGTGAGGAATGCGTGTAAAGTAGAGATAAAACGTGCGTTTCAAAGCACGGCAATGAAAATAATAATAATCATAGGAGCTTTGCTGGCGGTATGGCATACGGTGGATACATATAAGAGCTGGCAAGAGTATCTGCAGATACGGGAGCAGTATACATCGCCTCTGTTTTCAATGAGATCTTTGTATACAGAATTAATGATGATGAATGGAAATGAAATACAGTATGTACTATTTCATAATTTGCTTCCGTTGTTTGCTGCATTTCCGTTTGCTGTTTCGTATTATGCAGATCGAAAAAACGGATATCAGAAAAATCTTTATGTGAGGGAGACACGCAAAGAATATTTTTGCGGAAAGATCACAGCCGTATTTCTGTCAGGGGGAACAGCGGTAGTGATGCCGGCTATTTTAGATTTTATTTTCCTGTCAACATTTATGCCGGCTGTAAAACCAGATTCTTGCGTGATGAATGGAACGCTTTCTCCAGCGAGCAACTGGCAGAATCTATTTTATGAACAGCCTTTTGTGTACTTTATAATTTATATCATGATTTATTTTGTAGGAGGAGGGATTCTAGCTCTGTTTGCACTGGCGGTTTCGAGATGGCTGAAAAAGTCGCTTCTTGCTTTTATGAGTCCTTTTCTTCTATGTATCGTAATGCAGCTTTTGTTGAAAGACAATCGAGGTTTTGTACCATATACCTTTTTGAATATGAAACAGGAAAATCGTTTTCAGATCTGGCAGATGATCGTCACTTTGGGTGTGATAGCCGGAGTTTCCATATGGGGATTTTTAAGGAAAAATAAAAAGGAAGAAGTGTTGTAAAACAATAGCCAAAAAACATACTACCTTTAGGTGATGAGGAGTTTACAGATAAGAGGCAAGAATACAGATGACTTTAATTAAGAAGAGGATCAAGAGACGAGAGGGGGCGACAAAATGGAAATTAAGATTCGGAATGTGACAAAAAAAATAAAAGATGCGATTGTTTTAGATTGCATAAACATGGAACTAAAAAGTGGAACGGTCTATGGATTGCAAGGAAAAAACGGATCTGGAAAGACAATGCTGCTTCGTTTGCTGTGCGGTTTTATTCTGCCTTCAGAGGGAGAAGTGGAGATTAATGGAAAGGTATTAGGAAAGGAACTTTCATTTCCGGAAAATACAGGAGTCTTGATTGAAAATCCAGCATTTTTAGATTATTTTACAGGATATGACAATCTGAAAATATTGGCTGAGATCAGAAATAAAATGACGGAAAAGGAGATTGAAGAAATTTTAGAAAAGGTAGGATTAGATCCAAATGATAAGAGAAAATATCGGAAGTATTCACTTGGAATGAAACAAAGACTTGGCATAGCGTGCGCATTTATGGAAAAACCAGATTTGATTCTGCTAGATGAGCCTACAAATGCGCTGGACCCAGAAGGAATTGAGTGTCTGCACCGCCTTGTGGAGGAGGCAAAAGAAAGAAAAGCATTGATTATTTTGGCTTGTCATGATGCGGAAGAACTAAATCAGATGGCAGATGTAGTGATACAGATGGATCGAGGGAGAGTGATGGGAGGATGAAAGAAAAAAAGAGAAGAAAAAAGATTTTTGCAGCAGGGATCGTTCTTATATTGATTGTTGTATATGCAGTCAGAGTGATGGCAGTAAATACCTCCTACAAAAAAGAAGAATATACGGTTCAAAAAGGAGAGAGTATCGAAGTTCAGGGGATGCGGATTTCTGTTCTGGAGTCAGAGATGAAAAAAATGTCAGCGCAATCGAAATGGGCTAATTTACAAGATGAATCGGAAGAGGGATACGATATGGTTTTGACCGTACAATATGAAAATATCTCAGATCAACCAATCAGCAGATGTATCGTGACAGAGACGATGCTGCAAAGCGGAGGGTGGACAAATGGAATGAACGGTATGCACTTTATGGAAATCAATGAAGAGTCGGGAGACACATCGCTGAAAGTAGGAGAAAAAAAGATACTGAAGGTGCCATTTGCCATGTATTCTTATCAGTTTCAGCCGAAAGACTGGGAAAAAATAGAGGAGAGAGAATTTGTCTGGGTTTTGACAGGCGCTCCTGTAAAAAATATGATTTTGCTGAACGGAGAGTGAAGAAAGAGTGAGAAAATATTTGATTTATCCAATAAAGCAGTACATTTTTAAATTTTTTACTTTCCTGTGCTGCGGAGTTGGGTGTATTTATTATATCACTCAAATAGAAGAGGCGCTGCAGGCTGGATTCTGGGATGTGTTATTCTTTTTGTTTCGGGGACAAAGAGAATACAATCCGGTATCGCGACAACCGTTTATTCCGCCGTTTTTCTGGATTATCATTCAGAGCACTCTGATTTATTGCTCTGTCTCTTTCTTGTCCGGAAAGTTAAGTCCATATGAGACACAGATTTTAATTCGGATGAGAAAGAGAAAAAAATGGTGGAGAGAAAAAATAGCTGCTGCCATTTTGTATACAAGTATGACATATCTCATACTTTGGGCAGGAATCGCAGCAAGCTGTCTTGTGAGCGGACAAAAACTGGGAAATCAAGGGCTGGCATCTCTGTATGGCATGGGAAATTTAAGCGTGAGCCAGAATATTCTGGTTTTGATGGTGCAGCCGTTTTTGACAACGCTGTCATTTGCTTTTTTATTTATGGTGCTGCATTTGATTTTGGAAGAAAAAACAGTATGGATTTTGATGGAAGCGATTTTGTTTTTTTCAGCATTTCTGACATCTGTTTTGCTGATCGGAAATCATGCGATGGCTTTGAGAAGCAGCGCAGCGATGCCTGGGGGAATAGAAACATGGCAGGCAGCTGTCACAGATATCATAGTAATTTTATTGTGCTGGATCACAGGGGAGCGATATGTAAATAGAATGGACTGGCTGGGAAAACAGAAAGAAAATTAAGATTTGCACATTGAGATCTGGGATACTGGAGAGGAGGAAATATGAGCGGACAAAGACAAAATTTTTGGTCTTTGCTGAAAATAGAGTGGAAAAGAAGTCTTTGGGAGGAAAGAAAAAAATATATCTTTGTCTTTGCTTTGGGAATTCTTTATTTTCTGTGGGGATTGAGAAATACATATTTTATAAAAAATTCGACTGGCACGTTCCGAATGATTGGATTTTTCGATTATATGTCAGGACTGTTTGGAGGGGCAGCAGATCCGATTCCTGACCCTTTCTGGATTTTGACGATGGCGATTTTTTGCTATACAATCAGCGCACATTTTTCAGATAAGGTGAAAAATTATGAAAATCAGGTTCAGATAAGAGCAGGAAACAGAAAAGTGTGGTGGGAGGCAAAATGTGCATGGAGCGTTTTGAATACGCTGCTCTTTTATGGAATTTTGGCAGGGGAGAGCGCCCTATTCAGCCTGCTCACAAAATCAGGTCTGTATCTGAGTCATACAGGAAATGAAGGAATGTATGGATGGCTGATTCCAATAGAAAAATTGGCGGCGCAGGAACAATGGATTGTCTGTTGTATAGCGCCTCTCACTGCTTTGATCTGCATTGGTCTGATTCAGACATTTCTTCATTTGATTTTTCAGGACAGAATGGTGATGGGGATTATGATTGTATGGATGTTCCTGTCCTGTTTTATAAAATCAATCTTGATGATCGGCAACTGGGGAATGATTGCCAGAAATAGTTTCGTGGTGCAGAATGGCTTTCAGGTGTCAGGAATTTTTTTGATCGAGATGATCGTATGTTTAGCGGTCATCTGGTGCGGAAAAAAAGTAATGGAAAAGAAGTGAAAGGATGGAGAGGGGAGTTTTTGATAGATCCAAAGTTTTTTGGGGAGAGCTGTCAAAGTTGAGAAAAGTTCTCAATGAGACAGCTTGACTTTGGAGAAAAAATTATGTATAGTATAAAAAAAGTTAGTTAAGACTAATTAAGAATCTTATCAATGATGGGATTCTTAATTTTTAAACAAAAGTTAGTTATAGCTAATTAAAATATTGGAGGTGTTTGTGATTTTAAGAAAATACAGATCTACAAGTATACTTGCGATACTTTTACTGATTCTGTCTGTTTGCTCTCTGTTTGTGGGAGTGCTTCGGATGGACATTTCATCCCTGGCGGCAGGGGATACGCAGCAGATCGGAATATTGCTGATTTCTCGTCTTCCCCGCCTTTTGGCTATTCTCTGTACAGGGGTTGGGATGAGTATAGCTGGATTGATTATGCAGCAGCTTTGCATGAATAAATTTGTCTCCCCTACAACGGGAGCGACGATCTCATCAGCACAGCTTGGAATTTTAGTGGCTCTTTTGTTCATGCCAAAATCGACCTTATGGGGAAGAGCTGTTTTTGCATTTTTGTTTGCTGTTCTTGGAACCTGGATTTTTGTCTGGTTTATACAACGGATTCCATTTAAAAATATTGTTATGGTACCGCTTGTAGGCATGATGTTTGGAAATGTGATAGGAGGAATTACAAGCTTTTTAGCTTATAAATTTGAAATGACACAGGCGCTTTCCACATGGCTGGTAGGTCATTTTTCTTTGGTACTCAAAGGTCGGTATGAGATTGTTTATATGATTGTTCCGCTTGTGATTTTAGCAATTATTTTTGCAAATCATTTTAATATTGTCGGCATGGGAAAAGATTTTTCAAAAAATTTGGGTGTTCCATATAATTTTATTCTGTTTTTAGGTTTGACCATTACGGCAATGATTACCGCTTCTGTCGTTGTGGTAGTGGGATCTATCTCTTATATAGGTTTGATTGTTCCAAATATAGTATCGATATTTAAAGGAGATAAGATACGAGGGACAATGGCAGATACGGCATTGTTTGGCGCCTTATTTGTCCTTGTCTGTGATATAATCAGCAGAATTGTGATTGCTCCATATGAGCTTCCGATTGAACTTATTGTTGGAATTTTGGGAAGCATTATTTTTATTGGAATGCTTTTATATCGTTTAAATTATGGAAGAAAAGCGGTCGGCACAGTGAGAAGGAAAAAGAAAATAAATTCTTATCTTGCAGAAAAAAATTCAGAGATCAGCCATTTGTCACCTGAAAAACAGCAGAGTTCCATTTACTAAAAGCGAAAGGATTCTATTTATGAAAAGTATAGCAAAAAAGATAAATAATCGCAGAATGATCCTGCTTTTCTGCTGCATGTTGATTGCGTCGGCAGCGTATATGCTGACAGATATTCATTTTGAAAATGAACGATTAATGAGATATGCTTTTCAGCTGCGCACACCAAAGCTGATTGCCATGCTGATCACAGCGTTTGCGATTGGAGGGGCGACGATTGTATTTCAGTCAGTGATTAACAATACGATTGTGACGCCGTGTCTGCTGGGGATGAATTCTCTATATGCACTGATTCATACAGTGGTATTTTTTGTGGTAGGCAGCAGTAGTATTGCAGCCACAAATGCAAATATTTCTTTTGCAATAGATGTATGTCTGATGGGAATTGTGGCAACAGTAGTCTACAGCTATCTGTTTAAAAAGACGAAATATAATGTTTTATACGTATTGCTGGTGGGAACTGTTCTGACTTCATTTTTTGGCAGTATTCAAAGCACAATGCTTCGAGTTATGGATCCAAATGAATATGATACATTGCTGACTACATTGATGGCAAGTTTTAGTAATATCAATTCTGAGATTATCGTATTTACTTTGATTCTTCTGGCAGGTATTGTATTTGCTTTAAGAAAAGAACTGGCATTGCTGGATGTATTGACGCTTGGAAAAGATCAGGCTGTCAACCTTGGAATTGATTACGACCGTTCCGTAAAAAAATTGCTGCTGGGAGTGACACTGTGTATTGCAGTAGCTACGGCAATGGTAGGACCAGTTTCTTTTATGGGATTGATTATAGCAAATCTGTCGCGACAATTTTTCAGAACGTATCGCCATTCATATTTGATCATTGGATCGGCACTGTTTGGGATGGTGACTCTCATAATAGGACAATTTTTTGTGGAACGAATCTTTGTTTATGCTGTTCCTGTCAGTGTTTTTATCACAGTTGGCGGAGGAATTTATTTCCTATATTTATTATTAACGCAGAGGAGAATGTGAAAAAAGGAATGAAAATAAAAGAGATTACAAAAAAGTATGAAGGAAAGAAAGTGGTAGATCATGTGAGCTTTGAAATTCCAAAAGGAAAAGTAATTTCCCTGATTGGTCCGAACGGCGCAGGAAAGTCTACTGTTATGGGAATTTTGTCACGGCTGATTGCGAAAGACAGCGGACAAGTAGATTTTGAGGGCAGTGAGATTTCAAAATGGAAGAGCAAAGAATTATCAAAACATCTGGCAATTCTTACACAGAGCAACAATATTCAGATGAAACTGACGGTAGAGGAACTTGTAGCATTTGGACGTTTTCCACATTCAGGAGGAAGAAATACGCCGGAAGATCTGAAAATGATTGATCAGGCGATTGATTATATGGAGCTTGGAAAGTTTAGAGAAAGATTTATTGATGAACTGTCAGGAGGTCAGCGGCAGCGTGCTTATATTGCAATGGTGATTGCACAGGATACAGAATATATACTGTTAGATGAGCCGACAAATAATTTAGACATCTACCATGCGTCTCGAATGATGAAAATTGTCCGCCGGCTGTGTGATGAACTTGGAAAGACCGTGATTTTAGTACTGCATGATATTAATTTTGCGGCATTTTATTCTGATTATATCTGTGCTTTTGCAGATGGAAAAATAGCAAGTTTTGGAACAGTAAAGGAGGTGATGACAGCAGAAACGTTGTCGCAAATTTATAAGGTAGATTTTAAAATTATGGAAATTAACGGCAAACCTCTGTCAATCTATTATTGACAGAGAAAGATTTAGTCAAAATATGTTTTTATGAAAGAATAAAGTCATCTATAAAAATAAAGAAAAAAGGAGAAATGAATGATGAAAAAAATTATTTTTGTTACATTATCAGCTGCACTTACTTGTGCAATTCCGATGTCTGCAGGAGCAGAAAATCAGGAGAAAAAAGAAACGATTGTCATTACAAGTTTGAATGGAGAAAAACAGGAACAAAATTTAGAAGTGCCATATGATCCTGAACGCATTGCTATTCTTGATATGGCTTCTATGGATATTCTGGCAAATTTAGGAGTTGGAGATCGAATTATAGGTTCTGCTTCTACGTCACTGGAGTATCTTCAGGAATATGTAGAAAATGTGGATAATCTAGGGACAATAAAGGAAGCAGATTTAGAAGCAGTGATGGAATGCGATCCGGATATTATTTTTATTGGCGGACGATTAGCTTCTTCGTACGATGCTTTGAGTGAAATTGCACCGGTAGTTTATCTATCCACAGATACAGAAATAGGTGTTGTGGAGAGTGTGCGTAAAAATGCAGAGACAATCGCTTCGATTTTTGGAAGAGAGGATCAGGTTGCAGAAAAAATGGAAGGGTTTGAAGAGAGAATCCAGAATTTAAATTCAAAGTCAGAGGGAAAAACAGCAATTATTGGAATGTGTACAAGCGGCAGTTTCAACGTACTTGGAAATGATGGACGCTGCTCTATCATCGGCAGAGAAATCGGATATGAAAATATCGGTATCGATGCACAGATTGATACTTCTACACACGGAAACGAGGCATCTTTTGAATTTGTAGTAGAAAAAAATCCAGATTATATTTTTGTGATGGACAGAGATGCTGCCATTTCGACAGAAGGAGCAAAGCTGGCGCAGGAGATCATGGAAAATGAATTAGTGATGCAGACAGATGCATATAAGAATGGGAATGTAATTTATCTTGCAAATCCGGGAGTTTGGTATACAGCAGAGGGAGGAATCACAGCTTTAGATATCATGTTGTCAGATCTGGAAAGCGGTTTACAGTAAAAGAAGAAAGAAAAGAGAAGCTGTCCATAATAAAATAGAGAAATAAAAAAAGCGGTTTATGTAAGAAAAAGAAATTTTTACATAGACCGCTTTTAAAGCTGCTTACCGGCTAATCAGCAAGCAGTTGATTTTTAGAAAGTTCCATCTTCTGTCTTAGGAGGCAATTCGCGATTTAAGTCTTGATAAAACGCAGCCATTGTAGAAGAAATATACGGAAGAACCCATATCATTCCGATAAAACAGGTGATCAGAGACAACAGGATCAGCCCTAAAAAACTGATATTTAGATAAAAGAAACGCATTTTATTTCCGCGCATCATCTGGAAACTGATTTTTATAATCTGGGTAGTCCGCAGATCAGGATGGTCCATATAAATATAATAGCACATGGAAATGTTGATCCATAAAATGATGCTCAAGATAAAACACACAATGACAGTAAATAAAATTATCAGTGTAAAAAATACATGATTGCTGAAATAGTCTCCGGACAATAGAGAAAGAGAATAGACTATATTGAGAGGAACCTGAATCAGCGAGGAAGCGATCATGTAAAAAAGGGAAATACATAAAGCTTTATCGGAATGGTAACGGAATGCCAAAAAGAGATCGGAGATACGAACCTGCCAGCCGCGGTTTAAAGCGAGAAAGCAGTAGGAAACTCCGATACTGAGCATGGACATTAAAATGGAAAGCACCATATTTCCGATCATATCAATAAATCCAAAATTTAATCCAAAAGGAAAAAACAGCAGCCCAATCCAACTAAGAAAGAAACTCAAGGCAAAGTAAGAAAGGACAATTTCCACTGCGATCGTATAGTGGCCTTGCAGCCGACTCCTTGCAAACGATTTTAATTCGGCGGAAGAACGTTTCATGTTGAAATTCACACTCCATTTCTGTTATTTAATCCCCTGCTTCAAAACGTTTACTGGCGAAGCAGCAGGTAAGTTGACCATGCCGCTAAACCACATCATGCGGCTGTTCCGGCAGGGAATCAGGCGAAGGCATCTGTTCATAAGGTGTTCCGCCATAGAGATCATCAATGAAATCGCTGTAATCATCATATCCATAAAAGTCATTAAACGGATCAGAAGAGTAAGGATCATATCCATATTTATCATAATATGCTTCCGGATCTTCCAGAATCTGATAAGCGCGGTCCATAATTTCATTTACATCTCTGACAATGATGTTCCAGTTTTGATAGAGAAAGGAAACGGTGGAGTACGTTCCAATTGAGAATGAGACAGCGCTGATGATAATACTGCATTTGGCAAACTGGCTGATTTTCATTTTGCCGCCTTTTGAGAGAAGAGCAAACAAAATTGAAAGTCCAATCAGCACTAAAGTAAATGGAAAGAAGGATAAAAACAATATAGAGAGAATAGAAAGCACAAAAGCAGCGGTTTCCATAGCGGACCTGCGCGGCGGTTTCTGCTCAAAATTACCGGAAAAATTCGGATCTCCCTGGTACTGCTGATAATCCATAGGACAAAACTCCTTTCAAATAATAATGTCTGTTGTGGCTATTCAAAATGATATCACAGAAAAAGCGGAAAAACAAGAAGATCATCGAGACAGAGAGAATTTTGAGACGTGATAATAAAAAGATGAAAAATGCGTCTCAGGCATAATTTTGGGAATGGTATTGTAAATAAGATCAAGATGAGATATTATGGAGGACAGAAAAAGCAAAACAGACAAAGGAGAATCTAATGGATATTAATAAGCGACTGAAAGAAGAACTAAGCGTAGAACTTTGGCAGATCGAAGCAGCAGTAAAACTGATCGATGAGGGCAACACGATTCCTTTTATTTCACGTTATAGAAAAGAAGCAACAGGAGCGCTCAATGATGAAGTGCTTCGTAAATTATATGAACGTCTGAATTACCTGAGAAATCTGGAAGAAAAGAAAAAACAGGTTCTCTCCAGCATTGAGGAGCAGGGCAAACTGACAGAAGAGCTGAGAAAACAGATTTCAGATGCGGAGACGCTTGTTGTAGTGGAAGATCTGTACCGTCCATACCGTCCGAAGAGAAGAACAAGAGCTACTATTGCAAAAGAGAAAGGGCTGGAACCTTTTGCAAACTTGATTTTACAGCAGACGACACAGAAGCCGCTTTTGGAGGAGGCAGAGGCTTTTGTATCAGAAGAAAAAGAAGTAAAAACAGGGGCTGAGGCGGTCGCAGGCGCATGTGATATTCTGGCGGAAATGATTTCAGATAAAGCAGATTACCGTATCTATATCAGAAAGATTACAGAGCAGGAGGGAATCATCTGTTCAACGGCAAAAGATGAAAAGGCAGAGTCTGTGTATGATAAATATTACAGTTATGAGGAACCTGTTTCCAAGATTGCCGGTCATCGTGTACTGGCCTTAAACAGAGGAGAAAAAGAAAAATTTTTGACAGTTAAAATTAATGCGCCGGAAGAACGGATTCTGCGCTATCTGGAAAAACAGATTATCATAAATGAAAATCCAAACACACAGACTGTGCTGAAAGAAGTGATTGACGACAGCTATCACCGCCTGATTCAGCCTGCGATCGAGAGAGAAATTCGCAGTGAACTGACAGAAAAGGCGGAAGACAGTTCCATTGATGTCTTTGGAGAAAACTTAAAACAGCTCTTTATGCAGCCGCCGATTGCCGGAAAAGTTGTACTTGGATGGGATCCGGCTTTTAGAACAGGATGTAAACTGGCAGTGGTAGATGAGACAGGAAAGGTACTTGACACAACTGTGATTTACCCGACAGCGCCGACGAATGATGCAAAAATCCGTGCGGCGAAAGAGACGATGGCAAAATTGATTGAAAAATATCATATCAATCTGATTTCCCTTGGAAATGGTACGGCGTCCAGAGAGTCTGAGATGGTGATTGCCGAATTTTTAAAGGAAAATAAATCAAACGTTCAGTATGTGATTGTAAATGAGGCTGGCGCTTCTGTTTATTCGGCAAGTAAGCTGGCGACAGAAGAATTTCCAAACTTTGATGTAGGACAAAGAAGCGCTGCATCCATTGCGAGAAGACTTCAGGATCCGCTTGCAGAGCTTGTAAAAATTGAACCAAAGTCCATTGGAGTGGGACAGTACCAGCATGATATGAATCAGAAAAAATTAGGGGAAGCGCTGTCTGGCGTTGTGGAAGACTGCGTCAATAAAGTCGGAGTAGATTTGAACACGGCAAGCGCATCTTTGCTGGAATATATCTCTGGAATTTCAAAGACCGTTGCCAAAAATATCGTCACATACAGAGAAGAAAACGGACGTTTTTCAAACCGCAGACAGCTTTTGAAAGTGGCAAAATTAGGGCCGAAAGCATTTGAACAGTGCGCTGGATTCCTGCGGATTTTGGCAGGAGAAAACCCGCTCGATGCGACGAGTGTTCACCCGGAAAGCTATGCAGCGGCAGAAAAACTGCTGGAGAAAATGGGATATGAGGCTTCTGACATCACAGCAGGAAAACTGGCAGAGATCTCTAAAAAAATTCATGATTATAAAAGTCTGGCAGAGGAATTGAATGTAGGAGAGATGACGCTGAGAGATATTGTGAAGGAACTGGAAAAACCGGGACGTGACCCGAGAGAGGAAATGCCAAAACCGATTTTGAGAAGCGACGTCTTAGATATGAAAGACCTGAAAGAAGGAATGATTTTAAAAGGGACAGTGCGTAATGTCATTGATTTTGGCGCATTTGTCGACATTGGAGTTCATCAGGATGGACTCGTTCATATCTCAGAAATGTCAGACAGCCGATTTGTGAAACACCCTCTGGATGCAGTCAGCGTCGGAGACGTTGTCAATGTACGGATTTTAAGCGTCGATCAGCAGAAAAAGAGAATTTCCCTTAGTATGAAGCTGGACGGAACGGATAAGTCACAGAAAAAAGAACGAAAAGAAGAGAAGAGACAGCCGGTAAAGAAAGAGAAAAAAGAGCAAAGAAGAAGACAAAAAGAGAAAAAAGAACTCGATTTCAGCAAGCTGGCGAAAAACTGGAATATCAGACAGTGAAAACAGAAAGAAGATCGTGTTGAGGAAAGGAGCAAGGCGCTTTGAAAAAACACTTGAATCCTGAAATCAAAAAGAGTATAATAAAAATGAATAAAGAAAATTCTTCGGGGCAGGGTGCGATTCCCTACCGGCGGTATAGTCCGCGACCCGCGAAAGCGGCTGATTTGGTGACTTCCTGATCGACAGAAACAGGGAAGAATTCCAAAACCGACAGTATAGTCTGGATGAGAGAAGAAAGAAAAGCATGATTTTAAACGTGCAGCTGATGTCCTCCGCAGAATTTCTGCGGAGGTTTTTTGTTAAAAAACCTCCGTGCAGGATGGATGTGAAGAACATGTCTTTTGACCAGAGAAGTATTTTCTGAATTTCAAATTGATATTTGCTTCTGATGTTAATCAGAGGAAAGCAGCTGTCTGTAGGAAAGCGGGAAATGAAAACGGTTTTTCGGTGATCTGCAGAGAAGCGCAAAATGTGTAATCAAGAAAAGAAAAGGAGAAAAGACGATGATGAGCAGCAACACACAGACAGCGAGACGTTCCGCAATGAATGTCCGCACAATGGCACAGATTGGAATGTTAGGCGCAGTGGCGATGGTTTTGATGTTTTTTGAAATCCCGCTTTGGTTTGCACCGCCGTTTTACAAGATTGATTTGAGTGAACTTCCCGTTTTAATCGGATGTTTTGCGATGGGACCAGTTGCAGGAGTTTTGATTGAACTGGTTAAAATTTTACTGTATGTGGTCGTACATGGAACAACAACAGCAGGAGTGGGAGATATTGCCAACTTTTTGATTGGATGTTCTTTCATTGTTCCGGCAGGCCTGATCTATCGGAGAATGACAACAAAGAAGGGCGCTTTAATTGGAATGGCGGTGGGAACTGCTGTGATGACCGTGTTGGGATGTGTATTGAATGCGTATGTATTGCTTCCATTTTATGCGGCCGCGTTTGGTATGCCGATGGATGCACTGGTGCAGATGGGAACAGCAGTCAATGCTGGAATTCAGGATGTATTCGGTTTTGTCATGCTTGCCGTTGCACCGTTTAACATTTTAAAGGGAATCCTTGTCTCAGGGCTGACTCTAGCATTATATAAAAATATCCGTCCGATTTTAAGAAGATCGTGGCGAAGCGATAAGGAGAAAAAAGATGCCGACGATTAAAAAAATTTCTAAACTGACAGAGAATAATCATTTAAATTTATATCAGCTGGATGCTGTCAATAAGGTAGGAAAAGAATTTCCATATTTTGTGGCTTCCAGGGCAAAAGAGACAGAGAAACTGAAGATTAAGACAAAAAATAACAAGCCCGACGGCGTGATTATCTACAGTGTATGCGGAGAAAATCGTGATAAAGTCGTTCTGGTGCGCCAGTATCGCTACAGCTTAGATGATTATATTTATGAATTTCCGGCAGGGTTGGTGGAAGAGGATGAAGATTTTAAAGAAGCTGCTGTGAGAGAATTAAAAGAGGAGACGGGCCTGGATCTGCAGCCGATAGAAGCAGATCCGATGTATGAAAAACCATATTTTACAACGATCGGTATGACAGATGAGTGCTGTGCCACGGTCTATGGATATGCTTCTGGCAAAGTGTCGAAGCAGGGCCAGGAGGACAGCGAAGAGATCGAGATTGTGCTGGCAGACCGTGAGGAAGTAAAACGTATTTTAAAAGAAGAGCGTGTGGCGATCATGTGCGCTTATATGCTGATGCACTTCTTAAAAGAAGAAAAAGATCCATTTTCTTTCCTGAAATAGAAAAATTGAGATCCGAAAAACAGTATTTGGAGATTTTGTGCAAAAAAGTATTTTGCACAGAATCTCTAAATTTTTACCGTATTTCAGGTTTGGTGAAATATCTTCTTTAGTTTTTATAAAACCATGGCCAGAAAAACCATTCCTTTTAGATGACAGGCAGTTCACTTCAGAAAGAAATAGAGCGAGCGTTTTATATTCAGATTCTATTTTAAATATATTTTCCTGTTTTTCTTATCAGGAGAAAATTCAGAGGTAAGAATCGTTTCCCCGGTTGTAACACAAAATGCAGTGTGATATAATGAGCCCATGCGCAGAAAACTTGAAGGAGGTGCAATGGATGGAGGTAAAGTTTGAAGTCAGGATGAATACAAAGAAAATGTTTCACTTTTTAATGTATCATATTTATCACAGTTTTCAGGGACCTTTATCTCTGTTGTTTGCGGCGGCAGGAATTGGAGTCTGTATCTGGACATACGGTGATGTGGCGATGAACTGGACTGTTCTGTATGCTTTTTTTGGCATTTTGTTTTTGATCTATGAGCCCGTCAGCCTGTACTTAAAGGCGGCAACTCAGGTAAAACTAAATCCGGTTTTTAAAAAGCCGCTTACATATGTGATGAATGAAAAAGGAATTGTGACCATGCAGGGAGAACAGAAAGCAGAGATTCAATGGGAAGACTTAAGATCCATCAAGGAATCGAGATCTTATTTTTTCTGTTATACATCAAGGCAGAATGCTTTTATTTTTCCAAAGAAAGATTTTCAGGATCAGAGCGGCGATGCACAGCGGCTTTTGCGTGAAAAAAAGGAAATTTTAAAAACAAAGAGATACGATGACAAGACAGTGGATCACGAGCAGGAACCAGGGAATGAAGAGCAGACGATTACCGGAGGAAAGATAGAGAAAAATGATCATTGAGACGAGAAGTGAGAAAGAGACATTTGAGCTGGGTAAAAAAATTGGAGAGAAGGCGAAACCGGGGCAGATCTACAGACTGGATGGAGATCTGGGAGTAGGAAAGACGATCTTTACAAAAGGAGTGGCGGCAGGACTTGGGATTTCGGAACCTGTCAGCAGTCCTACGTTTACGATTGTGCAGGTGTATGACGAAGGCAGAATGCCATTTTATCATTTTGATGTGTATCGAATCGGAGATCCGGAAGAGATGGAAGAGATCGGATATGAGGACTACTTTTTTGGAAAAGGGATCTGTATCATAGAATGGGCAAGCCTGATTGAAGAATTGCTTCCGGATCATATCATACGCGTGACGATTGAGAAAGATCTGGACTATGGTTTTGAATACAGAAGAATTTCCATTGAGGAGGAATAAAAATGAAAATATTAGCGCTTGACAGTTCAGGACTTGTCGCTTCTGTAGCAGTGGCAGAGGATGACAATCTGATTGCCGAATATACAGTGAATTATAAAAAGACACATTCCCAGACACTGCTTCCGATGCTGGATGAGATTGCAAAGATGACAGAGCTGGATCTAAATACAATCGACGCGATTGCGGTAGCAGCGGGTCCTGGATCTTTTACGGGACTGCGGATCGGGTCTGCAACTGCAAAAGGTTTAGGACTTGCATTGAAAAAACCGCTGATACCGATTCCGACAGTGGAAGGACTTGCCTATAATTTATATGGCACAAAAGCATTGATCTGTCCTTTGATGGATGCCAGAAGAAATCAGGTCTACACGGGAATTTATGAATTTTCGGGAGAAAATTTTAAAAAAGTAGAAGATCAGATGGCTGTGCCGATTGAGGAAATCATCAGAAAACTGAATGAGACAGGCAGGGAAGTGATCTTTTTGGGAGATGGCGTATCCGTTTATAAAAAGGTGATTGAACAGCAGTGCAGTATCCCATATTCCTTTGCACCGGCACATGTAAATAAACAGAGAGCTGGAGCATTGGCAGCGCTTGCACAGCAATATTTCCGTGAAGGAAAAATAGAAGATCCGGCAGAACATAAACCGGATTATCTTCGCTTGTCACAGGCAGAGAGAGAACGGATGGAAAAAGAAAAAGGACAAGAGGCATAGCGCAGGATGGCAGAGATCAGAAAAATGACAGCCGAAGATCTCGATCAGGTGGCAAAGATTGAAAAAGAAACGTTTTCCATGCCATGGTCAAAGGAAAGTCTGATGGATTTTTTAAATCGGGAAGATGTGGTATTTCTGGCAGCGGAAGAAAATGGAGAGATTTTAGGGTATTGCGGATATTTGAAGATCATCGATGAGGCCGATATTTTAAATGTGGCTGTAAAAGAGGGGCACAGAGGAAAACACATCGGCAGCGACATGATTCAAAAATTGTTAGAAGAAGGAAACAGACAGGGAATTTTTCGGTTTACACTGGAAGTTCGACAAAGTAATCTGACTGCGATTCATATTTATGAAAAGGCAGGATTCATATCGGCAGGAATCCGGAAAAATTTTTATGAAAAGCCGACAGAAAATGGGATTATTATGTGGAAACAATGAAAAGAAGGGGAATACTGTGAAACCTTATGGCGTCACAGTATTCCCTTTCTATTATTTCCCACTGTTTTTTTTCCTGAAATTCGGTATAATGAAGGCAAATGACAGAAAATGAAGGGCAGTGGATTTTTGCCTATGGCAGACGAAAGGGTTTTTAATTATGAAAAAATATGAGAAAGATACGTTGACAGAAGTGATCTGCAATGGATGCGGCAAAAGAATTGCAGTAAAACATGGGATGACTGAAGAAGAAGTATTTCATGTAGAGAAAAGATGGGGATATTTTTCAAAAAGAGATATGCAGCAGGAACGATTTGATCTGTGCGAGGAATGCTATGAAAAGATCATTGACGGATTTGCAATTCCGGCAGAAAAAAAAGAAGAGACGGAGTTTTTTCCATGCTGATGAGGAACTGTCATACCTGACTTGTAGGAAGGCAGAAACTGTGCTAGAATAAAAAAACGGACAGCGAAAGGAAGTGTGAGGCTGTCATGCAAAGATCCCGTGAATATGATGATCGGGAGTGTCAAAGACAGAAAAGATCAACGGAAAGTATGAGGAAAAAAAGATGTTAGATGTTTGCTTATTAGGAACGGGAGGCATGATGCCTTTGCCGAGACGATGGCTGACTGCGCTGATGATGCGGTTTAACGGCAGCAGTCTGTTGATCGACTGCGGAGAAGGAACACAGGTGGCGGTTAAAGAAAAAGGATGGAGTTTTAAACCGATTGACACGATTTGTTTTACTCATTATCATGGAGATCACATCAGTGGTCTGCCGGGTCTTCTGCTGACGATGGGAAATGCAGACCGGACAGAGCCATTGACATTGATTGGACCAAAGGGACTGGAAAGAGTAGTCAATGCACTTCGAGTCATTGCGCCAGAACTTCCTTTTCCGATTTATTTTCAGGAGATTCAGGGACCGGAGCAGACGTTTGAGAGAAATGGATATCGCATCAAGGCTTTTAAAGTGAATCATAACGTGCTTTGTTATGGATATACAATAGAGATTGATCGTGCAGGAAAGTTTGATGTCAACCGTGCCAGAGAGAAAAATATTCCTTTGAAATATTGGAATCCTCTGCAGAAGGGAATGACAATCGAGGAAGACGGAATGATCTTTACACCGGATATGGTTCTGGGGGCGCCGCGAAAAGGAATCAAAGTGACGTACTGTACAGATACAAGACCGGTGAAATCCATTATCGAAAATGCCAGAAAATCCGATCTGTTTATCTGTGAAGGAATGTACGGAGAAGCCGGAAAAGAAGAAAAAGCGATGGGCTATAAGCACATGACATTTAAAGAAGCTGCAAATCTTGCAAGGGAAGCGCAGGTAAGAGAAATGTGGCTGACACATTACAGCCCGTCTCTGATCAGACCAGAAGAATTTATGGATGGAGTGCAGAAAATTTTTCCGAACAGTTTTCCGGGAAAAGATGGAAAAACAGTGGAACTTGATTTTGAAGAGGAATAGACAATGGAGAAAAAAGATATTTTAATATTAGGAATAGAGAGTTCCTGCGATGAGACAGCAGCAGCAGTTGTAAAAAATGGAAGAGAAGTTTTATCAAATGTAATCTCTTCTCAGATCGAACTGCACAAATTGTATGGAGGAGTCGTGCCTGAGATCGCATCGAGAAAGCATATTGAAAAGATTAATCAAGTGGTGGAAGAGGCGTTAAAAGATGCAGATGTGACACTGGATGATCTGGATGCGATAGGAGTCACATACGGACCGGGTCTCGTAGGAGCCCTTCTTGTCGGAGTCTCAGCGGCAAAGGCGATCAGCTATGCAAAAAAAATTCCGCTTGTCGGGGTGCATCACATTGAAGGTCATATTTCTGCAAACTATATTGAAAATAAACAATTAGAACCGCCGTTTGTATGCCTTGTTGTTTCGGGAGGACACACGCATCTTGTCATTGTGCGTGACTATGGAAAATATGAAATTATAGGAAAGACAAGGGACGATGCGGCAGGCGAAGCGTATGACAAAGTGGCAAGGGCAATCGGACTTGGCTATCCAGGCGGTCCTAAAATTGATAAGCTTTCCAAGGAAGGCAATCCGGATGCCATTAAATTTCCGAGAGCAAAAATTGAAGATGCCCCGTATGATTTCAGCTTCAGCGGTCTGAAATCAGCAGTTTTAAATTATTTAAATGCAGCGAAGATGAAAGGGGAAAACATCAACGATGCAGATCTTGCAGCATCCTTCCAGAAAGCAGTCTGTGATGTGCTGGTAGAACATGCGATCAGAGCGGCGAAAGAATATGGATTTGACAAGCTGGCAATCGCAGGTGGCGTTGCGTCAAATTCTACGCTGCGTGCCTCCATGGAAAAAGCGTGCGCAGAAAACCAGATTCAATTTTACCATCCATCCCCTATTTTCTGTACAGATAATGCAGCGATGATCGGGGCAGCGGCATACTATGAATTTTTGGCTGGAACACGCCACGGCTGGGACCTGAACGCAGTGCCGAATCTGAAACTGGGAGAAAGATAAAAAAGTTCAGCCAGGCGCTTCTGTATCCTACACCACAGCTTTTGCTATAGGTTGGATATAGGCGTCTGGTATACAAAAGATAAGACAGACAAGAAAGAGAGAAGATGAAAAATGGGGGAAAAGCATACGGCGATTGTGCTGGCAGCCGGAAAAGGAAAAAGAATGAACAGCGCAGTTCAGAAGCAATATCTGCTGATTCATGGAAAACCAGTTCTTTTTTATTCTTTGAATGTATTTGAACAGTGTCCGTTTATAGATGAAATTGTGCTGGTGACAGGAAAGGGAGAAGAGGATTATTGTCAAAAAGAAATTGTGGAAGCGTATGGTTTTCAGAAAGTGAAGCAGATTGTGACAGGAGGGGCAGAACGGTACCACTCTGTATATGAAGGAATAAAGGCGGCGGCAGACTGTACTTACATCTATATCCACGACGGAGCAAGACCTTTTCTCACTCAGGAAATCTTAGAGAGAGGACGAGAAGCAGTAGAGCAGTATGGAAGCTGTGTGGTGGGAATGCCTGTTAAGGATACAATAAAGGTGATTAATAAAAATTTATTTGCAGAACAGACACCACCGAGAGAAAACTTGTGGCTTGTTCAGACGCCGCAGATTTTTTCGTATGAATTGATAAGAGAGGCATATGAAAGGTTAATGCAGTCTGATCAGACAGGGGTGACAGATGATGCGATGGTAGTTGAAAAAATGATGCAGAAAAAGGTAAAGATGGTGGAGGGAAGTTATAAAAATATTAAAATCACAACACCGGAAGATCTGTTGATTGCGGAGCTATTTTCAGAAAAATAAAAAAATTGAAAAAATTTGAAAAAAAGTGTTGACAGAATCAAAATGCAATGGTATTATAGTCCTTGCATTGAGCAAGCAACATAAGAAAATAGCTCATATGGAGAGGTATCGAAGCGGTCATAACGAGGCGGTCTTGAAAACCGTTTGTCCGAAAGGGCGCGTGGGTTCGAATCCCACCCTCTCCGTTTTGAAAATGAAGTATTTTCAAAAAACTGAATATTTGAATTAATTCAGGCATTGCGGAGAAGTACCCAAGTGGTTGAAGGGGCTCCCCTGGAAAGGGAGTAGGTCGTTAATAGCGGTGCGAGGGTTCAAATCCCTCCTTCTCCGTTCGATCTTAAAAAAAAGATCGAAAAAAGGTATTGACAAGTTGAAAAACTTGTGATAAAATTCAGAAAGTTGTGAAAAAGAACAAGAAAGATTCAAAAAACTTTAAAAAATTTGAAAAAAGTTCTTGACAAACGCAACGGACTGTGATAAAATATAAAAGCTGTCACAGAGAACAGCGAAGAACCTTGATAACTGAACAGTGAAACAACCTTGAAAATTCTAAAAGAGTTAACAAGAACGTGTTGAAAAACACAAACCTAAAAACAGTAAAACGGGA
>JAGZHZ010000053.1 GCA_018366495.1 Clostridiales bacterium
AATTTCCAGATATTTTGCTTCAATCAGTTCTGGTTCATCTGCCCAGACATCCTCATAGATTTTCATGGCTTTTTTGAAATGGCTTTTTGCCTGTGAGAGATTTGCTGTAATCAGACTGATATTTCCCATGGATTCCTGCACCTGTGCATAATCCAGACAGTGATCTGAATTATAGTGTTTGATAATCTGTGCCAGTTTCTGGAGAGCCGACATTGCCCGCTCCGGTTCCTGCATTTCTGTCAATAAGGCGGCGTAATTGTTGATCTGCGGGATACTGTCATTGGTATAAAGCAAATGGTACTGTTCCAGTAGTAAGATACCCTTTTCCATGTGTTCTTTTGCAAGTTCTGTCTGACCGTTCATGCGGTAAAGACCTCCAAGATTTGCATGAAGGTTGGAAACGAGGTGGGCATTCCCTTCTGTGATTTCTTTGATCTGCGCAAGTGCTTCTTTTTCCAGTTTGATGGCTTTTTCTGGTTTTGTTTCCATGGTTGCCTGATAATCCAGCAACAGTGCCCGATCAGAAGTGGTGCCATAATTATTTTCTTTTAAAATTTGCTTCAATTCCCGGAGTATCTCTCTCATACCCTTTTGGTAGTGGTATTTTTCCATATATGGGAAGACATCCTCTAAAAACAGTAGGTATTTGGATATATCATCTTTTTCAATCAGGTGAATGATATTTTCCGCTGTCTGGAACAATTTTTTGTAATAGCTGACCTCCATGCCATGCATCAAACATATTTTTTGAAGGGAATCCAGCAAAGTGTGACAGCTCGTGATGGAAGGTCTGGTTTCAGAAAGGGCAATTTCCTGAATCATTGGATGCAGGGAAATGGTATGCCGGGTGTTTGCCTGCACAAAACCTGTCTCAATCAGGTCATTGATGTCATTTAAAGTAGTCAGTCCGAGCCAGTCAGCAAAGATACGGGCGGAAATACCGGCAGGAGGCAGAAAACAAAAATCACGCATGATATCCTGTTGTTCCTGCGAAATGGAATATAGGGAGAACAGGGTGTGAATATGGTTATAGTAAGTTGCCTTGCTGTTCTGTCCGTCTTTGATAGCATTGATTTTGTCTTCATTTTCAAGGGATGCCTTTTCCACACGGAGTTTTTCCAGTAATTGCTCTGGTGGTAAAATCCCATTTTCCAGAAGTTTAGCTGCCAGTTCTACCGCAAAAGTATGGCGGTGAACGGTTTCTATGATCTCTTCAACAAGCGTCCGATGTTCTTCTGCTTCCGAATAAAATGCAGATGCCAGCTGAAACAAACTGGAGGGTTCCCGTATTTCTTTTAGCTGCAGAATGCAGTGTCCGTCAAATTTACTTCTTGTCGTAAAAAGAATCCGGCAGCGGTATTTCAACACTACTGACAGAAAACTATCCTGTGTAGAGGTCACATTAAAATTATTTATGATGAGCAGGGTATCATCCTTCAGAGAGCGAAGAAAACGATTGTGTTTTCGGAAACGTTCTTCTTCACTGTCTTCCGGCAGATCGTCAGTGAAATCCATATCTGTAACTGACTGATGTAAATCTCCGGTATATTCGACATAAAGGATGTTCGTATAATATTTTTTGTATTGTTTCGCATATGCTTTCGCCATCTCACTCTTTCCGATTCCGGCAATCCCATAGAGAAATACTTTGCTGTTTTCTTCCAGCATTGTATGTAATTCTCCCAGTTCTTCTTCCCTTCCAACAAAATGACGGCACGGCCTGGGCACTTCACTGTCCATGATATAATCCAGAACAACCGGGGAGAGGGCGCCGCCTGCGATCAGCTTCTGATTTCGGGTGTCCCTTTTAACAAATTGACGCTCCATACCAAAGGAGATCAGCTTTGCCAGAAACAGGAGCCGTGAATCCGCAGGCTTGTACAGCAATGCCAGTTTATTCTTTTTCGCTTCGGAGACGGTGGCATCCTGCATAAACAGGGTGTAAACATCCTGCAGTGCCTTGCTGCAGTCGGTCATCAGTGGCAGAAGATTTTGATGTATTGTTTCAGCCAGTTTTTCCTGTTTACTTGGTTTGGCATAGTAAGTAGAGATTTTAGGGCTGATCTTCGCCTGTCCTGTCATCCACCGGCAGACAAGCCCATTATCAAAAGAAAAATCTTTGCTTTCCGGGCTGTCCATAAAATCCTCAAATACTTCATATAAAAATTCAGGCTGGTTCATCTGGTTACTTTCGCTGATATGATTTTTTAAACATGTCATTATAGAGCTAAAATCGCATCGATCCAATCGCAATCCCACCTTTTTGTATCATTTCTTTTTTTATCTGGTACTAGATTTCTTTTATCATAGCACAAACATATGTTCTGTACAATGATATTTCAAGTCTATGAACAAAAATAATAAAAAATAGGGATACAGTCAATCTGTACTCAATTTCTGTTCAATGAGAATCTAAAAACTTTCCTGTAGAATGACCACAGAATAAAAAACGGGGAAGGAGAAGCTTGTGAAACAGAATGTTGAATTTGAACGGTGCATTGATTTTCTTGTGCGGATGTTAGATAAATACGGCGAAGAGCTGCTCCGGGAACTGGAGGAAGAAAAGAAAAACAATGGACAGGAGAAAACAGAAGAAAATGAAAAGGAAAAAGAAGCGGCAGCTTCCTGAGATGGAAATCGCAGGGCTGCCGTTTCTTTTATGGGAAGAGCATTATTCTGTGTCTTGAGTCTGCATTTCTGACAGCATTATTTGTTCCAGGCGGTTAATGTCCGGAAATACCACTTTTTTCCCTCTGGCATGGAGCTGGCGGAGGCGTTTCATATTTGTGCTGACTTCTTTATGGATAGAATGTTTTACCGGCACGGGATTATTGTTGCGAGTATGTATGTGATCAAGATAACAATCTCTGACAGGAAACATATTCTGGAGAAGGAAAGCTGCTTCTTTTCCATCAAATTCGCCGAGAACGATAGTCAGGCAGCGTCCATATTTTTGTTCTTGTTTATCATGGATTGCTTTATATTTTTGAACCCTTGAACTTAACGGAACCATCCAGAGCAAAGAAGTCTTTTCATCCCGCAAGCAATAAAATGTCGGACGGTATGTTCCGTTTTCTTTGTTTTGCATCAGGTTACCGTCTTGTACTTTTTCAAAATATTCATCTTTTATGTGGTAAACATATCCTTCTTGATAAATCATTTTATCACCTATTAATTAGAATCCTGCTTGCAGGATTCTACGTCTGCGGCGGGTTGCTTGCAACAAATTTCTTCTTCGTTATAAAAATCAGCCCTGCCATGCGGCAGGGCCGAGAATTTTCGAGCCGGACATTTGTTAGACGCTTCCGGTAAGCGAACCATATTTTCGAGCCGTTTATTTATAAGCCGCCAGCGGTGAGCGGACAATATTTTCGATGACAGGTATTCCTGTCTCTATCATTATTATATGTTTGGGATGAAAATATGTCAATGGGAATTAAAAATTTTGAAAAAGAGGTATTGAATATAGTTGGAACAGATGATAAAATTTAGTTGGGACAGTAAAAGGCTGTAATAAATGAGGTAATTGCCATGAAGAATAAAAAAATCAGATGTTATGTATATATCCGTGTATCCACCACCATGCAGGTGGATGGCTACAGTCTGGATGCTCAGAGAGATAAACTGAGAAAATATGCTGAGTATCAGAACATGGAGATTGTACAGGAATTTGCAGATGAAGGGAAATCCGGTAAAAGTGTAGAGGGCAGACCGGAATTTCAACGGATGTTGGACAATATTGAAGATGGTACGGACAATGTACAGTTTGTGCTGGTATTTAAGCTTTCCCGTTTTGGACGTAATGCGGCAGATGTTTTGAATTCATTGCAGCGAATGCAGGATTTTGGAGTGAATCTGATCTGCGTAGAAGATGGTATTGACAGTTCCAAAGACAGTGGCAAGCTGATGATCTCTGTTTTGTCAGCGGTGGCAGAAATTGAACGTGAAAATATTCTGGTGCAGACTATGGAAGGACGGAAGCAGAAGGCCAGAGAAGGAAAATGGAACGGTGGCTTTGCTCCCTATGGTTACAAGTTGGTAAATGGGGAACTTCAGATTGCAGAGGACGAAGCAGAGGTGATTCGACTGATTTTTGATAAATTTATCCATACCAATATGGGAATGAGTGCCATTGCTTCATGGTTGAACCAGCATGGATATAAAAAGAAAAAGAGACAGAATAATACACTGGATGCTTTTGCTACTTCCTTCATTAAAGGGGTTCTGGATAATCCGATCTACTGTGGAAAGCTGGCATTTGGTCGCAGAAAGAATGAAAAAGTTCCCGGAACAAGAAATGAATATCGGATTGT
>JAGZHZ010000054.1 GCA_018366495.1 Clostridiales bacterium
CGAAAAAAGAGAAAAGACGGTACGGCTTATAAGGACTAGTTATATTATGCCTGCAAGCATCGAAGGCTGGTGGATGGGCATAATTGCAGCTACCGCAAACAATGGAGTGAAGATAAGGTGAATGATGCGGTAGAGGAAGTAATCCGGAAACTTGTGCAGAATCCCAAATTTGAGGAAGCAATTTTGAAGAAAATCGGTGCAAGGATTGACACATCGGAAGTGGAAAAGGAAATTGAAGAATTAGAAAAGCAGCACCGACAGCTGACAGGCGCAAAGAACCGGCTTGGACAGCAGATGGACAGCCTGGATATTACAGATCGATTTTATGAGAAAAAATATCAGGATATGGAGACAAGATTGAACCGTCTCTATGATGAAATTGAGGGCGTGGAGAATAGCATCAGTGAGGTCAAGAACCGTCTGTTGAATATCAAACAGAAGAAAATATCAGAAGATAACGTCTACCAATTCTTGCTGTTTTTTGATAAACTATATGACAAGTTCACTGATCTGGAGAAAAAAGAATTTTTAAACAGCTTTGTAGAACAAATAGACATTTATGATCAGGAGCAGCCGGATGGCAGATTCCTGAAGCACATTAAGTTCCGTTTTCCGGTGTATTTTAATGGTGCGGAAACAGAAGAACTTAGTTGGGACAATGAAAGTACCGTTGAGACGGTTGCGTTGCTGCAAAAGAAAAACTCGTAGGAATCCTTTATTTTAGGCGCTTTGCGAAATGGTTTACCTTTACTTCAGAGGGTAGAAATTCACGCAATAAGCACCTAAAAATTATTTTGATACTTGGTAGTAATAGATATCGGGTATGAGAATACAAACGGAAAATAAAAGTTTTTTGATATCAATCTATTTGATAGCAGTAAATCTAGTGGTGAAAATTTCAACATATTTGACCCAGCAGTATTAGATGAAATTTCTCGAATGAAAGAAAAGAACATAGCCGTTGAAATTTTGAAGAAATTGATGGCTGAGCAGATATCTCTCTACAGGAGAACAAATGTGGTGCAGTCACAGAAATTCTCTGAGAGGATAGCGCAGTTGATGAATTCCTATTATAATGGTTTAATCACGAATGAAGAGGTCATAAAGGAATTATTAAAGACAGCAGAGGAAATCGCAAATTTTTATAAGAACGGTCAGAAACTGGGACTTTCATTGGATGCGGCATTGGATTTCTTTTATCATTCTGAGGTCTATCAGTTGATCCGTGAAGGTGTTTCTGATATGCACTGCATGAGCGATGCGTACCTGGCAGAAGAATTGGAACAGGAATATGCGGAGAAAAATGCTGGATTCCAAGGAAGGAAAGATGGATACAGATAAAGTAATACAAGACTTAAATCGTAGGTTTGCGGCTCCTCCGCTGGAGTTTTATTGGAAGATGTGAGGAAAAATGATGAAGAAAATAAAGAGAATTATTAATATTGAAGATTCTATGGGAAAACACTGGGATATCAACCGCGCTCTGAGCTGGAACGGGTATCCAAATGCAGAGCTTGCCTCAAATGCAGAACAAGGACTGGAAATGATTGAAAATGCTATAAAAGAGGGAAATCCTTATGAACTGCTTATCACAGATATGTATTTTTCAGTTCACGGGGCAGAAAGTGAAGAAGCAGGCTTATATGTCATTGAGGAGCTGAAGAAAAGAAATATTCAGATGCCAATTATTGTATGCTCCTCTTTGAATTATAATATCCCTGAAATTACAGGATGTGTCTTTTATAATAAGAGTAAGGATCTGAGCTGGGAATTTCGGGAAGTATTAAACCGATTATCATGATAAGATGTTATCCCTACTTAACCAGCAAATGGTTTATAGCAAAAGCTTAACATTTTGCACAGAGATAGATTTCTCAGAAAGCAGGTGACAGAATGAACTATTATATTTCAGATATGCACTTTGGACATCGAAATGTCTTAAAATATGATAAAAGACCTTTTTCCAGTGTGGAAGAAATGGATGAGATATTGATTTCAAATTGGAATAGAAAAGTAAAGGATCATGATGATATCTGGATTCTGGGTGATTTTTGCTATCATTCGGAAAAAGATCCAGCCTTTTATTTAAAGCAGTTAAAAGGAAAAAAACATCTGATTGTGGGAAACCATGACAGAGTAACGCTGAGCAGCGATTCTGCCATTCGATATTTTAAAAGTATTGAGCGGATGCAGCATATAAAAGATGGAAAAGAAAATATCATCATGTGCCATTTTCCAATTGCAGACTGGAATGCAAAAAAGAGGGGCTGTTATCATATTTATGGACATATCCATAATGCCAGAGATGATATATACGAGTTTATGAGAAAACAGGAAAGAGCATTGAATGCCGGATGTATGATTAATAATTATGAACCGGCGACACTGGAAGAACTGATAGAAAACAATAAGAGATTTCAGTCGCAGTAAACAATAAAAATAGTTTGTTTGATGAAGAGGCTGTCGCAAAATGAATTTTTCGTGTACGATATTTGGTCATAACATATAGACCGAAACGATATCTTGTAGAAATTTTCTATTTTGTGACAGCCCCTTTGATAATTTTTATTGAGATTCAAAATCAATCAGTTCTGTGATATGGTCTACTTCTAATGCTTCAGCGATTTTAGACAAGTGTTCAAAATTGATGACGGTGCGAGTTCCCCTGACAATATCGCTGATTGTAGATTCTCGAATTCCAGAAAGTTCAGCAAGTTTCTTCTGTGTGATCCCACGTTTTTCAATCGCTTCCTTTATTTTAAGTTTGACAACATACTTTTTATTCATTTCTATTCACCCCTTGCTGAAGTAAAACTGTCATATAAGCTAAGTTCCAGATATTAGAGTCTTTACCTACAGCATTAGGATTGTCACCTATGGCGGAAGCAAAATTCATAATCTGGCTTGTCATGGTTGTTTTGCATTGATCCCAGACCTGAATAGGATGAACACCGTTTTTCCATTCATATTTCTGTGTGGCTTTATTATAGACGACTAAAGAGCGAAAAGCTGCCACGGAGGGGTAGATAAGACCATCGGGAATCTTGTAGTAGATATCATGAAGACCAAACTTTGTTGCACCGATGACAGAGCCGTCTTTATATCCCGAATATTTTTTACGGCCATATCTTCCTCCAGCTTCGTTGAATGCGGAAGCAAATTCCATCTCAATCGTATCATAGAGATCGAAGATATCAGGCATGATATTGACATATTTTCGATAGGATTCCGGATCATCCAGATATAATTCCAGCATCTTGGCCTTGGAGGAATAGGCTCTGACAGGATGATTGACAGAATCAAATTTTTCAATATTAAACATATTAATAATAGCAACTACCTCACGGGCATCAATCATCTTCAATTTTTTGCTTGTCTCATCGTCAAAAGATTGCTGATTCTGTTTGAAGGCGATTCTGGAGAAGAAAGGCATACCCTCAAGCCCTTCTTTAATCGGATCGAATTTCTGGCGCAGTTCAGCCATAGATTTTTCATCCACCTGAACAGAAGTATTGCGGGCTTCGGCTAACTGCTCAATAATATCCTCCACACCGGTCATAACCTCAAATTGAACGTACTGATCAAGACCAGCGTCTTTATGTTCGCATACTATTTTATAGGTGTGGCCGCCGTCAATATTGCCGTGAAGAGCATTATCTGTAAAATGAATGGTTACTTCCTGTGATTTGTTGTTGTATGTACAGCTTTTTGCAGACAAAACAATTCCTCTGTTTTTTAAATGGAAATATCCGTCATTGCTTTCCAGTGAATTTTTGATTGCCTGTGCAACACCGGAAGTCAGTCTCTGATCACGGGGATTTGTGGCCATGGGAATTCCTTCTGGAACATCGCTGACTTTTACATAAAATACATACTTTCTGGCACGGGTGTTAAATGGGTCATCTAATTTGCGGAATGAGTTTTCCTTTACATACATCGTCTTTTTTATGGTCATCTTGTATCCTCCCTGCATGGTAGATCTTTCGATTTCTTAAGATCGTTTTGATAAAAATCAAGAGATAATATTTATAACAATTTTTATATATCGCAATATAAGAATAACGCAATAACGTTATTTTGTCAAATGAAAAATAAAAAGACAGTCACAAATTTACTGGTGTGCTACCTGTCAAGAGGACAATAAAAAATAATAAATTTTGTATCGTCAGCCAAGTTTTGGCTGGCGATATTTTTAGGCTGCTTTTATATAT
>JAGZHZ010000021.1 GCA_018366495.1 Clostridiales bacterium
GATCTCAGCAGGAGCAGGATTTATCGTAGCATTGACAGGAGAGATCATGACAATGCCAGGACTGCCAAAAGTACCGGCAGCAGAGAGAATCGACGTAGACGAGACAGGAAAGATTTCAGGATTATTCTAAATGTATGTTTTGCGGGATAAAGTGATTTATCCCGCAGCCTGTAAATATAGAAATGTGAGGAGACAAAAAAATGGGATTTTCAACCGTACCGTGTAATGAATTTGTTGAAGTGTTAGCCTCAAAAGCTCCAGTACCTGGCGGCGGCGGAGCATCTGCTTTAGTAGGAGCAATCGGGACAGCACTGGGAAATATGGTAGGAAGTTTAACTGTCGGAAAGAAAAAATATGCAGATGTAGAAGAAGAAATGTGGGCTTTAAAAGCAAAAGCAGACCAGCTTCAGAAAGATCTTCTTCATCTGATTGAGAGAGATGCAGAAGTATTTGAGCCTTTGTCAAAAGCATACGGTATGCCAAGAGCAACAGAGGAAGAAAAAGCAGAAAAAGCGCGTGTGATGGAAATCGTCTTAAAGGATGCCTGCTCTGTTCCGATGGAAATCATGGAAAAATGCTGTGAAGCGATTGATATCATGGTAGAATTTGCAGCAAAAGGTTCAGCACTTGCAATCAGCGACGCCGGTGTAGGAGTTGCATTCTGCAAGGCTGCTTTAAAAGGCGCAAGTTTAAATGTATATATCAATACAAAATCCATGGCAAACAAAGAATATGCTGCCAAGCTGAATGCGAAATGCGATGCAATGCTGGAAAAATATACAAAACTTGCTGATGAAGTATTTGAAAGCGTTTTAGGCAGATTGAAATAAGGAGGAGCTCGAAAAATGGCAAAACAGTTATTAGGAAAAGAAGTGACAGCTGCTTTAAATGAAAGAATCAAGGCAGATGTGGCTTTACTTCAGGAAAAAGGAATTACACCAACTCTGGGAATCATTCGTGTCGGTGAAAATGGAAGCGATATTTCCTATGAAAAAGGTGCAACAAAAAGATGTGAAACATTAGGTGTTGCTTGTGAAAAAATTTTACTGCCGGCTGACGTATCTCAGGAAGAATTGCTGGCTGTCATTGACAAGGTAAACAAAGATGATCACATTCATGGAGTTTTATTATTCCGTCCTCTTCCAAAACATTTAGACCAGTCTGTAATTGAAAATGCGTTAGACCCTGCAAAAGATGTTGACTGTATGACAGATGGATCTATGTCAGGTGTATTTACCGGCAAAAAAGTAGGATTCCCTCCATGTACTCCACAGGCATGTATGGAGATCTTAGATCATTATCAGATTGACTGTACAGGAAAGAAAGCAGTTGTAATCGGAAGAAGTTTAGTAGTCGGAAAACCGGCTGCAATGATGCTGATTCAGAAAAATGCGACAGTTACTGTATGTCATACAAGAACAGTCGATATGCCGTCTGTAGTAAAAGAAGCAGATATCGTGATCGTAGCAGCAGGAAGAGCTGGCGTGGTAGACGATTCTTACTTAAGAGCAGGACAGACAGTTATTGATGTCGGAATCAATGTAAATGCAGAAGGAAAACTGTGCGGAGATGTGGATTTTGCAAAAGCAGAGCCGATCGTTGATGCCATCACTCCAGTTCCGGGAGGAGTAGGAAGTGTTACAACTTCTGTATTAGTCGGACATGTGGTAGAAGCTGCAAAAAGAAAATATCTTTAAATAAACAGCGTTAAAATAAAAGCTGGGGGATTATTTTATCCCCCAGCTTTTTGTCTTTTTGCCAAGAAGCTTATTTTTTTGTTTTACCTTACATTGGGTAAAGATTAGAACTTTTTTAATCCAGTTCCATTTTAGACAATTCTGCTGCAGGCAGTTTTTTACTGGAGGCAGCGACAAATTTTTTCAGAGCATTGGAAGAGTCTTTCCATGCAACATTTGTTCCAGCACCAGCCATACAACCACCCGGGCATCCCATTCCTTCGATCAAACATCCTTTTAGTTTTCCAGCTTTAGCAAGTGTCAGAATTTTTTTACATTCAGAAAGTCCCTCAGCATGTTCGATATGAACAGGAACATCAGGATAGTATGCTTTTAAACATTCTTCAATCGCATGTGTGACACCTCCGGATACAGCATAGCCTCTTCCAGCAGCAGTCGCATTGTGAAGAGAGGAATCTCCTTCCATAGATTCAACATCAATGCCTTTTGCATCAAACATTCCGGCGAGCTCCTCAAAAGTGATGACAAAATCAACATCACTGCGGACATCGGTGCGGGAAGCCTCCAGTTTTTTAGAAGCGCATGGACCGATGAAAACAACGTGAGCATTTGGGTGCTCTTTTTTGATGCTGCGCGCAGTGGCAACCATAGGAGTCAATTCCTGGGAAATATTGTCAATCATATCAGGAAAGAATTTTTTAGCCATCATGGACCAGGACGGACAGCATGAGGTGAGTAAGAATGGAAGCTCACCAGTAGCTACTTTTTCAGCATAGTGATGTGCTTCTGACACAGCGCCAATGTCAGCTCCAAATGCTACTTCATACACAGCAGAAAAACCAAGCTGAAGAAGAGCGGCTTTCAGTTTGCGGGCTGTAACATTTGGACCAAATTGACCGACGAATGCTGGTGCAAGTTCCGCAATGACTTCCTGACCTTCTTTTAAAGCATGGGCAAGCTGAAAAATCTGTGATTTATCTGAGATCGCACCGAATGGGCAGCTGACCATACACATACCGCAGGAGACACATTTTTCATTGTTGATAATAGCGCGTCCCTGGGAATCGCTTTCAATCGCATTGACACCGCACGCTTTGGCACATGGACGTTCTTTTTTTGCGATTGCGTCATATGGGCAGACAGATTTGCATTTTCCGCAGCGAATACATTTTTCCTGATCAATAATGGAGCGGCCTTTCACGATTTTAACAGCGCCTTTTGGACATACCTCAGCACATGGATGGGCCACACAGCCGCGGCAGATATTGCTGACTTCATATTGGTTTGGTTCACATGCGTCGCAGGCAGAAGGAATGACCTGCATCAGCGGCGGCTCATAATATTTCTCATTGATATTGCTGGCTTCAATTCCAGATGTAATATGGACTGCTTTATTTTCAGGCCGAAGTGACATTCCCATGGCAAGACGAACACGTTCGCTTGCGACGGCACGTTCACGATAGATGCTTTCACGGTAAGTGGCACGTTCCTGAACAACAGTATAAGGGATAGCTTCGATGTCAGCAATCAGACTTTCCGGAGTAGACTGAAAGCCAACTTTGGCGATCTCTGTAAATACCTTTCTCCGGATTTTTTTAACAGGAGTATTTAATCCTCGCATTTTTTTACCTCTTTCTGTAGATAGTAGAATATTTCAAAATGATGAATAAAAACAAAGCTTCTGCTGTATGGCAAACAAAACAGACGTGACGTACAAACTTTGTTCCATAAAATAATATAACAGGAAAAGAAAAAGTGCAAGAGAAGAAAAGAAAAGGTAGAATTGAACGATAATTCAGAAAGAAAAAACAATATAAATTGAGCAAATGAAAAAAAATTAAAAGATTGTTAAAATATTGATTTTTACTTAAATATTGTCAGAAAAAGAAAAACATAGTATAATAATTGTACTTTATGTGGACAGGATGCTGTTTATGTAAAAATATTAAGTCATTATTCAGACTCTGCTGATAAAAAACAGTCTTTGATGTGAAGAACGTTCAGATGCATATTATTTTGATGAGGACAGATTCGCAAAAAGACAGCAGAAAGAGTGCTGAATAGGTACAATAAAAAGCGGAGGAGGAAACAGTATGCTTGATCAGTCTTATTATGACAAGACAGATGAAATTATTGAGCGTTATGGAAAGAAGCCAAGTTCTCTGATCCCTATTATGCAGGATATACAGGGAGAATATCGGTATCTTCCGGGTGAGCTTTTGACGTATGTGGCAAAAAAAATTGGGGTAAAAGAAGCAAAAGCGTACAGTGTAGCTACTTTCTATGAAAATTTTTCATTTGAAGCAAAAGGAAAATACATCATAAAAGTGTGTGACGGAACAGCGTGCCATGTCAGAAAGTCTACACCGATTTTGGAGGCATTATTTAAAGAATTAGGATTGAATAAAAAGAAACATACAACGGATGACATGATGTTCACAGTGGAGACAGTTTCCTGTCTTGGAGCGTGTGGTCTGGCTCCTACAGTGATGGTCAATGAAGAAGTTCATCCAGCCATGACCCCTGAAAAAGCGATTGAATTAATCCATGAACTGCGAGGTGACGCACAATGATGATTGAGAGCAAAGAGGATTTATTAAAAACGAGAGAAGAAGCCAAAAGAGAGATGGCATCGTATGACTGCAGAATTTTGGTCTGTTCAGGAACAGGATGTATAGCGACAGGATCACAGAAGATTTATGAAAAATTTTTAGAGATTGCCAAAGATCATCCGGGAGTCAGCGTCACATTTGAATCTCATGGCGAAAAAGAGCACGTCGGAGTGAAAAAGACAGGATGTCAGGGGATTTGTGAATTGGGACCTCTTGTGCGCATTCAAAAAGGAGATCAGACTCTGCAGTACATAAAAGTACAGGAAGAGGACTGTGCAGAGATTTTTGACCGTTCTGTGATAGGAGACGATCTGGTGGAACGTCTTTTGTATAAGCAGAATAATAAGATTTACAGAAGTCCGGATGAAATTCCATTTATTGCAAAACAGACGAGAATTGTTCTGGAAAACTGCGGAAAGTTTGATGCAGAATCCATAGATGAATATATGGCAAGCGGCGGATTTTCCGCATTGGAGAAAGCACTGTTTGAGATGACGCCGGATCAGGTGATCGATGAGGTAGATCAGTCGGGACTGCGAGGAAGAGGCGGCGGCGGATTTCCAGCCGGAAGGAAATGGAAACAGGTGGCCAGACAGGCTGAGACAGTGCGCTACGTTGTATGCAACGGAGATGAGGGAGATCCAGGAGCTTTTATGGATGGATCAGTCATGGAAGGAGATCCTTATAAACTGATAGAAGGAATGATGATTGCAGCTTATGCAGTCAGATCAGAGGAAGGATATATTTATGTGCGTGCAGAATATCCTATGTCGGTTGCGAGACTGCGTCATGCAATTAAAGAGATGGAAGAACGTCATCTTTTAGGCGATAATATTCTGGGAACCGACTTTTCCTTCCATCTGCATATCAATCGCGGTGCTGGTGCGTTCGTCTGCGGTGAAGGAAGTGCGCTGACAGCTTCCATTGAGGGAAATCGCGGTATGCCGCGTGTCAAGCCGCCACGTACGGTGGAAAAAGGTCTGTGGGAAAAACCAACTGTCTTAAATAATGTGGAGACATTTGCAAACGTCCCGAAAATTATCCTGAATGGAGCAGAATGGTACCGTGGAATCGGGACGGCGGGAAGTCCGGGAACAAAGACATTTTCTCTGACAGGATCTATTGAAAATACAGGTCTGATTGAAGTGCCGATGGGAACGACGCTCAGAGAAATTATTTTTAATATCGGCGGAGGATTAAAAGGAGGGGGCACGTTTAAAGCCGTTCAGATTGGAGGTCCATCGGGCGGATGTCTGACAGAAGAACATTTAGATGTTCCGCTTGACTTTGATTCTGTAAAACGCTTCGGTGCGATTGTAGGTTCCGGTGGTCTTGTTGTCATGGATGAACACACTTGCATGGTGGAAGTGGCAAGATTTTTCATGAGCTTTACACAGAGAGAATCCTGCGGCAAATGTGTGCCTTGCCGTGAGGGTACGAAGAGAATGCTGGAAATTTTGGAGAAAATTGTTGCAGGACAGGGAGAGATGGAGGATCTGGATCGTCTTCAGGAACTGGCCGAGATGGTAAAAAGTATGGCACTTTGCGGTCTTGGAAAGAGCGCCCCGCTTCCAGTTTTAAGTACACTGCGGACATTCCGCGACGAGTATGAAGAGCATATTATAGATAAAAAATGTCGTGCAAAAGTCTGTTCCTCCCTGCGCCGCTTCATTATCAATCCTGAATTCTGTAAGGGATGCGGAAAATGTGCAAAGAACTGTCCAGTCGGAGCAATCACCGGTATCCGCAAACAGTGCTATCACATTGACAATACGCTCTGCATTAAATGTGAAGCTTGTAAAGAAAACTGTGCATTTGGTGCAATTTATATAGAAGCATAAAAGGGGGATCTATATGGGAACAATGATCATTGACGGTAGAAAAGTAGAATTTACCGATGAAAAAAATGTCCTTTCTGTAATCAGAAATGCAGGAATCAATATACCGACACTTTGCTATCACTCTGAAGTATCTACCTTTGGTGCGTGTCGTCTTTGTACCGTCGAAGACGATAAAGGAAGAACATTTGCTTCCTGCTCAGAAGAACCGAGAGATGGCATGGTGATTTATACAAATTCAGGTAAGATCAAAAAATATCGAAAATTAATTGTAGAGCTTTTGCTGGCAGCCCACTGCCGAGACTGTACGACATGTGTAAAAAGCGGCGAATGTAATCTTCAGGCGCTGGCACATCGTCTTGGTGTGACGAGCGTGAGATTTGAAAATACGAGAGAAATTCGTCCAATTGATGACAGTTCTCCTGCGCTTATTCGTGATCCGAATAAATGTATCTTGTGCGGTGACTGTGTGAGAGCGTGTGAAGAACTGCAGGGAATCGGAGCGCTGGGATTCGCATTTCGGGGAACGGATGCTATGGTAATGCCGGCGTTTGATAAAAAAATTGCGGAGACAGACTGTGTAAACTGCGGACAGTGCCGTGTGTTCTGCCCAACAGGAGCAATCAGCATACGCACACATATGGATGAGGTGTGGGAAGCTCTTGCAGACCCGAATATTCGTGTCGTGGCGCAGGTGGCGCCGGCTGTTCGTGTGGCTGTAGGCGATAATTACGGTCTTACAAAAGGACGGAGCGTTATGGGCAAGATTGTGACTGTCCTGCACCGCATGGGATTTGATGAAGTGTTTGATACCACATTCAGTGCGGATCTGACTGTCATGGAAGAATCTGCTGAATTTTTAAACCGTGTACAGGCCGGTATTAAACTGCCGCTCCTGACTTCATGCTGTCCGGCATGGGTAAAATTTGTGAAAGATCAGTATCCGGAATATCTGGACAATGTGTCCACTTGCCGTTCTCCTCAGGGAATGATGTCAGCGCTCGTCAAAGAATATTATCGTGATCCAAAAAATGCAGGCGGAAAGAAGACGGTGATGGTTTCCATTATGCCATGTACAGCGAAAAAAATGGAGGCTAAGAGACCAAACAGCTTTACAAAGGGAGAACAGGATACGGACATTGTAATTACAACGACGGAATTGATCCGTATGATTGATAATTCTGGAATAGATTTTGCTTCCTTAGAACCAGAAGCAAGCGATATTCCATTTGGATTTGGCTCCGGAGGTGGTGTGTTGTTCGGCGTCACAGGCGGTGTGACAGAAGCAGTTTTAAGACGACTCATTCCGGAACATAACAAAGCGGCTCTGGACGCGATTGCAGAATGTGGCGTGCGCGGCGATGAACCGATCAAAGAGTTCTCCATCCCGTATGAGGGAACACAGTTAAATATTTGTGTCGTCAGCGGTCTGATCAATGCAAGAAAAGTGATGGAGCGTGTAAAAGCTGGAGAAGCAAATTATCATTTGATAGAAGTTATGGCTTGCCGCCGCGGATGTATCATGGGCGGAGGACAGCCTCCAAGAGCCGGAGTGCGTACAAAAGCTGCAAGAACACGCGGAATTTACAGTGCAGATCATATGGCGATCATAAAAAAACCGGATGAGAATCCAATGATTATTTCTCTGTATGATGGCTTCTTGAAGGGAAAAACGCATGAGCTGCTTCACAATAAGAGTTATTAAAAAGAAAAGATAAAGTTCTAAGAAACCTCCCTGTCAGCATAAGGTTATAGCAGTAAAGACAGGGAGGTTTTTCATGGAGGAATATAATCTGTATCAGGATATCCAAAGTCGTACGAAAGGAGAGATTTATCTTGGTGTTGTAGGACCTGTGCGCACTGGAAAATCTACTTTTATCCGTCGATTTATGGAGTTGATGGTACTTCCGGGATTAGACGGACAGGAAAAGAAGATGGCGGTCGATGAAATGCCGACCAGTGGAGTGGGAAAAACGATCACGACGGTAGAACCTAAATTTATTCCGAAAAATGCAGCAGTTATTTCAATGAAAGAGGACACAAAGATGAAGATCCGTCTTGTAGACTGTGTCGGATATCCGGTGGAAGGTGCGGCGGGCATTTTTGATGAAGGAAAAATGAGAATGGTCAAGACGCCTTGGATGGAAAAAGAGATTCCATTTGCAGAAGCGGCAGAGATGGGGACAAAAAAAGTAATTCAGGATCATGCCACGATTGGAGTCGTGGTGACAAGCGACGGATCGTTTGGAGAACTGCCGCAGGAAAGTTTTTATGAGGGCACAAAAAAGGCAGTGGAAGAATTAAAAAAGATTGGAAAACCTTTTCTTGTCCTTGTAAATTCAGCAAATCCCTCTCTTCCGGAGACAGAAAAGCTGGCAGAAAAAATTCGTACCGAATTTTTAGTTCCAGTTATGACAGCAAACTGTGAACAGCTTGGAAAAGAGGTAATTCATCGGATGATGGAGATTATTCTGCAGGAATTTCCACTTGTTCAGCTCCAGTTTTTCCTTCCGAAATGGGTTGAGATGCTTCCGATGAGCCATCCAATCCGTGAAGCTTTAATGAAACATATGAAAAATTTGATGAAATCTATTCGTCAGATTCGTCAGGCAAGTGAAAAGACACTGCAGATGCCGGAAGAATTTGTACGTAAAGTCAAAGTGGAAACGTTAGATCTTGCCACAGGAACGGCGAAGGTTTGCATTGAGATGGAGGAAAGTTATTATTATGAACAGCTAAGTCAGATGGCAGGAGTGGAGATCCGCGGAGAATATCAGCTGATCTCTCTGATTCGAGAACTGTCGGAAAGCAGAAAAGAGTATGAAAAAGTAAAAAATTCTTTGGAAGCCGTACGCCAGAATGGATACAGTGTCATTACTCCTGTTCGGGAAGAGATTATGCTGGATACACCGAGTGTGATCAAACAAGGCAGTAAATATGGTGTCAAAATCAAAGCATCCAGCCCATCCATTCATCTGATCAAAGCAGAAATTGAGACAGAGATTGCTCCGATTGTAGGCAGCGAACAGCAGGCAAAAGATCTGATTGCTTACATAGAAGAAAACGGGAAAAAAGAGAAAGAAGGCATCTGGAATACGAGTATCTTTGGAAAGTCAATCGAACAGCTTGTGGAAGATGGAATCAAGGCAAAACTTTCAATGATTGGTGAGGAAAGTCAGACAAAATTGCAGGGAACAATGAAAAAAATTGTAAACGACTCAAAAGGCGGATTAATCTGTATTATCATATGAAATGGAAAAAACTCAGGACAGTTTAAGTCCGCGAAGGGAACTCTTACGCAGTATTAAGAGTTCTCTTTTTTTATAAAAACACAGCCGGAAAACCTATTACCTTTAGGTGATGAGAAGTTTACAAAGGAAGGCAGGGCAGGCGCATGGAAAAGGCAGTAAACAGGAAAAAATTTGACACATGGAAAAGATAACTTTATAATAAAACACAAAGGAATTAAAATAGAATACAAAAATAATACGGAGGAAGAGACATGACACTGGAGGAAGCAATAAAAAATATAAAAGAGCTGGATGAAAGAGCAATGAAAGAATGCCAAAAAAGATGGGACAGCATTGCAAAACCACTTCACAGCCTTGGAAAACTGGAAGACTTTCTCGTGAAAATCGCAGGAATGACGGGGACAAGCCATATTGATCTTTCCAAAAAAGCGCTCGTTGAGATGTGTGCAGACAACGGGGTAGTGGAGGAAGGAGTAACGCAGACAGGACAGGAAATTACGGCTCTTGTGACAGAAAACTTTTCAAAGATACAAAGTACAGCAAGTGTGATGTGTCATAAATTAGGGGCAGATCTGATTCCTATCGATATCGGTGTGGCAGTTGATACAAGTGCATGGAACCGAAAAGTGGCATACGGGACCAAAAATATGACAAAGGGACCGGCAATGACGAGAGAAGAAGCGATAAAAGCCCTAGAGACAGGTATCAATCTGATAGGAGAATTAAAAGAAAAAGGATATCGTATTGTTGCCACAGGGGAGATGGGAATTGGAAATACAACGACAAGCAGCGCTATGGCAGCAGTTTTTTTGGATGTACCGGTAGAACAAGTGACAGGAAAAGGCGCTGGATTGTCCTCGGAGGGATTGGTTCGCAAGATTGACGCGATCAAACGGGCGATTGCTCTGAACAAACCTGATAAAAATGATGCGATTGATGTACTGTCAAAAGTGGGAGGATTTGATATTGCAGGTATCACAGGAATGTTTTTGGGCGGCGCAGTCTATAATGTTCCGATTGTAATTGATGGATTTATTTCAGCTGTGGCTGCATTGACAGCAAAGAAGATCTGTAAAGAAAGTATTTTTTATATGATACCGTCTCATGTTTCAAAGGAACCAGCTGGAAGCCTGATATTAGATACGTTGGGGATGGAGGCGCCGCTGCACTGTGATATGTGCCTTGGCGAGGGGACAGGTGCAGCCGTGCTGTTTCCGATTTTAGATTTAGCAGATACTGTCTACAACACGATGAGCACGTTTCATGATATCAAAATGGAAGAATATAAACCACTGTCATAGGGAGAAGAAAACGATGTTTATTTTAATTACCGGAGGCAGCGGGAGTGGAAAATCTGAGTTCGCAGAAGCGCAGATTTTAAGACTGTCAAGAGAAAAAAGAATCTATCTGGCAACAATGAAATGTTTTGATGAGGAGAGTAAAAAGAGAATTGCACGTCATAGAAAAATGAGGGCAGAGAAACAATTTGAGACCGTGGAATGGTATCTGAATTTAAAAAAAGCTGATATTCCAGAGGGATCGTCTGTTTTGCTGGAATGTATGTCAAATTTGGTAGCGAATGAAATGTATGATCCTGAAGGGGCGCAAGAAAAAACGGCAGAGCAGATCCTGCAGGGAATCTTGCACCTGAAAAGCAGAGCAAAGAATTTATGTGTTGTCACAAACGAAGTATTTTCAGATGGAAAACAGTATGACGCTGACACCATGCGCTATCTGTCATATCTTGGAAAAATAAATTGTGAGATGGCTAAAATGGCAGATGAGGTCTATGAAGTAGTGTATGGAATTCCTCTGCAAAGAAAGTGGGGACAAGAGACATGAAAAAGCTGATGAAAAGCTGTATCATTGCTTTCGCAATGTATTCTAAAATCCCAATGCCGAGGACGGACTGGGATAAAGAAAATATGAAATATGCACTTTGTTTTTTTCCTTTAGTGGGAGCAGTAATCGGAGGGCTTACCTATCTGTTTGGAAGATATGGTCATTGTATTGCCGGAGACGGCGCATTTTTTACGATTCTCTGGATGATGATTCCAATTTTAGTGACGGGCGGTATTCATGTAGACGGACTTTTGGACACGGCTGATGCTCTTAGCTCTTATAAACCGAAAGAAGAAAAATTGAAGATTTTAAAGGATTCTCACGCTGGAGCATTTGCTATTATTGTGGGAATCTGCTACTTTTTTCTGCAGTTTGGCGCATATTCAGAACTGACAGAAGAGATGCTGCCCGTTTTGGCTTTCAGTTTTATCTTATCAAGATCGCTGAGTGCACTTGCAGTTGTGACCTTTAAAATGGCAAAAAATACAGGATTAGCAGCAACCTTTTCTGAGATGGCGCTGAAAAAACGAGTACAGATGGTCATGGTTGTGTTTATCATATTCAGCACGGCGGCAATGATGATGGCACATCCGCTTTTTGGAACGTGTGCAGCAGCCATTGCTTTTCTGAACTTTTTTTATTACCGCCATATGGCATATAAAAAATTTGGGGGCGTGACAGGTGATCTTGCTGGATTTTATCTGCAGACAAGCGAACTTTTAATGGTTATTATCATGGTGTTTGCCAATTATATGCGATAGAAAAGATAGATTTGACAGGAAAGAAGGAGAAGTATGATTTTAGTGACAGGCGGAGCATTTCAGGGAAAGAAAGAATATGTGATACGACAATTTGGTATTTCAACGCAGGAGATGACAGACGGGGCAGAGTGCAGCTGGGACGAGCTGCGTCAATGCCGCTGTCTTGTTCATTTTCACCTGTTTATAAAAAGAATGATGGAAGGCGGAGAAGATCCATCAGATTTATGTGAGATTTTAATGGAAGAAAATCCAGATCTCATCATTGTGACAAATGAGGTCGGATATGGGATTGTACCGATCGAGCGGTTTGAAAGGGAATATCGTGAAAAATGCGGACGGATTTGCTGTGAAATAGCAAAGGAAGCAGAGGAAGTACATCGCGTAATATGCGGAATAGGGCAGGTGATCAAGCGTGCATGATATTTTTTTGATTCGTCATTCTATCACAGAAGGAAACTTACAAAAGCGTTATATCGGAATGACAGATGAACCATTGTGCGAAGAGGGAATTCTTTTGCTGAAGCAGATAAGGCAGCGCAGAAAGCAAAAAGAGGCAGACCATGTTTATACGAGTCCGCTGAAGCGGTGTATAGAGACGGCAAAATGGCTTTATCCTGATTTGCCCCTTACAGTGGAAGAAGAACTTCGGGAATGTCATTTTGGACGGTTTGAGAATAAAAATTATCGCGATCTAGACGGGGATGAAGCGTATCAGAGCTGGATCGACAGCAATGGAACACTGCCATTTCCAGGCGGGGAAGATCCGAAAGCATTTAAAGAGAGAAGCGTCAGGGCATTTTTAAGAATTATAGAAGAAGAAAAAAAGGAAAAAATTGCGTTTGTTATTCATGGAGGCACAATCATGAGTATTATGGAGGCATTGATCCAGCCTTCAAAAAGCTTCTATAAATGGTATGTTAAAAATGGATGCGGGTACCATTTAAAAGAGGAAGACGGGACATTTTATCTGTGCGAAAAGATAGAATAGCAGGAGAAAAGTATAAAAATCGAACATCTGGTTGTAAATTAAGGCGGCGTGTGATATGATAAAAATTGGAACAAAATTGGAAGAAAAAGAAAAAACAGATCATCTGTTTTTGGGAGGAAAAAATGATTTCATATTTGATAGGTCAGGCTGTCGATGCAAGCGAAAATTTTGTGATCTTAGAAGTGAATCAGATTGGATATCAGGTTTTTATGACCGTGAGAGATCTCGCAAAACTGCCTGAATATGGAAAAGAGATTAAAGTTTTTACTTATCTTCATTTAAAAGAAGATCTGATACAGCTTTATGGATTTTTGGATCAGGAAGATTTAAAATTGTTTCAGATGCTGATCAATGTAAATGGTATTGGACCGAAAGCAGGAATAGGTATTTTATCTGCACTTTCAGCAGACGATTTGCGGTTTGCCATACTTTCAGATGATGTGAAGACGATTACAAAAGTACCGGGCATCGGAAATAAAACGGCACAGAGACTGATTTTGGATTTGAAAGATAAAATCTCCCTGGAAGACGCATTTGAGAAAAAGATGCAAAAGACGGAAAAACAAAAGAAAAATAAAAATCAGGACAATGTGGATGAGGCGATTTTAGCGCTGACATCCCTTGGATATTCAAACTCCGAAGCATTGCGTGCTGTGAGAGCAGTGAAGATAGAAGAAAATTGGACTACAGAAGAGATTATAAAAGAGGCGCTGAAGACAATTTCGTTTTTTTAGGATGCGGCAGAAACAGCAAAAAATTTGTTTAGAATGGAGAAAAGATGAAAAAGAGAATTATTACAACAGATGTCCTGGAAGATGACAAAAAGACAGATCTCAATCTCAGACCGCAGTCGCTGGACCAATATATCGGCCAGGAAAAAATAAAGGAAAATCTGAAAGTTTACATTCAGGCAGCAAAAGAGAGAAACGATGCGCTGGATCATGTCCTTTTCTATGGACCTCCTGGACTTGGAAAGACAACGCTTGCCGGTATCATTGCAAATGAGATGGGGGTAAATTTAAAAATCACATCTGGTCCGGCAATTGAAAAGCCAGGGGAGATGGCAGCGATTTTAAATAATCTTCAGGAAGGAGATCTCTTATTTGTCGATGAGATTCATCGCTTGAACAGACAGGTAGAGGAGGTGCTCTATCCGGCGATGGAAGATTTCTCAATAGATATTGTAATTGGAAAAGGAGCTGCTGCACGGTCAATTCGTCTGAATCTTCCCAAATTTACAATGGTGGGTGCTACAACAAGAGCAGGAATGCTGACAGCACCTCTGAGAGACCGATTTGGTGTAGTTCACCATCTGGAATTTTATACAGTAGAAGAACTGATGACAATTGTCAGGCGCTCAGCAAATGTACTCGGTGTAGAGATTGACCAGGAAGGGGCATATGAAATTGCCAGAAGATCAAGAGGTACCCCCCGTCTTGCCAATCGTCTGTTAAAGCGTGTCCGCGACTTTGCACAGATTAAATATGAAGGTAAGATCACAAAAGAGGCGGCAATTTATGCGCTGGATCTGTTGGAAGTGGATCAGTATGGTCTTGATACGATCGACCGTCTGATTCTCTCAACCATGATTGAGAAATTCAGCGGAAAACCAGTTGGTCTTGACACTCTTGCGGCAGCAATCGGAGAAGATCCGGGTACAATCGAAGAGGTATATGAACCATATCTGATTAAGAATGGATTTCTGAACAGAACGCCAAGAGGACGCATGGTGACAGAACTGGCTTATCAGCATTTGGGACTGGAATCGTTGATGACGCAGGCTTAAAGTTCTGATAACTCTGTGGAATACTTATAAAATGAGGCTGTAATTCCCAAAAATTTGTTTATAAAACAATAACCAGAAAACCCAATACCGTTAGGTGGTGGAATGAATCTAAAATAAATATTTCGCTATAGTACTATAAAAACAGTAAAATATATGATATAATAGATACATGGAAAGTCTGTTTCTAAATCTATAGAAAGGAGCAAACGCCATGTATCTTACATTGCTTGATAAAAAAGTGAAAGAAATTCGTATTATACCAAAAGCAAATGCCAGGTTCTTTGAAAGCAAGTACATCTATGAAACGGAATGCATTCAAAGAAATCATAATACAAACAACGCACTGGCACTTGATTTGGGTATCGGCAATTTTATAACAGCCTATCAAGCAAAGGTAAAACATTCATCATTGATGGTAAAAGACTAAAATCTATCAATCAGTGGTACAACGAAGAAAATGACTATATGAACAAGGCTGCTCCCAGAATTATAGATTGTTGTATTGCTAATGATATAGGTACTCTTGTTGTTGGCTATAATGAAACTTTTCAAAGAAGTTCCTATATGGGAAAACAAAACAACCAAAACTTTGTAAATATTCCATATGGTCGACTGCCTTCCTAATTAGGACATCTTTGCGGGTTAAATGGCATATTATTTGTAAAACAGGAAGAAAGCTACACTTCAAAATCTTCATTTTGGGATAAAGATAGTATTCCAAAATATAATGCTGATAATCCAAAAGAATATTATTTTAGCGGACAAAGAATCCATAGAGGTCTGTATAAAACTGCAAATGGAAAAATTGACAAGGGAAGAAAATGGAAAAGTGCAGAGGGCATTTGAAAAGAAAGAAACAGCAGTTCTATCGGCTTTCAATTTTCAATAACAGACAAATTTTGATAGAATGCTGAATAAGGGGAAAGGAACGAGCAAAGTATGTCATCGAAAAACAAAACGCAGGTGTTGATTGCCGGCAAAATATATACATTAAGTGGTTATGAGAGCGAGGAATATCTGCAAAAGGTAGCTACATATATAAATAATAAACTTGCTGAGTTGAAAAAACTGGATGGCTACAACCATCTCTCCTCCGATACAAAAAGCATTTTAGTGAACTTAAATGTGGCAGATGATTATTTTAAGGCAAAGAAGCAGGCGGATAATATAGAAGAAGAGCTGGCGATAAAAGAAAAAGAAATGTACGGAATGAAGCATGAGCTGATCAATATGCAGATTAAGCTGGAAGCAGCAGAAAAATCAGTCTCCACACTCCAAATGGAGTCAACAGAACAGCAGAAACGCATTGTAAAACTGGAGACGGAATTGCAGGATTTAAGAAAAACGGAGAAAGAAGGGGCTGTCTAGGAAGGACGGTCCTTTTTATCCTACAAAATAAAACAAAATAGAAAAAGAAAGGAAAAATAAGTGAAAAAAAGAGCAGAATTACTGGCACCGGCAGGGTCTATGGAAAGTTTAAAAGCTGCAGTTCACGCAGGGGCAGATGCAGTCTATATGGGAGGACAGCGTTTTGGAGCGCGGGCATATGCTGATAATCCGGATCAGGATCATTTGAAAGAAGCCATCGACTATTGTCATCTGCATGGGCGATCCTTATATTTGACAGTGAATACACTTTTAAAAGAACAGGAGATGTGTGAACTGTATGATTATCTGGCTCCTTTATATGAACATGGCTTGGACGCAGCGATTGTGCAGGATATGGGAGTGCTTTCTTTTGTCAGAGAACAGTTTCCGGATCTTCCTATCCATGCCAGCACACAGATGACTGTGACAGGAGCGGACGGAGCAGAATTTTTAAAAGAGTTTGGTGTGACAAGAGTGGTGACAGCAAGAGAGCTTTCTTTAAAAGAAATCAGAGAAATTTATGAAAAGACAGGGATGGAGATCGAGAGTTTTGTTCACGGAGCGCTTTGTTACTGCTACTCCGGACAATGCCTTTTCAGCAGCCTAATCGGGGGGAGAAGCGGAAACAGGGGAAGATGCGCACAGCCGTGCAGACTGCCGTATGAATTGTATCAGAAGGAGCAGGCTGTAAGAAATGCAGAAGGGATGTATCTGTTAAGCCCAAAGGATATGTGTGCATTGGAACTGCTGCCGGAAATTTTAAAAAGCGGGGTGTATTCCTTAAAGATTGAAGGAAGAATGAAAAAACCAGAGTACACGGCAGGTGTTGTGCGGATTTACCGAAAATATTTAGATTTATGTCTGAAAGAAAAAAAAGATGGCATTTTTGATGTGTCAGAAGAAGACAAAAAAGAATTGATGGACCTGTACAATCGAGGCGGATTTAATGAAGGGTATTATAAAACAAAAAATGGAAAAGAAATGATGGCGCTGAAAAGACCAAATCACAATGGAATTGAGGCAGCTCAGATCACAGCGATCAAGAAAGACGGAGCAGAACTTAGGGCATTGGAAGACTTATCCAGAGGGGATGTATTGGAAGCATTCTCAGCAGCAGATCCCAAAAAGACAGAGATTACTCTGGGACAGGAAATAAAGAAGAAAGCGTGTTTTACAATAAAAGTTCCAGCGTCGGTGAAACTGAAGAAGGGATGGAAATTTTACAGAACCAGAAACAAGAAATTGCTGGATGAGCTTTCAGAGACGTATGTATGTGGGAATTACCAAGAAAAAATTAATGGAAGATTAAAGATTTTAAAAAATCAACCTGTTATACTTGAATTGAGTATGGAAAAATGGAAGACTTCTGTAAAAGCAGAGCCGCCTTCACAGGCACAGAAGCAGCCTTTAACTGAGGAAAAAGTCAGAAAGCAGATGCAAAAGACGGGAAATACAAGTTTTTCTTTTGAAAATCTTTCGATTGATTTGGAGGAAGATACATTTTTGCCTGTCTATGCCTTAAATGAACTTCGCAGGGAAGGGATGGAACAGTTGAGACAGACAATTCTCTCAACGTATTGCAGGGAAAAAAGAGAGCGTATAGAGCAACAGCCGTATCTGGAAGGGAAAAATGGAAAGCCGTCTCTTTTTATAGAGCTGGGAAATCTGAAAGCTTTTCCGGATTTGCTGAAAAAAGAGGAGATCAGCGGATTTTACATAGATGCAGCAGCCTGGAATCAATTTGCGGACTATGAAGAGATTCAGACCGTTATAGATCAATGTCATCAGACAGGAAAGAGCTGCTTTTATGCAATGCCTAGGATTTTCCGCTTGGATATAAAAAACAAGTATGAAGAGGCATGGAAAGAAAATGTATTTTCACAGTTTGACGGAATGTTGATCCGCAGTCTGGAAGAATATCAATTTTTAAAGAATAAAAAATACAAAGGAAAAATGATTGCAGATCACAATCTCTATACCTACAACAGCAATGCGCGAGAATTCTGGAAAAAATGCGGAGTTGAACGCGATACCGTACCTTTTGAACTGAACAAAAAAGAAATCATACAGAGAGGATGTGCTGGAAGTGAAATGATTCTTTATGGAAGAATTCCAACTATGATTTCTGCTCAGTGCTTAAAAAAGAATACGATCGGGTGCAATAAAAAGAAAGAATGGCTGTTTTTAAAAGACAGAAAGAAAAAACGTTTTCCTGTCGAGACGGTGTGCAGATTCTGCTATAATGTCATTTATAATGAAGTGCCATTATCTTTACTGGAAGAGTGGGAAGAAATAAAAAGGATATCACCGGAGGCGGTGCGTCTTTGTTTTACAACAGAGAATGTGCAGGAGACTGTGACGGTGACTCAGCTTTTTATAGATCATATCTTTAACAGTGAAACTTTCGGGAAGAAGAATCAGGAATTTACGAGAGGACACTTTAAAAGAGGAGTAGAGTAGGTGAAAATGTGACAAACTTAGTGATTGAAGTTTCAAAGTATTTATTGATTATTTTTATGATCATCTATACGGCACAGTCGTTTATTGTATTTACAAAAAAAAGCAAAAGTGCCCAGGAGTTCTTGTATCTGCGTCAGGTACTCATGATTCTTCTGATCCATTTTATTGCTTTTTTAGTGCTTTATCTGAAAATGGAGGAAGAACAGCTGATGTTTTTCTGGGGATCACAGGTATTATATCTGCTGGCCGTTCAGGTGATGGTAAGAAATTTATATCCGCAGGCATCAAAGCTTTTGCTGAACAATATGTGTCTTTTGATTGCTATCGGGTTTATTATGATTACACGTCTTTCTTATGATCAGTCAATAAAACAGTTTCAGATTATTGTAGTCTCCACTGTCATTGCACTTTTTGTGCCTGTTATTATAAGAAAGATGAAGATTCTTCAGAAATGGACATGGTTTTATGCTGTATTAGGAATCGGAATGCTGGCGGTAGTTGCTGTGTTGGCGCAGTCTTCTTACGGAGCAAAACTTTCGATATCAATTGGACCGATTGCATTTCAGCCGTCTGAATTTGTAAAACTGATCTTTGTATTTTGTATTGCAAGTATGTTTGCAAAGGCAAGTGATTTTCGACAGGTTGTGATTGCAACAGTCCTTGCCGCTGTGCATGTGTTGATTTTAGTAATCTCAACAGATTTGGGAGGCGCTTTGATTTTTTTCAGCACTTATCTGATGATGCTCTACGCCGCTACGAAAAAACCGGTCTATACATTGGCAGGAATTGCAGCAGGATGCGTCGCAGCTGTGCTGGCCTATTTTCTGTTTTATCATGTGCAAGTGCGTGTGGAAGTATGGCGAAATCCATTTGACGTATATGAAGGCGGAGGATATCAGATCGCACAGTCCCTTTTTGCAATCGGCGCTGGAGGATGGTTCGGCACAGGACTGTTTCAGGGATCGCCGGGTATGATTCCGATTGTAGAGCAGGATTTTATGTTTTCAGCGATTGCAGAGGAAATGGGAGGTATCTTTTGTATCTGTCTGATTTTAGTTTATTTAAATTGTTTCATGATGTTTTTAAATGTAGCGATGGGGCTGAGAAATAAATTTTACCGTATTATTGGACTTGGATTTGGATGTATGATCACGGTTCAGACCTTTTTAACCATTGGAGGAGCAATGAAAATGATTCCTTCCACAGGAGTTACCCTTCCTCTTGTCAGCTATGGAGGAAGTTCTGTGATGAGTACCTTGATTATGTTTTTTATCGTACAAGGCTTATATCTAGTAAAAGAAGATGAGGATGAGGAGATTGAAAGAGCAAGAATCTATGAACAATATCAAAGACAATATGGACAGCAAAACGCAGAAGAAAACGGACAGCAACGCTACGGATACCCGCCTTCAAGGTAAAAAAACAAAACGGCTGCGCAAGAGAAACAGAGAATTTATGCGTGTGACATGGATCTTTATCAGTATGTTTTTAATTCTGTGCACATATCTTGTTTACTTCAACGTTTTTAAAGCAGAAGAAATTAACACAAACACATACAATACAAAACAGAATGATCGAAAAAGTGATATTCAAAGAGGACAGATCCTGGCCGCAGACGGAGAAATTTTGGCAGCAACTACAGTAGATGCAGAGGGAAAAGAGACGCGCGTCTATCCTTATGGGCAAGTTTTTTCACACGTTGTAGGATATTATGAAAATGGAAAGTCAGGTTTGGAAGCAAAATGCGATTATGATTTGACAGATTCTCACATTTCTTTTCTGGAACAGCTGGAATATACGGCAGAAGGTCAAAAGGTGCTGGGCGATAATGTATATCTGACGCTGGATACAGATCTTCAGGAAGCGGCTTATAATGCGCTTGGCGCATACAGAGGAGCTGTCGTTGTGATGGAAGCTTCCACGGGAAAAATTTTAGCCATGGTCTCAAAACCTGATTTTGATCCAGGTACAATCTCAGAAAATTGGGAATTTCTGACAACAGATGATGCAGGAAGTCCTCTTTTAAATCGGGCAACACAGGGACTTTATCCTCCGGGATCGACGTTTAAAATTTTAACCACCCTTGCATTTATGCGGCAGAATCCGGACTATCAGAACTACACATATGAGTGTGCAGGTTCGATTACAAAGGAAGATGTGACAGTGACCTGCTATAACAGTGAAGTACATGGATGGGAAGATCTGAAAAGCTCATTTGCGCACTCCTGCAACAGCTCTTACTGTAATATCGGGCTTGAGCTGAACAACCAGGAATTTATTGATCTGTGCAATGATTTTGGATTTAATAATTCTCTTCCCTTAAACTATATGGAATATAGCAAGAGTCAGTTTAACTTGAAAGCAGATTCTTCTTACGGGGAACAGATGACTACAGCGATCGGACAGGGAGATACTCTCGTTTCTCCTCTTCATATGGCGATGATTGCACAGTCGATTGCGAATGGAGGCGTTATGATGACACCATACCTGATTGATCATATTCAGACTTCAAAAGGAGATCTAGTGAAAGAGACAACGCCTGCAGCATATAAAACAGTGATGTCTGCACAGGAGGCAGGAGTCTTGACAGAGTACATGAGAGAGACTGTTTTAAGTGGCACAGCGACGACGCTGTACAATGAGACATACAGCTGTGCAGGAAAGACAGGATCAGCAGAGTACGATAATGGAGCTCAGCAGGGAACACATTCCTGGTTTGTAGGATTTACAAATGTGGATAATCCAGAACTTGTAATCAGTGTTTTAATAGAAGATGGGGGCACAGGAAGTTCAGCGGCAGTGCCGATCACAAAACAGATTTTGGATTCTTATTATTATAACTATGACAATAGCTATGGCTATTAAGATGAGAGGCTGTATCACGATTGACGGATACAGTCTCTTATTTGCTGTCAGAAGATAAAAAATAATACTTCTGTATATACAGAAAAGATAAATGTTGCATCCTTTTTAAAAAAGAGTTATACTAATATCAAGTTAAAACCAGAGCCAACAGGAGGAATTGCGATGATTGAGGCAACAAGCTGTGGCGGAGTGGTAATTTTTCGTGGGAAAATCCTCGTTCTCTATAAAAGCTATAAGAACAAATATGAGGGATGGGTTTTGCCCAAGGGAACTGTAGAGCCTGGTGAAGAATTTAAAGATACAGCAACCAGGGAGGTGCTGGAGGAAACGGGTGCTCGCGCATCCATCATTAAATATATCGGAAAAAGTCAATATACTTTTAATGTTCCGGAAGATACCGTCTCAAAAGATGTGCATTGGTATTTGATGATGGCAGACAGTTATTACAGCAAACCGCAGCGGGAAGAATATTTTGTAGATTCAGGATATTATAAGTTTCATGAGGCTTATCATCTCCTGAAATTCTCAAATGAAAAAGTGATTTTAGAAAAAGCGTATAATGAATATTTAGAGCTGAAAAAGAATAATCTTTGGGGAAGTCATAAATATTTTTAAAAACGCAGGGGCTGTCATATGACAGTCCTTTTTCCGTTTTGCTGATTGCCTGGACAGAATGAGTGTGATATACTGGCATAAATAAAGGGTATTAAAATTTCAGACTTTGAATTGAATATACAGAGAATGATTTTGGAAGAATAAAGAAACAGGGAAAAATAAAAACAGGATCGAAAGGGGAGAGATTGTATGCTGGAACAGATTGACCTGTCAAAAAAAATGGATAAGAAAGAATATCACAGGCAGACAGAGGCACTGGAACTCAAGATTGCATCTTTACAGAGGGAATGTAAAGATCTGAAGATACCAGTGATCATTGTATTTGAAGGGTTTGGGGCTTCAGGAAAAGGCAGCATGATTAATCAGCTGATTCATCCGCTGGATCCGCGTGGCTTTTATGTCTATGCAATTAACGGAGAATCAGAAGATGAGCAGATGCACCCATTTTTGTGGAGATTCTGGACAAAGATACCGCAAAAAGGACGGATTGCTATTTTTGACCGTAGCTGGTACAGAAGAGTTTTGGTAGATCGATTTGACGGAGTTACGACAGATGAACAGCTTGCTCACGCATATGAGGAAATCAATACATTTGAAGAGACGCTTTCGGACGACGGAACTGTGATTATTAAATTTTTTCTTGATATTACAAAGAAGGAACAAAAGAAACGGTTTGATAAACTTTTAAGTTCAAAAGAAACTGCATGGCGTGTATCAAAAGGGGATTTAAAGAGAAATAAAGAGTTTGAAAGATACAAAGAAATGAATGATGAGATGCTGCAGAAAACAGACACAGAGTATGCACCGTGGGTTATTGTGGAGGCGATGGATCGGGAGTATGCTTCTGTAAAAGTGCTTTCGGTAGTGGCAGATCGTTTGGAGAAATATGTCGCTTTTATAAAAGAGCAGCAGAAATTAAACGAAGAGTGGAAAAAAGAAAAACCGCAAACAGAGCAGGAAAAGACAATATTCAAATCTTCGATCCTAAGCAGCACAGATCTGTCTCTTGCCTACACAAAAGAGCAGTATAAAACATATCTGAAACCTCTTCAGAAAAAGATATCTCTGCTCCATAGCGAGCTGTATAGAAGAAGGATTCCGGTTGTTCTTGCATTTGAAGGCTGGGATGCAGGAGGAAAAGGCGGGGCAATTAAACGTCTGACAGAATATATGGATCCGAGAGGGTATCGTGTGAATCCGACTGCTTCTCCAAATGATATAGAGAAAGCACACCATTATCTGTGGAGATTCTGGAAGAATATGCCAAAGGATGGTCATATTGCTATTTTTGACCGCACCTGGTACGGCAGGGTTCTGGTTGAACGTATTGAAGGATTTTGTACACAGTGTGAATGGAAAAGGGCCTATCGGGAGATCAATGAAATGGAAGAACAGCTTGCAAATAATGGCACAGTGATTTTGAAATTCTGGATGCAGATTGATAAAAAAGAGCAGGAAAAACGTTTCAAGGAGCGGCAGAATACGCCGGAAAAAAGGTGGAAAATTACGGAAGAGGATTGGCGAAACAGAGAAAAATGGGATCTGTATGAGGAGGCTGTTGATGAGATGTTGATTCGTACTTCAACAACGTATGCGCCTTGGATTATTGTAGAGGGAAATAACAAATATTATGCCAGAATCAAAGTTTTAGAGTCTGTTATTCAGGCTCTGGAAGAGAGGCTAAAAAAAGAAAAAACAGAGTGAGCGAATAAAAATGAAGTGGTATCCGCAGTTATATGTTGGCGAACAAGTCAGCAAAAAAAAGAAAAAAATTATATGGAAAATCAGCCATCATATGAAAGTTTATGATGTGTATCTGATTACATTATCATCAAATGGAAGAGATATTTTTGATATTTTTTCATCCAGATATCTGGCATTTCCGGCGCTGTTTGACAGATGCCCTCTCGTGGTGGGAATTGCGGGAAGCTATTTTGAGGCAGTAGATCTTGCAGTTAAGATTGTGGAGGAATCATACAAAGAAACAGGAGACGCAGATGCCAGAAAATATTTGGAAGAAAAGATGAGTCAGTTGAAACAGGAAAGAAAGCGGCAGGTGTGAGAGTATGCTACATATAATTTTGACTATACTAAAAGTAATTGGAATTATAGCAGCATTGATCTTGCTGCTGATTTTGCTTGCTGCTCTTTTGGTCTTATTTGTTCCTGTGCGATATAGAATTACAGGAAAAAAAAGAGGCGCTGATCTGGAGTCAGGCGTGAGAGTCAGCTGGATGTTCCGAATGATCAGCGCAGAAGTTCAGCAGCAGAAAAAAAAGGTACAGTTTACTGTTAAAATCTTTGGAAAGACACTGGAGCAGTGGAAGGAAACAGTAAAAAAGAGAAAAAAGAAAAAGACAGAATCGACGAAGCAGACAGTTTCTGATCCATTCGGAGAAAAAATATTGCTGGAAGACAGAGAAAAGGTTTTGGAGCAAAGCAGAGTGGAGCAGGAGAGTCTGAAAGCGCCAGAAGGGATCTTTAAGACACAGAGAAATGAAGAAGAAGCAGAAAAGACAAAAAAGGAAGAGACCATAGAATGGCAAGAGAAAACAATGGAAAATCAAGATGATTTTTCGCAGGAGCAAGATAAAGAGAAAGAAGTAGGACAAAGAGAAGAGACATTTTCGGAACAAAAAAGAGAGTTGGAACAGACAAGGGAAAGAAACTCAAAATGGAAACGTTTTTTTGATATACCGGGCATACTTTGGAAGAAAATAAAGGCGATGGGTAATCGAATGAAAAAGCTTTGGAAAAAGTTGAAAAAGCAGTTGCGAAGCATGAAAAAGAGTCTGGCGAGAGGAAAAGAGACGATAGACTATTATTACACACTTTTTCAGGAAGAAAATACAAAACGGGCCATTCGATTCTGCAAAATGCAATTAATCTGGATCATGAAGAAACTGGCTCCAAAGAAGATAAAAGGCGACATTCGATTCGGCACCGGAGATCCAGCCACAACAGGAGAGATTGTGGGTCTGATCAGTGTCTTTCTTCCAGTCTATTCCTACGATTTAGAGTTAATACCGGATTTTGAGAATATTGTTTTTGAGGGTGAGATTGAAATGACAGGAAGCGTGCAGGGATGGCATTTCCTTGTACTGGCATGGCGCTTTTTCAGAAATAAAGATATAAAATATGTACTGAAAAAAATAAAGAGATAAATTAAGGAGGACAAAAATGTCAGTAGAAAATAATTTTAAAGCAACGGTAGATTCACTTTTTAAAGGAATGGACAGTTTTATGACATCCAAAACAGTAGTAGGAGAGCCCATCACAATGGGAGATACCATCATTCTGCCTCTGATGGAAGTTTCATTTGGAGTTGCAGCGAAAGCAGTGGCAGAAAATGCAAAGAATAATGGAGGAGGCGGAATGGGAGGAAAAATGGCGCCATCTGCTGTACTTGTTATTCAAAATGGAACAACAAAGCTGGTAAATATTAAAAATCAGGATGGACTTACAAAGATCTTAGATATGGTTCCAGATTTTGTAGATCGCTTTACGGCAGGAAAAGCGGAGAACAGCGCTGCAGCAGAAGAAGAAAAAAAAGAGGAAGAGACTGAACAGTAAAAAGAAAGGTATCAGATAAGAAAAAAAGGCATATAAATAAAATAAGAGAAAGACAGATAAGGAGCAGATATGCGTAAAGTGGTGGGATATACTCTATTTTGGGTAGGAATCGGAATGGTGATTGGATTTTTGATCCCGTGCGATACCATATCTGTTCTTTTGATTTTTTTACTTCTTGTTATGGGATACTGTCTGTTTATGTAGAAAACGACAGCAGAAGGAAAAAAGTTTTGATGTGGGAAAATAAAAAAAGAGTATTGCTCTATCACAGGAATTCTGTTCATAGAACAATGCTCTTTTTTGCCTTATAAAAAATTCTTCTGAAATCTCTATAAGATTTTTATGCTCTTTCTACTTTTCCGGATCTTAAACAAGAAGTACATACATACATCTTTTTAGCAGCTCCGTTTACTTTAACTTTTACGGATTTGATGTTAGATTTCCACATTTTGTTAGATCTTCTATGAGAATGACTCACATTGTTTCCGAAATGAGCAGCTTTTTCACAAATAGCACATTTTGCCATGATAGCACCTCCTTGAGCTTTAATTGCCTATCTATCAACAGACAGACTCACAACACCTAATATTTTAGCAGATGAACATTTATTTTGCAAGCAAAAAATCGAAAATTATGAAATTATTTTAGAAAACAGAAAATAATTATTTCATTTTCTAATAAAACAGGGTATAATAGACCATGAAATAGTTTGCAGAGAATGTGATTTTTGCAGACACAAAATAAAGTTTGGAGGGACCGATATGAAAGGACGCATGGACAACGAATTAGGTTCTATTGTGATCGATACAGATGTGATTGCGACATATGCTGGCAGCGTTGCTGTAGAATGTTTTGGAATTATTGGTATGGCAGCAGTCAACATGAAAGATGGACTGGTAAAATTATTAAAAAGAGAAAATCTTGGGCGTGGCATCTCCATCCGTGTAGAAGATAACAAAATTTCACTTGATTTCCATGTAATCGTTGCGTACGGGGTCAGTATCTCAGCAGTGGCGGACAACTTGATTGACAACGTGAAATATAAACTGGAAGAGTTTACGGGAATGGAAGTGGAACGAATAAATATTTACGTAGAAGGCGTAAGAGTAATTGATTAAGGAGGAACTTGCAGTGGATACAAATAAAATCGATGCCAAACTTTGCGCAAAGATGTTTTTGACAGGGGCAAAAAATCTGGAGGCAAAGAAGGAGTGGATCAACGAATTAAATGTATTTCCGGTTCCGGATGGTGATACGGGAACAAATATGACCATGACGATTATGTCTGCGGCAAAAGAAGTCAGTGAACTGGAAGAGATTTCCATGCAGAGACTGGCAAAAGCGATTTCCTCAGGATCTCTGCGCGGAGCGAGAGGAAATTCAGGTGTTATTTTATCTCAGCTGTTCCGGGGATTTACAAAAGTAATTGCGGAAGTGGAATGGATTGATACGGAGATTCTGGCAGAGGCTCTCACAAAAGCAGTAGAGACAGCATATAAAGCAGTTATGAAACCAAAGGAAGGAACGATTCTGACTGTCGCAAAAGGAGCGGCTGAAAAGGCGCAGGAACTGGCTGAGACTATCAAAGATATGTCAATCTTTATCAGCGAGGTGATTGCAGAGGCAGAATACGTTCTCAGTCAGACTCCGGAGATGCTTCCGGTCTTAAAGGAAGCAGGTGTGGTAGACTCTGGCGGACAGGGACTTTTGGAAGTGATGAAAGGCGCGTACGATGCTTTTCTTGGAAAAGAGCTGAATTATGGCATTGAGCTTGGCAAACCAAAGAAAAAACCGCAGCTTGAGGTTTCCTATCAGGAAGAGGCAGATATTAAATTTGGATACTGTACAGAATTTATTGTCAATCTGGAAGATACATACGATGATCAGGACGAGATGGAATTCAAATCATTTTTAAATTCGATTGGAGACTCTATTGTGCTTGTGTCAGATGATGAGATTGTCAAAGTCCATGTGCATACAAATGACCCGGGATTGGCGCTGCAGAGAGCGTTGACATATGGTTCTTTGAGCCGTATCAAGATTGACAATATGCGTGAAGAGCATCAGGAAAAACTGATAAAAGATGCGGAACGTCTTGCAGAAGAACAGGCAAAACAGATGCCTAGAAAAGAGGTAGGATTTATCTGTGTTTCCGTTGGGGATGGAATGGGAGAAATTTTTAGAAGCCTTGGTGCAGATTATCTGATTGAAGGCGGACAGACCATGAATCCGAGCACACAGGATGTATTGGAAGCGATCGATCATGTCAATGCAGATCATATTTTTATCTTCCCAAATAATAAAAATATTATTCTTGCAGCAAATCAGGCGAAAGTTCTGACAAAAGATAAAAATATTTTTGTAGTTCCTACAAAGACAGTTCCACAGGGAATTACAGCAATGATTGCATATGTGATGGAGAAAAGCCCTGAAGAAAATGAGAAGATTATGCTGGAAGAAATTACCCATGTGAAGACAGGACAGATTACATATGCCGTCAGAGATACAAAGATTGACGACAAAGAAATCCATAAAGATGATATTATGGGACTGGGCGATCACTCTTTGCTGGCTGTCGGCACAGATCTGGAAGAAGTTGCACAGAATACGGTGAAAGCTATGGTAGATGAGGACACAGAGCTGATCAGTATTTACTATGGAAAAGATACAAAAGAAAGTGATGCGGAATCACTGGCGGAAAAAATAGAAGAAATGTATCCTGACTGTGATATTGAACTGCAAAATGGAGGACAGCCGATTTATTATTATGTAATTTCAGCTGAGTAAAAAACCAGATTTAAAAAAGTTCAGGATAGATGAAAATAGCATGGGATACAGACGCCATGCTATTTTTTATTTATCGTCCATCTCAAATGAGAAAAGAAGTGAAAATTCAGAAGAAAAGAGATTAAAAAATAAATTGTACAAAAAACATATAACAGATTGTCCCGCCTGCAATGGACAGAAGCATCTGTCTCTTCCAAAGATGAAGAAAGACAACTGCCGCAATAGAAATGATTTCCGGAATGCCATGATTTCCAGATAAAAGACTGACATTTTTCAGACAGTAGATTACAAGAAGACCAAAAATAGCCGGAGGGAGAACTTTCCCAAGATATTGAATATATTTTGGCGTCGGCTTGTCTGCCGGAAAGAGTAAAAACGGCAAAAAGCGTGTCAGAGCTGTTCCAAGGATAACTATAATAATGGTGATGATTTGTTGAGACACGGTCATTATTTCACACCTCCTTTTCAGTACGACTTTTTGTGAGTGTCAGAATACCTAAGATAGCCAGCATGGCAGGGAGAATAAAGTTTTCTGCTCCGAAGACAATGAGGCACAGCAGAGAAATAATAAGTCCCAAAAGGGAGTTTGTGTGATTTTTTTCTTTTATCCACTGTTCCAAAAAAATGACAATAAACATTGCTGTCATGACAAAATCAAGTCCTTCTGTGCCGAAAGGAATCAAAGATCCAAAAATACCGCCAAGTGATGCGCCGATAAACCAGTACATATGATTCAAAAAAGTGATGAAAAATAGAAACCATCCCTGATCGACGTCATCAGGGACATCAGCCGTACAATTAATTGAAAATGTTTCATCACACAGTCCAAAGATAAGATAAAATTTTTTCCATCCTGTTCCTTTATATCTGTCAAGCATGGAGATGCCGTAAAATAAATGGCGGGCGTTGATCATTAATGTCATAAGAAGTGCTTGGACAGGATGAAAAGCTCCAAGCAGTAGATTGACAGTTATAAATTCCATGGAGCCGGCAAAGATTGTAAGGCTCATCAACATCGGATAGATAAAGGGAAAACCGGATACATTCATATAGATGCCATACGTCATACCCAGAAAACAAAAACCTGCAAAAATGGGGAGCGTATGCGGAAACGCAGCTAAGAATGCTCTTTTTATTTTTATTTTTTTATTCATTGTCATTCTCCTTACAGCTCGTTGAACAGATGAAGAACAATCTGTCACAGAGCTCTTTTTCTCGTAAAAAAATAGATACTATGATATAATAAAAGAAAAAGAAATAAAGTGCAAGCAGCATATTTAAAAACAGATGTAGGCGGAGTAAAAAAATGAGAGAGACAGATTCAATCGGGACATTAAAGGGAATTGGTCCGAAAACAAAAGAAATTTTTTTAAAAGCAGGAATTGAAACCGTGGAGGACTTGCTGCGCTATTATCCAAAGAGGTATGAGAAAATGGAAAATCCTACAGCAATTACGATGATCAGGGAGGGAGATACGGCAGCGATATGTGCATCTCTTGCCGGACCCTTGAGTATACGCCGAGGACGAAATTTTCATATTACAGTGGGAAGTTTAATGGATGAGACAGGAAAGATACAGGTGATATGGCATCACATGCCATATATGGCCAGTACATTAAAAAGAGACCGATCATACATTTTTCGAGGAAAAATAACAAAAAAAGGGCAGACATTTTTGATTGTTCAGCCTGCGGTCTTTGATATAGAAAGATACAATGAACTGCAAAAAGAGCTTCAGCCAGTTTATCCTTTGGTGCAGGGACTGACAGAAAATATGGTGAAAAAGGCAGTAAAACAAGCGCTTGATCTGCTGGACGGATCTCTTGAATTTTTACCTGGCGATATTCAAAATAAATACCATCTGGCAGAGAGCGGATATGCTCTGGAGCAGATTCATTTTCCAAAAGAAGAATATGATCTGCATCTTGCCAGACGAAGACTGGTTTTTGAAGAATTTTTGCTTTTTATTTTATCTGTACGCCAATTAAAGCAAAAAAAAGAAAAAATGAAAACGGTTTATCAGCTTCAGAAATCAGAAAATGTAAAAAAATTTTCTGAAAATCTGGGTTATGATTTGACAAGGGCTCAGAAAAAAGTATGGCAGGAAATTGAAACAGATCTGCAAAAGGATACAGCAATGGCAAGACTGGTGCAGGGAGATGTCGGATCAGGAAAAACAGTGATCGCAGTGATGGCTCTTTTGATGGCGGCGGAAAATGGGTATCAGGGCGCTTTGATGGTTCCAACAGAAGTATTGGCAAGACAGCATTATGAATTGATCTGCTCGCTTCTTCAGAAAAATGGATATTCCCATCAAGCTGTACTTCTGACAGGATCAATGAGGGCAAGAGAAAAAAGAGAAATTTATCGTCAGATTGAATCAGGGGAAGCGGCAATTATTATAGGGACTCATGCTCTGATTCAGGAAAATGTATCTTATAAACATCTTGCCCTGGCAGTTACGGATGAGCAGCATAGATTTGGAGTAAAGCAAAGAGAAGAATTGATGGAAAAGGGAAAATGTCCGCATACACTTGTCATGAGTGCGACTCCAATTCCGAGAACACTGGCAGTAATTTTATACGGTGATCTTGATATTTCTGTGATTGATGAACTGCCGGCGGAAAGGCTGCCGATCAAGAATTGTGTTGTGGATACAACATATAGACAAAAAGCATACCGTTTTATCCAAAAGGAAATTGAAAAAAGACATCAGGCATATATTATATGTCCAATGGTAGAAGAGAGCGAGAATGTGGAGGCGGAAAATGTGATTGACTATACGGAACAGCTTAGAGAAGAACTGCCGGAAGATGTTTCGATTGCGTATCTCCACGGGAAGATGAAAGCAAAAGAAAAAAATGAAATTATGGAAAAGTTTGTCATGGGGAAAATACAGATTCTTGTGTCGACAACCGTTGTCGAGGTAGGAGTCAACGTACCGAATGCTACGGTGATGATGATTGAAAATGCAGAGCGTTTTGGGCTGGCGCAGCTGCATCAGCTGAGAGGAAGAGTGGGACGTGGGAAAGATCAGAGCTATTGTATTATGATCCGCGCATCAGAGGGAAAGACAGTGAAAGAACGACTTGAAATTTTAAATAAGTCAAATGATGGATTTTATATTGCAGGGCAGGACTTAAAACTGAGAGGCCCAGGAGATTTATTTGGTATAAAACAAAGCGGAATCATGGAGTTTAAAATAGGTGACGTTTTTCAGGATGCCAAAATTCTGCAGGAAGCGAATGAGGCAGCGGATCAGATTGCGGCAGATGATCCGGATTTTTTGCTGAAAGACCATCAAAAGCTGAAAAATAAGATAAAGGAATACTTTTTAAAGGGATCAAGTCAACTTAATCTCTAAAAAAGGTTGTAATTTCGACAGATTTGTTATATGATTTTTAAGGACAAATATGTGAAACAGAAAAACGGAGCTCTTTTTCCTATTTATATTTTATATAAGAGAGGACTCCTATAAAATACAGAAAAAAGTGCTCCGTCTTTTGGTCATAGAAATTAAAAAGGAATATGTTAATCTCTATGGCTGAGATTTATGAGAAATCAGTAAAAACCAGCTTCCTTAGAATTTGGAAGTTCCCATGCTGCCTGCATTCATGCTGCCCATATTACCGGACATCTGTTTTTCCTGTGCTTCAATCATTTTCTTTACCATATATCCGCCTACAGAACCGTTCTGTCTGGAAGTAAGGTTTCCATTGTACCCATCTGTTAATGGAACACCCAGCTCATTTGCAACTTCAAATTTGAAACGGTTCATTGCGCTCTTTGCTTCAGGTACTGCTGTTTTGTTAGATGAATTGTTTGACATATAAATGCCTCCTTTTCTTATTTGTTTTTGCAATCTGTATTTGTTATTGCAATGGTATTATGTGAAGAAACAACAAAAAATAAACTAGAAATTTTTTCAAGTAATTACAATTTTTTGAGAAAAATATCTTTTAAAGATACGGCAGAATATGATATAATTAAAGTAACTATAAAGTAGGAGATAAAGGAAAATGAATATAGGATTAATTGCGCATAACAGTAAAAGAACGCTGCTGGAAGACTTTTGTATTGCATATAAAAGAATTCTTTCAAAACATGAGTTATATGCGACAGGAACAACAGGCAGAAGAGTGGAAGAAGTGACAAATTTAAAAGTACATAAATTTCTTCCGGGAAGTATTGGAGGAGACAGACAGTTTATGGAGATGATCGAGAGAAATAGTATGGATATGGTATTATTTTTCTATAATCCGGCAATGATTGATCCAAAGGAACCGGATATTTATGAAATCTCCAGACGGTGCGACCAATACAATATTCCAATGGCTACCAACATTGCAACAGCAGAATCTTTAATTCTGGGATTGGACAGAGGAGATTTAGACTGGAGATTACTGTGATCTCTTTTGAGAAATCTGTTTTATAAAAAGAACGGTGAAATAAAAAGACCGAAAAGTCCAGAAAATACAATTTGGAGGATACAGACGTATGTCGATCAATGACATTGAGAATTTATTTCTTTTTGCAGGCGGTCTGGGCATGTTTTTATTTGGAATGCACAGTATGTCAGACGGTATACAAAAAAGTACCGGAAGCAAAATGCAGGAGCTTCTTGGAATTCTGACAAACAACAGACTGGTTGCTGTTCTGGTGGGGGCGCTGATTACAGCGATCATTCAGAGCAGCGGTGCGACTACTGTCATGGTAGTCGGATTTGTAAACGCAGGAATTATGACGCTTGGTCAGGCTGTGGGCGTTATTATGGGTGCTAATATCGGTACATGTATCACATCATGGATCGTATCACTGGGACAGCTGGGGGACAGCTTTAAAGCAATCTCTCCTTCGCTTTATGCACCACTGCTGGTTGGACTAGGTGCATTTTTAATTATGTTTTCCAAGAAACAGAAAAAGAAAAATATCGGTGATATTTTAATCGGCCTTGGACTGCTCTTTATCGGTCTTGATTTTATGAAAAATTCAGCTGCTGATTATATGGAACTGCCGATCTTCACACAGGCATTTGCATTGTTTGGAAGCAATCCATTCTTAGGAGTCCTGATCGGTGCTGTTGTGACAGGAATCATGCAAAGTTCTTCCGCATCTGTTGGTATTTTGCAGACGCTGGCTGCAACGGGAGGCGTTGTAACGACGAGTTCAGCGATCTATATCAGTCTTGGTTCTAATATCGGATCCTGTTTTACAGCGTTATTGTCCAGTATGGGAGCACCGAGAAATGCAAAACGTGCCGCTGTCATCCATCTGTCGTTTAACGTGATTGGTACGATTATCTTTGGAATTGCGATGTTTACATTTTTCAATTTTAATCCGGCATTTGCGACAGCTGGTATAGGAAGCGTGGGAATTTCTATTTTCCATACAATTTTTAACATCGTCTGTACAATTTTACTTTTCCCATTTGCGAATTACCTTGTAAAATTATCGGGAATTATCGTCAAAGGAAAAGATGAGGAAGAGATTGAGGAAAGTGATGAGCGCGTAACACTGCGTCATTTAGATGAACGTATTCTGGAAAGTCCTTCGTTTGCTGTAGAAAATGCAATCCTGGAAGTTGTTCATATGGGAAAAATTACACAGAGCAACTTAAAATGTGCATATGAGGCAATCTTGGAACATGACCATGAAAAAATTGAACAGGTATATAAAACAGAAAAGACCATCAATAGTATGGAGAAGATGATTACGGAGTATCTCGTAAAAATAAGCAATCTGTCCTTAAATGAGGAACAGCACAATATTATCAATAACCTGTTCTATTCGGTCAGTGATATTGAACGTGTCGGAGACCATACAGAAAATTTGGTTGAACTGGTGGATGTAAAAGACCGTGAGCCTATCATTTTTTCAGAGATGGCTCAGGAGGAACTGCAAGAGATTATGGAACTTGTATATAAAGCATTTTCATTCTCAATCGAAGCCAGAGAGAAACACAGCGTCGATGCTGCAAACAAGGTATCTAAATATGAAGATCAGGTGGACAGTATGGAAGAGGAACTGCGAGAGACACATATCGAACGTCTTTCCAAACAGCTTTGTTCGCCGACAAACGGGGTTATTTTCCTGGATATTATCAGCAATCTGGAAAGAATTTCGGATCATGCCTATAACCTTGCAGGATATGTGATGTCAGAGGAATAAAAGAGAAAAATTTTACAAAAATAATAAGATCGTAAGATCAGAAAATAAGAAGGGTTTTTGCAAATACTTTGTTTTGCAGAAACCCTTCTTTCTATTAAAATTTTATACTTAAATATACAAAAATAATTTTAAAATATGCCAAAAATTATATTGACTTTAATAAAAATTCTGCTGACATTTTAAAAGACCGTCAGATAAAATTTCCATGGTCCGTTCGCGGGAAGCTTCTGCTTCGGCATAAATATCATAGATTCCAGTTTTTTCTTCTAAATGTTCCACATCGTCAAGGGGCAGAATATAATATTTTGAGCCGTTATCCTGAAAACGGTATACCCATGTGGGCAAAAGATCGATTCCTTTAATCGAGACCGTTCCGTTTTGAGACTGGTGAAGAGATAATGTGACCATAACGCCGTCTTCTGTATGTCCAGTCGGCATCTCATCCATCAGATATGTCCGCTGATTACTGAGAGCATTTCCGGTAGAATAGATGCAAAATGTTTTTCTGGTTCCATCTGTACTTGTCAAAACATCAATTGGCTGTATAACATGAGGATGCCCGCCAATGATGGCGTCAATTCCAAGATCACATAGTTTTTGTGCGATTTCATCCTGGTAATCAGCTTCTGTCAGCTGATATTCTTCTCCCCAGTGAATGTTCATAAGAAAGAAACGGACACCTTTCTCTTTCATTTCAGATATGCTCTGTTCTACTTCACAATAAAATGGTTCCAAATTATCATATTGGAACGTATTGAGCAGAGATGCTGAAGTCTGATCCATAATCATGCCATTTAAGGAGGTCGAATTTCCATCGTTTGGAGTTTCATACACATAATTGAAAAATCCTACTTTCACGCCCGATATCTCAGCAATATAGTAAGTCGGCTCTTCTAGGGAAGAGCGTGCTCCCGTGTGAGCAATTTGTTTTTGATCATAAATATGAAGTGTTCTTTCAAAACCATCTTCTAAGGAATCATAGATGTGATTTGTAGCTAGAAATTGCAGATCAATACCGCTGTCTTTCATATTTTCAATAATGATATCTGGAGAATTAAACATAGGATAGCCGGAATATCCAAGATCAGCTCCTCCAAGAGAACCTTCAAATTCTGCTGTCATAAAATCAGGCTGGCTGTAATACGGTGTGATATAGCGAAAGACACTGGAAAAATCGTAATTGCCATTTTCATCCGGATAGGAAGTCATAAAAGGAGAGTGGAGTAAAATACATCCGGTCGATCCGATTGTAAAGTCTACTTCCGGGTAGGAAACTGGAGGCGGAGCAGAGGTCTCCGTCTCAACAGAGACTGTCTGTGCAGAGTCTGATGGTGAAAAGAAAGAGACAGCAAAGCGGATCAAAGAAATGAATCCAAATAAAATCAGACAGAATAGAGCGGCAGTGACACAAAGCAAAATACACCGCTGCTGTTTTCTTTTTCTGAGTCTTTTTTGTCTGGCAGTCATTGGAACTTTTCTTTTTCGATATTGTGCCTGCTTTACTTTTGCATGGCGGATCGCACGCTGTGTCTGCCTTTTCAGCTGCTTTTGCTTTTCTTCATTTGTCATAGATACAGATCCTTTCGATGCTTTTCTTTCATCATACCGCTTTTGTCAGAAAATTGCAAAGAAAAGAGCAGATACAGAAAAAAAGGTTCCCTTTTAAGCATACAGCGCGTGCGTCTGAATTTTTCTGATTAAAAGGGAACATTTATTTTAAAGTTACTTTGCGAAAATCCCATTTGCTTTAATTTATGGGTAGTTCACAAGAGGAATGAACTGTCAAAAATGTCAAAACAGAAGATTTATTGAGAAAGATAATTAATCCGCCAATTCCTCCCATTTTATATATAATTTTTCCAGTTCTTCGGAAATAGCAGCTTTTTCTTTACTCAATTTTAAACATTCGCTGACATTTGTAAAGATTTCTTCCTGGGACATCAGCGTATCAATTTCAGAATCGCGTTCCTCCAATTCCTGAATGCGGGACTCTGTTTTTGCAAGATCATTCTGGCGTTTCCTAAGCTTTGCCTGCTCTTCCTTTTTCTGCTGCCAATCCAGTTTTGTGGCGCTGATAGATTCTGTTTTTTTCTCTTCTGCAGACACACCGGCATAGATGGCGGTCAATTCTTCTTTCTTTTCCAGATAATAATCGTAATTTCCAATGTAATTCACAAGGGTATTTCCAGTCAAATCCATAATTCGAGTGGCAGTCTGATTGATAAAATAGCGGTCATGAGAAACATAAAGCAACGTTCCTGTATATTTGCGCAGTGCATTTTCCAGAATCTCTTTTGAAACAATATCAAGATGGTTTGTCGGCTCGTCGAGGATGAGAAAATTGGCCTCTGAAAGCATTAATTTTGCGAGAGAGACACGACCTCTTTCACCGCCGCTGAGATCGGAAATACGTTTAAAAACATCATCACCAGTGAACAAAAATGCAGCCAGAATATTGCGCACTTCTGTGTTTGTCATATTTGGATAAGCGTCGGAGATCTCTTCAAACAACGTCTTTTCCATATGAAGAACGTGATGTTCCTGGTCATAATAGCCGATCTTAACTTTGCTTCCGAGCGTGAATTTTCCATTGTCAGGAGAGAGATAATTATTGATAATTTTAAGCAGAGTCGTTTTTCCGGTACCATTATTTCCAATAATTGCTACTTTTTCTCCTCTTTTGATTGAAAAATTCAAGTCAGAAAACAGGTGATTTTCTCCAAATGATTTCGATAAATGCTCTACGGTCAAAACATCATTTCCACTTGGATAGCGTGGTTCCAGATGAATATGAATCTCAGAGCTTACAGCCACAGGTTTCTCCAGAACATCCATTTTTTCCAGCATTTTTTCACGGCTTTCTGCCCGACGGATTGATTTTTCACGATTAAAGGATTTCAGCTTTGTGATGACTTCCTCCTGATGTTTGATTTCACGCTGCTGGTTGAGATAAGCTTTTAATTGTGTCTCACGCAGCTGTTCTTTTTTTTGTGCATATTCAAAATAGTTTCCAAGAAACGTAGTTCCTTTTCCATTGTCTAGTTCCAGAATTTTTGTGACAACTCTGTTTAAGAAGTAGCGATCATGAGCTACGATCAGAACAGCTCCATTGTAATTGATTAAAAAAGTTTCAAGCCAGGCAATAGAATTCATATCAAGATGGTTTGTTGGTTCGTCCAGAAGAATAATATCAGGCTTGGAAAGCAGCAGTTTTCCGAGAGCAACGCGTGTTTTTTGACCGCCGGAGAGCGTATCAACGGATTTGGAAAATTCCTCTTCTGCAAAGCCAAGTCCCTTTAAAACACCTGCGATCTCACTGCGGTATGCATATCCGTTTACACGGTCAAATTCGCTGCTTAAACGATGATAAGTTTCTAATGTCTCAGAAAGTGCATCGCCGGAAAGAGTCGGCATTTCCTGCTCCAAACGGCGTAATTTTTCTTCCATTTCTATTACAGGACGTTTTACTTCAAGCATTTCATCATAGATGGTATTGTGGCTGGAGACTGCCTGGTGCTGTGCGAGATATCCGATTGTTTTACCTTTTGCAATGATAACTTCACCTTCATCAGAGGAAAGTTCATTTACGATAATTTTTAGCAGAGTGGATTTTCCGGCGCCGTTAATGCCGACAATGGCGGCCTTTTCACGCTCTTCTATATGAAAACAGACTTGCTTTAAAACTTGTTCTGTTCCGAATGATTTTGAAATGTTATTACATGCAAGTATCATAATTTTTTCACCATTTCCTTTCGTTGTCTAATTATGACGCTGCCTCTATTATATCGGAAAATGACTAAAAAACAAGCTGGTTTTTTTGAAAAAAAGGAGATTTATTTGACTTTAACTGCGTAATTCGTTATAATAAAATTATCTATGCGATGAGAGGATGGTTTTCGTGGAGGAAAAAGAAATTTCCAGAGCGGTGGTAAAAAGACTTCCGCGCTATTATAGATATTTAGGCGATTTGCTGGAAAGCGGTGTAGAGAGAATTTCGTCAAATGAGCTGAGCGACCGCATGAATGTGACAGCTTCGCAGATTCGGCAGGATCTGAATAATTTCGGTGGATTTGGACAGCAGGGATATGGCTATAACGTACAGTATCTTTACAATGAAATCGGAAAAATATTAGGGCTGGATAAAACATATCATATGGTTATCATAGGAGCGGGAAATCTGGGGCAGGCTCTGGCAAATTATGTGAAATTTGAAAAACGTGGATTTTGGATTAAGGGTATCTTTGATGTCAATCCACGTCTGAGAGGTATGGCAGTACGGGGAATACCAATTCGAATGATCGATGAACTGCCATTGTTTTGCAGAGAAAACGGGATACAGATTGCTGCATTGACACTTCCAAAGGAACAAGCTGCCAAAATGGCAAACCTTTTAGTGGAAAATGGAGTACGGGCAATATGGAATTTTGCGCATATAGATTTAGATCTGCCGGAGGGCGTGATTGTAGAGAATGTACATCTGTCAGAAAGCCTGATGCAGCTTTCTTATAATCTAAATCATTATGAAAAAGACCATCACAAATGATACGGGGTGTTTTTCTGCGTGATCGCAATGCGTGGAAAAAAGACAGGTAGATGCTGCAGGGAAGAGGGATGTCCTTTTGCAGCATTCTTTTTTAAGGCAGAGGAGTGAGAAACATGGAGTATTTATTAAAAAGTGGCGAGATGAAGCAGATGGATCGGGCTGTGATTGAGGAAATCGGGATTCCGTCTGCAGTATTGATGGAGCGTGCAGCACTGGCAGCGACAGAAGTGCTGGAGCAGTATTTTCCACTGAAAAAAGTACTGGTCGTCTGTGGATCTGGAAATAATGGAGGGGACGGATTTGCAGTTGCAAGGCTGCTGCACTTAAAAAAGAAAGAGGTAACGATCCTGTTTACAGGAAATGAGATGTCCTGTACACCAGATACTGCCCTTCAGAAAAAAATTTGTGAAAAATATCAGATCCCGATTTGCAGGAACTGGAAGGATGATGAATATACTAGTATTGTAGATGCCGTTTTTGGAATCGGTCTGTCACGGGCTGTAGAAGGAAATTACAGGGAACTGATTGAGCATATCAATACACATCCGGCAAAAGTACTGGCGATTGATATCGCATCCGGCATCTGTGCTGATACAGGAGAAGTGATGGGAACAGCCGTGAAGGCAGATATGACTGTGACATTTGCATATAAAAAAATCGGTCATGTTCTGTATCCAGGAGCAGAATACTGCGGCAAAGTACTGAAGAGAGAAATTGGAATTACTCTGGAGGCAACTGCGAGAAAACTGCCATGCTGCTATACTTATGACAAGAGCGATCTTTGCCGTCTGCCTAAACGATATCCTTATTCTAACAAAGGAACATACGGCAGGGCTTTACTGATTGCAGGCAGTAAAAATATGAGCGGTGCGGCATACTTTTCAGGAATGGCGGCATACCGTGTGGGAACAGGTCTCGTACAGATTTTTACTGAATTATGTAACAGAAATATTTTGCAGCAAATTTTGCCCGAGGCGATTCTTGCAACGCAGAATTGGGAAAAGGCGGATCAGAAAAAGACAGTAAAAGAGCTTGAATGGGCAGATGCTGCTGCGATAGGTCCGGGATTTGGAATATCAGAGCAAAAAAGAAAGATTTTGTTTGAGATTATAAAAAATATGTATCGCCCGCTTGTGATTGACGCAGACGGATTAAACCTGCTCGCAGATCAGCTGGAAATTCTGCATGAAAAGAAAGGTCCGGTGATTGTAACTCCTCACATAGGAGAGATGAGCAGAATGATCAAAAAGACGAGACAGGAGATCATAAAAGATCTGATTGGAACGGCAAAAACATTTGCCAGAGAGTATGATGTCATCTGTGTGTTAAAGGATACAAGAACCGTTGTCACAGATGGAAGAGATGTGTACATAAATCAAAGCGGAAATCATGGAATGGCGGCAGGGGGCTCCGGAGATGTTCTGACAGGGATGATTACAGGACTTCTTGCTCAAAAGATGGAGCCGTTTGAAGCAGCAAAACTGGGAGTTTATCTCCACGGACTGGCAGGGGATGAAGCGAAGAAAGAGATGGGAGCATATGCCATGACAGCTACCGACATATTGAATCAGATAGGAAAAGTCCAAAAAACGGAGGAGCACAGGAGAGAACAATGAAATCAAACAGCAGAGTGTATGCAGCCATTCATTTGGATGCAGTGGAAGAAAACTTTAAACAGATGAAACAGAATTTAAAGCCGGGAGTCAAGATGATTGCCGTTGTCAAGACAGATGGATACGGGCATGGAGCTGTGCCTATTGCAAAGCTGGCAGAGCCATATGAATATATCTGGGGATTTGCAGTTGCGACGGCACAGGAAGCATTCACACTGCGTGAAGAGGGTATCAAAAAGCCGATTTTAATTTTGGGATATACGTTTGAAGAAGATTATAAAGAGATGGTAAAACAACAGATCCGTCCGGCTGTATTTCAATATGAGACGGCAAGAAAGCTTGCAAAGGCTGCAGGAGAACTGAAAAAAAGCATAAAAATTCATATTGCGCTTGATACTGGGATGACAAGGATCGGATATTCAGACACGATGGAAAGCATTGCGCAGATCCGGAAAATTGCAGCATTGAAAGAGATTGAGATAGAAGGAATTTTTACTCACTTTGCAAGAGCAGATGAAGCAGATAAGACGAGTGCTTTGAATCAGTTTGAGCGATATGAAAATTTTGTGAGAAAACTGGAACAATCTGGTCTGTCTATTCCAATGAAACATTGTTCCAACAGCGCTGGAATTGTGGAATTGCCGCAGATGAATCTCGATGCTGTGCGCGCCGGAATTACAATCTATGGAATTTATCCTTCTATGGAAGTAAAAAGAGATCTGGTAAAACTGCGTCCGGTTATGGAATTGAAAAGCTGTATTGTATATATTAAAACGGTGGATAAGGGGACGCCTGTCAGCTATGGAGGCACATTTGTGACGCCGAGAAAGATGAGGATAGCAACCATTCCAGTCGGATATGGGGATGGGTATCCAAGAAGTCTTTCCAATAAAGGATGGGTTCTCATTCACGGAAAAAAAGCGCCTATTCTTGGAAGAATCTGCATGGATCAGTTTATGGTTGATATTTCGGAGATTCCGGAGGCGAAAGAACTTGATGAAGTTGTTCTGATTGGAGAGGGGCTTTCAGTAGAGACATTGGGAGAGCTTTCAGGACGATTTCCTTATGAATTTGTCTGTGATATAGGAAAACGAGTTCCAAGAATTCTGGAAGGAAAATAAAAGAAAAAAACACACAAGACGCATAACGATAAAAAAGCTGGAAACAATAGAGAAAAAGAAGAATAAAAATCGGAGTGTGAAATGTGTG